>JAPKAY010000118.1 GCA_028825045.1 Halioglobus sp.
ATTTTCCCATCAACGGCGATGGTGTCTGCGCCGCAGGACAAGTCTGGGTTGAGTGGGCAGGCATCATCTGGGTCGAATATTCCGTCATTGTCATCATCAAAGTCTAGATGATCCTTAATGCCATCATCATCTGTATCAATGCCTACGAAGGTAAAAATAGGCTTTGCATAGAAGTACATTCCAGTATCCAAGATAGAATTGCGGATGCTTTCAAATAAAGGCTCATCAGAGGCCGGACCGTTGGAAACGGTACAGACGGGATTCTCAGAGTTGGCACATTGATAGTAGTCCCCCGCCTGCCATTTGGAAAATTCGTACCCTGGTCTAGCGGTGGCGGTAAACGTTTCGCTAAAGCCCGCAGCAGTCACGTCGAATTCACAGATCCTGCCACCTGCACAATCCCGTGTGCCAGAACTTGACAAAACATCGCCATTTGCCGTGACCAGCAAAGCAAATTTGCAGCCTGTCATTAGGAGAGCGACGAAGAAAATAAAGAGTGTCTTGATGCCCGTGTTCATATTGATTCTTTTCATTTATGTTGGTATTTTTAAATAAAATCTATAAGCAATTGATATTAATGAACATATGGTGCCCAGAAGATGACCCTTTCTTGTGTTTCAGCCCGTATCATCTAACATCGTATCGATCTACTATATAAGTACTATCCTCAAATTCGTTGTTTCATCTTGACGCATGGATTATCATCCCTTTACATCTTTTATGTTGTGATAGAAAGGGGTATAGAACATGCCAAAGGTGGCGAGGGAACTCGGCGATGCCGTCGTCCGTAAGCTGAGCCATGGAGAGGTGCAGGGGATAGGTAACACCGATAAGAAGCCGGGCACACCGTGTCCCTCATATCATGCTGTGGGCGGTGTGGCTGGCCTACTACTGTGCTGTAAACCTAGTGGTTCAAGGTCTTGGATTCTGCGGACGAAGGTCGGTGAGGTGCGCAGGGATATAGGATTGGGTGGTTACCCTGATGTAACGCTCTCACAAGCACGCCACAGGGCGCGAGACATTAAAGATAAAATACGGCAGGGCATTGACCCAGTGGCAGAGCGTAAGGCGCTCCGGTCTGCTCTGATTGCCGGACAGGCTAAGGCCGTCACCTTCCGACAGGTCGCCGTCCGCTATATTACAAAGAAGGGGAAGGAGTTCAAGACTGCAAAGCAAGTGCAGAAACTGACCAGCCACCTGAAAACCTACGCTCACCCTTACATCGGTAATATGGTGGTCGCGGATATAGAGCGTGCCCATATCGTGAAAATGCTGGAGCCGATCTGGGAGACCAAAACCGAGACCGCCACCCGCGTTCGCGCCAATGTGGAGCGTATTCTGGATATGGCTGGCGCTGAGGGGTTGCGCATGGGTGACAATCCGGCACGTTGGAAAGGCAACCTGGACCTAACATTCCCTTTACGCAGTAAAGTTTCCAAAGTGGCGCATTACAATGCCCTGCCGGTGGATGAATTACCGGCTTTCTGGCGTGACCTAAAGACCCAAGACTCCGTGGGTGCCAAGGCTCTGCAATTTGCCATCCTAACCGCCGCGCGTCCCGGGGAGGCGAGGGGTGCCACATGGGAGGAAATCAACTTACGCAAAAAGCTGTGGGCGATACCCGGCGAACGGATGAAAAACGGTAAGCCGCACAATGTACCTTTGGCAGCGGAAGCGATTGCGCTGTTGAACTCCCTACCCAGGTTAAGCGGATACTTGTTCTCCGGTCCGCGTGGCAAGCCGATAAGCGATGTGGCCATGAGCAAGGCCCCCAAAGTTGATTGGCCGCGATGTGACGGCGCACGGGTTCCGAGCCACTTTCCGGACGTGGGTACAGGAGAACACTAGCTATCCGGAGGAGGTTGCCGAGCTGGCACTGGCGCACGTCAGTAGCGATGCCACACGTGCGGCCTATGCACGGTCTGAGCTGATCGACAAGCGGCGGGGTCTAATGGCTGACTGGGAGCACTTCATTCTGAAAGGTCGCCAAAAGCGCGCCAAGGTGGTCAGTATGGATAGGCGCGCATGAGTGCTAAAGATGACATCAATAGGCTGTTGCTTTATACGGATAAAAGTAAGCACAAAAATTACCCTGCGTTTGTCGAGGAACTAGCAGCGCTAGTCGAACTTCTGCGTAGTTTCGATTCGATAAGTCTGCAGACCGACAAAGATCCAGCATTACAAGAGATCCAGAGCACCGTAAAGAAGTTGGCGCGGCAGATCGATGGCCTGAATGATAGCAAGCGTAACAGTTGGGCACCGCAGCCAAAGGGGTTCTCTGCAGACGCGTCCGATAAGGACAAGCAAGCCTACCATGAGCGAGGAGCAGCGTATCTTGATGCCGTGCGCGATTGGACGCAGTTGGCCTTGACCCTCGGCAGTGCACTGGAGGAGCAGCCCCGTGACACTGTATCGGAGCGTATCCAATACCCGGTTTTCCTCACCGCCAAAGTTTGGGAGCGCCATTTCGGTGAAATGCCCAAGGCCGGGGAAAGTGCCCCGTTCGTGATCTTGTTTAATGGGTTGTTTAAAAGGGTGACAGCCTCAGCGAACACACTCCGTAACGTTCTGAATAGCCTCTAAAAATTACAGGCAAAAAATAATATTTTTGTTTTGAAATTACCCCTCTAATGTCAGGCGGTATGTTTAAGGCTCGACCCACAACAAGAGATATCGAGCCGTGGCAATTCTCAATGCGCAGGAAAACATAGAAACCTCTACTATCTGGGCGAGCGATGTACAGCTTTGTCAGCGTTACGGTGTAAGCCGCTGCACCGTCTGGCGTTGGGCCAAAGAGGGGCGACTTCCGCCACCTGTGAAGATCGGTCCCAGTATTACGCGCTGGCGTCTTTCCGAAGTGATCGAGAAGCTGGAGAGGTGAAATGACAGACAAAAAAAGGGCCGGTGGGAAGACCGGCCCGCCCATTGGTGACGCGCTATCACGTTATACCCCGGAACTAGACTGCGCAGAACGATTTTTACACTCACTGGATAGTAGTTCTGAGCGTTTCACGTTCCAGACATTCCCTGAGGCGCAGGGCGCGACGTGTGGTGCGCGAGTGTTACACGGCACGCTGG
>JAPKAY010000119.1 GCA_028825045.1 Halioglobus sp.
TGGGTACTGTCGGTAACTGCGTTTCTCTGTCATAAACACCTCGTTAAGTGACACCGTTATTGGCTCTTATCGAAGTGTCCGGAACCATTGAACCAGAACAAAGACAGAGGGTGCGTTCACTTGCACCAGAGAAAATGGCTATAGAGGGTGGCAATGATCTGTGGCCTCAATGCACTATTGCATGCAACAGCATGTTCGCTTCATGCAGTGCATTGTCGTGGGTAATGAATATGATATCGTCGGGTTGGAAATTTTTCAGTGCGGTCTCTAGCAGCCCAGCGATGTCCTCCGGGGCAGTGGTATTGGTCAGAAACCACAGTATGTTGGTATAGCCAGGCGCAAGGTCCGTGACAATATTTGTGGTGAATGAGTTGCCCACCACCAGCGCGCTGCGCTCGCTCATTGCATGTGCTGTGGTCATGTAACCGATGGGGCTCCAATTACCTTGAAAATAACCAGCCATGTACTCGGGCGCAGACTTTTCATGCCGAATGCCAAATGTGCTGTAGTCGAAAATCCGCATCTTGAATTTGACTTCATATCCGAGCATGTTCGACACATCGCTCACAGCGAAGATATCCGTTTGCTGCGCTGAGAAACGCTCATCTACGCCAATCCCCACTGCGTCGAAGAGCAGTTCTGCGAACAGGTGGGTACTTTGGCCCTTCCAATGAAAATTTTCACCGGGGTAAAAATTCGGCGAATCCTTGGCTGCCGCAAATTCGTCATAGGGGTATATCACCCGGAACCCCGCCTCAGCGGCACTGCGTGCCAGTACTCTCGCACTGCTTAAACGACTCCCATACGCAAGACAGGCTTTGCGCAATTCAGCCGGTACCGAATCGGGAAGCTTGTCCGGATAGAGTCCTGGTTTAGAGGGGGCAATGCCCAAGGTCACTTCGTACCCGCGGGCACTGAATTGTTCCAGCAGCGCAAGCCAGAGGGGCACGATAATCTCTGTGTGCCGCGGGTTGACCATCACCTGGCACAGGCTCCTGAGCCTTGAGTATCGATCATCAGTATTGTAATCGGACAGGAACAGAAAACCGTCCTCACCCACAGTAATATTGTCCTGCTTAGTTTCGGCAAGCACCTCGATAGTCATCATTCGATAGGCCTTGTTCATTGAGACAGCAAAGCCGAAATGATCCTGCAGGTAGGCATCTGTTTTCACTGGAACGTCAGACCATTCCTGCAAATCAAACCCGGGACGAGGCAGTTCAGCCAAGGCTCGACCCTCCCATACACTGCGAGCCTCGTGTGAGGTGAAAAAGGCACCCTTTATGGCAGGGAAGCCAAAAAAGGCCACCATTAACAGCATAAAGAGAATGGCTTTGTCATCTATTTTGTAGGAACGGTTGGCCATATCAATATTCAGAACCGGAAATAAATGAAGGGGTTATAGGTACCCGAGGCGACGTAAATGAAGCAGACAATCAGTAGTAAGCAGGCGATTGCAACGCTGATGGCATCCCGGGGCACAGTCGCGGCAGGGAAGCGACGCCGCACATCAACATGTCTGTCCGTCATAAATTTGGCAGCGAGTGTTCTTGGCAAGGGTGTGGATGCAATTAACCCAACGAAGAACAGCAACAGCTGCTGCTGATTGACATACTCGAGTACCGATTTACTTGTGATGCTGATATCACCCATTCCGAACATGTACCGCAACATATTGCCGGCTTGCAGCAGGGTGTCTGCCCTGAAAATCACCCAGCCAACTACGATCGCTAATAGCGCATAGGCATGCCTGATCAACCGTGGCAGCCGAGCAAGCCGTGCACCTAGGCCCCAGCGTTCCATGATCAGGAATGCGCCGTTATAAAATCCCCAGACCACAAAAGTCCAGGCTGCGCCATGCCACAGACCACAAAGGAGGAAAACAATCAAAAGGTTGCGATATGTGCGCCAGGAGCCGACCCTATTACCGCCCAGTGGGATATACAGATAATCGCGAAACCAGCTGGACAGTGACATATGCCAGCGTCTCCAAAAATCAGTGATGGATTGTGAAATATAGGGATAGTTAAAGTTCTGGGGAAATTTGAAACCCATGACCAGGCCGAGGCCAATGGCCATATTCGAGTAACCGGCAAAATCAAAATAGATCTGTAGAGTGTAAGTGGTAGCTCCAGTCCAGGCCAGGCCAGTTGATAGGGCATCTTGTGGCAGGCCGTAAATGCTGTCGGCAACACCGGCCATATTGTTGGCAATAAGCATTTTCTGGGCCAGGCCAATGGCGAAGAACATCAGCCCGTGTAAGAGATAGTTGACGTGTACTACCCGGCGGCGTAACTGCCGCGCCACTCGCGCATAGCGAACGATAGGGCCTGCGATAAGTTGCGGGAACATCATAATATACAGGGCGAGGTCGAGAATGGAATCTGCGACCTTGGCATCACGTCGATAGACATCCACCAAATAGGAGATGGACTGGAAGGTGAAAAAAGAAATACCTAGCGGCAAGTGAGGAATATTATCCGGATTGAAACTCTGCCAACCGAATATGTCCACCACCAGGAAGCCAAAATATTTGAAGTAGCCGAGCAGGGTCAGATTAGCGATGACACCTACTGTTAACGCGCGCTGTCGTCCGCGCTCGCTTGCACTATCAATCCATCGGCCACATACGTAGTTGAGAAGCACCGACACCACCAGGACCGACAGAAACAGGCCCTCTCCCCAGGCATAGAAAATTGCACTGAACAGCAATGCGGTGGCGTTGCGAAAGGGTAAAACGGCGTAACAGAGGAGGAACAGCGGCAGGAAATAAAACAGGAAGGTAACAGAGGAGAACAGCATGCATAAATCTGCGATAGGGCTTGGCGATTGCTTACATAATGCATAGTGACTTTTAAGAAGTCAATTTACGCACCTTCAAAACACGAAGAGTTAAATCCCGAGTTAAATGAAAGGAACGTAGCATAGGGAACGTTAACGGCCAACGGGTGTACTGTGGGCGATGCAAAACAATAAACGATATCCGCAGATACACGCCCGTCAAAG
>JAPKAY010000120.1 GCA_028825045.1 Halioglobus sp.
GACCGATGATAACGGCGGTATCGAAGCTCAGGTCGAGGTTGAACCTAACGGCCATAAGATCGAGCGTATCCACTTCTTCTTTGACAAGATGCGGATCAGTTCTGCTCAGGGGAGTACGCTAACGTACAACGGAGTTCTTCCCGGAGGTGAGCACAAGGTGTGGGCCCGCGTTTTCTATGACGGCAACAACACGGTCGATTCGCAGATAGTATCTGTTACCGTGGCGATGAAGAAGCTTTCTGGATGGGAACTGGGGATTGCCGGCGAAAAAAAAGCAACCTATAACATTCTCCAGACAGCTCCTAACGCATTCTCGTTCGTTGGCGATGGTGAATATGTGATTAACCGTGAGATTGAAGGTGATTTTACTTTAACGTGCAAGATTGACCATTGCCTGGGTGTTAACGGTGAACCGGTTAATGGCTCTTCGTGGGTAGGGTTGACTGCACGTGAGCACCCTGAACGTAACAATTACGGTTGGGGCCAGGAATTTGGTTTGATGCTGGTGGCCAGAAATGGCTTGCGCACTACACCTGACCATGGCGATGGCGCTGGCACACGGCAGAGCTATCAACGCCTGCCCAGCGGCCATTCGTGGTTGCGAATTGTCCGGGAAGGCAATGTTTGGTCCGCCTGGACATCGGCCGATGGAAGCAACTGGAAATTCGGTACGAGTCATTTGAAGCAGCTTTCACCTAAAGTTGGCGCCGGTATCGTGTTCCGGGCACTGCCGCAGGATGCGCAAATGCATTTCCGGGCATCGGTCTCGCAGGTCTCGCTGACAGCGGGAGTTCCGAAAGATGACATCGCACCGGTAACTGCGGCCACTGGAACAAAATCGGCACGTTTGACAGGCGTGATCGTTGCTCCATCGAATCCGAAAGTTGTTGTGATTCGGACAACAGACTCTGGCTTAT
The DNA here is from genome assembly GCA_028825045.1 of Halioglobus sp. Lineage (GTDB taxonomy): Bacteria > Pseudomonadota > Gammaproteobacteria > Pseudomonadales > Halieaceae > Marimicrobium. The sequence continues at coordinate 918 of JAPKAY010000120.1, forward strand.
TGCGGTCAGAAGATGGCGGTAATATATGGAGCAGTGCCAATGGTAAACTAAAAGGCGCCGCCAATGCGGTTCGCAGCGTTGCAATTCATCCGACAAATTCTGATGTAATGTTGCGTGCAGCAGGAAAACCTGACGCTCAGGGTAAGTTTCAAGGTGGGTTATATAAGACTACAGATGGCGGGAATACATGGAAAAAGCTGGCGGTTGACTGCGATTTTGATGCGGTGGGCCCGTCGGCAATCTGCGGTGAAGTGCTGGGTTTTCTTCCGATGAATCCGGAAACGATTTTTGCCGCTTGCGAGACGCGAGGTTTGTATCGAAGTGACGATGGAGGTGAGACCTGGGATCGCATTATTTCTCAGGGACAGCGTTTCACGACGCTGTTAATAAATCCTTACTTCAAAAACGAATTCAATCAGACGGTTATCCAGGCGAGTACCTGTCCCGATCGTTTTATGCCGCTGGTGGGTCGCGGCGAACCGGGTTTTTCAACGACCGAGCAATCGGCGATCGTGTATACCTCTCACGATAATGGCAAGACGTTCCACGTAAGCTCCAAGCGAGCCGATCTGGGCTACCTGAATACGCTCTCTCTCCGTTGCGATGTAAGCCACTGGCTCTATGGAACGACGCATGGCCTGTTCTTTTCCATTGCGCAGGCCACGAATGGCTACATGTACGCGAGGCATCCGCGTTTAGAATCGCAGCGGCCTTTCACGGCTTTGGGCGGTAGTATTGCAGGTTCCCAGCTTTGTACTCGTAAGTTTGTTCAGGCGCTTGATCCAGCGGTACCGGGTCGCATATCGCGTTGCGATCTTGGTGGTGATGTATGGGATTGGACGACCGGCAAAGGTGATGTTCCAAAAGGTGTTATAGCCATCGTTGCCGCCGATCAGACACTCTCGGCAACGGGGGAAAACTGGTGGATACTTGGGACCGATGGCTTATATTATTCAAGTGATAGCGGAGCCACAGTTCGTAAGAAAAAGGACTGAGAGGGATCTAAAAGAGGAATTAAAAGGTAATATCTTAATTCCCCTTTTTTTTATTTTCAAGTCACCAATGGGTATGGGTCGATCTCGGTCAGGACCATCAGGTGAAGTCTATTCTTCTCGACGGGAATGACGTTGACCCAGTTGACTATATACTCACAGAGGCCCAGGCCGCCAGTCTGGGCATCACCGATGGCGACGCGCCGCTGCCCGTCAATTTGGCAGGTGGTGAGGATTACTGGACGACTATAGCTACTGCTGTGAACATTGCACTCAGAGTAGAACCGCCTGGAAAAATTCCTAGCAGTTGATTACAGCGATTGTCGGGAGGGTGTCTTGGTGAACCACGCACAGATCGCGACTAAGGCGAACACGGGGGCTGCACTAGTCATAGCGGAAAAGTAGCTGCCGAGGCGCTGCTGGACATCTGCTAACCACCAAGGCCCTAACGCTGAAGCTATGACGGCCAAGACTTGGGCGCAGCCCTGGATCTTGCCAAGGTGGGTATGCCCAAAGGCTTGACCAAAGCCAGTGAAGAACAGCACGGAAAACACGCCGCCACAGAAGCCAAAAATACCGGCATGCATGATGACCTGCCAGTCTGATTGCAAGTGGCTGTAAATGAGCATCACACTGGTTAGGATCGCAAGGCTCACAGCCATCACACGTGGTAACCCGACTCGGCGTGCTGACCACGCTGCTGCAATGTTACCCACTAAGCCAGCACTCATCAGTCCTGCCATGGCATAACGAAATGTCTCCTGGCCAAAGCCTAATTCTTGCAAGATTGATTCATTGAATAAACTCACACTAGCGATCAAACCGCCATATAAAGCCATGCCAATGCCAAAGACCCAGAAGCAGGGCGTGCGCAGTGCTTCTCGTAATGTGAGAACGGCCTCGTCTCCCAGCTCTTCGCTGGTTTGGTGAGACGGTTCTCTTCGTCCCGCCAACGTGACACTCAGTAAGCCCAATACGAGAACTGACAGGCCTATTACCATCCACACCTTGCGCCAGCCATCGATCGCAATTTGCGCCTGGGCACCCACAATC
>JAPKAY010000121.1 GCA_028825045.1 Halioglobus sp.
TCTTCCGAGAGTGGCAACATGGGAGCAGACGGCGGCGGTAAAAAGGGAAAAGGTCTTGGTAATGTCAGCAAGAGCGATTTTATGTCGGTCATTAGCGATAGAGAGGGTGAAGCGCATCAGCATGTCGCTCCCGGCGAGATGGGCATTTTTGCGCGCAGCGGCTATATCCCAACCGGTTACTACAACGATCCAGTCAAAACGGCCAAGAGCTTTGTTGAAGTCGATGGTGAAACCTGGCTGTTGGTGGGCGATGAAGCAAGCCTGGAAAAGGACAACAGCATCACCATTTTTGGCCGTGGTTCAAACTGCATCAATTCTGGAGGAGAGAAGATTTTTCCAGAAGAAGTGGAGCAGGCTCTGAAAAACCATCCAGGCATCTATGATTGCTTAGTGGTCGCGACGCCTGATGAGCGCTTTGGCAGTAAAGTGACTGCAATCGTATCCGTCAAGGGAGATGCCCTGCTAAGCCTTGGCGCTGCACAGGACGAAGCACGTAAGCATATTGCCGGTTATAAGGTTCCACGCGCGTTACACATCGTCGCCGAGGTCCCCAGGGCGCCAAGCGGCAAACCCTCCTACCCGAAAGCTCTGGAAATCGCTTTGTCCGGACGCTATCAAGTGTCATAGCTACAGAGAGTAAATTCATGTCTGATCAATCCTTTACCGTTAAAAGCTACGATCGTTTTTTCATTGCTAATGAGTGGTGTGTGCCTTCCTCCACGGCCACGTTCGACGTGATCAATCCCGCAACCGAAAAAATAATTGCCACCGTTCCCGCTGCCCAGCATGCTGACATTGATATCGCAGTAATGGCTGCACGCGAAGCGTTTGACCATGGTCCTTGGCCTCGAATGAGTGCATCTGATCGCGCCGACTGCATCAAAGAGTTATCCGCAGCATTGCAGCGGGACATTCCGGGAATGGCCTCGATTATTTCTCAGGAAATGGGCTGTCCAATCACATTTTCCACCGCAGGCCAAACGTTTGCGCCGATTATGGTATTGGAGTATTACGCCGATTTAGCGAAGAATTTTCCTTTCGAAGAAGATCGCCAGGGCATGATGGGGCCTGTCAAGGTGCGACAGGAAGCCCTGGGGGTTGTCGCCGCTATTACCCCTTGGAATGTGCCTCTGTTCACCGCGATGCTTAAGCTGGCACCCGCGCTGGCCGCTGGCTGCACTATAGTACTGAAACCAGCACAGGAAACACCGCTGGATGCCTATGCACTTGCAGAAGCACTGGCAACTACGTCAATTCCGCCAGGTGTTGTCAACATTGTTCCAGCGGAACGTGATGTTAGTCAATACCTCGTTTCTCATCCCGGCGTTGATAAAGTGTCCTTTACTGGCAGCACGGCTGCGGGAAGGAAGATTGGCGCCATCTGTGGGGAACAGATAAAACGCTGTACTCTCGAATTGGGTGGGAAATCCGCTGCCATTATTTTGGATGACAGTGATCTCGATGCAGTGATGCCGAAGCTCTTGCCGGGGGCCATGATGAACACCGGACAGGCCTGTATTGCGCAGACCCGAATTCTCGCCTCCCATGCGCGTTATGAGGAAACTGTCGAGGCATTAGTCGCGGCTGTCAGCGCTCAAAATGTCGGTGACCCTTCGAATGAGGCCTGTGATATTGGGCCGCTTTTTGCCAGCCATCATCGTGAGCGAGTGGAAGAGTATATTGCCATAGGTCGAGAAGAAGGGGCGACCATCGCCACTGGCGGCGGCCGACCCGAAGGCCTGGACAAGGGGTGGTATGTTGAACCTACGGTATTTACCAATGTGGATAACAACATGCGTATCGCCCAGGAGGAAATATTTGGTCCAGTAATCGTAGTGATTCCCTATAAGGATGAGGCAGAAGCCGTTGCCATTGCCAACGATTCCAGCTTTGGCCTGTCAGGGTCAGTATGGTGTGGCGACGCAGAGCGCGGACTCGATATCGCTCGCGAAGTGCGTACCGGCACGTATGGGGTTAATGGCCAAAGTATGGATTTCCACAGCCCGTTTGGAGGGTTTAAACAGTCGGGCATTGGACGCGAACTGGGGCCAGAGGGATTGAATGCATTTTGTGAATACAAGACTATTACGCTTCCCGCAGACTATAAGCCGCAAGATTAGTGCTTACGGCAGATTCCTTAAGCCAACCCAACAAGAAAGTCTGTTGGTACGTCATTGTTCCGAGTATCGAGTATTTAACCGGAGAAATTTATGGCTGAAGCCGTAATCGTAGACGCGTTAAGAACGCCCATCGGCAGAGGCAAGGCCATAGTCGGCGACCTGAGCGGCTTACATGCAGCGCAACTGCTGGCGCTAACACAAAAAGCCGTGATCGATAAAGCGGGCGTCGACCCAGACGATGTAGGGCAGATAATCGGCGGTTGTGTCACGCAAGCTGGGGAGCAGGCGAGCAATGTCACCAGAACCGCTTGGTTGTCCATGGGTATTGGTTATGCTCCTGGTGCGATGACTGTTGATGCCCAGTGTGGCTCGGCACAAGCGGCTAACCACATGATAGCGGCCCTCATCAATAACGGCACCATCGATATCGGTATTGGATGCGGTATTGAGTCGATGAGTCGAATACGTTTGGGTGACAGCAGCCGTTATAAACCGGCCGGTCGCTCGCGGCCGACACAATGGCCATGGGATGAGGCCCAGGGACAATTTCACGCTGCTCAGCGGATTGCCGACAATCGTGGGATCAGTCGACTGGAATTGGAAGAATTTGGTTTCCGTTCGCAGCGCTTGGCCAAACAGGCCTGGGACAATGGTTGGTATGACCAAGAGGTGATTTCCGTAGACGCGCCAATTACCGGCGAGGACGGGAATCCCACAGGTAAGACCAAGGTAGTTAGCCGTGACCAGGGTCTGCGCGACACAACGATGGCAGCTTTAGCTGGCTTGAAGCCTGTCTATGAAGGGGCGTATCAC
>JAPKAY010000023.1 GCA_028825045.1 Halioglobus sp.
CATCAGTGTTGGCTTCACGTACGGTATCGCCCGACAGACGCTTCTTGCCAGCCTCAAGGAAGTCCTTGCTCCAGCGGTAATACAGGTTGGGGTTGATGCCTTCCTGGCGACACAGTTCAGCGATGGAGCTTTCGCCCCGCAGACCATCCAGGACAATGCGAATCTTCTCCTCGGTTGAGAACTTGCGGCGGGTGTTGCGGCGGATATCCTTGACCGTCTTTTCCGTGTTTGACATGCTCATGATGATACTCCTCTACCTTAGCTTAAAAGTAGCAGGCGCGCGGTAGCAGATGTATCTCTTAGTGAACCAGGTCATTTGGCACCATGTTGGCTGACGCCGCACAGGTATTCGCTAGCAGATGAGGACTCCAAATCTTCTCATTGACTCTTTGTTTATCTCGTCTTGAATAGAATTCAACCTGGCTATTAGACAGCGTCTAGTACTTTTGCGCATAGGTCGCCGGTTCTCCCCCCAGAGCCTATTTTGCAGCGCATGGTTCTTGGTGATTAATCTATCGAGGTAGCGACACACTTGGCTGCAGTAGGGCAGGTCATAGCACTCCCGGCAATAAAAGCCGGTCATCCCAAGTAGAAGGTTAACTCGTCTTGTAGAACAGGCTGGGCAATAAAAGTAATACGGAAAACCTCCGAAATGACAGGGCATCGTCGATATAGTAATTTCTTGGGTGTAGGGTCGGCCGTTGACGGAATATTTCAGGTTCATATGCTCCCCCATATATACCAGTAGGATATTTGAACCGCCTTCCCATTGAGCCTCTGCGCGGATGTGTCTTGCTTTGAATATGCCCATCTGGGCCAGTCGGTTGGAATCTAATAATAGGCAATCTTCATTTACATGCTGCATGCCATCGCACCCGTAGTGGAATCACCCTAAATACTTTGTCTAACACAACATCCTGTGAAGCAACGCGGCCTAGCATTAACTAAACGCTGAAATATAGAGCAACCGGAGCTCTTGGCCTGATATTTTGACTGATGTGCACGGAGTGTGCGCCATGTTTTTCGCGCCTAGAAGTTAAGGTCGATGGAAAGTGCCGTAACTACTATTTTTATAGTGGTACCGGAGGCCGGACTTGAACCGGCACGCTATCGCTAGCACCGGATTTTGAATCCGGCGTGTCTACCAATTTCACCACTCCGGCAAAGAGAGATAATGGAGGGCAAAGTAGTGCCCTCTGGAGAGCGCGAGAGTATAACAACGAACAGTCAAAGTTCAATATTTTTCCTTAACCTATAGGGGATTTGGCTGTACACTGCCCCCCGGCTTATTATTGAGCTGAAACTTCAAATTTCGCCCTGTATTGGGGCGAGTGATCTGAGTATCCCGGGAGAAAAGAACATGGCCATGAAATTAGTCAAGAAAACAGCTGAATACAGTATCTATCAGCGCGGCGACAACCGCTATGCGGTGAAAGACGTGGGAAGGAATGCGGTTAACGGTGATGAGAAGACGCGTATCCTGATCGCTGAAGAGCTGATCAAGGCGACGTTGCCTGCGGCGCCTGCGGTAGAAGAGGCTCCAGAGGCAGACGCCGCTTCTGAGGACGTCGCTGCAGAAGAAGCCACAGCTGAGGAGAGTCCCGCAGAGGAGGCTGTAGAAGCTGAAGCGCCAGCGGAAGAACCTGCTGAAGAAACTGAGAAGTAAGCCCCCGGGCTTGCGACTGAGCCGGCCATGTGCCGGCTTTTTTGTCTATGAAACGCACTGATTTTAGTTACGACTTGCCGCCGCACCTGATTGCCCAGCGCCCACTGCCGGAACGCAGTAATAGCCGGCTGTTGGTGCTTCAAGGCGACTGTGGGGAGGTCTTTCACCACTCTTTTCGCGAACTGCCAGACTTTCTCAATGCAAAGGATTTGCTGGTGTTCAACGATACTCGAGTCATTCCAGCCCGACTATGGGGGCGCAAGGAGACTGGAGGCAAGGTAGAGGTGCTGATCGAGCGCCTGACCGGTGCACACACAGCCGCAGCGCATATTCGATCGAGTAAATCGCCGCGCCCCGGCACAATCATCCAGCTTAGTTCGCAGGCTGCGGACGTTCCCGGCCCGTATCAATTGACAGTTACCGGCCGCGAAGGCGCCTTATTCTGTCTTTCTTCAGAAGGTGGCCCCGCTTTGTCCGACATCCTCCAGGACATAGGGCACATGCCATTGCCACCGTATATTGAGCGAGCGGATGATGCTCTGGATAGAGAGCGCTACCAAACCGTCTTCGGACACTGCGAGGGGGCTGTTGCTGCTCCCACTGCTGGCCTGCACTTTAGCGACGCACTATTAGCACAGATTGATGCGCGTGGAATCAGGCGAGAGACAGTGACCCTCCATGTCGGCGCGGGCACATTTCAACCGGTGCGAGAGGATGCGATAGAGCACCACGTGATGCACAAGGAATTTGTCGAGGTGAGCGAGAATGTGTGCGCAGCAGTGCGGGAAACTCGCGAATGCGGTGGACGTGTTGTTGCCGTGGGCACAACGGCGGTGCGCTCATTGGAGTCAGCAAGTGTTGCCAGCGGTGACCTGCAACCCTTTCGTGGCGATACTGATATCTTTATCTATCCGGGGTATAGCTTTTGTAGTGTGGATGCCATGGTCACCAACTTTCATCTGCCAGAGTCGACTCTGTTGATGCTGGTAAGTGCTTTTGCAGGCAGGCGGCGAACGTTGGATGCCTACGCTCAGGCGATTGCAGCCCAGTACCGTTTTTTCAGTTATGGTGACGCCATGTTTCTCACCGCGAATACACAATCGAAGGATCAGGCATGAGCGATCAGTGCCATATGCGTTTTGAACAATCGAGCAGCGAGGGGCTGGCGCGTCGAGGGCGCCTGCTATTTCCGCGCGGTACGGTAGAGACTCCGGCGTTCATGCCGGTAGGTACCTACGGCACAGTGAAGGGCATGTTGCCGCGCGATATTCGTGAGATTGGTGCAGAGATCGTTCTTGGCAATACCTTCCACCTATGGCTTCGTCCGGGTACGGACATTATCGAGCAGCACGGTGATCTGCATGATTTTATGGGCTGGGATGGTCCTATACTCACAGACTCCGGTGGTTTCCAGGTGTTTAGTCTGGGCAAGATGCGCAAAATCTCTGAGCAGGGTGTGGATTTTCAATCGCCCGTGGATGGGGCCAAAGTCTTCCTGGATCCGGAAAAATCCATGGCGATTCAGCGCAGTTTGGGCGCTGATATTGTGATGATTTTTGATGAATGTACACCCTACCCGGCGACCGAAGATGAGGCGCGTCAATCCATGGAGTTGTCGCTGCGTTGGGCATTGCGCAGCAAAGAAGCGCATGGCGATAACGCAGCCGCGCTCTTTGGGATCGTGCAGGGTGGTATGTATCCACAACTGCGCGACGAATCTCTCGCCGGTCTAGAAAATATAGGCTTTTGACGGTTATGCGATAGGCGGTTTGTCAGTGGGAGAACCCAAAGACGCGATGCTGAATGTGTTAGATGGACTGGCACCTTCCATGCCTATGGACAAGCCGCGTTACTTGATGGGCGTGGGCACGCCCGCCGATTTATTGGAAGGGGTGCGCCGCGGCATTGACCTTTTCGATTGTGTGATGCCCACTCGCAACGCGCGCAATGGCAATTTGTTTACGTCACGAGGTGCGTTGAAATTACGGAATGCGCGCCACAAAAACAGCACCGCGCCACTGGATGAAGAGTGCGAGTGTTATACTTGTAAAAATTTCAGCCGCGCTTACTTGCATCATCTGGATAAGTGCAATGAAATTCTTGGTTCCCAACTTAATACGATTCATAACCTGCACTTCTACCAGCAGCACATGGCGAGTATTCGCAGGGCGATAGAGGCGGGGAGCCTCAATCAATTTTCCGAGAAGTTCTACGTCCAGCAGGCGAGGGGAGTGTAATGCATAAACTCTGTTTCTATGTGCCTGAGACCCATGTGGAAGATGTTAAAAAAGCGATTTTTGCTGCGGGAGCGGGACGCGTTGGTGATTATGATAGTTGTAGCTGGCAAGTGCTGGGTCAGGGGCAGTTCAGGCCGCTTGTCGGTAGCACGCCATTTTTGGGGCAGGTGGGCGCAGTAGAAACGGTGGTCGAGTACCGCGTTGAAATGGTCTGTGCGGATGAGTGCATTCGCGCTGCCGTTGCGGCCATGCTCGATGCACACCCCTATGAAACACCGGCGTGGGATGTTGTGGCTGTGGTAACAGAGTTGCCACAGTGATGGCATCAGCCTTTGGCATAATAAATCGAATTGAATCTGGGCTAGTGCTAAACGAAGGTGCCTGGGAGATTCCTCTGGGCGAGGGGTCGTGGCCACAGGCGGCGGTACTTGTTGCACTCACAGAGGAGGCAGAGCCGCGCGTGCTGTTGGGGCGTCGGGCGATGCATTTGCGTCTGCATCCGGGAGAGATTGCGTTTGCCGGTGGAAAGCGCGAGCTCACAGACCTTTCACCCTGGCACACCGCACAACGCGAGGCGATGGAGGAGGTGGGTTTACCTCAGGACGCAATGTACCCACTGGGTAAGTTAGAGCCGCTGATTACGCGCACCGGCTTTGAAGTTTTCCCCTGTATTGCCCGGATACCTGCTGACCCCGATCTGGTGATTGATCCAGGGGAGTTCGACAGTGTGTTTTTCACCCAGCTCTCTGTTTTTGCCGATGCAGACTTGTTTCGCCTTGAGTCCATGTCCGATGGCATTAGGGTGCGCAAGGTTCCCCATTATCAGATAGGCAGTGACAGTATCTGGGGTGTTACAGCGGCGATACTGGCTCTGGTGGTCAATGTCGCCTACGATACGGGATTAGACTTACAACGCGACTGGAAGCAAGAGCCATGAAATACACACTGGGTGACAAGCAGGTAACTCTGATGGGTGAAGGGCATTTCATTGCGCCCAGCGCAGCGGTCATCGGCGATGTCATCATGCACGAGAAGAGCAGTGTCTGGTTTGGCTGTGTGTTGCGCGGTGATGCAGACCGCATCGAAATCGGAGCCGGCAGTAATATCCAGGATGGCACCGTGATACACGCTGATCCAGGCTTTCCCACGACAGTGGGAAAGAACGTGACGGTGGGCCATAACGCCATGTTACATGGCTGCACGATTGGCGATGGTACGCTCGTGGGTATCAATGCGGTTGTTCTCAATGGCGCCGTCATTGGGAAGGGCTGCCTGGTTGGTGCTAATGCGCTGGTGACGGAAGGTATGGAAATTCCCGATGGCTCTTTGGTGTTGGGGTCGCCGGCTAAAATCAAGTCCCAGCTGTCAGATGAACAGCAACAGGGGCTCATACTCAATGCGGAACATTATGTTAGCAATGGCAGTCGCTACAATGCTGAGCTCGGTGTGCAGGAATGAGTGAGACGGAACCAAAATCGCCTTGTATCTCTGTCTGTGCAATAGATGAAAACGATATTTGCACGGGTTGCTATCGCTCTGTCGGAGAAATCACCGATTGGTTTATGGCTACTGCCGAGCAGAAACGCGAGACGCTGCGTCGCGCGCATGAGCGCTTACGTTCGAGTACAGATATTCGACTTAGCTAGTGCTCATCTGGAACGCCTTTCGCTAACTGAGCGCGCGCCGCCTGTACAACGTTTCCTTCCAGAGCAAGAATTTCCAGCCGGTAGTCCCCTATGGACAATCCCGCGTTAGCATCTGGAAATGACTCTAAATGTTCAAGAATCAAGCCGCTGAGTGTTTTGGGTCCGTTCGTGGGAAGAGACCAGTCCAATGACTTGTTAATGTCGCGAACACTCTCGGTACCATCGATAATGTAACTGCCATCGCGTTGCGGAAAGATACTCTCAGCGGTCTCTGCCATATTGGAGGTGAATTCACCTACAATTTCTTCCAGAATATCCTCGAGTGCCACCAGGCCCAGCACTTCGCCATACTCGTCTACCACCACGGCTAGCGGTTTTTTCTTCTTCTGGAAATTTAACAGCTGCGTGTGAAGCGGCGTACTCTCAGGTATGAAATAGGGTTTTTCCATTTCACGTTCAAGAGCAAGCCGGTCCAGTCCTTGCGATGTAATGACACGGCTTATATTGCGCATGTGCAGAACGCCCACGATATTGTTGATACCGTCACGCCACAGCGGCAATCGGGTGTGGGCGCTCGATTGAATGCGCAGAAGAATATCGGCATCGCTATCATCCAGGTCGATGCCGTACACCTCGTTGCGAGGCACCATGATGTCATCGACTGATACCTGCTCCAGGTCGAAAATATTCAGCAGTAGTTCCCTGTGCCTTGCGGGTATTAATTGCCCTGCGTGGGTGACGATAGTGCGCAGCTCTTCAGATGAAACGTGTTCATCGTTCTGCTTGTTGGGGTCAAAGCCCAACATCTTCAATAGCCCGTTGGTAACGGCATTAACCAGGGCAACCACCGGGTAAAAAATTATCATCAATGGATACAGAATCAGGCTGGCGGGAAAGGCTATTTTCTCTGGATACAGCGCAGCAATCGTTTTTGGTGTGACTTCGGCAAAAATCAAAATTACTAACGTGAGCACACCGGTGGCAATAAATATGCCGTTGTCGCCCCACAGTTTAATGGCAATGATAGTGGCAACGGCCGAGGCAAAAATGTTGACCAAATTGTTGCCGATAAGAATCAGGCCGATAAGGCGGTCTGGCCTTTCCAGCAATCTACCGGCGCGGATGGCGCCACGATGGTTGTTCTTCTGCAGATGTTTCAATCGATAGCGATTGAGAGACATCATGCCGGTTTCTGCACTGGAGAAGAAACCGGAGAGTACAATGAGTGCAGCAAGAATGGAGAAAAGTAAGCCCAGCGGTGCTTCGTTCAATGCCGGTTTGGACCTCGTAAGGGATAGGAAGGGTATCTTGAAGAAAAATTGAAGCTGGAGCAAGCCCCGGAAATTCTTTTATTTAGCAAATCAGGCACGCTGTAGTATCAGTTCCAACACCAGTTTTGAGCCAAAAAAAGCCAGCATCAACACCAAAAAGCCGGCGAGAGTCAGGCGCACCGCTGTGCGGCTGCGCCAGCCCAGCTGGTAATGCCCCCATAAAAGGCCTGAAAACAACAGCCAGGCAACAATGGTGAGCACGGTTTTATGGACCAGGCTCTGGGCGAATATGTCATCGATAAAAATCACGCCAGAGACGATAGCTATCGTCAGCAGCGTCACGCCAATCCACAGCAATTCGAACAGCATGCTTTCCATTTTTTGCAGTGGTGGCAGAACCTGGATGATTCCCCGGGTGTGGCGATGCTTTAACTGGCGGTCCTGCAGGGCAAGTACGGCGGATTGAATAGCGGCCAGGGTGAGCACCGCATAGGCCAAAATGGAGCTACTGATGTGTAATATCATGCCATTGCTGAGGTGGCTCAGTAGCGGTGCGGTGTCAGGGGCAAATGTCGAAATCAGAACAGCCAGGGCCGACAGCGGATACAGAGCGATCAGGAGGTTCTGCAGCGGTCGTCGGCTGAGCGATGTTATGCATGCCAGGTTGATCACCAGAAACAGTAGCGCAACAATTTTGAAAAACCCTAGCGCAACGCCTTCGCTGAGAAATACGATTTTCCAGACAATCAGAGCGTGTAACAGCAGTGCAAACAGGCTCAGTACAAAAACGCCTCGATCGATCTGCTCGTGGCGCTGAGAGAGGTGCAGCAGTTGTAGAGCCGTAGCCGCCAGGTACAGCAGTGCGCAAAGCGGAGCGAGTAAAGTGACAGACATCGGTTTGGGGCTTGGACTCAGGTAAAGTATACTGCGTCCTTTGTACCGACTTGTCACAGTAGAATCAATAGTGGCCGCCCGTACCCCCTCAATACAGCGTCTGGAGAGATACCCCCATGTTTGAGAGTTTAAGCGAACGACTGTCCCTCAGTTTGCGCACCATCAAGGGCAAGGCTCGTTTAACGGAAGAGAACATCCAGGAAACGATGCGGGAAGTGCGGATGGCCCTATTGGAGGCCGATGTTGCGTTACCGGTGGTTAAAGAGTTTGTAGACGCCGTCAAGCAGCGAGCGGTGGGCCAGGACGTTATGAAAAGCCTGAGTCCCGGCCAGGTCTTCCTGAAAATTGTGCAGACTGAGCTCGAGACGATGATGGGCTCCGCCAATGAAGGTCTTAATCTGGCTGCCACGCCGCCGGCGGTGATTATGCTGGCGGGTTTGCAGGGTGCGGGTAAAACCACCACGGTGGCCAAGCTGGCCAAACTGCTCGCCGAGCGGGACAAGAAAAAGGTAACAGTGGTCAGTGCGGATGTTTATCGTCCGGCGGCTATTAAGCAATTAGAAACTCTGGCAGCGGAGGTGGGTGCGGACTTCTTTCCCAGCGATATCGGACAGAAACCGGTAGACATTGCTAGGGCGGCACTGGAGCACGCGCGGATTAAATTCAGCGATGTGTTGATTGTCGATACTGCCGGCCGGCTGGCAGTTGACAAAGAGATGATGGCTGAGATTGCCGAATTGCATGCGGCGGTGACTCCGGTGGAAACACTGTTCGTGGTTGACGCCATGACGGGCCAGGATGCGGCCAATACGGCTAAGGCTTTCGGGGAGACGCTGCCGTTGACGGGGGTGATTCTCACCAAGGTAGACGCCGATACACGCGGTGGAGCAGCCTTGTCGGTGCGTTCCGTCACCGGTAAGCCAATCAAGTTTCTCGGAGTTGGAGAGAAAACCGCAGCACTGGACCCCTTTCACCCGGACCGTTTGGCTTCACGCATCCTGGGTATGGGGGATATGCTCTCTCTGATCGAGGAGGTCGAGCAAAAGGTTGATAAGAAAAAAGCCGAGAAACTTGCGCGAAAGGTCAAGAAGGGCAAGAAGTTTGATCTCGAGGATTTTCGCGATCAGCTGCAGCAGATGAACAACATGGGTGGTATCACAGGCATGTTGGACAAACTGCCTGGCATGGGCAACATGGCGCAGATGGCGCAGCAGAACCTCGATATGAAAATGTTTACGCGCATGGAGGTGATGATTAACTCCATGACGCCCAAAGAGCGGCGTAATCCCGAGTTGATCCAGGGGACGCGTAAGCGTCGAATCACCCAGGGCTCTGGCACCCAGGTGCAGGACCTCAACCGTCTTTTGAAGCAGCATAAACAGATGCAAAAGATGATGAAGAAGATGAAAGGCGGCGGCATGGAGAAAATGATGCGCGGTCTGGAAGGCATGATGCCCCCTGGCGGGGCCGGGGGAGCGGGCGGTGCCGGAGGAGGGGGCCTTCCCTTTCGTTGATTCATAAGGTACGGATTTAATTAAAAAATAGTGCGGCACGGGGTTTAATCTGGCGCGCATTTTCCGTATGATACGCCACCTTTCCGGCTTGCCAGCCGGTTATTGCCGTGGCTATTTGTGCGAAATCGCAGCAAATACCCCCTAAATTCCAGGAAATTACGCAAAATGGTAACAATTCGTCTTGCTAGAGGCGGCGCAAAAAAGCGTCCCTTTTACCACTTCACCGTGACTGACAGCCGCAATGCGCGCAATGGTCGCTTTATCGAGCGAGTCGGCTTTTTCAATCCGACAGCACGTGGCCAGGAAGAGCGCTTGCGCATCGATACTGATCGCATTGCCTATTGGCGGGGTCAGGGCGCGCAGCTCTCTGAGCGCGTTGCAAGCTTGCTCAAGAGTGCTGCAACAGCAGCCTGATTGGTAGAGTTACGATAATCGCGGGCGGCAGTGATGAGTGAGTCTGCGGTCAACGGCATGCTGGTAGTCGGTAAGATTACTGGTTGTTACGGGATTAAAGGCTGGTTGAAGGTACACTCGTACACAGACCCACCGGAAAATTTTCTGGGTTATACGGGCTGGCATTTAAGACGGGGTGGAACCTTAGAGCCGGTCGAGTTCGACTCGGGTAAGCGGCACGGCAAAGGCCTGGTGGCGCATATCAAAGGCGTTGATGAACGCAGTCTGGCCGAGGCCTACACCGGGCTGGAGATTGCGGTTTCAGAAAATGTGTTGCCGCCGCTGGATCAGGGCGATTATTACTGGCGAGACCTGCAGGGATTACAGGTCTGGTGTCAAAGCGACAAAGAGAAAGTGCTGTTAGGCACGGTGGATTACCTGATTGAAACCGGCGCCAACGATGTACTGGTAGTGAAGGCCTGCGACGGCAGTATTGATGAGCAGGAACGGTTGATCCCCTACGTACAAGGCGACGTGGTGACCAGGGTGGACCTGAAAGAGGCAGTACTAGAGGTTAATTGGTTCCTCGAGGAATAGTCGGGAACCTGGTCAGGTCCGGAGACAGAGCACGATGCGAATTGCACTGGTGAGCCTGTTTCCGGAAATGTTTTCGGCAGTCAGTGACCACGGTGTTGTGGGTAGGGCAGTCGAGCAGAACCTGGTGACACTGAGTCACAGCAATCCGCGAGATTACACCGTGGATAAGCACCGCACGGTAGACGACAGACCCTACGGCGGCGGCCCGGGTATGTTGATGAAGATAGAGCCCCTGCAGCAGGCGATTGCCGCGGCGAGGGAAGTGGCAGGTCAGGGGGCGAAAGTTGTCTACCTTTCACCGCAGGGAAAGCGCTTCAGCCACAACATGGCGCTGAAGTTGGCAGAGTTGGAAGGGCTGATTTTGGTCGCTGGCCGTTACGAGGGCGTCGACGAACGTCTGATCGAGGCCCAGGTGGATGAAGAACTGTCCATCGGTGATTATGTATTGAGTGGGGGCGAGTTGGCCGCCATGGTGGTAATCGACGCGGTGACGCGCCAATTACCGGGTGTATTGGGACACGAGTGTTCCGCGCAGGAAGATTCCTTCGTGAATGACTTGTTGGATTGCCCGCACTACACGCGTCCCGAAAGGTATGAAGAAAGAGATGTACCCAACGTATTGCTCAGCGGCAATCACAAAGAGATTCGCCGCTGGCGCCTGAAGCAGGCACTGGGCAGGACAAGCGAGCGTCGCCCCGACTTGTTGCAAGGCAGGGCCATGACGCCCGAGGAAGAAACATTGTTGGCGGAATATCTTCGCGAACGAGCATCATCAACAAAGCGCTAGCTGTGAAGCTGCATCGTTATTTGACAGGAGTACCACATGAACACGAACAAGATCATATCCGAGCTTGATGCTGAGCAGATGGGTAAAGAACTCCCTGAGTTCGCGCCCGGCGATACCGTGGTCGTTCAGGTGAAGGTAAAGGAAGGTACCCGTGAGCGTTTGCAGGCTTTTGAGGGTGTTTGTATCAGTAAGCGCAATCGTGGGCTAAACTCTGCCTTCACCGTTCGCAAGATCTCCCATGGCATCGGCGTGGAGCGTACGTTCCAAACTTACAGTCGCCTGGTGGATAGCATCAGCGTAAAGCGGCGCGGCGATGTGCGACAGGCGAAGCTCTATTATCTGCGAGAGTTGAGTGGTCGAGCGGCCCGGATCAAGGAAAAACTTTAAGATCGGATATTCTTCCTACCGATCACAGAAAGCGGCCCTATGGCCGCTTTTTTGTGGACGACAGTAAGGGTGGGCCAAGTAAAGCGCCAGTGGAGATTGGCGTGTTGGGTGCTAAAGTCTCTCGGTGAATCATGATAGGGTTAGCGCATGTCTGCGGATTTGCATATACACCCAGAAATCGAACGTTATATCGATGCCATGTGGATGGAAAAGGGCTTGAGCGAGAATACGCTCACCTCTTATCGCCGCGATTTGAGGCAGTTCAATGACTGGCTGGTAACAGCCAAAGGCACTGCGATTACCAGCGCCTCTCGTTCAAACCTGCAGGGATATTTGGGAGCCCGGCTCGAGCAGGGGCTGTCCGCCCGCTCCAGTGCACGTTTTTTATCTTGCGCTCGCGGGTTCTATCACTATCTGTTGCGAGAGGGCACGATCAGCATTGATCCAACGCTGGATGTGGATAGCCCGCAACTGGGACGACCCTTGCCGAAGGCGTTGTCAGAGGCGGAAGTTGATAAACTCTTGCAGATGCCGGATCTGGAACTGGCACTGGAGTTTCGTGATCGGACTATGCTGGAACTATTGTACGCCTGTGGTTTGCGCGTGAGTGAATTGACCGGCCTGCAGCTGGTCCAACTCAGCATGAACCAGGGGGTCGTTAGAGTATTTGGAAAGGGCAGCAAAGAGCGACTGGTACCCGTGGGGGAAGAGGCATTGCGCTGGATGCAGCGTTATCTGGCCGGTCCGCGGGGGGAATTGCTAAAAGGATTGCCGTCGGATGTGGTGTTCCCCAGTCGACGCGGTACGCAAATGACTCGCCAGACCTTCTGGTATCGTATTAAAATCTACGCGCAACGTGCCGAGATAAAAAAGCACTTGTCGCCGCATACGTTGCGCCATGCTTTTGCCACCCATCTGCTGAATCACGGGGCAGACCTGCGCGTGGTGCAGATGTTGTTGGGGCATAGCGATCTCTCTACAACACAAATTTATACGCATGTGGCGCAGCAGCGTATGCAAGAGCTTCATGAGCAACACCATCCTCGCGGGTGAGGGAACTAATGGGGCGTACCCTGCTCCAAAGAACGTGAGCGTTAAACAATGATCGTGGGGGAGAAGCCCATGCAGAAAAGGAACAGAGAATGACTTATCGAACTTTGAAGTTGGCATTGATGGCGACACTGATGACGGCTGCACCGCTTGGATTGGCTGCAGAGCCTTTGGACAAGGCCGAGCTGGATACGTTGCGCACCGCACTGAATGTGGGGGGTGTCGAGGTGATCAGTGCTCAAATGAGCGAAATGCCGGGTGTGGTCGAGGTGCAATTGAAAGAAGGTCCGCTAGTGTACTCTACCTTAAAGGGTGATTTTTTCATTGTGGGTGATCTCTACTCTGTCGGCCCGGCAGGCTATGTTAATTTGGCTGAGCAACGTCGCGACCAAGAGCGAGTGGAAATACTGGCAAAAATAGATCGCGATGACATGATTATTTTTTCTCCGGAAGGTGAGACCCGCGCCTATATCTACGCGTTTACCGATGTCAGCTGTTACTATTGTCAAAAGCTGCATCTGGAGGTACCTGAACTCAACAAGAATGGCATCGAGGTGCGCTACCTCGCTTATCCTCGTGCCGGCGTAGACTCGGTGCCGGGCAAACAACTCGTCAGTGCGTGGTGTGCAGATAACCCAGAGGACACCTTGACCAAGTTAAAGAGCAAACAGTCCGTGCCGGAAAGAGTCTGTGAGGACAACCCGGTCGCTGCACAATACCAGCTTGGACAAGAGATGGGTGTGAACGGCACGCCCGCCATCATTACGGAGACGGGACAGCTGATTCCTGGGTATAAGCCGGCTGCTGATTTGATTGCTATTCTCGGATTGAACCCAGAATCCCGTCAATAATGCCCTTGTGCCCCCTGCTGCGTTGACAGTATGGGGCTGACTCAGTACTGTTTGCTCCCTTTTTTTGAAATGGGATGCCGGTGATTCAGCACCCCGTAGAGTCGGATAATTGTGGACGATCAATTTCGGCGTATTGAGCGCCTGCCGCCATACGTTTTCAATATTATTGGTGACCTTAAGCAGAAGGCTCGCGCGGCTGGGCAAGACATTATCGACTTCGGTATGGGTAATCCCGACCAGCCCACACCAGCGCATATCGTCGACAAATTGGTGGAGACTGCCCGGCGTGGCGATACTCACCGTTATTCTCAGTCCAAGGGCATACCGCGCCTGCGCAAGGCCATTTGTGACTGGTATGAGCGTCGCTATGATGTCTCGCTAGACCCGGCTACAGAGGCGATAGTCACACTCGGTTCCAAGGAAGGTCTGGCTCACCTGGCCTTGGCCACCACCGGACCCGGCGATGCGATCCTGGTGCCGAACCCGTCCTACCCTATTCACCCCTATGGATTCGTAATCTCCGGCGCTGACATTCGCCATGTGCCCATGGGTGCTGATGAGGACGAGTTTTTTGCAGAATTGGATAAGGCAATTCAGACCAGTTGGCCTCGGCCGAAAATGCTGGTGTTAAATTTCCCTTCTAACCCGACAGCCCAATGTGTGGATTTGGGGTTCTACGAGCGCGTCATCAAGATTGCTCGCGAACACTCTATCTGGGTGGTTCAGGATTTGGCTTATGCTGATCTGTGCTATGACGGTTATGTCGCGCCATCGGTTTTGCAGGTCGAGGGAGCGCGGGAGGTAGCGGTAGAATTTTTCAGTATGTCCAAGAGCTACAATATGCCGGGCTGGCGAATTGGTTTCTGCTGCGGTAACAGCGTGCTAATCAGCGCTCTGGCACGCATGAAGTCGTATCTCGATTACGGTATGTTTACGCCTATTCAGGTTGCCGCTATCGCAGCGCTTGATGGTGATCAAAGTTGTGTCACTCAGATTAGAGATATGTACCAGTCTCGCCGGGACGTTTTATGCACAGGTCTTAACGCTGCTGGCTGGCATGTCACTCCCCCGAAGGCAACTATGTTTGTGTGGGCCAGGATTCCTGAGTTCTATCAGGCATTGGGATCTGTCGAGTTCAGTAAGAAGCTGTTAACCGAGGCTCAGGTCGCGGTATCTCCGGGTATCGGATTTGGTGAGTACGGAGAAGGTTATGTGCGTTTTGGATTGATCGAGAACGAACATCGCATACGACAGGCTATTCGCAGCATTAAGCGTATGATTAAAAACGATGGTTGTGCATAAACGGCTGACAGAATAGCGACACCGGCCAAATACTACTATCAAGAAAAGCAGGAACGAGCGTGAATCCGATAAAGGTAGGCATCTGCGGTCTGGGCACCGTCGGCGGCGGTACACTCAATGTGTTGCGCGACAACGTCGAGGTGATAAGTGCGCGAGCGCAGGCTTCGCTGCAAGTCGTTCATGTGGGCGCGCGCCGCGACAATCCAGAATGTGACCTCGCCAATATTCGCGTCAGTCGAGATATTTTTGAGGTCGCCCGTGATCCAGAAGTCGAGATACTGGTTGAGCTCATCGGCGGTACCACCGTAGCGCGGGAATTAGTGGAGGCGGCAATCGTATCGGGCAAACATGTTGTCACGGCCAATAAGGCCCTCATAGCCGTCCATGGCAACGAAATTTTTGCTCTGGCGGAAAAGCATGGTGTCGAGGTGCGGTATGAAGCCGCTATTGCCGGTGGAATTCCTATCGTCAAAGCTCTGCGTGAGGGCCTGGCGGGCAACCGTATCGAATGGCTGGCCGGCATTATCAATGGCACCGGTAACTTTATTCTGACTGAAATGCGCGACAAGGGACGCGAGTTTTCAGATGTGCTGGCCGAGGCCCAGGCGCTGGGCTACGCGGAGGCAGACCCGACTTTCGATGTGGAGGGTATCGACGCCGCGCACAAGCTGGTTATTCTTGCATCGCTGGCGTTCGGTATACCCCTGAAGTTCGATGCCGTCTATACCGAAGGAATCACTGAACTGACCACACAGGATGTCGGTTATGCTCTGGAGTTGGGATATACCATCAAGCACTTGGGTATTGCCAAGCAACATGCTGAAGGCGTGGAATTGCGTGTGCACCCTACGCTGATACCAGATCATCTCTTGTTGTCAGACGTCGACGGCGTGAAGAACGCGGTACTGGTGGAGGGCAGTGCCGTTGGCCCCACGCTGTATTATGGCGCTGGTGCTGGAGCGCAACCAACGGCTTCGGCCGTAGTAGCTGATCTTGTCGATCTGGCCCGCACCTTCGGCGTCGAACAAAGCAACCGGGTGCCGGCGCTGGGAATAGCGCAAAGCAGCCTCAGAGATCTGCCCATTATTCCGATGGCGAACATCGAAACCCCATGGTACTTGCGTATGGAGGTGGCCGATAAGCCTGGTGTGTTGTCCAGGGTGGCGAGCATTTTCAGTGAGCAGGGCATCAGTATTGAAGCCTTGATCCAGAAGGCGCCTGCGGAGGGCCAAACACTGGTCTCGCTCATCGTGTTGACCAACAAGGCACCTCAGGGCAGTGTGGACACAGCAGTGGGTGGTATAGAGGCGCTGGATGCTATCAGTGGCAAGGTCACGCGCATTCGCGTAGAAGCGCTGGACGGCTAGCAGACCAGGACGCAGGCGAGGACATGGGCACGTGAAATACATCAGCACTCGGGGGAATGCACCTGAACTCAATTTTGAGCAGGTTCTATTAACCGGCCTCGCCGCGGACGGTGGGTTGTACGTACCCAAGACATTGCCCAGATTCAGCCGTGAGGACATTGCGGCGATGAGGTCACTGGATTATCCCGCTCTGGCCGAAAAAATTATCACGCCCTTTGTGTCCGACTGCATTCCTCAGGATGACCTGCGCGCGATACTGGCCGAAACCTACACCGAATTTCGTCACGGTGCCGTTGCTCCTTTGGTGCAAATCGAATCTAACCAGTGGGTATTGGAATTGTTCCACGGGCCAACGCTGGCCTTTAAAGACTTTGCCCTGCAACTGCTGGGACGCTTGCTGGATTACATCCTGGAACGCAAACACCAGAAGGTGGTGATACTGGGCGCTACTTCCGGCGATACCGGGTCTGCGGCTATTGAAGGCTGCAAACACTGTAAGAACATCGATATCTTCATCCTGCATCCGCACAACAGGGTGTCGGACGTGCAACGCCGTCAGATGACGACAGTGCAGGGTAACAACATTCACAACCTGGCGGTGCAGGGTAATTTTGACGATTGTCAGGCGATGGTGAAAGCCAGCTTTGGTGACCAGCATTTTCTGCCCGATGATCGCCGCCTGGTCGCCGTAAATTCCATTAACTGGGCCCGGATAATGGCCCAGATAGTGTATTACTTTTATGCCGCCCTGGGCCTTGGAGCACCGGACCGTTCGGTGGCTTTTTCGGTTCCCACAGGCAACTTTGGTGACATATTTGCGGGCTATCTTGCACAGCAAATGGGCTTGCCAATCGAGCGCCTGATCATCGCTACTAATCACAATGACGTATTACACCGGGTAATGATGACCAGTACTTATGGTCGTCAATCTTTGGCGCATACCTTGTCGCCCAGTATGGATATCACGGTATCGAGTAATTTCGAACGCTTGCTCTTCGATTTGTATGACCGCGATGGTGCTGCCTTAGCGAAACTGATGCAGCGTTTTGATGAAGGGGATATCAGCCTTTCTGAGAGCGCCATGCAAAAGGCTAGGGGATTATTCAGCAGTCATCGCGTATCGGATGAGGAAACGTGCCAGCAAATTGCCAGCACCTGGCGAGAGTGCGAGTACCTGTTGGATCCGCACAGTGCCATTGGCGTGAAAGCGGCACACAGCAGCGATGTCGCGCCCGGAATTCCTATGGTTACCCTGGCGACAGCGCATCCGGCTAAATTTCCCGAAGCGACCAAGAGCGCGGGCCTTGATCAAGTCGTTGCGCTACCTGAACACCTGAACGACCTGTTCGAGCGCAGCGAGCGCATGGAGGTGCTGCCCAACGATCTAGCAGCGGTGCAGGCGTTTATCGCGTCCAACATCAAGGCCTGAGCGAGCAGCCTGCGACGTGCTTAAACATATTCGCAGACGTCAGTTATCCGCCTCCACGCAGTTTCCAGATTTGGACCTTCATCCGCTGTTGCAGCGGATCTATCATGGGCGCGGAGTCGAAACGCCTGGCGAACTAGACCTTAAGCTCAATCAATTGCTGGCGCCTGGCCAGCTACTCAATGCTGATCAAGCAGGCGCTGTGCTCGCGGATGCCCTGGCAAGCGATCGCAGGATAGTCGTAATAGGGGATTTCGATGCCGATGGCGCTACGAGTACAGCCCTGGTCGTGTCTGCTCTGAGAGCATTTGGCGCACAACAGGTTTGCTATCTTGTGCCCAACCGCTTCGAGTATGGCTATGGTTTGACGCCTGAGATCGTCGAACTTGCAGCCGCGGACAATCCCGACCTGATCATCACCGTTGATAACGGCATATCCAGTTTGGAGGGTGTGGCGGCAGCTAACGCGTTAGGTATCAATACGTTGATTACGGACCACCACCTTGCGGGCGCGGAACTTCCCCTGGCAGATGTGATAGTGAATCCAAATCAGCCTGGTTGTGAATTCCCCAGCAAAAACCTTGCGGGCGTCGGTGTTATTTTTTATATCATGCTGGCGCTGCGCGCCGAGCTGCGAAACAGAGCTTGGTTCGAGCAGCGCCCGGAAGTGAATCTGGCTCAGTACCTCGACCTCGTGGCGCTGGGAACGGTGGCTGATGTTGTGCCACTGGACCGCAATAATCGTATTCTCGTTGCCGAGGGTTTGAAGCGTATTCGCGGAGGTCAGGCAAGGCCGGGGATTCTGGCGCTGTTGGAAGTTGCTTCTAAAGACCCGCGGACGGTGGTGGCGTCTGATCTCGGTTTTGCAGTGGGTCCGCGTATTAATGCGGCGGGGCGCCTCGATGATATGTCCATCGGAATCGAGTGCCTGCTCAGTGAGGATATGGCAGCTGCCCGCTCCCAGGCCGCGCGCCTGCATCAACTCAATATGGACCGCCGGATCATCGAACAAGACATGCAGTCGGAAGCACTGCAAATACTTGCAAAGCTATCACTGGGAGAGGATGCAGAGCTACCCGTCGCCATGACCCTGTACCAAAGTGGCTGGCATCAGGGCGTGATCGGGATTCTGGCATCGCGCATTAAGGACCGGTTACACCGCCCCACGATTGCCTTCGCCGATGGCGATGAGGGCGAGATAAAAGGTTCGGCCCGGTCGATCCCCGGCATTCATATTCGCGACATTCTGGATGCGGTGGCGACCCGCCATCCGGGTCTCATTACGCGCTTTGGTGGTCACGCGATGGCTGCGGGTCTTACCCTGGCGCGGGAATCGTACGATGGCTTTGCTGAGGCCTTTGTGTTGGAAGTGGCTCGCCATGCCCGAGATGTGAATCTGCAGGCGATCATCGAATCAGACGGGGAACTCAACCCGGAAGATTTCGAACTTAATCTGGCGACTGAGCTGCGTTTTGCCGGACCCTGGGGTCAGCACTTTCCCGAACCGGTATTTGATGGGCGCTTTTCGATAGTCAGTCAGAGGTTGGTGGGTGAGAAACACCTGAAGCTGGTGTTAACGCCTGAGGTCGGCGATACCTTGTTGGACGCTATTGCGTTTAATGTCGATTTGAATGTCTGGCCGAATCAATCGATAGCGCAGGTCGAAATTGCTTATCGGTTGGACGTGAATGAGTTTCGGGGGCGGCGGTCGGTACAGCTAATGGTTGAGCAGCTAGTCGCTGTTTGATTGTTGTTCTTCTTTTTGTTGGTGCTCCTTAGGAGCGCTGCGTTGCACCTGGTAGGCGGGTATCTATTGTTGCATTACGGATGCTTGCGGTGCTTGTTCGTGGTTGCTGCTAGCCTGGCGTTCGACGGCTTTTCCTGAAGTCATCTATGCATTAGTGGAAGAGCAGGGGACTCGGAAGTGGATTAGTTCGGGTACCGGGGTTTGCTGAGAGTGCCACTAAGTGGGAGACAGCTTGCACTCTCCCCAAACCCCCGGTCCAGCCCGTCGTCCCAACAAACCCCCAGGTGGTTTTCAAAACGGGGCAGAATTTATTCTGTCCCGCTATTTACCGCTGGGGTAGAATGCCCGCCTTTGTAGACAGTGGGTTGGTGCCATGCTCGAGATAAATCCTCTTCTGACGCTATTGAAAGATATCGAGGCGCGCACGGGCGTGCTTAGGGGGTATCTTTGACTTCGATCAGCGTAAGGACCGTCTTGACGAAGTAGATCTGGAACTGGCCGAGCCCAGTGTTTGGGAAGACCCCGAGCGCGCCCGTGAACTGGGTCGTGAGCGTTCTTCCCTTGAGGGTATTGTGCACACCATAGAAAAGCTTGATCTTGGCGCTGTCGATGCTCGGGATTTAGTGGAAATGGCGGCGGCAGAGGACGATGAAGCCACGGTTGCAGAGATAGCGGACGAAATCGCTACCATGGTGGCTCAGCTGGAACAGTTGGAGTTCCGGCGTATGTTTTCTAAAGAAATGGACGCCAATAATGCCTACCTGGATATTCAGTCGGGCTCCGGTGGTACAGAGGCCCAGGATTGGGCGGAAATGCTGTTGCGCATGTACCTGCGCTGGGGAGAAGACAAAGGGTTTAACACGGAGTTGGTCGAAGCGTCAGGTGGTGAAGTCGCGGGGATCAAGAGCGCTACCATTAAATTTGAAGGAGATTACGCGTTTGGTTGGTTGCGTACTGAGACGGGGGTGCACCGACTGGTGCGCAAATCGCCTTTTGACTCCGGTAACCGAAGGCATACCTCTTTCGCCTCTGTGTTTGTGTCGCCGGAGATTGACGACAACATCGAAATTGAGATCAACCCGTCAGACCTGCGAACCGATACCTATCGCGCCAGTGGTGCCGGCGGTCAGCACGTTAACAAGACCGATTCAGCTGTGCGCATAACCCATGAGCCTACAGGCACCGTGGTACAGTGCCAGACTGAACGCTCCCAGCATCAGAATCGCGACAACGCGATGAAATTATTGCGCGCCAAGCTATACGAACTAGAAGTGCAGAAGCGCAATGTGGAAAAACAGGCAACGGAAGATAATAAGGCCGATATTGGCTGGGGCAGTCAGATTCGATCTTACGTATTGGATGATTCCCGCATTAAGGATTTGCGCACGGGAGTAGAGACCAGTAACACCCAGTCAGTACTGGATGGTGATATCGACAAATTTATCGAAGCCTCATTGAAAAGCGGGCTGTGAGAGAGACTATGAGTGAACAGGATCAGGCACCTGAGCCCGGGCGAGGGCCCAACCAGGACGCCGATGAAAATAAATTGATTGCCGAGCGCCGTGGGAAGTTGGCCGAGCTGCGAACCCAGGGCAATCCATTTCCCAATGACTTTCGGCGCACGGCGATGGCTGATCAATTGCAGGGTGAATTTAGCGAGTGCTCCAAAGAGGAACTGGAGCAGGCAAACCACCTGCACGCTGTGTCGGGCCGATTGATTCGCAACCGCGGTGCTTTCCTGTTGATCCAGGATGGCAGTGATCAGATACAACTGTACATCAACCGAAAAGGTCTGAGCGAAGAGACCCTGGCACAAATCAAGGCCTGGGATCTGGGCGATATTGTGGGTGCTAGTGGCCCGCTGCACAAATCCGGCAAGGGTGACCTCTATATTAATATGGAGGAGGCGCGTCTGCTGACCAAGGCATTACGTCCGCTGCCCGACAAATATCACGGGCTCGCTGACCAGGAGTTGCGCTACCGCCAGCGTTATGTCGATTTGATTGTAAACCCCGAATCGCGGCAGGTATTTCGCACCCGCTCCAAAATCATAGCGTTTATTCGCGACTACATGAGTGAACTGGACTTCATGGAAGTTGAGACGCCGATGATGCACGTCATCCCCGGTGGGGCAGCGGCCAAGCCTTTTGTCACGCACCACAATGCGTTAGACATGGAGATGTACCTGCGAATAGCGCCGGAACTCTATCTCAAGCGGCTGGTGGTAGGCGGGTTCGAGCGCGTGTTCGAAATAAATCGTAGCTTCCGGAACGAGGGTCTGTCGACTCGACACAACCCCGAGTTCACCATGCTGGAGTACTACTGGGCATACGCAGACTATCAGGATGCCATGAACCTCACTGAGGATATGTTGCGTAAACTTGCTGCAACGGTATTGGGCAATACTTCTGTCCAGTATCAGGGCAGTACGTATGATTTCTCCCAGCCTTTTGAGCGTATTACAGTGTTTGACTCAATTTTGAAGTATAACCCCGACATCAGTGCAGAGCAGCTCGCCGATGAGTCTGCCGCCCGTGACATAGCGAACAAGCTGAAGATTGAGTTGAAGTCGAGTTGGGGGCTGGGAAAAGTACAGATCGAAATATTCGAGAAGACGGTCGAACATTTACTGGATCAGCCTACCTTTATCACTGCGTACCCGACGGAGGTGTCGCCGCTTGCGCGACGCAGTGACGGGGATCCCTTTGTGACCGACCGTTTCGAGTTTTTTGTTGGTGGTCGTGAGCTGGCCAATGGTTTTTCAGAGTTGAACGACGCCGAAGACCAGGCCGAACGCTTTCTCGCCCAGGTGGCTGAGAAACAGGCGGGAGATGAGGAGGCCATGCATTACGACCACGACTATATCCGCGCCTTGGAGTACGGGATGCCACCGACTGCCGGAGAGGGTATTGGCATTGACCGCCTGGTCATGCTGTTTACGGATTCAACCTCTATTCGTGACGTACTGTTGTTTCCCCACCTACGCCCTGAGTAGCAGTGCATAGGGTCCTGATCCTGGTGTCCGTCGGTAGGCCAGAGGGTGAGGTGCTACCCCCATTTGAATGCGTTACACTCATCTGCACCCGTTGATTGACCGGCCAGAGGATTTGAGATTGTTTTCCACCCGCTTTAGTTGTTGTGTTGCCGGCAGTCTGTTTCTGCTACTACAGGCTTGTGCGGATATATCCGCCAAGCGAACCGCATCCTCGGATTCAGAGCAGGCGCCGGAATCAGAAATTAACCTCAATCTGCCAGAGGCTGACGGCGTTTCTTTTGTCAGTGATGCTGAGCCAGAAGTGGATGCTACTTTTTTGGATAAGGGTTTCGCCGAACTGGTAGCCGGCGATCACCGTGAGGCTGTCAATTATTTCCGTCGCTACCAAAGGCTTGAGTCTTCCCCGGGAGTGGATTGGGAGGCAAATATTGCCGTTGCCTATGACAAAATGATGCCCGAGAGCCCCTACTACAATCCCAAGGCGGCAAGTGAATCATACCGTCGCCTGATGCGGGTTCGACCCATAGATATAACCGTGCATGAAAAAGTCCTAATGATGCGCGATTCACTGGAGATCTTTGTGCAGCTGCATGCGAAAATCGATGGCCTGCAGAAGCAGAGGAGATATCTGACGGAAAATCTTGAAAAGCGTGAGGACGCGCTTAAGCGGTTGCGTGAGTTAACGTTGGGTCAGTAGGGAGAACAACCGTAAAACTTGAGCCCTCACCCGCCTGACTTTTGACTTCAATTGTTCCACCCATCAGATCACAAAACTCCCTGCAAATAGCCAACCCAAGTCCCGTGCCGCCGTAGTTTGCGCTGGTTGATGAATCCGCCTGAACAAAGGCTTCAAATACCCGCGAAAGTTGTTCTTCGTCCATGCCTATTCCCGTATCCCGCACGGCCAATTCAATCCAGCCTGGCCGCTCGGGGATTTCTCTTCCCAGTACGCTGATGCAACCCTTCTTGGTGAACTTATTGGCATTGCTGAGCAGGTTGGTGAATATTTGTCGGAATTTGGTGGCATCATTGTAGAGGGTGGGAAGCCCTCGCAGATCAGCGAGCTCTAAAGTGTTGTCGTTGTTCCGTAACATTGGCGTCAGTGCATCGCAGGCTTCCTTCAGAATGTCAGTTGGTTTGAAGTGTTCGCAGTGCAGTGACATTTTGCCCGTTTCAATTTTCGATAAATCCAGAAGATCGTCGATCAGCGTTAGCAGCTGCTGGCCTGATCGAGTGATTTTGTAGAGGTCCTCTTGGAATTGCAGTCGTGGCACCTCACCCTCGTCACCCAGCTCATCATGTAGCATCTCGCTGTAACCTATAATCGCGTTCAGCGGTGTGCGCAGCTCGTGACTAACATTGGCTAAAAAGATGCTCTTGGCCGCGTTGGCCTCGTCAGCGGAATCCTTTGCACTGCGCACATCGTAAATGGCATTGCGTAATTTGCTAGACATAACGTTGAAGGCATCCGCCAGATCGCCAAGTTCGCCGGTATCGTCGATGTTGTCTATGCGATAGTTGAGGTCGCCGCCGCCCAAACGTTCTGTACCCTTCTTCAGTCTTTTTAGGGAGGTATTGGTGTAGCGAACCAGGAAAAACCCCAGGGTGGCAGTGAGGAAGATGGAGGAGAAAAACGCAATTACGGTGATTCGGTCTGTGAGGGAAATAGTGCGATCGATAATCGTCGCTCTCTGGACAGCGATAAATGCCTGCCGCTCCTCCAGCTCTTTCAGTCTCTGGCTGGTTTCCAGGAAGGGTAAGGGGTCGTTCATATTCATTTCAAAGTTTGATTTATTGTAACTGAGGTAGAACTGCAGCCAGCGCTTCAGCAAGTAGCTGCTGCTTTCCCAGAGTTGATCGTAGGGTAATTCGGTGACGCTTTGGCTTAATCTCCCCAGCTTCTGAATTTTTCCATTTATGGTGGTTATGGCATTTTCTGCCTGCTGCAGCTCGGTATCTTCGAGCCGGTCGTCTGTGGTTTCTCGAAGCGTAGCCAGCACCAGGATCTGTTGCCGTTGATCTTGCAACAACTGTTCTACTTCTTTGGAAAGCTGGGCGGCGTTTACAGAGCCGCGATAGGCGATCATGCTCTCATTCCGCGCAAAGCTACCCCAGAAGTGCGTGCCGACGTTGACGGCGAACAGGATCAGAATAGTGACCAGCGAGAGTGTGAGTCGACGGCGTAAACTCATGTGCGAGTAAGCTTCTCGATTTTGATCAGTAAGCCGGGGAAGTCTACCGGTTTGGTGGCGTAGTCATCACACCCGGCCTCCAATGCGCTGAGCCGGTCTGTTTCCATGGCGTGGGCAGTAAGAGCGATGATTGGAATATGCCGAATGCGTTCATCTTCTTTGGCCCGGCGGCTCGCGGTCCAGCCGTCCATGATGGGGAGGTTCATATCCATTAATACAACGTTGGGCTGATCCAGGATCATAGTATTCAGGGCTTGTTGTCCGTTGGCTGCTGAAATAACCTCCAGACCAGCCCGATTCAATCGACGGACCATCATGTCCCGATTCAGCTCATTGTCTTCTACCAGTAAAACGCGCTTCGACACTATCATGTCGCGGCCCCTACTATTTGGTGAACTACGATGGTCTCTTCAATACCCTTCACGTTGATTTCCTGGCTGCGGCCCAGCGAAAAACTACCTGATAGGGATTTTAGCGTGCTATCTGAAATTAGAATTTCACCACCACCGGTGACCCCCTCAATGCGGGAGGTCACATTCATGGGGTGACCCACGAAGCCATACTTGCTGCGCCGTTCAGAGCCAATATTGCCGGCGATAACATCACCGGTGTTAATGGCGATACCCGTGTGGACAGCAGGCAAGCCCTCGGCCTCGTTCTGGGCATTGATGTCGATCATCGCCGCCTGCATGGCAAGGGCGCAGTTGACCGCGCGGTCGGCGTCGTCGTCCCGGCGCTGGGGAGCACCAAATACGGCGAGGATGGCGTCGCCAATAAACTCGTCGATAGTACCGTGATGGGCCATGATGATA
The DNA here is from genome assembly GCA_028825045.1 of Halioglobus sp. GTDB lineage: Bacteria > Pseudomonadota > Gammaproteobacteria > Pseudomonadales > Halieaceae > Marimicrobium. Next base: position 25,135 of record JAPKAY010000023.1, read on the forward strand.
TCAGTCATGGCGCCCAGGTAACGGTTTAGCATGGTGACCACCTGGGCGGGCGCAAGGTGCTCGCTGAGGGTGGTAAATCCTCGAATATCGGACAGCATGATGCTGACCCGGCGCAGGTCGCCGCCCAATTCAAGCCCCTCTGGGCGTTCCAGGATGTCAGTGACGATCTCGTCCGAAAGATAGCGTCCGAAGGTCGCCCTGATAAATTTCTCGTTGCGCTCCAATTGCTGACGGTACTGCTGCTCCTTGTCGTGCCAACGTTTTCGCTCTATGCCCGCTTTGATGCGAGCCTGCAGTAACACCGGGTTGAAGGGTTTAAATAGGTAATCATCGGCGCCAGCCTCAATACACTCGATGATGCCATCCATGTCCTGGCTTCCAGAGATAACGATGACCGGAGTAGCCCGCCACTCAGGATGTTCTTTTATTTGGCGCAGCACCTCCCGACCGTCCATCCCCGGCATGAGCAAATCCAGCAGCACAACGTCCACATCACTTTGTTCAAGTGCTTGCAGTGCCTCTTCGCCGCTGGCAGCGGTGATGACAATGTGCCCAAGACGGGACAGGTTTCTGGCAACAAGCTCCCGATTTTCCTGCAAATCATCCACCGCAAGAATAAACCCCGGTTCTGACTGTATAGTGCGATTTTCTGCCGAAGATGATTCAGTGGTACTTCCGGCAGCGATGTGGACGGACTCCAGGAGTGAGGACAGGGTTGTTGTGAGCAGGGGGTAGCGTGATCCAATGTCTTCCCGCAACATTTCCGCATAGCCGCGCAGCGCGGTCAGAATGTTCATTAGGTCATGGGTATGTGATCCCCCCCGAGCTCTGCTGAGCAGTTCTTCAAGGCGCCGTGAAGCATCGAACAGTTGGGAGAAATCGTCGCTGGTCTGCTCGTCCAGATTTTCCTGCAAAGCGGCAAATTCCTGCCGCAGCGTCTCGATTTCACGCGATAGTTGGGCGATCCACTCCGGGGTGGTATGGGGGGTGCTTGTGCTCATAAATTAGCGTTTTTTACGATTCCTTGCTCGTGGGGGCTCGGTGGCACAAAAGTGTTGAATCTTCAGTGTAACAATATGCCTGCCCGGGTACACTCGGCGCGTCCTTTCCTTTTGCTGTATTGGGTGCAGTATAGCGAGCGGCGAGCGAACCTGGAAACAGAGCGTGCGCTCCTGAGTTTGGGAGGCGCAGCTAATTTGCCCACAGAGGTGCGCTTTCGCAAAACTTTGGGTTACTATAATTGACAAGGCTATACATGTTTCGCATGAAAGGGGTTGGGAATACTGATGTTACAGCAAGTTGAAATATTTCAGGGTCTTTCATCCGAGGAACTGGATGCGCTGGCGACCAGCAGCACAAGCCGGTCTTTTCCCAAAAATACGGTGGTCATACACGAAAACGATCCAGCGGATTCGCTGTTCGTTATAGAAAGCGGCAAGGTGAAAGTCTATTGCAGCGATAAGAATGGCAAAGAGTTCATTATGAATACTCAGGGCGCCGGAGATTATTTCGGTGAGCTTGCCCTGCTTGATGACTCAACCCGCTCCGCCTCTGTGCGCACCGTGGAGAAGTCCAGTTTTTGCATTATCTATAAAGAAGATTTTAATCGGGTACTGGATCAGCACCCCAATATCGGTCGCCAGCTGGTCCGTAATCTTGCTCAGCGGGTGCGCAAACTGACGGCTGATGTAAAAAGCCTGGCTCTGCAGGATGTCTATGGTCGGGTGGCCAATGTGTTGATGGATCTTTCTGAGGAACGCGGAGACGGCACACTCTATATCCCCGAGAAACTGACGCAGCAGGATATCGCTGATCGCGTGGGTGCTTCACGTGAAATGGTGGCGAGGATTCTCAAGGACCTCACGATTGGCGAGTATATTCGGTTTGAAGGTCGGCATATCATCATTAATACCCGGCTGCCAGCGAAGTACTAGGTCTCCGTCTTTAACGGGCTCGCCAGTTTTCAGATGCCAGCCATCCGGTAAGCCACCCATCGGTTACACGATGCGCGCTATTTGACTGTCTTGATCGTCTTGACTCTCAGTCCTAGTCGTCCATTCGCCAGCTGGGCATCAATCTCATCGCCGATCGAAACGTCATTGGCGTCACGCAGCACCTTACCCGTACCGTCCGTCACAATGGCATAGCCACGCTGTAAAGTACCCAGCGGGCTGAGGGAGTCGAGCATCTGGGCTAGATGGGCGAGCCGATTGCCTGACTGCAATACCCGTTCCTGCATCGCAGCTTCCAGGCGCTGCCGCCACCGGTCGATATCCCGTTGTAGTTGTCGCAGTTGCGGCGCCGGTGATTGGGCGTGGAGTTGGGCTTCCAAAAAATCCGTTTTGCTGCGATATCGTTGCAGCAAATTCTTCTGCGCCCGCAACAGTCGCTCTTCCAGACCATCCAGGCGCTGAGCCTGTTCCCGCAATTGCGCGCCCGGGTGCTTCAGGCGCTGTCTCAGGTGGGTCAGGCTGACCTCTGACTCCTGTAGTTTGCGTCGGATTAAGCGACTCAGGGTACTTTTGACCTGAAGCAAGCGCTGCTGCAATTCGTCCTGATCCGGGCTCAATAGTTCCGCCGCAGCGGAGGGTGTGGCTGCGCGGAAATCTGCCACCATATCGGCGATAGTGAAGTCCACTTCATGCCCGACGGCACTAACGACAGGTATCAGGCTAGCGTCAATGGCGCGGGCTACTATTTCCTGGTTGAACGCCTGCAGATCCTCCAGTGAGCCTCCACCCCGACCGACAATCAGTGCATCCAGTTGAATGTGGTCCTCTTGCTGCCAGCGGTTGGCGCGTTCAATTGCGCTTGCGATCTCGCCGGTGGCGGCCTCGCCCTGGACCGACACAGGCAGCAGGGACACGGCGATCGACGGGCAGCGTCGTTGCAGGACGGTGATAATATCGTGAATGGCAGCGCCACTGGGCGAAGTCACGACACCAAGATGTGACACTGCGCCCGGCAGTGCCTGTTTGCGGCTGGGATCGAACAGGCCCTCGGCCAGTAATTTGGCCTTGAGCCGCTCAAAAGCAGCTTGTAGCGCCCCGGAGCCGGCGTGTTCCAGGTGTTCTACAATTAATTGGAATTCGCCCCGACCCTCATAAAGTGACACCCGGCAGCGCAGACGAATGGCGTCGCCGTTGCCGGGCGTAAGCTTTATGCGCTGATTACGATTGCGAAACATGGCGCAGCGCACCTGTGCATTGCCATCCTTGAGGGAAAAGTACCAGTGGCCGGACGAGGGGGCTGCGAAATTACTGATCTCGCCTTCAACCCAGACGAAACTGAAGTGGCCCTCTAATAGGGTCTTTGCCTGCCTGTTGAGCTGGCTGACAGTGAGTGCAGGCGGTGGATTTTCGGAAGCGAAGGGGGTGTTCACTGTTATTCGGGCCTCTGCCCGGGATCTCATCTGATCGGAGAGTGTACTTTATTCGGTTTGCAAGCGCATTCAGGAGCCTTAATGAGGCCGTGGTAATTGTGCTGTCGGGCGCTTGGATTTATACTGCCTCGCTTTATTCAACCCGCCCGTTGGAGAATAGCCCCTATGCTCCGTATTGCTCAGGAAGCCCTTACTTTTGACGATGTGTTGCTGACGCCCGGGTATTCTGAGGTGGTCGCCAGTGGGGTGTCGCTTCGAACCCGCCTGACTCGCGAGATTGAGCTGAATATTCCGCTCGTTTCAGCAGCAATGGATACTGTCACTGAATTTCGCCTGGCCATCGCTATGGCCCAGGAAGGTGGCATCGGCATTATCCACAAAAGTATGTCGGTCGCTGACCAGGCCGAACAGGTACGCAAGGTTAAGAAATTCGAAAGTGGTGTGGTCAAGGATCCTATTACTGTCCAGCAGTCCGCTACCATTGCCGAATTGATCGAACTCACCAGTGCGCATGGTATTTCCGGCGTGCCGGTTCTCAATGGTCAAGATCTGGTCGGAATTGTGACTCGCCGGGACTTGCGCTTTGAGTCTAATTCACAGAAGTTAGTCTCCGCCATCATGACACCCCGAGATAAATTGGTGACTGTAAAGGAGGGTGCTGGCCTATCGGAGGTTCAGGAACTCCTGCATGAGCACAGAATTGAAAAAATACTGGTAGTGAATGATGCCTTCGATTTGTGCGGCATGATCACAGTGAAGGACTTTGATAAGGCTGAGAGCTTTCCTGATGCCTGTAAGGATTCCTATGGCCAGTTACGCGTGGGGGCATCTATCGGCACCAGCGCGGATACCGATAAGCGTGTAGACGCATTGGTAAGAGCCGGTGTTGATGTATTGGTGGTTGACACTGCTCACGGACACTCCCGCAATGTCATCGATCGCGTCAAAATGATCAAGAAAAGTTACCCCTCGGTGCAGGTTATAGGTGGCAATATCGCCACGGCTGCAGCGGCGGTGGCTCTGGCTGAAGCAGGGGTTGACGGGGTCAAGGTGGGGATCGGCCCGGGCTCAATTTGTACTACACGAATAGTTACCGGTACCGGGGTGCCTCAAATTACCGCTGTCGCCAATGTCAGCGAAGCACTCAAGGGCACTGGAATTCCCCTGATAGCGGATGGCGGCATTCGATTCTCCGGCGATATTGCTAAAGCGGTTGTAGCGGGTGCGTACTCCATTATGGTGGGGAGCATGTTTGCCGGTACCGAAGAAGCGCCGGGCGAGGTGGAGCTTTACCAGGGCAGGACTTACAAGGCATACCGTGGGATGGGTTCGCTTGGCGCGATGTCTCAGACTGAGAGCTCTGCTGACCGTTACTTTCAGGACGCCAGCCGGGGACCTGAGAAACTCGTACCCGAGGGTATAGAAGGCCGTGTCCCCTACAAGGGCCCTGTGTCGGCTATTATCCACCAGTTGATGGGTGGAGTACGCTCCGCCATGGGCTATACCGGTTCCGCGGACATGGAGGCCATGCGCACGCGTCCCGAGTTTGTGCGGATAACCAGCGCAGGTATGGCCGAGAGCCACGTACACGACGTATCAATAACCAAGGAAGCCCCGAATTATCCGGTGCGGTAACCCTTGCTGACTGGCCCCGGAGCTGATGCCATAACCGTCGTCTGGCCTGGCCTGGTCAAGTTGCTACAGTCGATCTCATAATTTTTTTTTCAGTCAGGACAAGGCATGAGCGCAGATATTCACGCCCAGAAAATTCTTATTTTGGACTTTGGCTCCCAGTACACTCAACTCATAGCACGGAGGGTTCGCGAGGCGGGTGTCTACAGCGAAATTCGTGCTTACGACCTGAGTGATGATGAAGTGCGAGCTTTTAATCCACGGGGTGTGATCCTCTCCGGCGGCCCGGAGTCTGTGGTTGCTTCTGACTCGCCTCGCGCTCCGGCCAGTGTTTTTGAATTGGGTGTCCCGGTGCTCGGCATTTGTTATGGCATGCAAACAATGGCCGAACAATTCGGTGGCAAGGTGGCGGGCTCTCCCGTCAGTGAATTTGGTTATGCCCAGATCACGCAGGTCGGGAACGGCGGCTTGCTCCATGATATTCGCGATCACATTGATGAGCAGGGTAGGGGCTTGCTGGATGTGTGGATGAGCCATGGCGACAAGGTAGTAGAGTTGCCGCCAGATTTTGATCTGATTGCAGAGACTGAAAGTTGTCCCATCGCCGGCATGGCGCATAAGGATAAACCGTTTTACGGCATCCAGTTTCACCCCGAAGTGACACACACCCTGCAGGGTGACCGCATATTCCAGCACTTTGTCTTGGAGCAATGTGGATGCGAGGTGCTGTGGACACCGGCCAATATCGTGGAGGATGCCATCGAGCGTGTACGTGCTTGCGTCGGCACCGACAAGGTGCTGCTGGGCTTGTCCGGAGGTGTTGACTCCTCTGTCGTGGCGGCCCTGTTGCATCGCGCTATCGGTGATCAGTTAACCTGCGTATTCGTAGATAACGGTTTGCTGCGCCTGAATGAGGGTGATCAGGTTATGGATATGTTTGCCCGTAATATGGGGGTGAAAGTACTGCGCCGGAATTGTGAAGATATGTTTCTTGATAAACTCAAGGGTGTCTCCGACCCCGAGGTTAAACGTAAGCTTATCGGCAATACCTTCATCGAGGTGTTCGACGAAGAGGCGGGTAAATTAACTGGAGTGAAGTGGTTGGCGCAGGGCACTATCTATCCGGACGTGATTGAATCTGCCGGTGCCAAATTCGGTAAGGCCCATACCATCAAGTCACACCACAATGTGGGCGGCCTGCCCGATGACATGAACCTCAAGCTGGTAGAGCCACTGCGCGAATTGTTCAAGGATGAGGTGCGCGAAATCGGTCTGGAGCTTGGCCTGCCCTACGACATGGTCTATCGTCACCCCTTCCCTGGACCGGGTCTGGGTGTGCGTATTCTCGGCGAAGTGAAGAAGGAGTACGCCGATCTGTTGCGTCTGGCGGACGACATTTTTCTTGAGGAGTTACACCGTGATGACTATTACCATAAAACCAGTCAGGCTTTTGCGGTGTTCCTGCCGGTCAAGTCAGTCGGGGTAGTGGGAGATGCTCGCCGGTATGAATACGTTATCGCACTGCGAGCAGTGGAGACCTTGGATTTTATGACTGCGCGCTGGGCGCATCTACCGTATGAATTGCTTGAGCGCGCTTCGAACCGCATTATCAACGAAATCTCGGGCGTGTCCCGAGTGACCTACGACATCAGCAGCAAGCCCCCGGCTACTATTGAGTGGGAGTAGTTCGGTGCCATCAGTGTTAAATGACGAACACTGGATGCGTCGCGCCCTGGCACTGGCTGATCGAGCGGCAAATGAAGGTGAGGTTCCGGTGGGCGCAGTGCTGGTGCGCGACGGAAAGTTGCTGGGGGAGGGGTGGAATCAAGTGGTTTGTGCACAGGATCCCAGTGCACATGCAGAAATCATGACCCTGCGTGATGCCGCCCGTGCTGAAAGGAACTACCGCCTACCCGGTTCCGTTTTGTATGTCACGCTGGAGCCCTGCACGATGTGCGTCGGGGCCATGATTCACGCCCGAGTTGCGCAGCTGGTATTTGGCGCCAATGAGCCCAGGGCAGGCGTGGTATGCAGTACTTGTTCAATGCTGGATGAGGCCAGGTACAATCATAAAGTGAAGTGGCAGGGTGGAGTTCTGGCCGAGGAGTCGGGTGCGCGGTTGCAGCAATTCTTTAAGGCGCGACGCTAGTCAGGGCAACGTCGGCTCGAATGTAACTCTGCTAGAGCGCCAACAAACCAAGTCCCCGAACAGGTGTCGGTATGAATTCGTCTATACGCAGCGGTGGTAATGGCTTGTTATCGGGTATTTCCTGCCAGGCCAGAATGCTGTAGTAGTGGCGGATGTTCTGTACGTAGGTGACGGCTTCCCATCCTCGAGCGTAGCCGTAGCGGGTGCTCTTGTAGTGTGTCTGCTGTTGCAGCAAGGGTAGTCGCTCCATAACGTCCTGCCACACATCGGGGTCTCCGCCCTGACGTTGAGTTATCACTCGCGCGTCCTCCAGGTGACCCATACCTATGTTGTAGGCGGCTAGCGCCATCCAGGTGCGATCCGGTTCCTGTATTCTCTGGGGTAGTCGCCGCTTGATATTTTTGAAATAGCGCGCGCCGCCACGCAGACTCTGGCCAGCGTCCAGGCGATTTTCCACGCCCATTTCCTTGGCTGTGGGCCGCGTCAGCATCATCATGCCGCGAACGCCGGTGGGTGATTCTGCCGTGGGTTTCCAGTGAGATTCCTGATAGGCCATGGCGGCCAGTAGTTCCCAATCCATTTGGTACTCATTGGCTACCAAATTTATCAGTGCGCGATAGGGCGGCAGAGACTTACGCATTGACAGTGCAAAGGTATGGGAGCTGATACGCGATATTCCCTCTGCGTGTCCAAAGTATTCTTCGCGTAAACGGGCCATTGTCCCGTCTTGTTGTAATCGCGCGATAAAGCTGTCGATGGTTTTCAGCAGGCGGACATTGTCGATTCCCGGCGGCAAGTACCAGACCACATCTTGTTCGGAGCTCAGGTCAAAAGCGACCTTCAAGCGTGGGTAGAGACTTTGCTGGACCTTGAACTCGTTGGAGCCGACGATAGCCAGGTCTGCCGTCCTGTTTTTTACCAATTCCAGCAATTCCATGGTGTCGGCACCGTGTATCTCTTCCCAGTTCAGCTCTGGAACCTGGGTCTGTTGCAGAGAGAGTAATGCCATGGCGTTGCTCGACCCGGCAAGTACCACGATTTTCATTTCCACAAGATCCTCGACACTGCGCGGCCGGAAAGTGCCTGCGAAATACACCACCTGGGGTATTAGCGTGTAATAGGAGATTGAGTGTGGATAAACGGCGCCGCGTTGTTTGGTTAAGGCTAGCCCGGCCGCGGCCAGATCGGCTTCTTCACGGTTTAGTTGCTTAAAGATACCCCGAAGCGTAAAGGCGGGCTCAAGACTGAGTTCAACGCCCAATTCCTGTGCCAGTAGTGTAGTCAGTGCGAATTCAAAGCCGGTGGGGCCGTTTTTCCCAAGATAGTAAGTGGTAGGGCTGTTCCTGCTGGCGACATTGAGCTCACCCCGTGCCGTGATTTCTTCGAGGGAGTCCGGTCGGTCGCAGCCGCCCATTAAAAATAGCAGCGCTGCGACTAAAATTAGTTTGCAGAAACTCATGAGACGTATCTTAACCGGGGAAAAGAAGTGCACACAGGCACAATTACCACGCCTTTATAGGTATTTTCGATTAACGGTGGAAGTTCAAATACAGTACAATAGGTTGTCGATTTATATACCCCTTCTGGAGCTTTTTACAGCATGCTAATCCTGCGCGGTGCGCCGGCTTTGTCCGCCTTTCGCCTGAACAAACTCGCGCAAAGAATCTCCGGAATTCATCCCGAAATCCAGCTGCTGCACACCGAATATGTCCACTTTGCCCAGTTGCATGGGCCGCTGTCGTCTGAGCAGGAGGGGGTTCTCACCAGCTTGCTTGCCTACGGGCCAGAATTGATCATTGTGAACACTGATGAGCTGGCCGGGACTGCACTGTTGTTGGTCGTGCCGCGACCGGGCACGATTTCTCCCTGGTCCAGTAAGGCCACTGATATTGCACGCAACTGCGGGCTACGCGAAGTCGAACGATTGGAACGCGGCCTCGCATTGTATTTGCGGTTGCCAGCGGACCTGTCCGCGTCTTCGCGGGACGCTTTGGCCGCGGTGGTGCACGATCGCATGACCGAGATTGTGCTCTCTTCAACGGAGGAGGCGCGTCGATTGTTTGAGCATGCTGAACCCAAACCGGTGTCGACCGTGGATGTGCTGGCCGGCGGCCGGGAGGCTCTACTCGCGGCTGATCAAGCCCTGGGTCTCGCGCTGGCCGACGACGAAATCGATTACCTCGTGGAGAGTTTTGTAGCGCTTGCGCGTAATCCTAGCGACGTCGAATTAATGATGTTTGCGCAGGCAAACTCTGAGCACTGCCGACACAAAATATTCAACGCTGACTGGACTATAGACGGAAAGGCGCAGACACATTCTCTGTTTAAGATGATCCGCAATACTAACGAACGCGGTGGTGAGAATGTCCTCTCAGCCTACTCAGACAATGCTGCCGTAGTAGCGGGCTCCAGGGCGGGGCGCTTCTTTCCCGATCCAGAATCGGGCGAGTACCGATATTCGCAGGAAGACATTCATCTGCTCATGAAGGTGGAAACCCATAATCATCCCACCGCAATTGCTCCCTATTCTGGAGCGGGTACCGGCGCCGGCGGAGAGATTCGAGACGAGGGCGCGGTGGGGCGCGGTTCCAAGCCCAAGGTGGGGCTTGCTGGGTTCTCTGTTTCCAACCTGAATATTCCTGGATATCAGCATTCCTGGGAGCTTGACTACGGTAAGCCCGACCGGATTGTGTCGGCGCTGGATATTATGATCGAAGGTCCCATAGGCGCGGCAGCCTTCAACAATGAATTCGGCCGACCTAACCTGTGTGGCTACTTTCGTAGCTATGAACTGGAGACACCCGGGCTTGAGGGTAGGGAAGTACGGGGTTATCACAAGCCGATTATGCTTGCCGGCGGCTACGGTAATGTGCGCCGGGAGCACGTGGAAAAAGGTGAATATGGCCCCGGTGCGAAGTTGATCGCGCTGGGTGGTCCGTCAATGTTGATCGGCCTCGGCGGTGGCGCTGCCTCCTCCATGGCCAGTGGTCAGAGTCATGAGGATTTGGATTTCGCGTCCGTGCAGCGGCAAAACCCTGAAATGGAACGGCGTTGTCAGGAAGTGATAGACCGTTGCTGGCAGTTGGGAGAGGCTAATCCCATAGCCTTCATTCACGATGTGGGTGCCGGTGGGCTGTCCAATGCCTTCCCCGAACTCGTAAAAGACGGCGGTCGCGGTGGCGTGTTTGAGCTGCGCAATGTGCCCAATGACGAGCCGGGGATGTCGCCTCTGGAAATTTGGTGCAACGAGTCGCAGGAACGCTACGTAATGGCGGTTGAGCCGGAGAATCTGGCAGTATTCGACGCTATTTGTCAGCGTGAGCGCTGTCCATTCGCCGTGGTTGGGGAGGCTACCCAGGAAATGCATCTGCGTCTGACTGACGCAAACTTTGATAACGCACCCATCGACCTGCCGATGTCGGTTCTCTTTGGTAAAGCGCCACGCATGAGTCGTGACATTCAACGCCGGAAGATTATACGCGATGCCTTGAAGCTGGAACTATCGGTTGCAGAGGCGGTGGAACGCGTGCTGCAGGTGCCTGCTGTCGCCAGTAAGAGTTTCCTCATTACCATTGGTGACCGTACTGTCACCGGTATGGTGTGTCGCGACCAGATGGTTGGTCCCTGGCAGGTGCCAGTGGCAGATTGTGCGGTGACCACTGTTTCTTATGACTCTAACGCTGGCGAGGCTATGGCCATAGGTGAACGGACACCTCTGGCATTGTTAGACGGCCCCGCTTCAGGGCGCATGGCAGTAGCTGAAGCGATTACCAACATTACAGCGGCTGCGATTGCTGATATTTCAGACATAAAACTGTCGGCTAACTGGATGTGCGCAGCCGGTTATGGGGTTGAGGATGAAACCCTGTTCGATACTGTCCAGGCGGTAGGAATGGAGTTTTGCCCTGCGCTTGGAATCACTATCCCGGTAGGAAAAGACTCCATGTCCATGCGCACGACCTGGCGTGAGTCCGACGAAGACAAGTCGGTCACAGCACCCATGTCGCTGATTGTCTCAGCTTTTTCACCAGTGGTAGATGCCCGTCTGTCGGTGACGCCACAGTTGCAACCTGAAGCCGATGCGGTACTGGTTCTGCTGGACCTGGGGCGCGGTGCCAATCGCATGGCTGGTTCCGCTTTGGCCCAATCTTGTGGGCAGTTGGGCGACGTGGTGCCGGACATCGACGCAGCGGCAGATTTAGTAAGCTTCTTTCGCCTGGTACAGGCGTTTTTGCGTCGTGGTGAACTGTTGGCGTATCACGATCGCTCCGATGGTGGATTGATGACAACGCTGCTGGAGATGGCATTTGCTGGCCATTGTGGTTTGCAAATAGAGCTGTCCAGTGTTCCCGGAAATGCGCGGGAGAAGCTATTTACGGAGGAGGCCGGGGCGGTATTGCAGATTTCCAGTAATCTGCTGGGTGCTTTCACGTCCTATGCTGCGCAGATGGGCATGGCTGGCTGTGTGCATGTGATAGGGAAGGCGGTCTCTGGAGATACGGTGAATATCGTTGACGGACAAGAGACCGTTCTGAGTGACAACCGGTCGAGACTGCAACAACTTTGGGCGCGTACCAGTTATGAAATCCAGGCTCTGCGGGATAATCCCGAGTGCGCGGAACAGGAATATCAGCGGCATACGGCGGAGGATCCTGGCCTCTCTGCACACCTGAGCTTTGACCCCGAACAGGATATCTGTGCCCCCTATATTGCAACCGGTGCGCGGCCAGAGGTTGCGATTCTGCGGGAACAGGGCGTTAACGGGCACGTTGAAATGGGTGCCGCATTTGATCGAGCGGGCTTTGCAGCATTTGATGTTCACATGAGCGACGTGCTCAGCGGAACGGTAGATCTGGCAAGATTTCGTGGCCTGGTGGCCTGCGGCGGATTTTCCTATGGCGATGTACTGGGAGCCGGCGAAGGTTGGGCCAAGAGCATCCTGTTCAATGAGGAAGTTCGCGCAGGCTTCAGCGCATTCTTCACGCGTCAGGACACCTTTACTCTGGGCGTGTGCAACGGTTGCCAGATGGTATCCGCGCTGAAGGAATTGATCCCCGGCGCAGCTCATTGGCCGCGTTTTGTGCGCAATCACTCCGAGCAATTTGAGGCGCGGCTGGCGCTGGTGCGCGTAGAGGAAAATGCTTCTGTGCTGTTATCGGGCATGGCGGGTTCGTATATGCCCATCGCTGTGGCGCACGGGGAGGGGCGAGCCCAGTTCGTCGATGCCCAGGCCCAGGCAGCGTGTGAAACAGGTGGTGTGGTTGCGCTCCGCTATATTGAGAACGATCTTGAGGTGGCCCAGCGTTATCCTGCCAACCCTAATGGCTCGCCCGGCGGAATCACCGGTCTCACCAGCGAAGATGGGCGCGCTACCATCATGATGCCGCATCCGGAGAGGGTCTTTCGGGCCGTTCAGCACTCCTGGGCCCCCGAGCACTGGACAGAGGATGCCGGATGGCTGCGACTATTTCGCAATGCGCGGCAGTGGTTAGAAAACTAGTGGTTGCGAATCCGGGCTTGTGACCAACGGCGGTTAATTTATAATGGCGCACTTTTCAAAGGGGACCAGGCTGTGTACCCCCGACTCCAGTATTCCAAATAGAGTGAAACTATGCTGAATAAGTACCCACTGTGGAAATATCTGCTTGTGCTGTCTGTGGTGCTGCTGGGCCTGTTTTATGCCGCGCCCAATCTGTACGCGCCGGATCCTGCCTTGCAGATAACCGGGGCAAGCAGCTCTCAACTGATTGAAAAGAACACAATGAACCGCGTATTGACTGCGTTGCAGGAGGCAGGGATACAGCATTTCGGGGACACCATCGATGACAATGGCCGCAATGCCTTGGTGCGCCTGACGGATGCTGATCAGCAGTTGGTCGCCCAGGCCGTTGTGTCCCGCGCTGTGGGGGATGGCTTTATTGTCGCCCTGAACCTGGCGCCCACCACGCCTTCCTGGCTCAGTGATTATGGTGCGCAACCTATGAAACTGGGCCTGGACCTCAGTGGTGGTGTGCACTTCAAGCTGGAGGTCGATGTTGAGGCGGCAATAGAGCGGCGCTTGGAGTACTACGTTAATTCCACCAAGCGGGCGTTGCGCGAAGCGCGTATTCGCGGCTTTGTCACCCTCAACCGCGAGGGTAAAATTGAAGCGCGCTTTCAAAGCGAGGCTCTGCGCGAACAGGCGAGGGAGCTTGTTGCTGAAAATAATCCGGAACTGGTGCTAGTACGCGAGGAAAAGGGTGATAGCTGGAATCTGTTGGCGTCTGTGTCGGAGCGGACCCGCAAGGAGATCGCCGAATATTCTGTCAGTCAGAATCTCACCACGCTGCGAAACAGGGTTAACGAACTGGGTGTGTCTGAGCCTCTGGTGCAGCGCCAGGGACAAAATCGCATTGTGGTCGAGCTACCCGGAATTCAGGATACCGCTGAGGCCAAGCGTATTCTGGGAAAGGTGGCGAACCTGGAATTCAGGTTGGTTGCAAACCTCGATGCTGCGACATCTGAAAAACAACGCTTTGATTACCGCAGCGCCGACCGGGCCGGAGCAAGTGAATGGCTGGAACGTGATGTCATCATTACGGGTGAGCGCGTCTCAAATGCCCAGTCCAGTTTCGATCAGAACGGGATGCCAAACGTACAGATCAGTCTGGATAACGAGGGCGGAACCCTGATGTCTCGGGCGACCCGCAATAACGTCAAACGGCGCATGGGTGTGCTGTTTATAGAACGAAAATTCCGCACGCGTTATCAAGTGGGGGAAGATGGCGAGGAAGTTGTCGTGAAGACTCCCTATGATGAGAAGAAATTGCTCACGGCACCCGTCATACAGTCTGCGTTAGGCGCTCAGTTTCAGATTACCGGCCTGGACAATCCCTTTGAGGCATCTGAACTGGCCCTGATGCTGCGAGCGGGTGCACTTGCAGCACCTATATCGTTCGTCGAAGAACGGACCGTTGGGCCGTCTCTGGGAGCTGAAAACATTCGGCTGGGTGTTCAGGCGGTCTATTTCGGTCTCGGCCTGGTGGTTCTGTTCATGGTGCTTTATTACAGGGTGTTCGGTATCGCCGCTGTCGTTGCCCTGACCACCAACCTGGTATTGTTGGTGGCAGTAATGTCGATGCTTGGGGCCACGCTCACACTGCCGGGTTTGGCAGGAATCGTGCTTACCGTGGGGATGGCGGTCGATGCCAATGTGCTGATATTTGCGCGAATACGAGAGGAGGTCAACAATGGGTTGTCGCCACAGATGGCCATTCACTCCGGTTATGCGCGCGCATTTACGACGATTTTGGATGCTAACTTCACCACCTTTATCGTCGCTGTGATCTTGTACGCGGTAGGGACCGGGCCGATTAAAGGGTTTGCCGTCACACTGTCAGTGGGCATCCTCACTTCATTGTTCACGGCCATTTTGGGTACTCGTGCGATCATTAACCTGTTCTATGGCGGACGCCGAGTGCAAAAACTGTCAATCGGGGGCCGCAAGTCATGAAAGTGATCAATTTTATGGGCCAGCGCAAGCTGGCGGTAGTGATCTCAATTTTGCTGCTGGTTGCCTCCATTGGCTCGCTGGCGACTCGGCAATTGAGTTGGGGGTTGGATTTTACTGGCGGCACGCTGGTTGAGGTTCACTACAGCACGACAGCGAAGCTCAGCGACATTCGCAACATACTCGAGACGCAGGGCTACGCCGGCGCCACAGTAGTCAGCTTTGGCAGCGACCGGGATGTACTCATCCGATTACCCCAGGGATATTCGGATCAACAGGGTGTTGCTCTGTTGGGTATCTTGCAGGAGGAATTCGCAGGTGGTCAGGTGCAGCTGCGGCGTATGGAGTTTGTAGGGCCGCAGGTTGGGGATGAACTGCGTGAGCAGGGTGGTCTGGCCATGCTGCTGGCACTGTTTTTGGTAACGCTCTATATAGGCTTTCGTTTTCAGTTGAAATTTGCCTTAGGGGCGGTCGCGGCCCTGGTCCATGACGTGATTATAACGCTCGGTTTTTTCTCGCTGACCGGAATGGAATTTAATCTCACCGTGTTAGCGGCGGTCTTGGCAGTGGTAGGTTACTCAATTAATGACACCATTGTCGTATTTGATCGTATCAGGGAGAATTTCCGCAAGCTGCGGCGAACAGAGCCGGCTGACGCAATGAACATCTCAATCACTGAAACCCTTGGCCGCACGTTGGTCACCTCTGGCACCACGTTGCTGACGGTGGTGTCATTGGCATTGTTTGGGGGCGAAATGATTTTCGGTTTTGCTGTCGCCCTTATTGTGGGCATTACTATCGGCACCTATTCTTCCATCTATGTGGCTTCTGCCACTGCGCTGGCGTTGGGTGTGACCAAAGAAGATCTGATGCTTCCTGTCAAGGAAGGCGCGGAGCAGGACGAGCTCACACCTTAACCAGCACTTTTACTCGCAATCCGGGAAATCCCATGGAACCGATGATCAATATAGCGCTGCGGGCGGCGCGCAAAGCCGGCGAAAACATCGTGCGCGCCTCCGATGATCTGCATCGCTTTGAGGTGAAGGCCAAAGGGGTGAATGACTTCGTCACCGAAGTTGATATCAATGCTGAGCAGGAAATTATCTATCACCTGCAAAAAGCGTATCCCGATCACGCTATTCTGGGTGAGGAAAGCGGACTTTTGGGCAGCGAGGATGCCGAATACCGCTGGATTGTCGATCCGCTGGACGGTACGACGAATTTTATTCGCGGACTTCCTCACTATGCAATTTCTATTGCCTGCGTTTATCGTGGAAAACTTGAGCACGCGGTTGTACTTGATCCGGTGAGGCGCGAGGAGTTCACGGCTTCACGCGGTCGTGGTGCGCAATTGAATGGCCACCGCATTCGAGTCAGTGCGCTGACCAGCCTGGAAGGCGCGTTGCTGGGCACTGGTATCCCGTTCAAGAATCACTGCGATGATAAAATTGTTCCGTACAGTAAATCGATAGAGGTTCTCGCCGCACAATGTGCGGGTATTCGACGTGCTGGCGCGGCATCCCTCGATCTTGCATATGTCGCAGCGGGACGCCTGGATGCTTTCTGGGAAATTGGCTTGGCGCCATGGGATATTGCTGCCGGCGCCCTGCTGGTGCGTGAGGCGGGTGGGCTGGTTGCTGATATCGATGCTTCCGACAATTATATGGAGTCGGGAAATATCGTGTGTGGGAACCCCAAGTGCTTTAAGGCGGTTTTACAGACGGTTAAGCCTTTGCTGGGTTGATTTTTTTGCTGTCGTTGGCGGTCAGCTCGACTGCACCGAGCGGTTCTGAAAAATATGCGGCTCCGGGACAGTATTGGCCAATATTAACCAGAGCTGATCAGAGCGTTTTTGTTCGGCGTGACTCGCCGCCCCAAGCAGCGCAGCGGCCCCAAAGCCGCCACCAGAAACCCCAAATCCAGCCAGTAAAATTCTGCTAAACTCACCGCTCGTCGCACCAGCCAAGAATTCAAGCAATGAACCCCGACAACATCCGCATAGTACTGGTTAACACCAGCCATCCCGGCAATATCGGCGGAGTAGCCCGCGCCATGAAAAACATGGGCCTGGAGCGGCTCGTTCTGGTGGCCCCTAAAGATTATCCCAGCGAACAGGCTAACTGGCGGGCCGTCTCTGCTATCGATGTGCTCGAGTCGGCGGTAGTGGTGCCAACGCTCGATGAAGCCATTCAAGACTGTCAGTTCGTTGTGGGTACCAGTGCACGTGAGCGACGAATCCCCTGGCCACTTTTGGATGCTCGCAGCTGTGCAGAACGCATTGCCTCGGCTTCTTCGAGTGAGCAGGTGGCGGTGTTGTTTGGACGAGAAGACCGAGGCCTTACGAACGACGAGTTGAAGGTTTGTAACCTGCACCTCAATATTCCCACTGCGGAAGCCTACAGTTCACTCAATCTCGCGATGGCGGTGCAAATTGTTGCATATGAGCTAAAAATGCTGTCATCGGCAACGGATAGTCCTACCGACGAGCAGGAGCAATGGGATACGCCCTTTGCGTCAATGGAAAATATGGAGCGTTTCTACGTTCACCTGGAAGAAGCACTCACCGATATTGAGTTTCTGGATCCGGCAGCGCCACGCCAGCTAATGTACAGGCTCCGCCGCTTGTACAGCCGCGTGCGCCTGGACGAGATGGAGCTCAATATCCTACGAGGAATCCTCACAGAGACCCAAAAGTGGGTCCAGCGAGGGCAGGATCCGGAATCGGGTGGTCCCTATACTTGACAAAAACAGGTGGTTTTATAGTTGACCAAAATAGTTGGTTATTGCATACTTCTGGTCAATGACACAGGAGGATAACAATGCGATTGACCACTAAGGGCAGGTACGCGGTAACTGCCATGCTGGATCTCGCTTTGAACGGTACTGACCGGCCCGTCAGCCTCGCCGATATATCTGGCAGGCAGGATATCTCGTTGTCCTATCTCGAGCAGCTATTTGCCAAGTTGCGACGTAATGATCTGGTAACGAGCGTGCGTGGCCCCGGCGGAGGCTATCGCCTTAGTCGTGCAGGAAATGAAATATTTGTCGCGCAGATCATTGACGCGGTGAACGAAACGGTAGACGCCACTGGCTGTGGCGGCACCGCAGATTGTCAGCAGGGTGAAGTGTGTCTGACCCACCATTTATGGTGCGATTTGAGTGACCAGATTCACAACTTTTTGAGTGGAATCAGCCTTTCAAGTTTGGTGGAAAGGCGTGAAGTTCAAAGTGTATCAGCACGCCAGAATGCACGTAGTCATCAAAGTGCAACACTGGCCCTGGCAGAAATTTAAACGGGCGGAGAGCGCGCAACAGTTCCTGGAGCAAAAGAAAATGCAAAAACCGATTTATTTTGATTATCTTGCCACCACGCCGGTTGACCCCCGGGTTGTGGAGAAGATGGTCCATTGCCTGTCGATGGAGGGGAATTTTGGCAACCCCGCCTCCCGTTCCCACCTCTATGGATGGAAAGCGGAAGAGGCCGTTGAAAATGCACGACGCCAGGTCGCCGACTTGATCAATGCGGACCCACGGGAAATAGTCTGGACCTCGGGTGCCACCGAGTCGGACAACCTGGCGATCAAGGGTGTGGCTCACTTCTATCAGAAGAGAGGCAAGCACATTGTCACCTCCAAAATCGAACACAAAGCGGTATTGGACACCTGCCGTCAGCTGGAGCGCGAAGGATTTGAGGTGACGTATCTCGATCCCGGTAGTGATGGCTTGATCACACCCGAAGCGGTATCAGCTGCGCTTCGAGAAGACACGATCCTGGTCAGCATAATGCACGCTAACAATGAAATTGGTACGGTTAGCGATATTGCCGGCATCGGCGAAGTTACTCGCGAGGCCGGGGTGCTGTTTCATGTGGATGCCGCCCAGAGTGCAGGCAAGATCACTATTGATTTGGGTCAGATGAAGGTAGATCTGCTGTCCATGTCGGGCCATAAAATGTACGGCCCAAAGGGTATAGGTGTGTTGTATGTGCGGCGTAAGCCGCGGGTACGGCTGGAAGCCCAGATGCACGGCGGTGGGCATGAGCGCGGTATGCGTTCGGGTACGCTGGCCACGCATCAGATTGTTGGTATGGGTGAGGCAGCCCATGTGGCCAATGATGGAATGGAGTTAGAAGCTGCACGTCTCAAGTCGCTGCGTCAGCGGTTCTGGGATGGGATTCAGGATATTGAAGAAGTGCACATCAATGGAGATCAGGATCGACGCCTGCCCGGAGCGCTCAATGTGAGTATTGCTTTCGTGGAAGGTGAGTCATTAATCATGGCTCTGAAAGATCTTGCTGTCTCCAGTGGTTCGGCTTGTACTTCGGCCAGTCTCGAACCATCCTACGTGTTGCGAGCCTTAGGGCTGAATGACGAGTTGGCGCACAGTTCCTTAAGATTCAGTTTCGGCCGCTTTACCACGGATGAAGAAGTGGATGTGGCAGTGGAACAACTGCGCGGCGCAGTCGTTAAGCTGCGCGAGCTATCACCACTTTGGGATATGTATCAAGACGGCGTGGACCTCAATAGTATTGAATGGGCTGCGCACTAAACACACAGCGAGGAAGTAAATTATGGCTTACAGTGACAAGGTATTGGACCATTATGAAAACCCCCGTAATGTGGGGAAACTTGATGACGCCGATGGTAGTGTCGGCACCGGCATGGTGGGCGCTCCAGCGTGCGGTGATGTCATGCGTTTGCAGATAAAGGTTAACGACGAGGGCATCATCGAAGATGCGAAATTCAAAACCTATGGTTGTGGTTCTGCGATTGCCTCCAGCTCGTTACTGACCGAGTGGGTGAAGGGCAAGAGCCTGGATGAGGCGGAGCAGATTCGCAACACCGAAATAGCGCAGGAACTGGCGCTGCCTCCGGTAAAGATTCATTGTTCCGTGTTGGCTGAGGACGCTATCAAAGCGGCGGTCAAGGACCTGCGCGAAAAACGGAGTCAAAGCTAGCATGGCAGTTCGGTTAACAGAATCAGCTGCTCAGCACGTTGCCGGGCAATTGCAAAGCCGGGGCGAGGGGCTGGGCATTCGGCTGGGAGTTACGACGTCAGGTTGTTCCGGCATGGCCTATGTGCTGGAGTTCGTAGATGCAGTAGAGCCCGAGGACCAGGTGTTTGAAGACCACGGTGTGAAGGTTTTTATCGATCCCAAGAGTATGACCTACCTGGATGGGACAGAGCTCGATTATGTGCGCGAGGGCCTAAACGAAGGTCTGCAATTCCGCAATCCCAATGTCTCGGCCGAATGCGGTTGCGGGGAGAGTTTCACCGTATAAGTACGGCGGTGCGATGCTCCCGGTATGGCCTTACTCGACTTCCAACGCAATTATTATCAGCTGTTTGATCTGCCTCAGGAATTCTTGTTGGATCAGGCTCAGTTGGGCGCCCGTTACCGCCAGTTGCAGATGGAGCTACACCCTGATCGCTATGCCAGCGCCTCGGCCCATGAGCAGAGGCTTGCGGTTCAGTATTCTGCCCTGGTCAATGCCGCCTACACTGCACTTCGTAAACCACTGGATCGCGCGGTGTATTTGTTGGAATTAGCAGGAATGGGTTCAGAAGAAATTTCCAGTCAGCAGGTCGATGGGGGGTTTCTGATAGCTCAAATGGAATTGCGCGAAAAACTTGAATCGATGACCGGTATGGTGGACCCACAAAGTGCGCTGGACCGCCTGATAACTGAAATAGGCGAAGACGTCATCGAGCTGCAAGGTGTGTTTTCTGTGGCATATTCCGCAGGGGAATTTCCGAAGGCGGCTGCTGCGTGTGTCAAAATGCAATACTTGGACAAATTGCTGCTGGAAGCGGAAATACTCGAAACCAGCTTGTTAGATGGATAGATAGGTAGGAACTACAACCCCTTTTATGGCACTACTACAGATAGCTGAACCCGGCCAATCGCCGTTACCGCATCAGGTAAAGCGTGCGGTCGGCATAGACTTAGGTACCACCAATTCCCTGGTTGCGACCGTAAGAGGAGGTCGTGCTGTCGTTTTGCCAGATGCACAAGGCGCAGTAATGCTGCCCTCTGTAATTAACTATGGCGCCGCAGATTCACCGATCGTGGGTGCCAGCGCGCTGGCTTTGGCGGCTCGGCACCCGGCGGATACCTTGATGTCCGTAAAACGTTTTATGGGTCGGGGCCGTAATGATGCCGAGGAAGATGCCCGGCGTTCGCACTATAGTCTGGCTGAGGGTGAAGAAGGCATGGTGAGTTTTCTGACCAGCGGCGGCAAGATTAGCCCGGTGGAGGCCTCTGCAGAAATATTGCGGGTATTAAGTCAGCGTGCGGTGGATACCATCGGTGGAGAGATTGACGGGGCGGTGATTACCGTTCCCGCTTACTTCGATGAGGCGCAACGACAAGCCACCAAGGATGCGGCAACCCTTGCGGGCTTGCCGGTACTGCGTCTAATGAACGAACCCACCGCAGCAGCAGTTGCCTATGGGTTGGATGCCGATGGGCAGGGTGTGATAGCAGTTTATGACCTGGGCGGAGGAACATTTGATATCTCCATCCTGCGTTTACACAAAGGCGTCTTTGAAGTCCTGGCAACCGGTGGCGATACCGCGCTGGGCGGGGATGATCTGGATGCTGTGCTTGCAGACTGGCTGTTACAGGAATCCGGCTCCGGGACTCTTGAGGCTGGTGAGTATCGTCAGCTTCAGGCGTCAGCCCGCTCAGCCAAGGAGAAGTTGTCTGAGGCGGTAATCGTGGATGTCGATCTGTCTGAGGTACTGCCTGGTGGTGGCATTATTTCTGTCTCCAGAGACAAGCTTGAGCAAATGATTCAACCGCTGGTCAAGCGGACTCTGCTCGCCTGTCGCCGTTGCCTGCGCGATGCGCAACTTGAAGAGGGCGTCGACAATATCGTTATGGTCGGTGGTTCGACGAGGGTGCCGCTGGTGCGCTCGGCCGTGGCTGACTTCTTTGGGCGCACGCCATTGTTGGGCATCGATCCCGATCAGGTCGTGGCAGTGGGTGCTGCGGTTCAGGCCGATATTCTCGTGGGCAACAGACCCGAGGGCGACCTGCTGCTGTTGGATGTGATTCCACTCTCTTTGGGCATAGAAACCATGGGCGAGCTGGTAGAAAAAATTGTGCCGCGCAATACGACAATTCCCGTAAGCCGGGCTCAGGAATTCACCACTTACAAAGATGGCCAGACGGCACTTGCGGTGCACATCGTTCAAGGCGAGCGGGAGATGGTAAGCGACTGCCGCTCACTGGCGCATTTTGAATTACGCGGTATTCCTCCCATGGTCGCTGGAGCTGCCCGCATTCAAGTCACCTTTCAAGTAGACGCTGACGGCCTGCTGGGTGTATCTGCCCGCGAAGAGATCACCGGAGCCGAGGCCAGCGTCATGGTGAAACCCTCGTTTGGATTGACCGATGAGGAAATTACCGGCATGTTGCAGGCGTCGTTTAGTCATGCCGAAGACGACAAACGGGTGCGCCAACTGGCAGAGCAGCGACTGTCTGCCTGGCAGTTGTTGGATGGTCTGAAATCGGCTCTGGAAAAGGATGGCGATGCTTTATTGGTCGCTCACGAGCGCGAGGCTCTTGCCGATCAGATGACAGAACTTCAGTCTCTTATTGATGGCGAAGACGCGCATGCAATACGGCAAAAGACGGAGCAATTGGGACGCGAGAGCGAGACTTTTGCTTCCCGGCGCATGGACAAGAGCATACGAGAGGCACTGGCGGGCGTTTCCCTGGACTCTCTGGATGATGAGGTGATGCAGTGACGCAAATCGTAGTGCTACCCAACGAGAATCTTTGCCCGGATGGTGCAGTGATAGAGGCGCAGCCCGGTGAGAGCATCTGCCGTGCACTGTTGCGCAACGACATCGAAATCGAGCACGCCTGTGAACTGTCCTGCGCCTGCACCACTTGCCATGTAGTCGTGCGGGAGGGTTTTGATGCTCTGGCGGAGCCTGATGAACTTGAGGAAGATTATTTGGATATGGCGTGGGGGCTGGAGCCGGATTCCCGGCTCAGTTGTCAGGCCATCGTCGGGGAAGACAACTTAGTAGTGGAGATTCCCCGGTATACGATCAACATGGTGTCAGAACAACACTGACTGGGAGCGGAGAGATGTTGTGGACCGATATTGATGATATTGCCATTGAGCTACTGGAGGCGCACCCAGATGTGGATCCCCTGGCGGTCAACTTTGTGGATCTGCGCAACTGGGTGATGGCCTTGCCAGGGTTTGACGACGATCCCGCTCGCTGTGGTGAGAAGATACTCGAGGCCATTCAGGGTGCCTGGATCGAGGAGTTGGATTAGTTGTGTTTTTTCGGGAGCCCGACTCCCGGAAACTGCGCGATTGCTAAAACCTCAGGGCGAGAGCCTGGTAGGAATTGGCGCCCCGTGCTTCAGCTTCACCACCGAAGTTCAAAAAAACTGCGTTTCCTGCGATGGGACTTTCGGGCACCCTGATTTCGAGGCAGCCCCAAATCAACCCCAGGGGATCGATAGTCGTAATATGGGCCCAAAAATCCTTTTCAGAAGTAGCCCCGTGGCGCTCTTGTCGGGCTAGCGTCACAGGTAATAAGTCGGATTTTCCCCCATTTGCACCGCTGATTGTTAAGCCTCTGATTTAAAACACAAAAATTCTCCACGCTAACCGGCTCTGCAGGTGAAACGGCGAGCCAAAGTCCGTATAATTGCGCGCTTCCCCTAATTTGCCTGTTTGGAGACTTTCCATGGCCGTAGAACGCACCCTGTCTATCATCAAACCCGACGCTGTCGGCAAGAATATTATTGGCAAGATTTATTCACGTTTTGAAAGTAACGGCCTTCAGATTGTCGCCTCCAAAATGGCTCGCCTCAGCGATAGCGTAGCGGGGGGCTTCTATGCTGAACACGAGGGACGTCCGTTTTTCCCCGCCTTGATTGAGTTTATGACTTCTGGCCCAGTTGTTGTGCAGGTATTGGAAGGTGAAGGCGCCATTGCGAAAAATCGCGAACTTATGGGCGCCACGAATCCGGCGGAAGCGGACAAGGACACTATTCGGGCCGACTTCGCCTCGTCGATTGATGCCAATGCGGTGCATGGCTCTGATTCTTCTGAGTCCGCTGCTCGAGAAATTGCCTATTTCTTTGATAGCAGCGAAATCTGCGAGCGCTAGGGACCCACGTGCCAGGCTTCTGCCCATGAGTGTGCTGTCCACAACAACCCCTCACGTTGAGCCGCAACAAGCGCTGGTCAATCTGTTGGGTTTGTCGCTGTCGCAGATGGAGCAGTTTTTCTTCGAGTTGGGAGAAAAAAAGTTTCGTGCGCAGCAGGTTTTGAAGTGGATACATCACGCTGGCATTACCGATATCGAGGAGATGTCGAACCTCGGTAAAGTGTTGCGAGAAAAACTGCTGAAGATCGCCGAAGTGCGGCCTCCCGAAATTGCCAGCCAGCACGATTCCAGCGACGGGACCCGCAAGTGGACGATTCGGGTTGAAGGTGGTGGGCTGGTGGAGACTGTATTAATTCCGGCGGGTAAGCGCGCCACGTTATGCGTGTCCTCACAGGTCGGTTGCTCGCTGGATTGCAGTTTTTGCTCCACTGGGAAGCAGGGCTTTCAGCGTGACTTGAGTGCAGCGGAAATTATTGGCCAGGTCTGGTTAGCGATAAAATCCTATGACGCTTTTGGCGGTGGTGATCGCCGTGTAGTCACCAATGTAGTCATGATGGGCATGGGTGAACCCCTGCTTAATTTTGATAATGTTGTGTCCGCTATGGATTTGATGTTGGAGGATCTGGCATACGGACTATCGAAGCGCCGCGTGACGCTGAGCACTTCGGGTGTCGTTCCCGCGCTAGACCGATTGGCAGAAGTCAGTGAAGTGTCTCTGGCGGTGTCGCTGCATGCACCTAATGATGAACTACGCAGTCAACTGGTACCTATAAATCGTAAATATCCGATTGCCAGGCTGCTGGAAAGTTGCCGCAACTACATGGCTGCTCAAAGCGACAAGAGCCGTGTGGTAACGGTCGAATACACACTGATGGAAGGCGTGAATGATCAGGTGGAGCATGCAAGAGAACTGGCAGTTCTGTTGCAGGGCTTTCCCTGCAAGATCAACCTGATCCCGTTCAATTCGTTTCCGCGGTCAGAGTACCGTCGTCCCAGCGGGAATGCTGTATCGCGTTTCTGGCAAGTACTGGTGGATGCGGGCTATATTGTGACAGTCAGGTCCACACGAGGCGATGACATTGACGCCGCTTGTGGTCAGCTGGTCGGACAGGTTGTGGACCGCACTGGCCGCAGCGGACGTCACCGCGCGGCAAGTGAAGCGCAAGTCATTGCAGTGGGGTAGATATGATTCTCACGAGAAAACGTCAAATGGGAAAAGCCGGCACCACGATCTCTCTGTTGCTGTTGAGCGCCCTGCTGGGTGGTTGTATATCCACCTCAACGGGTGGGTTTACGGAGGAGGCAAACCCACAAAAGCTTTTCCAAACCCGAGTGCAGCTTGCGCGTAGTTATATCGGCCAGGGGAATTGGGAAGGCGCTAAGCGTAATCTTAAGTTGGCCATTGCGATTGATGCCAATAACGCAGAAGTTTACGAGGCATACGCGCTGGTCTACCAGAGTACCGGCGAGTACGAACTGGCGGAGGAGAACTTCAAAAAGGCACTTAAACTCGATAGCAAACTCTCTCGTTGCCGTAATAATTACGCCGCTTTTCTTTTCAGTCAGGAGCGCTACGAAGAGGCGAATAGTCAGTTGGAATACGTGGTGCGGGATACGCTGTATTCCGGCCGTCCAAACGCTTATGTAAACCTGGGTTTATCGCGGCAAAAGTTGTTTGATTCGCAAGGAGCTGAAGAAGCTTTCGTGCGCGCATTGGCGATGAATCGCACCAATCGCATTGCTCTTTTGGAATTGGCGCAAATTCGTTTTGACGCGCAGGACTATACCAATGCGCAAAATTACTACGATACATACAGAATTACCGGTCGTCAGCAATCGGCACGCGGTCTGCTGTTAGGTATTCGATTGGCCCAGGTTGAAGGGGATCGTAATGCCGAAGCCAGCTATGCCATGGCTCTGAGCAGTCGCTACCCTAAGTCACCTGAATATGAAGCTTATGAGCGGACTAAGCGAAGTGAGCAATGAAGTTTTACAGCTAGATGCGTTTACTACTCCAGGGTCGCTGCTAAAAGCAGCGAGGGAGAAGGAGGGCATGTCTCAGCGTGAAGCGGCGGATCGTCTCAATTTGATGCCCGACTACGTTGGGATCATCGAACGGGATGATTACCAGGCTTTGCGCAGTCCGCCGTTTGCCCGGGGATATGTCAAGGCCTATGGGAGGCTGCTGGGCCTGGATGAGCAGTATCTGTTGTCGGTATACGATGAGTTGAGGGATGCTACTCCGGTGACAGAGCATAAACGGATTGAGACCCGACCTTTACAGCTGCAGCGCACGGGTTTAGGTGTAGTGGTGGGCTTGGGTGTCCTGGTTTTATTGGTAGTGGGTTTGTGGTGGTGGCAGGGCGACCGGTCGCAATATTCTGAGTCTGTTACCAACGGTGGCGAGCAAGTGCAATCGACGGATGAGCGTCCCTCAGGGGCAGGAGGTGAAAGATGAAAACTGAGTCTCCGATCAGGCGTCGTGTATCCCGTAAAATATACGTCGGTGATGTTGCCGTGGGTGGTGACGCGCCAATTAGCGTTCAGAGTATGACTAATACCGACACCTGCGACGTGGCCGCGACGGTTGCGCAGGTAACTGCCATCGCAGATGCAGGTGCGGATATTGTGAGGATTTCCGTGCCCACTATGGATGCTGCGGAGGCATTTCGAAAGATTCGCGCGGAAGTCACAGTGCCTTTGATAGCCGACATCCATTTCGACCACAAAATAGCGCTCAAGGTGGCCGAATACGGCGTCGATTGCCTGCGAATAAACCCGGGCAATATTGGCAGAGACGACAAAGTGCGCGAAGTTATTAATAGCGCGCGTGACAAAGGGATACCGATCCGCATTGGGGTTAATGCAGGGTCTTTGGGCAAAGATCTGCAGCGCAAATACGGTGAGCCTACTCCAGAGGCATTGGTGGAGTCGGCCATGCACCACGTTGATATATTAGATAAATTCAATTATCCGGATTTTAAAGTTAGCGTGAAGGCCTCCGGGGTTTTTATGGCGGTGGCAGCTTACCGCTTGTTGGCTAAGCAAATCGATCAACCCCTGCATTTGGGTATTACCGAGGCGGGTGGATTGCGCGGTGGAACCGTTAAATCGTCGGTTGGGCTTGGGATGCTGCTTATGGATGGTATCGGCGATACCTTGCGCGTCTCGCTCGCCGCTGATCCGGTTCAGGAAGTGAAGGTTGGTTTCGATATTCTGAAAAGCCTGCAATTGCGTGCTAACGGCATTAACTTTATCGCCTGCCCCAGTTGCTCTCGTCAGAACTTTGATGTGGTCGGCACCATGAACACGTTGGAACAGCGCCTTGAAGATATTCGTACGCCTATGGATGTCGCTGTTATTGGTTGTATCGTCAACGGGCCAGGCGAAGCCCGGGAGGCGGACGTGGGCCTCACCGGCGCGACCCCCAGCAATTTGATCTATATCGATGGTGAGCCGAATCATAAGATTAGCAATGAGG
This sequence comes from Halioglobus sp., assembly GCA_028825045.1. Classification (GTDB taxonomy): domain Bacteria; phylum Pseudomonadota; class Gammaproteobacteria; order Pseudomonadales; family Halieaceae; genus Marimicrobium. Next base: position 52,412 of record JAPKAY010000023.1, read on the forward strand.
ACTTTGTCGACCACCTGGAAGAAGTGATCAGGCAGCGCGCGTCCGACCTCGAACGGTCACGGGCAGAACTGGAAGAGCAGCTGATTGCCAAGTCCTGACGGCGATACGCATTGGAGAATATGTGAGTGAATTGAGAGCCATTCGGGGGATGAGCGATATCCTGCCCGATGAAACGCCTTACTGGCAGTTTCTGGAAAGCACAGTGGCCACGGTGTTGGCCAGTTATGGCTATAGCGAAATTCGTCTGCCGGTCGTGGAAAAAACGGCACTATTCAAACGCTCAATTGGGGAAGTGACAGATATCGTCGAAAAAGAAATGTACACTTTCGACGATCGAAATGGCGACAGCATGACTCTGCGTCCTGAAGGCACGGCAGGGTGTGTGCGAGCGGCCATTCAGCAGAATTTGCTCTCTACCGCCAGGCGGTTGTGGTACACGGGGCCAATGTTTCGATACGAGCGCCCACAGAAAGGACGACAGCGGCAATTTCATCAGGTTGGCGTGGAATCTTTTGGAGTTGCCACACCGGATATGGATGCCGAGCTAATTCTGATGTGTGCCAGGCTGTGGCAGCAATTGGGGCTAACGGACTGTGTGGAATTGCAGCTTAATACTATCGGTAGTGTCCAGGCGCGCGGCGCTTATCGCGCAGCTCTGGTTGAATATTTACAGGGGCATGTAGATGCGCTGGACGAGGACAGTCAACGTCGACTGCTCGCGAACCCGTTGCGTATTCTGGATAGTAAAAACGCAGATACACAGGCGATATTGGATGATGCACCTGGTCTGGAAGACTTTTTAGACGACGAGTCTCGTGCCGATTTCTCGCAACTGGGGGAACTGCTGCAAGTAGCCGGGGTGAACTTTGTGGTCAACCGGCGCCTGGTACGCGGTTTGGATTACTACAATAAAACCGTGTTTGAGTGGGTTACTAACAAGCTTGGTGCGCAGGGTACAGTGTGCGCGGGCGGGCGCTATGACGGGCTGGTTCAGCAACTCGGCGGTAAGGCAACTCCCGCGGTTGGGTTTGCGATGGGCATGGAGCGTCTGGTTCTGTTGCTGCAAGAAGAAAAAATTGCCACTAATGCGCCGGGCATTGATGTCTATGTTGTCGCAGTGGGGGCTGAGGCTTATCGGATGGCGCTCGCTGCTGTCGAGCGCATTCGCGGCGCTAACCCTAAGCTGCGTATCATGCAACACACCGGCGGTGGTAGTCTCAAAAGTCAGATAAAGAAAGCCGATAAGAGCGGTGCCCACGTTGCATTGATATGGGCAGAAGACGAGGTGGCGGCAGGTTCTGTCACCATGAAGTCTCTCCGCGAGAGTAATGGCGAACGAATCGAGCAGCGCACCATAGCAATGGGTGAACTGGAACAAGCACTGCGCGGTGTTTTCGCGCACTGAACGCAGGTAAGAGGGTAAGCAGAAGTGGATCAATACAGCACAGAAGAAGAACAACTCGAGGCGCTGGGTCGCTGGTGGAAGGAAAACGGCCGATCAACAATGATCGCCGTCTTGTTCGCCGTTGCGGCAGGGTTTGGATGGCAAGCTTGGCAAAGTGACCAAGTGCAAAAACAAGATCAGGCTTCCGATATCTATCAGTCGCTGGTCCGAGTGATGGAGAATCCCGTCACTGAGGTTGAGCCCCAGGAAAGTGCTCAGCTAGCCGAGCAGCTTCAGCGTGACTTTAGTGACAGCACTTATGCACAGTTTGCCGCCTTGCGCTTAGCGGCAATGGGCGTAAACGAAGACCGGTCGGCAGAGGCCGAGGAGCTACTGCGATGGGTATTGGCTCATTCTGCGAAGGGGACTGATATCGCGCAAATTGCTCAATTGCGATTGGCTCGCGTGCTGGCATCCAGTGGTGAAGTCGATCAGGCGCTGGTGATTTTGAACGAAGGAGAAGCCGGTACGTATGGCGCCTCGTACGCGGTGGCCCGTGGTGATGTACTGTTCGCAGAGGGACGAGATGATGAGGCTCGGGACGCCTATCGTCAGGCATTGTCCCTGGCCGGTGCCCTCGGGAGCGTCAATCTCCCTGCACTGCAACAAAAGCTACAGAGCCTGACGCCAATACCAGCGAGCAACCCGGAGCTAGGCATAGCCCAAGTGCCAGCAGAATTGGGGGCAGAGGTATCGGAGGCGGTAGAGATAGTCCCGGAAATCGGTGACGCCAGCGATGGCCAAGGGGAATAAAATAATGCAGCAAAT
>JAPKAY010000122.1 GCA_028825045.1 Halioglobus sp.
TGGACAATCTTGGCACGCTGCACTGACTTTAGTAAGCGTATTCTTTTAAAAGGTAGCTCGCTAGAATACAAATACAAACTTCATGCAGCAATTACACTAAGTGGTACCTCCGTTTATAGCGGAAAGAGCCATTGGCCCGACGAAACATGTAGCGCGGTAGTTTGAGAGGCATCTTTTGGTCCATGCTGAGGAGTGTCAGCACGACAATCGCCCAGCGCAACCCAAATCGCCCTTCCAGGAGTGACAAATCCCGACCCAAACCTGACGCAAGTGGTCCCAAAAGCGGTCCCGAAACTGGTCCCACAAAAACACAACCGTCTGGTTTTGCTTAGTTTTCTTCAAGTTATAGGGGAATAAGTGGTGCCCAGAAGAGGGCTTCTAACGCGTAGGATTATCATGCAATCATAGTGGGTTAGAGTTTGACGTCTTATCGGAAGTGGTCCTAAAAGCGGTCCCGATTTATACATCAGATCAGAGTGACGATTTGCGGCTTGCACCTAAACCGGACTATCGCAAAGCCAATGCCTGAGGTCTGCTGTCAGCTCGAAAAACGGCACCAAAGAATTTTAACCGTTTTGGGACACAACCTTTTACAGTTGCCCTCCTCAACTAAGTTTAATCTGACAATGTCCCTAAAACACCTTGCTGATCTCGACCCATACACGGGAGGATGCATTGCCGGCCACCAGCGTTGAGGCCACATCAGTCCTCTTGGCGAAAGAGGCCTTGACAAGCCATTGATTCGGCCGAGTCCAGCTGACCCCTATACCCGCTCCGCTCAGGGTCGTGCTGTTCGTTCCCTCAACCCAGGTGTTCTGGTTGACCGTCACGTGCGCAGCGTCGACGAAAGCCACCGCAAGCCATTGCCCGCCCCAGGCCGCACCCAGGGCGTGCCGCAATTCGGCGGTTGCCATATAGACAGTATCGCCCGACAGCGCACTCCGCCCATAAGAGCGCACCGAGGAGGGCCCGCCCACGCTCATCTTCTGCGAAGCATCCAGATTGCCGTTCGCCCACTGGCCAGAGAAGGCCAGGTACAGATCGTTCTTTGGATTCAGTCTTTGCAGACGCGTGAGGCTCGCGTTCCATTTGGAGTACCGGCCTTGTGTGCCCGCTGTCGCTGCATCGGTCACCTGCGCATCTGCGTTGTCAAAACCGACACGCCCTGCTGTCCAGTCCAGGCTCCAGGTGTTGATACCACCCGATAGAAACTCATCGCTGGCATCCCCGGTCAGGCTCAGCGCCCAATTATCCAACGAACGGTCGGTTTTGATGGCTGTGTCGTCAATGTGGTCGCGCAGTTGCAGCCTGTTAAACTGGAGACGCGCGTAAAGATTGACATCCCTGCTGAGCAGCAGCGGGTGCGTGGCCCACAGGCTTGCTACTCGGGAGTTGCCATTCACGGCTTCCAGCGGTTCGCCCAACGTATAGCTCATGACCGAATAAGCCCCGCCCAGGCGCGCACCCTGCCCGTTGAGCAAGGTTTCGTAACTCAGGCTGGCGTAGTTCATCTTGCGGCCCGAGCTGAGACCGTGTGCGCTAAGCACATCGCCATGCCGCAGTGGGTTGATGATGTTCACGGTGCCACTGATATTTGCTATGCCGGTGTACCTGTTGCCGTAATTATTCAGGTTCATATTACCCGTGATCATTGGGCCAGGTGTGGTGCTTACCAGCAGATCTGATGTGCCTATGCGCTCACCCGCCTTAAAAGTCGCGTCTAACACGACACCCGGAATGTTGGAAATCAACCTAAAGGCATTATCCAGCTCGGTCTCCTCGATGATCTGTCCGCTATGCAGAGTGACCAGTGCCGCCTGTAATAAGGCATCTTTCACCCGGCTGTGGTTATCGAGACTGACCTTGCCATAGCTCGCCTCGATGACCTTGATGCGCACCACGCCTGCTACAATAGTCTGCGCTGGGATGATGGCCCGTGCCAGAGGGTAGTGGTTGTTTTGGTAATAGCTGGAGATGCGGGCGGCCAACTCACCAAGTTGGGTCAGGGTGATATTCTGGCCTTCTGCGTCCGCAACCAGTGAGTGCAGTGTCGTTGTGTCAAACAGGGTGTTGCCGGTGATCTGGAAATGATTCACCAGGAAAGGTGCGCTCTGCGGCAGCTTGGCACTCTCTACCTGCACGATCAGCTGCCCAGCCCCGCGGGGCGAGGACGCCGGAGGGGTGAGCGGCGCAATTTGCTGCAACATATTCCCCACACCGGGAACCATAGGACCCGCCACTTCTGCAGCCAGCGGGGAGCTGGCGAGTAACAGTATTGCGAACAGAGTTTTCATGGTTTGCAGCTTGCTGTACATGTCTGACCTTTTATTCAGATTCTTCAGATTCTTCAGATTCTTCAGATTCTTCAGATTCTTCAGATTCTTCAGTTTCTTCGGCCGGAAGGCAGGTGCCATCAGCGGTGATTTCTGGCGGCGTTACGTTCGAAATTCCTACGCTCACGGCTGTGGGAAATCTAAAAATCGGCACGCCAGGTACAAAATAGATTTGGGTAATATTCGCCGTTAATCCGGTTGGCTGGACCACGCTGTAGTTGCTCGCCAGTCCCGTGCCACTTACCAGTGTTGTATCGGCAACAGTCACAACGATGCCATTGGCCACGTTCTGATCGGCAAAGGTACCGGTTTGTCCTGTAAAGGTCAGTGTCTCACCAGCAATACCTGTACTAAGTAACCCGCCAGTAAGCGAGGCGACTGTGCTGTCGTCATAGGTTTTGTTGATCGTAGCCATACCCGTGATAGTCAGTGCTTTGGTTGTGATCGTTGAAGCGACCGTCTGTCCTGTAGCCAGACTGT
>JAPKAY010000069.1 GCA_028825045.1 Halioglobus sp.
GATCAAGCGCATTCGTCACCACCTCTCGAGGATCAACCGGCGTCGGATCTTCACTCGCCTTGCGCCCGAACATCCGCATGTGATCAATGATTACAGCTGCGCGTGCAGTCTGCTCCTCAATGCGTTCCAGTCTATCATTCAGGTATTCTGGGTCAGCCGTGCCTTTAGAAATCTTCCGGCGGCTATTGCCCGCAGCCATGCGAATGACGTTCAGTGGTTGGTTTAATTCATGCGCCACTGATGTCGCCATTTCCCCGAGTGTTGCGAGTTTGGACGTTTGGATAATTTGGGCGGCGGCTACTTTGCGTTCGCTTTCCTGTTCGATCTTTATTTCCTGTAGCAGTCTTTCGTTTTTTCCTCTCAGCCGCTTTTCATTCCTAATGTGGTTATACAGGAAAAACCCCAAAACGAAACAAAAGATGACGGTGGAAGTTCCATATACATAAGCTTTAATTCTCTGTTCTCGAATTTCCTCAAATATGGAAGATCGCCCAATCAAGCTCTCTTCTTTTTCATTCGCGTAAAGTGACGCAAAGTCGGCGTCTAGTTCATCAATGAACGATTCATATTTGTTGAAAGTTTCTAAGGCTATCGATCCTTTTGCTTCGTATTCAGAAAACGCTGCGCGGGCTGCATTGGAGAGTTTTTTTTGAGTAACCAATAGCTGGGTTACTAATTTTTTTTCTCCTTCTGCTTCCATATTATTTAAAGAAGTAAAATTTACAAACTTGCTTAAGTTGGCAGCGAAGGTATCGTCCCATTCCAAATATTCGCGCTTCTCAATTTCCTGCCCCGATAGTAGATAAGCGAAACTTTCTTCAGCTGCTGTCATTGATGCTGACTGCATATGTTGAACCATACTTAAAGCATCTCCATGGACCAGCGCGATTCTGGTCAGTCGCTCGCTTGCGGAGTGGGCGAGGAAAATTGCGCTCGAAGCAATTAATATCCCCAATAATGCGAACCCAGCTAAAACTTTTGTTTCAATATTCATTTCGTGATGGCCGGTGAACTTCGTCTAATCAAGACCACGCCCCCTTCCGTTCTGAATTTCCGCGATAATTAAGAACCTTTACAATCACAAGTGTCTGTCCTTTGTCTCCAACACTGAGTCGATCTTTTCTATTAGACTTTCAACGTCCAGCGGCTTGCCTAGAAAAATCGATGCGATATCAACGCTTTTCTCTTCAATCCTGAGACTGGCACTTCATGAAGTATAGGTCATATAAGCGGACTGTAGTGACTAGATTTTGTCACGGTATTGGCACGTTAACCCTCGTAGCCGAACAATATGGGGATGAATACATACAAACGGCACAAGTTTCTATCAGACATAATTTCCTACGCAGTCTGGCTCCCGTATCGTCTCAATCTCAGCCACCGTGACATCGAAGACCTGCGCGCTGAACGAGGGATCGCAGTGAGAAAACCGTTGCGCGTTCGCTCGCGTATATTGGACATGGCGTCATTCACCGTAACAAACGTATTCAGGCGCCGCGAGGCTGGCCCTTGTCCCTTCTGTGGTCGTCGGTTAGCCCTGACGTTTCACCACCTGATTCCGAAGAAAGTTCATCGGCGCTCGCGTTACCGGCGCCGATTCAGTCGCGAGGAACTTGCCTTGGGGATTTATCTCTGCCGCGACTGTCACGACGGCATTCACGCTACCTATTCGGAAGTGGAATTAGCCGAGGCGCTGTCGTCGCCGGAAGCGCTGGCCAGTGATTTGGTGTTAGCACGGCATTTCGCGTGGGTGGGACGGCAGCGACGGCGACTCATCTAGGGGTGTCGTGTCAAGCTTCCTGGCAGTTGGTGCAGAGATACAGGCGCCGTCCGGCGATTTCTACGCGGTCAATTTCTTCGCCGCATTGATAGCAGGGCCGGCCGGCGCGGCCAAAGACATAGAAGCGGCGCTGTCCGCGGCTCGCGCCCTGACGTTGCAACGTCGCTTCGAGTCGCGGCGCCAAGGTGATTCCCCCGGTATCGTAGCTGCGATGGCTTATGCTTAGGCTCTTCCGCGCTAGATTGCCGATCTCCCTGCGGGTCAGATCACGGGGCTTTTTCAGGGGGTGGAGGCGTGCGCGGTGTAGTACCTCGGAGCGTAGGTAGTTGCCGTTGCCCGCGAGGAAGGTCTGGTCGAGGTAAAGGGTTGCAAGGGTCTTGCCGTTGAACTTCTTCTCGGCCAGGCGCGCGGCGATGTCTCTCCAGGTCAGCGTGCTGCCCATAATGTCTGGACCGATCCGTGACAGGAAAGGGTGCTCTGCTAGTTCCGGCGTGGGCCATACGCTGATGTCGGACGCACTGTAAAGAATCGCGCTGTGGGTGAGAGTCTGCAGCAGCAGCCGCATAGACCGGTTGCTCTTGGGCAGTTTGTGCCCCCGCACCACACGCCAGACGCCATAAAGTTGATTGTGCGAATAGATGCTGTAGCCGTGTTCAAAGTGCGTCAGCATGGCCTTGCCGCGGGTTTCTATTGCGGTGACTCGGTGGCCCCGCAGCTGCCTTGCATGATGCCGCAGGCGCGGCAGCCCGAAGCGCACGGTATGAAGGGTTTCTCCCTCGAGCACTTCTGCGATGTTATCAGCTGCCCTTCGTATTTCCGGACCCTCTGGCATGTCTTTTAAACCTCAGCGCTGGTGAGTCGGCTGCGTCGGCACCGTTGGGAACAGTAGCGCACTGCGTCCCAGTCGCGTTGCCACTTGCGCCGCCAACGGAATGGTCGCAGGCAAACTGGGCAGATCTTCTCGGGTAACTCTTTATGCTTCATGCCAGTAATTACGCAGCTTCGGTGCCAATTGGATGACTGGCAGGTGCTGCCAATTGAAAGGACACTGACAAGTTAACGGGCCGTTCATGTAATTCATATTCGTTTGTTACTGAGGGAGCGCCCACAACAGGCCTCGCCGTGGGTTTTCAATAGCGTTCTTGCTGGTTTTTATTGTTGTGGTTTCAGATTCGCTTCCTGCGAATAGGGGCAATGTCTGAGGAGGTACCCGGGATGATGGGGTTAATAGCGGCAGGCTCTGCCGATGTTATCAATTATGCCCATTCAATTGGCGGTGTCCTTTTTTAGTGATTTCAACAGTTTTTTAGCCTCCGCTTGTTCCGCGAATTCATCGGCATCTTGCGCCACCAGTTTTTCAAGTGACGAAATAGCCTCCTCGGTCGCTCCCAGTTTGGCCTCAATTTCCGCCTGATGATAGCGCATGGATACATCGTTGGGAGCGTCGGCCAATGCGCGCCGAATAGAGAGGATTGCAGCATCGTGGTTGCCGTTCAGAGATTCAATAACAGCCAGTGTGTCGAGGATGTCGGGCAAATCTGGAACAATTGTGGCCGCTCTGTGAATATACTCCAGCGACTTTTCTGGATTCTTGGTTCTAACACTCCAGGCTCGATTGTTGAGCGCGACGATGTTGTCCGGGTCGTGTTTTAGCACGTTACGGTACTGCGCCTCGGCGGCGCTCGGTTTCTTCTGAAGGATTAATTGTTCAGCAAGTGCCATGCGCACTGGAATGTCAGTGGGGTGGGTCTTGAGCCACGCTTGCAAGGCATTGCCTGCGGCTGCAACGTCGCCCGTCGCGTTTTGATGCCTGGTCAATGCCAGTAGCGTTGGGGCAGAAGGCGCGAGCGTAAATGCTTGCTGGGAAAACGCCAGTGCCACCTCTGGCTCACCGGCGGCCTCCGCAGACAGACTCTGCAGATGCAATACTACTGGTTTTTCCGGGGCCAGTTCAGCAAGAGTCGCCAGATACTCATTGAATGGCTCGTGCTTGTTTTCACTATTGGCTATGGTCGCAAGGACAATCAAAGAAGGCACGTGATTGGCATCACGTGTGATGGCTGCCGTCAGCTCCTGTTTGGTTTTCTCAATATCACCCGTTGTACTGACTGCCATTGCCAGCAGATAGCGGTATTGGGCGACGTCGGGATGTCCCTCGACCAACTGCTGGAAAGTCTCTATTGCTGCCGTATTTTGTTGCTGAGCACGCTGGGCCTTGCCGATCTTTTCGAGTGCCCGGGGGGATTTTCCCAGCAACGCTGGAAGTTGCGAAAATTGTGGCGCAACCTTTTCAGGACTGCCGGTACGCAGGTCATAGTCGGCCAACATCAATCGCGGCTCAAGTGCTTTAGGGTGGGTTGCAATCGAATGCTCCAGAGTTTCGATCATAGCCTGATTATTGCCTTCTCCGCCCTCCAGTAACGCAAGCTGTAACAAGACTCTAAGATCATCCGGGTACTGCTCCAGCGTCGCCTGGTAATAACTGCGTGCAGTTTTTGTGTCCTTGGCATTCAGCGCCAATTGCGCGAGAGTATGATTAGCGATGGAATCTGTGGGTGCACGCTTCCGCAGTTTCTCAAGCACTTCCTTGGCCTTTGAGGGCTGTCCCGCTGCAAGATAGACTGCGCTTAGCACGCGGTAGGGCGACAGGCTCTGCAGATCACGAAACTGGTAGGACTCTGCTGCCGCTATGGCAGCGGGAAAATCCTGCTTAGCGAGATGCTGCAATATTTGCAAAATATCTGTTTGCGGAAAGTTCTCATCAGTATTTGTCACCGCGACGGCGGAGCTTGGCTCTACTGCGCCATTTGGATTGAGAATCCTGGCCTCCCTGCGCAGTGGGACAAACTTCCATTCTGGTTGCAGCGCCGCAATGCGTGCATACAAAGCAAGGCCTATATCTGCCTTGTCATCCAGTAGCATTGCATTCGCCATGACATTCAATGCAACGGCATCATCGGGATCGAAATCCAGAACAGGCCCCAGAACGTCCTGAGCCCGCCTGACCTTATTCTGCAGTACCGAGATAGCGGCAAGCAGTTTACGGCCCTGGATACTGCCCGGAACCATCGTTACAAACTGGTCAGCGAACCTGGCGGCTAAGTTCAGGTCCTTCTCTGAATAGAACCGGTTTAGGTAGGCCGCACTCAGAAAATACAAGGTCAGAGGAAATTGCTTGGCCACCGGTTCGGCCAATGTGAGAGCAGTAATGGCATCGAGATACTGCTCTTTTTCGAAGTAGAGCAGACCCTGTATATAGTTGGGGGTAGGTGACCTGGGGGACACGGTTAGCAGTTCTGTAGCATCGACTTGGGCGGCGCCATAGTTACGCAGTTTCAGGTTAATAAGCGCTCGTGTGATTCTGTCTGTAAAGGCGATAGTTTTCAGGGCAACCGATTGGTCAAAAGCAGCGTCCGCCGCGTCCAGCTCTCCCGTTTGAAGCAGTATCTGCCCCTTGAGCCACCACGCTTCACCAGAGTCCGGTGAGGTAAGAATAATATCATCCGCCAGACGTATGCCGGCCTCCAAGTGACCCTCAGAGGCGACAACGGATACCTCAGCCAGTTTCACATCAACGGACTGTGGGTCTTTGTCTAACGCGAGGTCTACCAATGCACGGGCTTTTTCCGGCTGCCCGTTTATCAGCGCAGCCTTTGCCTGGATGGCGTACAGCTTTGCTATAGATGAGGGGTTGAGTCCCTTATATTGCAGTGCCAGAACGTCTTCCACCTCTCCCTGAGCCAGCAGCGTTCTAGCCAGGGCTGGAATCACATCGTCGTCCCTCCACCCCAGCTCTCGTGCTCGCTGCAAAGAATTTTTTGCAGCCAGAATGTCTCCGTCGTCGAACTGAATCTTACCCAGTAGCCATCGCGCCTCGGCCAAATTTCCATCCAGCTGCAATGCGTTCTGCAATTCGATAGTCGCTGACGGAAAGTCGGGCTCTGACATAAAGCCCTTCGCTTTGTTGAGATGTTCCTCACTGGTGGGGTCCTCGCTACAGGAAGCAAGTGTGAGCAAGGCCAGTACTAAGAGGATGAGCGCAGTGGGGTGGGTTCGCTGACCTGGCATAAACACAATCACGATAGTCGAGGAGATCATATGATTGTAAATGATTTGGAGTATTCAGCCACCTAAAGCCGCTGTAGTAGATTTTTTCATTGCGTCTGTACGGGTTCAAAACGATCGTAGAGTGTCGGGTGCCCGAGCAACGAAGCAATTGATTCCGTTCCATTTTAGTTATGCAACTTTATGTAGGGAGAAACAGCTTGAAAATTAAAATAGCAGGAATTTCGGCAACAGCCATCCTGGCATTCTGCCTGTCAGCCCCGGCCAGTGCTGCTTTTCTCAACGGGACCGTTGGCTTTTCCAACGGCTTGGATACGCTCGGAGATGATGCTAGTAATTATTTAGGCATAGTTAGTACCCTGACACTGTTTGATATTGGAACACCTACCAATGCCAGCGGCGGCACCGGAGATTTCTCAGGCCCCGCAGGGTTAACAGGGACCAACAATATCAATACCCTGGCACCTTCCGGCATAATCTACAACGCCGGTGGTTTCCTCTTCACGCTGGACACTATGGTAAATGCATCTAGCATTGCGCTCAGCTGTTCTAACGGCCTATGCACAGACTCTCAAGTTGTTACCATGTCTGGCACCGTCAGTGGTGGAGGGTTTGTTGACACTGGTTGGCTTGGGTAACTTCACCGCCAATGGAGCCTGTACTGAAGATCTCGCGGATGTGGATATGAATGTTGTCGGGGGCGTTTGTTTTTCCGGTTCCGAATCTGGCTCATGGTCTTCCACCGTGGCCGCGCTGGGATCCGCCCCCGTTCCAACTCCTGCCACCCTGGCGCTGTTGGGCCTTGGGCTTGCCGGCTTGGGCTGGTCACGCCGCTTAAAAGCTTAAACACTGGCTCTATCCCAAATCCAGCCCGCAGTCTGCGGGCTGGATTTTTTGCATTTGAACGCTTCAATAAGACTGCCAAGTTAAATGTGTTCGCGCGCGAAGTGGAGATCAGGGCGGGTAAACAACCTAAAGTTAACTTGTCAGTGCCGACCCGTCCCCTATACTGGCAGCGATGCGATTCGCCGATGATGGCGTTTAACCCCTGGAAAGGTACCTCAGATGATTCTCCTCGACCCTCGAAAATTGAACAAGAAATACGAAGATTCTCGATCGACCGAAGTGATGGAAAAGACGATCAAGTTTTTCGAAAACAAGGGGAAAAAGAACCTCTTGAAAGACTACTACGGTCAGGGGTGGTACGAAGATTTCATCAGATACGCGGGCGAGGAGGGCCTTTTTGCGACGATCAGTACACCCAAGGGCTACGGCGCGGAAGACTCCCGCTGGGACACTTGGCGCATTTGTGAATTTGCCGAGATCCTTGGCTTTTACGGTCTTCAGTATTGGTATGTCTGGCAGGTTTCCGTTCTCGGGCTTGGGCCTATCTGGATGAGCGAGAACGAAGAGGTGAAGGAAAAGACGGCACGCTATCTCGAGGAAGGAGGTATCTTTGCCTTCGGCTTGTCCGAGCAAACACACGGGGCTGATATCTACTCGACCGAAATGGCTCTCGAGGTTGTAGACGAAGGGCGTTATGTCGCGAACGGACGCAAGTACTACATTGGCAACGGAAACAAGGCTTCGATTGTTTCGACTTTCGGCCGATTGGGAGAAGACTACGTCTTTTTCGCGGCCGACCCGAGCCATGAAAAATATGAATTGGTCAAGAACGTGGTGGCCAGCCAAAACTACGTCTCGGAATTTGCGCTCAATGACTACCCTGTGACCGAGGCCGATATCCTGCACAAGGGTCAGGGCGCCTGGGACGCCGCGTTGAACACCGTTAATATCGGAAAGTTCAATTTAGGTTGGGCGTCGATCGGCATTTGCACACACGCGTTTTACGAAGCCATTCAGCACTCGGCCAATCGGATGCTCTATGGAATGCCTGTTACGGATATGCCGCATGTCCGCAAGATGTTCGTCGATGGCTGGGTGCGTCTTGTAGCGATGAAGCTGTTCGCACTGCGCGCCGCCGATTATCTGCGTGCGGCTTCCCCGGAAGATCGGCGTTACTTGCTCTTCAATCCGATGACCAAAATGAAAGTGACTACCCAAGGTGAGGAGGTCGTCGATCTTATCTGGGATGCGATCGCCGCCAAGGGCTTTGAGCGAGATCAATATTTCTCGCAGGCAGCGATCGATATTCGGGCTCTTCCCAAGCTGGAAGGTACAGTGCATGTGAACATTGCCTTGTTGGTGAAGTTCATGCCTAACTATTTCTTTAATCCCGCTGAATTTCCCGAAGTGACTCAACAGAACGCTGCGACGAATGACGATTTCCTTTTCGATCAAGGTCCTACCCGCGGCCTGAGCGGGATTCAGTTCCATGACTACAATGAGGCCTTCGAACTTTTTGATACGCCTAATGTGGCGCTTTTCCGAAGCAAGATCGAAGTCTTCAAGGGGATGTTGAAGGATTGCCCCCCTACCAAGGAGCAGAGTCGGGACGTTGACTATCTATTGGCGGGCGGGCAGATCTTTGCGCTGATCGTGTATGGCCAGTTGATTCTCGAAAACGCCAAGATCTACGAAATTGGAGAAGATCTTGTGGATGAGATCTTCGATGTCTTTTGCAGAGATTTTTCGCGCTATGCGCTCGAGTTGCACGACAAGCCCGGCACTAACCCGGATCAGATGGCGCGATGTCTACAGATGCTGGAAAAGCCCCGTGCCAACGATGCTCGTTATCAGCGCATTTGGAAGGAACAGGTTCATCCTCTGAAGGATGGTTACGTTATGCCGGCGTGATCGGTTGATGGGCGACAGCGCGAAGATCAGCGCCGGTAGGGCTTTGGCACACTCGTAGTCCGAACTAGGGTGCGACTGCCAAACGCTTCTTCAGAATATTGCTCCGGTCACATGGTAGTGAGCCAAGGAAGATCGTGACCGATAAGTTGCACATCGTGAGTTGAACCCTGAGACGATACACAGCACTGAGCCGTATCAGAATAACAGGGCGGAACAATCGCATGAGGCGACCAGGGTGCGAGAGCGAGTCACGCGACGGTCCAAGTCGATCGGCCAGGAGCAGACATTTTTGCATTCCCGCTTTTGTTTTTGTTTAGCATCAGTGGCGCTTTTGAGGAAGATGGAAAACTGCAGACGGTCACAGGGGCGAGCGATGTCCCGGTTACGTTGCGACCCTGGATGAATTGAGTGTCACGTCTCTGATGATTATACGCGCCATATCGATGCGATACGCTATCCAAACTTTGCCGCTCCAGGTGCCCAGTCGTACTGGTTTCGCAACGCCACTGCAGTAGCTGATTCGACTGTGGATGCAGTGCCCACCATTTTAACCGGCAATTATCCTAGTGGCGAAAAACGATTGTCACTTAGCAGTTGTGTATCCCGCCGCAACGCCCAGCCAGCCCCGGCGAGTTGGCAATAACTGGAATTAGACAAATCTAAATGATAATTATTTGTATCCGGTAGACACTCTATCCACCTCAGCGAAGCGTTCCGGCTATGGGGAGATAAATAATATGAAGTTACGGTTTTTATGTGCGGCACAAGGCATAGGGCGTGAGCACGCTTATTCTATGTTCGCAACGGCCACTGTGCTGTTAAGCCGGGTATATAAAAAGCCCGCGCGATGCGGGCTTTGTAACAGTTCGTAAAACTCTCCTATTCAAGGTCAGCGTAAATGGTCAGCATTTCACCGTTACGAGCCACCTCAACCACCTCGAGGGAGAGACCAAGGAATGATGGTAGGGGGAAGCTACCGAGACCTCCGGCCAATGAGGGCAGGAACGAACCGACAATATGCGGCAACAGTGCCTCGACTTGGGGCAGCTCCATACCCGATGGGTTTGCAACTGTCTTGACGGTAATGGCGCTGGGATGTGGCTCAGTGAGTTCAAACACCAAGGTACCATTCACGGAATCGAAACCCAGGTTGATGCCAACATCGGCATCGAGCATCAAAGAAGCTGATTCAATTGACAAGGGGTCCACCGAATTCGGGTGATCAAGCTCCACGAATACTTTCAGATTGAGCTGTGCAAGCTTGAGCGAGGCCAGTTCACCACCAGGCCCGGGAGCGCCGGTTATCAATGGTGCAATGGTTGGCGCAATTTCGATGCGAGCAGGAAGATCTGGACCTAAATTTCCTACCCATGGGATGAAAGCACTAAGCACACCCGATGTAAGTTGCACTGGCGTGCCCGTGCCGAATAAATCAATTTCGGTAATGGTTGCCACCAGCAGGCCACATTCAACCATCGAGCGCAGCAGTTGATTAAAGCCCGAGCTGGAGATGCCCAGACCAATATCATAAGGCGTTCCGCTGGGTGCGTTGGCACCAAAGCTTGGGAACGGCTGGGAAACGTGGTAGGAAGCCGAGAGATCAGGCGCACCGGCCGGTGGCTCACACTCGCCAGGGCCGGTTCCAATGTTCGTTTGAAAGCGTGCGTTGGAACCCAGTGTAATGCCCGTGGTGGTCTCCTGAACCTGGAAGAAAGGTGCGTCCAGTTCCGTGTTCAGAGCTTGCCCGACGGGACCGGAAATATCTATACCTGCCAGAGCACCCTCGATAGCACCGGCGATGGCTGTGTTGCCATTACTATCGACCGTGTTAAGAAAGCCCTCAAGTGCACTGCGCACGGTGGGCTCCACATCACCAATAATGGCCTGAATGATATCGCCAATGAGAAAGGTATCGCAGGCGCCGCTGGTAAAGGTCTGGTCAAAACCGCTGAACGAGGTAGAGATACCGCCCAGTTGTGCGACATCGACCTTATTGGGGTTATTGCTGTCGGGTTCCAACGCATAGTTACCGCTCAACGTAACCGTATCGGCCATGAGGGTGAGATTACAGTTCGGGATAAGGATATAGGCACCTCCATCCAGATAAAGATTGAGATCGAGATCGCGCAGAGAGATGTCGGCATGGATGCTGTTCTGCTGAGAATCAAAGTCCACGTCAAAACTGGAAATGGAAGGCTGTGGAGATACAATCGAAATTGTTGCTCTGCCAAGGCAACCGAAGATGCCATCAATGAGGCAGGCATTATCAACAACAATTGTCCCAACCGGTATCAGGGTCGGTAGATCAAGATCGACCAGTCCGGAAACAACGGGCTGCAGTGCATCCAAACCAGAGGAGTTAATCTGCAGCGCGATGGCTTCCGGAGAATAGTCGCCTTCGGCTATGGAGTCGCCGGCGATAATCACAATACGATCACTGTCCACATAACCTGTCGAAATTTCCAGGATATCAGTTTCGATAGGGTTAAATACCCGATTTGGATCGAGCATTATGCTCGTGGAGAAAGTGCCATCCTGGGCGATCGCAACGTTAGCGCCATTTATTTCGAGCGATAAATCGGCCACGTCAACGGGTGTTTGCGTTGGATTAGTACTGAAGACATTACCACTGACGACGGTGGTGGGTTCGTCGAGGAAACTGCCGTTCTCTGGATCCTCGATCTCAACGCGCATGCAGCCAGTTATACCCATGACCACAAGGGCCAGTAGCGTTACAACTCTAGACAGACTACTCATCAGTAACATTCTCCTATTATTATTTTTAGGTATCATACTCAGTAGGGATCTGATTCGAATACGGTGGAATACCTCTGGGCAAAAGTCAACCGATTCACCGATAATACGTTCGGGTGTCTTCTCAACAGCCAGCAAGATACGGGCCACCCCTTATAAATCAGGGACTTAGAGAAAGCTGAAAGACGAGTTGTGCGCCTGCCGTAAAAAAAGCTGACGTTCTGGCTGATTTTAGCCTTGCTGGGTCGCTACAAAATAGGCGCGCGAGCAAGTATATGAAGTATTGAGGGGCTTTTTCAGGGTAAAAGAAGCTGGTTAGAGACAATACTTGCGGGGCTGTCTTCGTCCGCAATACAGAACCACCCCATCTTCACATGAGGTGTTCTGCCTTATAGTCGCTTAGAAATCCCAGCGCACGCTGGCACCCCAAGTCGCGGGCTCTTTATAGTAGGCGATAAACCGACCAGTCTGCACCGGTGCGTCGGCAATGGTAGAGGTTGATTCCGAATCGAACACATTACGGCCCCAGAGAGTCAGGGTTGTCTGGTAATTTTCAAACACCACCCCAGCACGCAGATTGACAACGTCGTAAGAGCCATCCAGCTTTTCCGGATCATTGTTGACATCAGTCATACGTTCGTCGGTCCACACATATTCGCCATAGGCAAAGCCTTCTAGGTTGTCTGTTAGGCGTAATCGTTGGTTGGCCGTAAACGCTACAACATTTTCTGGATTACCCGACACCGAGCCGCCACTAATATCGCAGACACCCGAACCAGGGGCGCTTTCATTAGGGGGGACCGGATCTCCAGCGGCGTTTCTAGGGCCGACCTGCCAAGGCGTGCCAGTCCAGCAGGCGCCGTTGGGAAAATCCGCGTATTCCGCGTGGTTGTAAGCGTATGCGAGGGTAAGAGTGGTGTTGTCAGCAGGCAGCCACAGTACATCGATTTCTCCACCGTAGGTTTCGGCTGTACCGGCATTATCCAAGACAAACCCTGCACCTTGGAACGAGATCGTTTGCAGGTCTTCGGTGTCTGTCTTGTGCAGCGCGACATTCACACGCAGGCCCTGATCTGGGAATTCGGTCTTCAGGCCCAGTTCATACGATTCTGCAGTCTCAGGGTCAAACACGGTTTCGGCTGTCTCCGGTATACGGTCAGTATTGATGCCGCCTGACTTATAGCCGGTGCCGTAGGAGCCGTAAAACATCGTGACATCATTCATGAACCAGCTGAGCTTGACCGTTCCCGTGACCTTATTCTCATCGAAATCCTCATCGACATCCGGCCTTGGGGCTAGCTCGGTGAGTTCGTAAACTCCGAGAGGACAATCTAACCCTGGGGGTAACGCTGGATCACAAGGAAACTCGGTAAACAGTTCGGTCATCTCCTTATTTTCCTTGGTCCAGCGCAAGCCGGCCGTCACGACAAACTGCTCTGTGATGTTGTAGTCTGCCTGACCAAAAATGGCATAACTATTGTGCTTCTGATCGGCGTTGTTGCGGGCGGTGTATCCAGGGGGTAAAACGAATTGGGGAAGCGGGAACCCGGTAGCAAAAAAGCCGCCGAGGGTAGCCGAGTCCTCACCTAGGATAGTATTGACCTCTGACTTGAGAGTCTGATTCCAGTAGTACAGACCCCCAACATAGTTCACCTTGTCGTCGAAGGCATCGCCGCTTATTTGGAATTCCTGCGAGTACTGCTCCTGCTCGAGGTCATTGGTTCTGATCAGCGCATCGACATCATAGAAATCAACGTCTCCTTTGTCATAGGCGTCGTGCTTGCGATAGGCCGAGATGCTGGTGAGCAAAAAATTGTCTGTTTGCCAGTCAGCCTGCAGTGATATGCCCTCATCAGTGTTTTGCGATTCGGGCTTAAAGCTAGCGCTGACTTTATAATCGTAAA
>JAPKAY010000024.1 GCA_028825045.1 Halioglobus sp.
GCTGAGGTTGAAACGATAGTAGAGCCAGACAGCGTAGGAAATGATATCAGGTGGGGGGCGCCCAGCCGGAATCGGTGGCGGTTGTATGTGTTCATCCGCCGATTCTACCAATTTCAGCGCTTTAATTTGGCAGTACCACACGGAAAGCTGGTGGATGATCAATAGGGTAAAATGGGGTTTTTCTTTAGGACAACACTACTGTGAATAACTCAGCAAAGATCGAATTACCGTTTAGCGAAATCGTCAAAGTGAGGTTTCGTGACATGGACGCTCAGGGGCACCTCTACTTTGCCAACTACATGGTATATGCAGACGAGGTGCTCGGCGCGTATATGGAACAACTGGGCCTTGGTGCCATGAATCCACACACATCGCCCTGCCTGATCTTTACCGTCGATATTCGCTGCGAATACTTGAGCGAGATCGCCGGCAACGGCGAGGTCAATGTCTGTGTGGGCTATACTCGTCTCGGGAACTCCAGTGCCGATGCAGTTTTTGAGCTTTACAACAATGCCAGTGGCGTCCTATTGGCCAAAGGCGGGCTAACCCAAGTTTTTGTCGATCCTGAGTCTCGAAAATCTATGCCCATTCCGCCCTTTTTCAAGGCGGGTATTCTTGAACAGCAACCTGAACTTGACAGCAACTGAGGCAAAAAAATTTTAAATTGAAACTTAGGGAGTTCCGCAAACAGTTTTCCTAATGCTATGAATTCCAACCGCGACAATAAGCAAACTGTCTCCGGAATTCCCCACTGCCACAATCTCTATCGTCTGGCACGGCGCCAGCCTCGTTACGCCACCGCTAGTTTCGCCGCTCCAGGTTTAACTTCAGGATCAAAAGTAATGTCCATACGTTTGATGCCGTTCACCAAGGCGGAACGCGTATACGTTATCGAACCTGCTAACTTGGGGTTGCGAAGGCGAGGGATGATCTCCTGCATGATAATTAGCAGTTCCAAACGGGCAAGGTGTGAACCCAAACAGAAATGCTGCCCCACGCCGAAGGCGCGATGTTCTTTGTAGAGGTCTGGCATTCGCTCTGCGCGTCGCACATCAAATTCCATTGCATCGTCACCAAACACAATTTCATCGTGATTTACTGTGTGATAGTGCATGATGACCTTGTCGCCTGTTTTGATCTGATGGCCAGCAACCTCAATATCTTCTAGCGCAGTGCGTCGCATAAGAATAAACGCAGTGTTGTAGCGCAGCATCTCCTCACATGCGCCGCGAATTTTGTCGGGATTATCGACTAAATATTGCAGTTGATCTGGATGCTGCATCAACATACGCATACCGTGACTGGTGATGGTCCGTGTGGATTCGTTACCAGCGGCGATCAGCATCAAAAAGAACCAGACAAATTCATCTTCCGTTAGCCCTTTATCGTCTTCCTTGCCGCTCAGCAGTGCGCCGATAATATCGTCCTTGGGATTTTCCTTATGTTGTGCCGCCAGCTTCATCGCGTATTCAATAATGTGTAACGAGGCCTCTTGTGCTTCCTCCTCCCCGACTGACATATCCGGGTCTTCACTAAACATCATCGTATTGGTCCACTGGAAAAAATCCTTACGGTCTTCAGGTGGGATCCCGCACAACTCCAAGATCGCCAGTAGTGGTAGTTCGGCCGCTACTTCTTCCACAAACTCACATTCGCCACGTTTTGCTACTGCATCGATAATACGTTTTGCATGCGCTCGAAAACTTCCTTCGTATGAATCTACCGCAGACGGACTAAAAGAGGCTCGCACTATGCGACGATTCTGGAGATGACGCGGCGGATCCATGTTTATGGTCATATTACGATGAATACTTACCATCTCGTCCTCAGTCCATTCGTCCACAAGGACACTTCGAGCTTCACTGGAAAATATTTTGGGGTTTTTTGAAATATAGTCAATTTCATCGCGACCGGTAATAAGCCAATAGGGTACTCCCCTCACATCGTCTTCCATATAGTGCACAGGGCCGTCATCCCTGATCCGTTTCAACTCTTCATAGGGCATTCCATTAGCGTAGGTTTCAGGGTCAATTAGATTGGCGAAGGGGCAAGTACTCACAATTTTCTCCATAGCGGTTTCGTTGTAATGGGCTACAAGCAAGGATTTCAGGTAGCAGTGTAATACCTGCTTTCAAAATTCGATAGTAGATAGTTTAAACTGTGCCTGCATTTAGCATCCATTTTGCCTCCGGTATGACAGCCCTGTCAGAGGATACTGGCGGTTACCATGCCCCCGGAGACATGGGGCCCCACCTAGCCTATTAGCAACATGGATGCGTTTGTCGGCGGCGAAGGGGATTATCGAGACGAGGTTATCTCGGCGGATTTTACCGTCCACTTTTGATAGATTTCGCAGTGTCATTTGGCAGTGTAATATGCCCTGATCAGGGGTAAATCTGCGTAAGTTCGGATGCCGGCCTTGGCCTCGCATACCGCTGAAATAGCATTAACGACCGGCATAGCGGTCACGACGTTGGCCAGATCAGCGGGGCGGCCCCCTTGCATTTGGCTTTTCGATGGTACGAATTTTACGCGCGTGTGAACACCAGGATCCCCCTGAACTTCCATAGTATAGCCATGGCTCACGGGCCATTCCGGTTGCAGCCCCTTGCCGGCATTCCACACCACTTCCAATTCAATCACCGCTTCTTGCCCTACCATGCCGGTCCACTGGCACTTTTGTCCCGCGATGGTGCCGGCGGGAATCGAGTAGCCGTGGAATTCACGATCATCTGCGGCAGTTGCTGACTCATAGTCAAAGCGGATCTCTGTGATTGGAATGTGCAACAAATCAGCAATTACATCGATGCACTCAGCATAGGTTCCCAGCACACTCTCGTTAGTAGCGCGCCACTTCTCCTCCGGTGGTTGGCCCCAGCCCAGGTTGGCGTAATTGGCTATCGCTTCATAGTGTGTAAGATCCACCGATTCCAAAAAACGTACTTTGCTAAAGCCATAGCTAGCGGATGCCATCATGGCGGCAACAAAATTAGCAAATCCCGGAAAAATGCCGGAACCAAACAAACTAACTCCGCTTTGCTCCGCGGCCTGAATCAGGCGAGTCTGAACTTCAGGACCCCAAGAGCGAGCATTAATGAAATAGCTGGAAACCACATTTTTCCCGGAGCGCAGGATACGCTCGACCTCATCAATGTCAGGAAAGGTTGGCATATAGCAAACACAATCCGCCTCCAATGCCAGCAACTGATTTATATCGGAAGTGGCGATAACGCCGGTGGGGTCAATGCCACAAAGTTCACCGACATCTTTGCCGGCCTTATGCTCACTCCACGCGTAACAACCCACCAATTCCAATTCCGGATGTCTCATAATGCCTTTGACTGCTTCGCGGCCAACGTGGCCGGTCGTCCACTGAATCACTTTATAGGTCATAGCTGTAAATCCTTGTTAAAAAGTACGCGGCATCCCAGCGCTATAGGCGCAATAAGCCATAGCAGATTGAATGCCAAATAGTAACCCAGCTCGGGCGGTGGGTGGTCGCCCAAAAATGATTGCACAAATTAGCAAAACATATTCGTGGTCCCGGCGCCCGCGTAAATAGGACCGATTGGCACAAGCCATGGGCATTGCCGAATCAATCCGATAACGATGAACAGCGGTATGGGTGCCTGCAAGAACCCATCAAATAATGTCGCAGCAATTAGATTCGGTGGGGTATTGAGACGAGCCGCCTCCTCTGCAAGTTCACGATCATCGAAGACTTCGCTTCGTCAAGACAGACGCACGAAATACGTAAGTGAGATACATCCCCAGGAATGCACCGCCCTGTGCGAAGGCGATACCCATGGTCTGCCAGTATTTGCCCATCACAACCATCGCAGCCAAGCCGATCAGCGTCCAGAACACGGATATGGAAGTTATTGCCTTCCTAGATCCTGCATATTGGTTCACGCTGAGGAAGATGCTTGCGAGGTGCTTGAGCCCGAAGGTCGCGCTGACCACAACAAGCAACCAGTAGGCCTTTCGATACGCCTCTCCAAAGAACCCGAGCAAGGTGTCTCCAAAAATCATGATTAAGGCAAGTCCGATGACCGTGGCGGGACCGACGAGGAGGAGCCAGCTTCGGATCAACTTCCTGTATTCCTGCCGGCTACCTGCCTCGATCGCATCGGCGATCGCTGGACGAAAGATCGCCGCCGCGGCAGATCCCGCGACGGACAATATCGCCCCGAGTCGGAAAGCGGCACTGTACATCGCCGCTTCCTCACCATTGACGCTAATCCACCCGAGGATGATAAAGGGAGCCATGGAGAGCACTATCCCGACGACCCCACTCAACAAGTAGGGGAACGCACCTTTCGCCCACGCACTCCATTCAGTCTCAAGCACCCCTTTCTTAAAATCGGGGTGCTCGACGGTGCGGTTCAGCCTCCATAAAGCGATGCAGATGACCAGGATCGTCGCAGCCCAGACTGCAGCAGCATCAAGGACATCAAACGAATCGGACCCCAGCAGCCAGTACAATCCGAGACCTAGGAGAAGCAGGATTTTCTCAAGGGGGCGGGAGATAAATATTGCCCGGCCGGCGGCGCCTAGCGAACTAGCGGTACTGACCAGATAGCTCGCCAACGCAACTAAAGGCACCGTTGCCAACACGGCAGCAAAACTCTGGACTCTAACCGCCGAGTTGCTTCCGTAAACGACATGCGCCGTGAACACAATGCCGAAGGCAAAGATCCCCGAGAGAATGATACACAACGGTATCCACCTTCGGAGCCCACGAGCAACCCGGAATTCGCCGCTCGTGATCGCGCGTCGGAACGGAACGGTGATGAACCCGCTTGCCCCGAGGCTGGCGAAGGTCTGGACGATCATCATGGCCCCGAAGGCTGCATTGTATTCACCGAACGCTGCGGTCGAGAGCATTCTCGCCAACACCACCCCCACGAGAATGCCCAGAACCGTGCCCGATAACTGCTGCAGAATCACGAGCAATGAATGTCGATATGAAAGCGATGATCCAGACATCCTGCGTTCACTCCTCTTCATGCATGGGCTGCCCTGCCGCCACAGGGCGCTAGAACGGCTTCAAAAATCGCCACGGATTGTATCTGATTTGTCGAGTATCGGCTTAACGCTCAGGCAGCAATATTTTGTGTGGCCTCCACATCGGGGCGTGGCTCGGCACGAGATCCGCCGATAGTACAAACAACCGCACGAATATCGACTGATGCAAAGGCGGCATCAAAATATAGGAAATATAAACGGGGTGTGTCGACCGGCTTATTTAGTCTGTCTTGGTCGGGGACCCACCCTATGAGATCATAGGCTTGGCCTACACGAACTAGACTCTAGTGACCAGAAATGCTTCATCAGCGCCCAATTGAGCCGTATTGTCCTCATTTATCCGCTCTAAATTTTCAATTTTCGAGCCAAAACGAGTAACCTTGCCTGCGTCCGTGGTTGATGTTGGCGCGATTGTGAGCTTCTCTGGCAGGCGTCACCCTATTCGCTACCATAATGTAGCGCCTAAAGCTGCTATACTCTTGCACACGCGGCACTACACTTTATCTTTCGCAACGTGTGAACTGATCGTTGTTTGCCAATGGCAAGGCGCGTTTCACTCTGCCAAACTATCGCAAGTTGTTTCAGGGCCCAGCCCACATGTAGACAATCCATAATAAGGTAGCAGGTAATTTTAAATGAAAGCAGCCACTGAGTTAATGCCAGTCACCGCAGCGAAGCAGGATATGATCCTGCTGGATGAGGAGTTGTTCGGGCCCCTCTCTCATGATCTGGACCGCCCTCTCAGAGTACTGCTGACCAAACCCTTTCAGTTCGCCACTCCGCTCAGTTATTCGCCGCCTCTCGGACTGCTTTACCTGGCCTCGGCGTTACGACATCGGTTCGGAGACACCATTGAAGTCGAGCTGTTAGACATGAAAGTGCGACATATGGAGCCAGAGCAAGTGCGCGATAAATTGCGCGATTTCCAGCCAGACGTAATCGGCGTCTCCGCTCTTAATTGTGAAGCCGCCGCAAGCTATGAACTGGCGAGGATATGCAAGGAAGAGAACGAGCAGGTTATAACAGTACTGGGGGGGCCTTTTGCGCTGCGCCTGGCAGATACTATTTACTCCGAGAGCGTGTTCGATTGGATTTTTTCCGGCAGTTCCGAACGCACTTTCACCGAAGCAATATCAAGGCAATTCCGCGGACAGTCACTGGGGGATGATCTCCCGGGCTTTTCTCATCGCACTTGCGAGTACACTCACATCAATACCCGTCAGGAAAATATTACCAACCTCGACGAGATTCCTAAGCCGGCGTGGGATTTGATCGACTTTCCCTCGTATACAAAAATGCAGCCCTTTGGCGGCATGCTTAAAGAAAAAAGGTATGCATTACTATTTACCTCTCGTGGCTGCCCTTATCTGTGCAACTACTGCCATGACATTTTCAGCAAGCGGTTTGTGTACCAGAGTGCCGAATCAGTTGTAGAAGATATAGCGGTTCTCTACGAAAAACATGGCGTAACCGAATTCCAGATCGTCGACGACATCTTTAACCTTCATAAACCGAGAGTGGAGGCCATCATGAACGAGGTGGCAAGGCGGTGGCCAGGGATAATGAGGTTCACTTTCCCAAATGGTATACGGGGGGATATTCTTGATCAGCAAACGATAGATGCGCTGGCCAGGGCCGGCACCTATTATGCAGCGGTTGCGGTGGAAACTGTCACTCCGAGACTGCAGACTATGATACAAAAAAACCTGAATCACGAAAAAACAGAGTGGTCAATCAATGCGCTCGAGAAAGCTGGCATTTCAGTGGCCGGGTTTTTCATGGTGGGCTTCCCCACTGAGACCCCCGAAGAAATCAAGGCGACTGTGGATTATGCTCTGCGCTCGGATATGACCCTGGCAACTTTTTTTACGGTCACTCCCCAGCCGGAAACTCCACTCTATGAAACAGCAAAGATTGAGAACCTTGCGGCGCTGAAAATTTCCAGCGAGGCTGAAAAGAAAGGGGGCAACGCCTATCGTGATACCTCTTCATGGTATGAAATAGCGACAGGCTTCCCACTTCACAAAACTGTTCGTCACGCCCACATGAAATTCTACCTCTCCCCAAAGAGGATTATAGGGATTTTAAAAGTGTGGCCACTGCGTTCAATTCTGCGGTCAATGAAAGGATTCATTCAAATCCTCATGCCACAGAAAGCCGTTAAGGCTGACTGAACCACCCTTTAGGACCTTTGTCACTGGCGGTCTGATCTTACACAACTGGCCTGGTTAACCCCTGGCCACTCTTTTCGGGATTCCGGCAAGTTTAAGTCATAGAGCATAAGATGAATAAACTCCCTCTTCGTGGCTACCCTACCTTGAACATTCGGACTATCGCGACCGCCTGTCGCGGCTGAGACGATCGGCTGTTTCGGAAGGGCTGTTAATTAAAAAGAACGGTTACAGGAATATAAACCCCTGAGGGCCTAATATTGGTCTACCCTTAAGCAACGGAGACTTCTGTGATCGGGCAGTGCTCTATAAAAGGGGCCGACTAGTATAAATACGTAACGATGGGCAAAAGCGGAAAATTCAATAGCGTCAAAACAGCGGTGAAAAATCAGCTCGCAGTCATTATAAACCGAGCCATAGCTTCAGCCGCAGTAACGTTCAACATACCTTATCGGAGAGTCGCACTATGCCATTCTTTCAATCGGGCCCAGTCGTATTCAAGCGAGTTTTCTTTCCAGCACTTTTTTTGGTGTACTCCCAAACTGTAATGGCCTACCCAGGTTTTCTGCAGCAATTTAATGCAGGCTATCCGGTCTCCTCAACAGGTCAGGCAAGTTGTGCCACCTGTCACGCGACTGCCAACGGCGGTCCACCCTGGAATGCGTACGGTAGAGATGTATTGGCCAATGGAGGAAGTGTCGGCGCGAACGGTAATGTCTCCGCTGCGCTGGCCGCAGTAGCATCACTGAATTCTGATAATGTCGGTGGCGACAACCTCACAGAAATTCAGGCAAGCACACAACCCGGGTGGTGTGAACCTTTAACCGCAGGCTGCAATAACCAGGTTTACAATGCCGATGGCTCAAACGCAGGCGGCGGAATTCCTCCAGCGGGAATGGCCCTTGATGATGGAACGGACTCAAACCCCGAACCCGATATCCTAATCACTCCCACGGCACTCGATTTTGGCCCAGTGCTAATTGGCCAGAGCAAAAGCTTGCTGGCGAATGTAATCAATACCGGGCAGTTGGATCTTACCGTGAGTGCCTTAGTGAGTAGCTTACCCTTTGCAATCTCTGCCCCCCCTGACGGAGTCGTTGTAGGTGGTGATTCCACGACTGTCACTGTTAGCTATACACCGCTGGCTGAGGTACCCGACAACGGCGCCATGACAGTCAACAGCAATGATCCCGATACGCCTTCTTCACTCGTGAGTTTGGTGGGTTCGGGTACCTTTGTAGCGCCGGAACCCAATGGCGAATGCCCTGTGGGTAACCGCTTGATTGACCCGATCCCCAACCCGGTTGCCATCGGCTCTTTTAAGGTGGAGTTTGAGACGGTTGCAGATGGTTTTGTAAACCCATTGCTGGGTATCGCACCAGATGGCGAGAACAATCGCTTGTACGTGGTGGATCAACCTGGCCAAATGTGGAAGGTGAACCTTGGTACCCAAACTAAATCGCTTTTCCTGGATTTGAGCAGTCGTCTTATTCCTCTGGGATTGTTCGGCCTCAACTATGACGAGCGCGGGTTTCTGGGTGCGGCATTTGCACCGGACTATTTTACCAGCGGACTTCTCTATACCTACCAGTCGGAGCCGCCCTTAGGTACACCGGACTTTTCAACAATGCCCAATAGTGTAGCTCCTGACCATCAAAGCGTTATCGTCGAATGGCAAGTCAACACGCCAATGAGCCCTATGGCGGTAGTCAACCCGTCCAGCGCCAGAGTGATACTGCGCATAGACCAGACGCAGTTTAACCACAACGGTGGAACCATGGTCTTTGGCAGCGACAATATGTTGTACATTACACTTGGTGACGGTGGTGGCGCAGATGACCAGGGCGATGGTGGCGACGGCATCGGGCACTCGGCTATTGGCAATGGGCAAGATACCAGCAACATACTCGGCTCAATTATTCGAATTAATCCACGAGGCTCGAACGCGCCAAATGGGCAATATGGCATTCCCTCGGATAATCCCTTTGTTGATTCCGCGCAGTTTCTAGGCGGTAATGTTGGTGGCGAGATGGGTTGCGTTGATGGCATCTGCGACGAAATATACGCCTACGGCTTCCGCAATAGCTGGAGAGCTTCTTTCGACAGCGGAGGAAGCGGCGCATTTATGGTTGCCGATGTTGGCCAAAATGATATTGAAGAAGTGGATATTGTTCAGGCAGGCGGGAATTACGGTTGGCGTATTAAGGACGGTGCCTTCTGTTTTGATAACAACGGCATTGATAGCGGCTTTGTAACAGACTCCCAGCTTACAGGCCCCCCGACGATTATCGACCCTGTCGCCCAATACGACCACGATGAAGGTATATCGATAACGGGCGGATTTGTATATCGCGGTAGCGCGATACCTTTCCTGCAAGGCCACTATGTATTTGGCGACTGGGCGCCGAGCTTCTCCCAGCCACTACCGGGCCGACTTTTCTACTTGCAAACGGGGGAATTGACGGGAGCACCCGGCGAAGCGCCCAGTGTTATTCTCGAATTTCTCCTGCCGAACAGCCCCAATGGCGTTGGCACAAAGATCAACGGCTTCGGGCAGGACGGCTTGGGGGAAATCTATGTTATCGGTAGTGAATCAGGTTTGCTCGATGGCACTACGGGTAAGGTTCAGAGAATAATTCCGACCGCCCCGCCTGGCTGCTAGAAAAGAGGCGGTGTGAATGAACTCACAACTTTCCAAATTCCACCTTAAAATTTTAGTTGCGAGAAATATCATGATCATACTTTCGCGTTTTACGCTGCAGTTGATCTTAAACGCCCTTTTTAGTGCCCCCGCCAATAGTCAGGCAGCGTCAAATTGCTCTGAGCAGCCTGCCGGTGCCAAAGGTATTTGTATAACGCATATTGTGAGTCTCTGGATTGTACAGACCCGGGCAACACCGGGTCTGCTGCCGGCGACAGTTTGAAAAGCCAGTACATGTCGGCAACGGGTGGCGTGCCCCCTTGCGAAAAAACCACCTGTAACATGATTGAACCGGACGTTTTATTCGAGCGCATAGCTAACATCCCAGCGCCCGAATATATTTGTTATTCAAACAGTGACGCGCCGCCTTATACCTATGTTGAATACATCGCAGGAAGTACAGGTATGCCGCAAATTGGAATGGGGATGGAAGATCAGTTCGATGGTACCTGATACGGGTATTATTTTGGATATCAGTCCGGCTCAGTTGGCGAGTTGCAAGAATTGGTATTGAATAAACACAAACGCTGCAATCGGTCAGCGAGTACGACAGCCGGTTAGCGGCAAAGGGACAGCATCAGAATAATTATGGATACTTCCAACCATCATTTAATTCACGCTGCTTTAGTACCTGCTGCTGGATATTCGGTTCGATTTGGAGGTGACAAGCGCAAAAAACGTATAGATAAGGACACTTTGCTCACGCAAACCGTAAAAAGAGCAATTGATGTTTATGAAGAGGTATTGATTGTAATTCGTCACGACGATGATGAGATTAGACGAGAATTAGAACAATATGATGCCCGCATTATAGCGGCACCTTCGTACCCTGTAGGACTCGGTACATCAATCGCAGCGGGCATTTCAGCCCTAAGACATTGCCATACCGTCAGCATCTGCCTAGCGGATATGCCATTTATTAGTCCTGCCATACACGAAGGCTTACTGAAAAAATCTTCACCGCAATCTATCGTACGTCCATTCTATAGAAACAATCCCGGACACCCGGTTACATTTGGTTCAGATTTTTTTATGGAACTTGAGCGGCTATCCGGCGACATCGGCGCTTGGCCCGTCATCAAAAAAAATATTGATTCACTAATATCTGTTGAAGTGAGCGATAGGGCAGTCATTACTGACATTGACATAAAAAGCGATTTAGAAAAGTTTTTGAATCAGTAGATTTTATCTTGGCCACCATAAACCACACTGTGACACTGTGCCAATATAGAAAGCGCAAGGGACTCCGGTAAATCTCCGCCGATATCCATACCGGCGGGTGAAAACAAGCGCTTCTCCAGCCACTCTTTTTCAATGGCCGGAGCCACTGCTCGCAGTATTTTATCTCGCCGTGTTTTGGGGCCCAAAAGCGCAATATATTTTATCCGGGGATGGTGTGCCCTTAACGTCAACAGCCACCGTGTATCCCGGTCTAGATTATGGGATTTTAAAATGGCTCCATCAATTTTTTTAAGCCAATCGAAATCTTCGATATCATCCAGAGCATCCACCAATACACTTTCAGCGCCAGACAGCCCAGCGCAGCGTGCAAAATCTGGCCTATCATCCCAGAGTGTTTGTCTCCAGCCCAAGGAATGTATCATTTCACTAAGCGCAGGGGTATCAGGCCCTCCACCGGCAATCAACAAACTGGTTGGACATGTAACTTTCGTGATGGAAAAACTTTGTTCGCCTTCACTATTTCCTCCTTCGAGACCCATCCGTTTAAGCAACCTATGGTGATTAATGTCAGTGATATCAAATTCTGGCAAATCTCCCGGATTGACCAGATAATCTCCCTTGCGACCTATTAGACCAACCTGCCCACACTTCTTTTGCTCTATTGAAAATCCTTGCACCAAAAAACAAAAACGCCCATCGACTACTTCGTTAACGAGGCACTCGTACGCAAGATGGTGTTGCTCAGATATTGGCTCAAGATAAATAAACAGCTTACCTTCACAGCCGCTATTAAATCTGGCGGCTTCATATTCATCATCAAGAGAATTGTATTCAACTATTCTTGGTTCACCCGCTGTGAGAACTTTTCGGGCTTGCAATACAATATCTTTTTCAAGACACCCGCCACTCAATAACCCTAACCTCTCACCAAGAGGCCCTATCAACATAATGGCGCCACTCTTTCGATAACCGGAACCTATCTTTTTGACTAGGCTGGCTTGTATCCAACCTTCGACTTGACCCTGAGAAAGATAAGCCTGAATGACATGAAAAGTACTATTTGCCATAGTTTTTCCATTTAAAAAAAAGGATTTCCTGTTGGCACTTATCATAAACGAACCAAGGCGCTGTCCGATGATAGTGCATTTAACGGTACCGCCACCCCACCAAGCCCGGAGGGTTTCTCTATGCTGTCAACTCCCATAACTTTAACCCCAAGCATTTCATTCATTCGTAACACGGGAAAATTATGAAAGTCACTGTTGAAGACTTTTTCACCCTCTATAATTACATGCGTTCCAGTAGCCGAAATCAATCCGTAAATTACGGCCATCTGCGGATTGTGTTTCGACAATGGGTGGGTCTCGTACAATGCTGACTTCCGCCACACTATGTACTTTTTCAATTCCAGATTTGCCACTATTGTCGCCTGCCTCAACCCCCTGTGCAATGATGTGCCCCCTCAGAATATCGCTTGCAGCAGCGAATATACAGACAGCATCTGGAGAGCAATATTGCGATACCATTCATTTATCAACAGCGGAGCAAAACCAAACCAGAGGGCGGCGCAAAACCAGACCACTTGATGTGATACGGCAGGCGGTGTCGCCCTGGATTGAGCAACGCGGATAGACCAAGTATCGGAAATGTGAAAAAAAGAGGGGTGTCGACTAGATAACCTGGTCGACACCCTCCGTTTATATTCCCTATACTGTAAACTTCCATGGGCTTTTACTTTGTGGCTGCCTCCATTGAATCGTCAAATAGAACCGGTCGTTAATCGGCACACTTTGTCCGCCGGTAAAAACGGCGCCATGCGCACTGATACTGGGGTTCGACCCAGCAGATTAGAGAGACAAGGAGAGACGTAATGAGCGGCGTATCCCACGGTTTCACTGAAGATGTATTAGGCGATCTGGATGCCACAGATGTGGCAGCGTTGATTGCCACCAAGCAACTAGAGCCCGCCGAGGTTTTTGCGGCTTCAATTGAGAGATCAAGGCAGGTAGCGCCGGCGATTCATGCGGTAGTGGACGAATGCTACGAGCGGGTAATGGCATTGAACTATACCAATATAACCGCTCCTTTCGCTGGCGTACCGACGTTCATCAAGGACCTGTGTGACGTAGAAGGGATGCACACACGTTATGGCTCGGCCGCTTTTGCAAACGTAAAACCGGCGAAGCGCAATGATCCCCTAGTTAACCAATTTGTTGACTTGGGACTTGTCGTTCTGGGCAAAAGCTCAACGCCAGAATTTGGCTTTATTTGTTCGGCTGAACCCGCCCCAGAGGTTGGCGAGCCTACACGCAACCCCTGGAATACCGGCCACAGTGCAGGCGGCTCATCTTCGGGTGCGGCAGCGCTTGTTGCTGCGGGTGTCGTTCCAATCGCGCACGCCGCTGATGGGGGTGGCTCCATAAGAATTCCCGCTTCAGCCTGCGGCCTGGTTGGTTTAAAACCTAGCAGGGGTCGTATTTATCCCGCAAAGCTGTTCAAAACACAGCTTTTACGCATTGCC
The DNA here is from genome assembly GCA_028825045.1 of Halioglobus sp. Taxonomy (GTDB): domain Bacteria; phylum Pseudomonadota; class Gammaproteobacteria; order Pseudomonadales; family Halieaceae; genus Marimicrobium. The sequence goes on from JAPKAY010000024.1 coordinate 13,604, forward strand.
AGTGACGGTGTTGTGACTCGTAGCGTTCGTGATACAGCACTTTTCTATTCTGAAATAGAAAAGCTGTACCGCAACACCAAGCTTGAACCAATTGGTACGGACATCAGGCCTTTAACGCGTAAATTACGTGTTGGCGTGGCAACGGAATCGGCGCGTGGCTTGAGTATCGATGTGCCGACACAAATGGCAATCGATGAAACAATTGAGCTGCTGGTCTCTTTGGGGCATCACGTTGAGACGATGGAAATTTCTGACCGCGATACAATTGCTGCGGATATGACGCACTATTGGAAGATGAATGCTTTTTTGTTGAAGAAAGTGGCCGCTAAGCCGATCGATCCGTCATTTGACCCCTCTCGTATGACGCCGCTTACGGATGGTTTGGCTGCCGAGTACAAACAAAGCTTTCTTCGCACGCCCGGTGTACTTTACCGATTGCACAAACTACATCACGACTATGCCAAACTGTTCAGCGGTATAGACGTCCTTGTCACGCCCTGTGTGAATTCTGTCCCACCCGAAATAGGTCATCTGAGTGAGACCCTCGACTGTGAAACTTTATTTGGTCGTGTTCGTCATTGGGCAGCGTTTTCGGGGTACGCAAATGCAACAGGTGGCCCGTCAATTTCGTTGCCATTGGGTCACGATAGTCCAACGAACCTGCCTATTGGGATCCTGTTTAATGCAAATCACGGTTGCGACCGTTTATTACTGGAGCTTGCCTATCAATTGGAGGAGGCGCAGCCCCGTCGTAGAATTCAGGACAGCAAGTAATTCCTCAAGAGGGGTTTTGATCAGCCCGGAGCCTCAGCGGCTCTGACTGAGGCTGGCAAGTAAAGACGTGGAGCGAATCAGCTTTGCATAAGCCCCATTATGTAAATACACTTCTTAAAACGATGATCTTTTGAAATGATACACTGCGCACCATTTTTTGCATCCAATAAAAACGAGAATCAGCATGTCACTCAAGCAAGTAAAGAGCTTTTTAGCACCGATAAGCTTGGCATTAATATTTTTACTGCCAGGTGGCTGTGACAGCGACAGTAATACAGCCGACAATCCAAAAAAACCTTTTGACCCCCAAAGTGCCTTGGGTTTTTACAGCATGTTCGCACCAGACAATAATGGTGAAACCTTGATTTATGCCCGGGTGATTATGAACGGGAACCCGGCAACTTGTCCGACCCTGACCTACGATAGCGGTGCAAAAGACACCAGTGCTCGAGGTTTGCACCCTGATGAAATTAACAACGCAGGCAATTTTCCTGTGACCGTGTGTGAAACAATTATAGAGCCAGATATCAGCTATTCATTGAGCAGTACGCAATCGCTGCAGGCCAGCTTAAACCCGATACGGGTGCTGGTTTATGGCGATACCGGTTGTGAAAACAATATTTGCACAGGGTCAGATCCCTTGCCCCCTGCCAGCCCTTTTGACGATTTGGCGACCAGAGGGCTCACAGAAAATGCTGACTTGTTGCTCCATATGGGTGACTATAATTATCGGGGCACAGCTAATTTACCGGATACTTTTCCATCTGTATACGACGCCGGTGATCATGCAGAGGACGATGTGGCCTGCGCATATTACGCGCCATATCACAGTCAAAATGCCAGCGGCAGCGAAAGCGGCAACAATCAACACGATAAGTGGGGAAATTGGAATGCAGATTTCTTTTTGCCTGCCCGCGATTTGTTGCCGACAGCACCCTGGGTATTTGCCAGAGGCAATCACGAACTGTGCAGTCGGGCTGGGCCAGGTTGGTTTTATTTCTTTGGCCCAGGCTCCGGACTTGAAGGCGGCATAGAGCAATTGCAATGCCCGGATCAGGGCGATTTTAGCAACCCACCTCAGGGTGTTGAAAATCATATTGTGATGATTGACCCCTACTTTGTTAAGCTGACTAATCAACACTTGTGGGTAATGGATTCGGCAAACGCTTGCGATAACTTCGATCAAAATCCGCTGAAGGACCAGTACGCCGATCAGTTTATGATGCTGCGACAGAATGTCGGCAATGAAAATACCTGGATGATGACTCATCGCCCGGTAGGGTCAATCAACAACAGAGGTTTGACCCCTAGTGTGATGTTGCAAGAAGCCCTGAAAACAGTCGGAGCACCGCCTATTACGCTGTCGTTATCCGGTCATTCCCATATCTTCCAATCAATTACCTTTAATCCGCCCTCAACACTGCCACCACAGTTGATTATTGGCAACAGTGGTGTGACGTTGGAGCCTGGTTATCCCGCTACCAGTGGTAGTGGCGAAACGGCCGGTGGACAACGGGCAGATTTTAATCTGAATCAAACCGACCATGGTTTTTTGTCAATTGAATTAGGCAGTGAAGGAGCGTGGACCGGCAGTTTACTGCCAGCCGAAGGTGATGCCTTTGTTAATTGTCAGTGGCCGCTCCCGTCAGGCACCAGTACCGTGTGTATCCTGATAGAACAATAGTATTCTGGTTTCATAGCGCCGAACACTCCAATGAGAGATGCTAATGACGTCATCTATCGAGGTGCTTAGCACGGAGAAAAATAATTATCGCTAGAGCGCAGTCAGGAGAGTAAACCTAGCGGCACCGGCTTTGGATCAATCAATCCAGACGGCGGCAGTACGACACTCGGCTGATCACTCTCGCCTGCCAGTGTTACTCCATAAGATGACCGCGGGCAGGAAAAAGATCTTGATTGTGACCGTCTTTCTCCTTGCAGTAGTCGATACTAATTAACTAACAAGCGGCAGAGTAATCGTGAATCGGGCGCCATCGCCGATATTTTCAGCGGTAATGGTGCCGTCCATATCGCGCACAATACCATAACCTACAGACAACCCTAATCCCGTTCCCTTGCCCATTTCTTTTGTTGTATAGAAGGGCTCGAAAATGCGCGGCAGAACATCTTCGCGAATACCCCCGCCGGTATCTTCAGATGTAATGTGGACACCTTGATCGTCTGCGAATATCCGCAATGTGATCTTCGACTCTTCATCTCTTTCAGCCATAGCATCTCTGGCGTTGGTGAGAAGATTCAAGACCACTTGTTCCATTTGAATGGCATGGCCCATAACAGGCGGGCAGTCTTCGGCAAGCTCACTGACAATCTCGACCCCATCCAATCTCAATTGCTCTCCCATCAGATCAAGTGCATTGGTCATCACTTCTCTAGGGTCAATTAGCTTTGGGGCTTCCTTCGCTTTGCGCCCGAACATCCGCATGTGATCAATGATTGCGGCTGCTCGTGTAGTCGCGTCCTCAATGCGGTTCAGTTTATCAGTCAGGTATTGTGGGTCAGCGGTGCCTCTAGACACCTTCCTGCGACTACTTCCCGCAGCCAGGCGAATAATATTCAGTGGTTGGTTTAATTCATGCGCGACTGCTGTGGCCATTTCACCCAGTGTTGCTAGCTTGGACGCCTGGATCATTTGGGCGGTGGCTTCTTTGCGTTCTCTGTCTTGCTCTTTTCGTATTTCATTCATCTGTGTTTCGGCAGCTTGCAACCTCTCAACTGTTGCCTGTAAGCGGACCACGGCCATCGCCGTATCAATTCGGATTGAAGCCAGTGACGCTATGGCTGTGAACAACTGCACGTGTTCATCTGTGTAAAAGTTTTCCTCCCGGTGTTCCGAGTCCAGAACACCAATGACCCTGCCTTCATATTTAATGGGTACAGCCAACTCCGAAAGCCGGATCTCGTCATCAACAATATACTGAGTATTCTTTCGCGTATCTGAAACGAGCTGGAATGTTCCAGTCGCAGCGGTAGCTCCAACAACTCCACTGCCCAATTCTATCGTAATGGGATTCAGTATCTCTGTGGCGACCGGGTTTTTTTTACCATGCGCTGCGACTTGCACTAGGGTTTTCCCGTCTTCACCGAGCAAATAAACAACACAGTCCTCGAAATCCAGCTCAGCTATTGCTGTTTTTGCGATATTCCAAACAATCTCGTCAAGCGTATTTAGCCCAGCCTGCGACAATGCAAATTTATGTAGAATCTCCAGACGTCGGTTTCTGGAAGCCAGACCACTGTCAACTTTCTCAGCTAGCTCCGAAGACGTAAAGGGATTTTTCTGCTTCAATGGATGTCCGTTCCTCGAAATCACAGGCCAGCTGTTCCGTACACCGAAAAATGCCAAGCCGTTTTCATAGGCGCATTTTACAGAACTTGATAAGCCGGAGCTATAGCTAAGCCGCAAAGCTATTGGCCACTGGCGCGGTGACGCTGACACCGCGCTTCGGAGTTCCTTTGAACCTCAATATGACCCGGGACACCTTGTTCAATTCACAGGCGGCAGCCTCAGTCGCCTACTATATACACGTGCCAATTACTCACTCAGCTACAGTGGCCATTCCTGGCGAGCATCAGCGCGATGAAGTTTTTCCTAATATTTAAGCCGAAGTTTTATTCTGTGGATGGGCATCAACTTGATCACTCAGACAAGGAAGTACCATACTGCCGTCCTTTGGAAGGCTCTTGTTTAGTTTACTAATCAATAAATAGGTCTTTTGCCGACACTGGCTTCTGGATTATCTTCAGATCGAGAAGTTGCTCGCCCAGCGTCTGCCAGCGCACCAATGTCATTTCCCCGACGTGTGTAGTGGTGTCAGTTTTTATCAATGATTGCTGCGCTTGTGCACTTTGTAAAAATGTATGTGCCGACATTGCCTTATTAAGATTCTGCATTGCGCTATTGGTAGCTCCCGGGTTTTCCAGATAATTATTCCAACCACTGCGCACTGCGGCGATCATGCCTTTAACTTCGGATGGAGATTTTTCCCAGCGCTCACGACTGGTAACTAGTACCGTAGTGTAGGGATTGTACCCGCTATCGGCGACCAAAAATGTGTTGATCTTGAGTCCCGCCGCCACCGCAGTCAGCGGCTCGCTGCTGATAAAGCATTGCTGTGAGACCTTTATATCATTTTGAAAGCTGCCGATGCCTCCGAGATACGGTGCCGTAAACACCGTAATAGGCGCGTACTCCTTCTTCAAATATTCACTATAAGGCAGGCCGGACTGCCACAATAAAACGCCATCGCTATGTAGAATTTCCTTGATCGATTTAAAGCCACGCTCGGTGTGCGTCATAATGGCTTGTGGGCTGATTTGAAAGGTGGCGAACAACGCGATGATATTAGTAGCACCACGTGCATGTGCAATGACGACTTCATCGGCTGAGACAATCGCGTAATCGACCTTTCCGGCAGCCAGCATTTGAATGGTTGGCGTGCCAGAACCCCCCTCAATAATTTTGACGTCAAGGGTATTGTCTTCATAATAGCCCTGTAGTTGCGCCGCGTAGAAGCCTCCGAACTGTGGTTCCGGTTTCCAGTTCAATGCGAGCACCAGGGGTTGGGCCGACCCTGCCTGTTGCGCTAGCAACTGCGTACTCCAAACTATAGCTAACAAAAAACCCAAAAAACTGCGCATTATTGTTGCCTCAAGTAAGGCCTACGACGAAACAATAGACCGGTAATTAAATTGATTGCATATACTAGCGACAATGCTAGGACGCTCGACATAAATACGCCGCTGAATACGAGGTCGACACGCTGCTGAGTACGCGCCGCATCAATCAGGCTCCCGAGTCCGCCGCCGGCGATAAATTCCCCGACAATAGCGCCGACCACAGCGAGTCCAGCAGATATTTTTATGCCGGTGATGATGTATGGAATCGCAGAAGGTATTTGCAATTTAAAAACCAGTTGCCATCGTGATGGCTTATACAATCTAAATAATTCTTTCAGCTGAGGGTCCGTTTCTTGAAGCCCGGTTAACGTATTAGCGAGAATTGGAAACAGCGACACGATGAAGGCTGATGCATTAACGGTCGGCTGCCCGTAACCGAACCAGATCACTAGCAGAGGGGCAATAGCAATTATCGGTACAGTTTGAAAAAAAATGCAAAAAGGCAATATTGCACGTCGTGCAATCGGAATCGAAAAAAATATCAGTGCCGACGTCACGCCGATTATTAAACTCAGTCCCAGGCCCCAAAGGATGGATTGTGCGGTACTCAATGTCGCTGCAAAAATATCGGGCCACATTTCTAGAGTGGTATCCAATATTTGCAACGGAGAGGGTAGCAGGTAGGATGCCACCCATTCCTGTACGACAATCAATTGCCAAATCGATAACAGCCCTGCGAGGAAAACCCACGCCGGGAGTTTGTCCGCTATCCATATTCTCATCGTGGCGATCATAGCTTCGGCTTGGCCGCATTGGATTTGTTCATGCTGTCCTCCATTTCGCCAAACAGACTCGAATATTCCTTCACCACTGCATTAAACGCGGGCGTCAATTTTAGCGACTGATTACGCTCGCTAAATGCGAGAGAGCGAATGTCTCTAGCGGCACCTGTGTTATCCAACAACAAAATTCGATCGCTAATATATACAGCTTCGGAGATCGAGTGGGTGACGAAGACATACTGCAGTCGCAAGCGCGCTTTCAATTCGAGCAATAAGTCTTGCATATGAAAACGCGTTCGCTCGTCGAGTGCGGCGAAGGGCTCGTCAAAGAGAATGATTTTTGGTTGCGTGATCAGTGCGCGTGCCAGCGCAACGCGCATTTGCATGCCCCCGCTTAATTGAGCCGGAAAATGCTGCAATCGATCGCTAAGTCCAATCTTTTGCAACAACTCGACGGCGCGATTGCGTGCAGCGGGATTGTTTTTCGCGGTTAATTCGAGCGGCAAAAGTACATTCTCCAGGCAGGTGCGCCATGGCACCAAGCGGGGTTCCTGAAAAACATAACTCATTTTCTCATCCAGTGCAGGATCCACATGTATCGTGCCACGACTGGGTTTTTCGAGGCCCATCAGTAAGCGCAGCAACGTGGTCTTGCCGCAGCCTGAAGGTCCGAGCAGACATAAACACTCGTCGCTATCAAGCGTAAATGATAATCCGGAAAAGAGCGCCTGCGCATTGCTGGAGAAAGATTTTTCCAGCTGTTGAACTTCAATTGATGGCATGTGATGCGCACCGCTCGTGAGGTTTTCGATAACTGCGTTCAATTCTGTTAGAGAATAATGGCACAATTAACAGTGGGCTCATACCGAGCAGGTGCAGGTATTCAGTACTTTTGATGATTTCATTCATATTATGCAGGGTGAAACCTCGCCTAGTACACGGGTCTAGTCCTATTGTATTGCAGTCGCTCCATGCAGGTACGCATTGGTCGTACAAAATAACAGATATGCAGTGGCGTTTAGTTCCAGAGGTGATTTTGTACTGAAATATGGAGAGCGCGCCACTTCAGGCGATGGTGCGTTTAGGGCACACTAGCCATTGGTCTGCTGGCTCGAATCACTTTTTTTATTATTCGTCTGAAAAACTGCGGCTTTCACACGGTCGCTCATACCGTAAGGGCCTGTCCTGGGAAGGGCAGTCGGCACGATATTTCTAATCCAAAAGGACACGGCCATAACAAGGGCGCTAACAACTTAAAGCGCCCCTGCTGCTATTCAGTTTTGTATTCCCGTATCGATCCATTGCCCAAGCAACCTGCACTCCTCGAGTGTCGCAACGCGATCATGGGCCGGGCCAAAATCGATATCATCAGGGTATTGTCCATCAGCACGCCCGTCCTGTCTTGACCCCATGCACTTCCAGTAGAGCAAGGAATCCCTGGCGAACTTGGCGACCCATTTACTGGTGTAGGGTCTAGACAATTGGAAATCCCCCCGGATACCCAACTTGGCATTCATCCACGGCCAGTCTATCTGTTCGAAATCCTGCGTGAGTCGCGAGTAGAGAAGTCCGTCGGCATTGTTCATATCCTGGTGACAGCCTGTACAGCGCTGTTCCAATATAGGCTGCACATCAGGGAATTTGATGGGCGGCTCTGCTTCTGGTAGTTCCGGTTGAGTGGCATAGGCTTGCGTACCCATGAACCGCTCGAGGGCAGATTCGCTGATCTGTGCGGCGCGCTCCTCGGAATGGCCATCGTGACAGCCGTGACAGGTCCTTGACTCACCCTCCCGAAGTGAATGCAGCATTTCATCGTGGGCAATCACCATGCCATTCGCGTCTGTCCCGACCATCAATAGCGGTGTTTCGCAGGGTACACGCATTTTGACTGAACCATCCTCCTCGAGAGCTTGTGAGCCCAGTACGGAGATCGACTTATGGCCCATATTATTCAGGGTATTCTGATACTCATCCCTGTTATCGCCACTGTAAGTCATATCCCACATTTCTGGCAGATAGACTTTCAATGCCGCCATATTCTGAGCATGGAAGTCCGGATTCTCAGTGTTGACCGCGCAACCCTGGGTACTGCACTGTTCGTACAGTGTTGTCATCCAGCTGTACGACTGAGCAGAAGATAGCTCGGCTTTACGGCCGTCAACGACCTGCAGGTAACACCCCCTCTCAGAATCCAATGGAGGCGGCATCTCAGGCGCAGGTTGACCGTATATTTCCTGGTAGGTGGACATGGACCTTGCATCAAATGCCTGCCATTCATCACCCCCTGCGATCATTTCCATTTGGCTGGTGTCAAAAGGATCGGTGACCATCGGTACCTTGACCTTGTAAATTGCCTTCTGGCAGGTCGGCTCGCCGCCGGTCCAATACCTATTGGCATCCACCGCCAGGGTGCCTTCGTAGCACGATCCCCTCGCATGGGTAATCAAAAATTCTGATCCCGATAAGGGCGCTGGATAGCCTGCCTTGCCCATTGCGCGGCCCCGTGAGTCTCTGCGAACATCCATGTCCTGATCGGTACCGTAAGGAGTGATCGCTCGCAATGTACTGGGAACGTAGCGACCAGAACCGGGCCGCGTACTGGCATTGTCACCGTCGGAATAACACTGTGCCGTCGAGCAACCCTCCACATGCGGGTCGTTGTAGTCCAGACCAAAGATGATACCCATGCTACCCACGTGATTTGAGCGATAGTAATTTGATACCGCCAGCTTACCCTTGAAGATTTCCGCCACCGATCGAATCGCACGCAGCTGCGAGCTTCCCTCGCCCCCGGTGGTGCCGGTCAACCAGCCGCTTGTCTTCAGATAAGGCGTCTTATGCGCATTCAGGACGACCGATGAATCCGCACCATTCCCGTCCATGCGACAAAGCCACCATTTATTTTTCGATGTTGAGGGCCCAATACTGGTGGAGGCATCATGACTCTGATTGCCATGCGCGTTCCAGCAGGAATACAGGATATCCCCGTTTGTCATCACGGCAGGTGACAGGGCGTTGTTCTCGTGTGGCGTCAAATTCCTGGCGTCGGTGCCATCAATATTCATCGTCCAAATCTGCATTGACCTTCCGGCAGGCCCGTAGCCGTATTCCTGGGACACACAATAAGGCGCGTTGAAGCACCTTCCCGGCTCCTGATGAACCGGAAACTGATTTTTATAGGGATAGGTATTACCCGCATTACTGGCAAACACAATAGTGTCGTTATCCAGCCAGTCGGGTTGGCGATTAATCACGCCATCAGAATGGTTGGGTATCGGGTAACTGTTACTGGAGGCCAGGTCGTAGATCCACAGCCTGGCGTGTGTAAGGCCAGGTATTTCATAGATCCCGAGTTTAACTCCGTCCTTCTGTATCTCGGTCAGTTCGTTGCCATAGCCCACCGAGTAAACAATCTTTGTGCCATCCGGGCTGACTCTCGCTTCCTGTGCAACACAGACTTCATCGGAAGTGGTGCAATTGTGAATAACATCAAGGTTGCCATTCAGATCGTCAATCACCACATCGGACTCAACCATGCCGCCATTCAGTCTGCCTACATCGGTGGTGTGCTGCCAATTGGCTGCTTCCAGAATCACGCTGCTACCAACTTGAGTTCTCGCTCTGGGTTGACGGGTGTAGACGACTCCAGCCGTGCTGGCCTCGGAGGGGGCAACTATGAGCTGCGTGTAGTCTGTGCTTGATGTCAGGGTTACACCTTCCAAAGTGGCGGACAGATCCGACCCTACAGTGATTGTGCCTGACTGATCACCGAGGCTCCAAGTAAGGGTCGAACCCCTCTCCCACTCCGTCACGCGTAGATTACGAAGTGTGATATTGAAACTGGCCTCCAATGGCTGGTCGGGGAGCGGAGCGATGTTGGTGTAACGGAGGTAGCGAATGGGGACGGAGATGCCCTCACCCGAGACCTCCATATCGGCGGAGTTCCAGGATAAACCTAGATTATAGTGGCCGCGCTCGCCCCAATTGTTTGCCGTTGATTCAGTAAATATCGGCAACACCTGGTCGGCGCGCACAACCTGCTCAGGAGAATTATAGAGGGCGCCGAAAGGTAAGTTGATACCCGGCTCAGCGATCTCATGTCCGGCCCGATGCCAGGTGCCAAAACAGGCGATTTTATGCTGGTCGCAAATTCGAAAGAAATCCAGGTCAACAATGCCAAGGCTATCATTTGTCCCACCGTTTATACGGTAGTAGATGTGGTCCACCCTGCCTTTGGCGGCTGCCACTGCAAAATCCGCCTTCGAAGTGTCAAAGTCACCCCAGGCCCATTGCACCGCCGGATCCCTGTAATAGTGACCTCTCTCGTCGATCCCATCATTCGGGTTCGGATCTTTCTTGACAAACATAGTATGAGGTACGTTAGCGTGAACCACTGTAATAAAGCGGCGTGTAACCTCGTTGGGCAGCAACATACTCTGAAGGATAGCGCCGGTGCCGCCATAGGAAGTGCCTTGAAGTGTAATTCCGCGGCCCCAGTCAATCGAGTGAGTATATTTTTCAAATGCTCTGGCGATGGATTCTGATATGCGGAACCCGTTGGAATTAGTGCCCTCGAATATGCCCCACCAACCCATGGGGACATTGCCATTTCGCGCATAGTTATTATGGTTTGGGTAGTGTGCGGCACAGTTTTTAATAACCAGCGAATTCGCTCGGGCCCCATCATCATTTTCACAGACCTGTGGTGCCCCCGTGTACCCATGAAGATCCACCACCACGTGAGTTGAGTAATCTTCTGGCATGTGATTTGGGATGATATAAGCTGCGGGAAAGTCCATGTTTTGGCCAGGAGGCAAAAAGGGCTCTGTCGAAAAGTTACACTGAACACGGCTCCAGGCACCGGTAAACGGTTGAGCATCATCACAAACCATCCCGCCGGGATGGTTCGACATCGAGCTCGCAGGCGACGAAGTAAGTAGCAGCGCTGTCATCCCTAACAGGGCAGGAATTTGAAAACACACTCCCCTTGCCCATTCCCTGAATATTACGCTTGCTCTGCTCCAGAAATGTCGCAGCGGTGTGGGGTATTCGAATTCGGCCGTGAGGTCGATGACGCTGCGCTCCAGAATTATGAACGTGGGTTGCCGGTCTCTTATAACTAAGTTGAATATCTTATCTTTCATACAGCCTCCGTTGCTTATACCGCTCAAGCTTCCTACCCGTCATGAAATTCTATTATAGAATAATACTATCATTATATGATAACTAAAAAGAATAATATGTGATTAGTTGGCTAAGGAGGTCAGTATTCCTGCTCAAACCACGAGGTTTGGGCGTACTGAAAACTTGAATCGCCAGGATTGATAGAACCAGCCCATGAGCACCTAAAAACGCACCCGACGGACTTGAGGCCAAATCGAGCCCTGTTGGGCCTTGGAGTGGATGATTTGGCGCCGGGTACGGTGGCGGCCGCTACATTGATGGAGTCTTCGTGAAGATCAACGGTAAACAGCAGTATCTTGGCGGTCGGTTGATCAGGATGATGAGGGGATGGGCCGATATCTACAGGCTAAGCGTGATGGAAATCGAGGGGAGCTTAACGCTAAATTGCGGTAAAGCTGACGCCGCAGGAAGGCTCTCGCTCGGAGAATGAGCCTACGCTACCCACGCCCCTGGAAAGATGCGTTTCGCCACTGTCTACACTAGACGGGTTTTGACAATCATCTCAATTCGATGAAGTATAGCGGCACAACACCAACCCCTTACTCAATGGAGATGTCGATAGTTGAAACATAAGGCGCCGACAACAACGATTGAAGAGCCGGTGGTTTTCTTCGTACACCTAATGAAAACTGGTGGCACCACAGTAAACCTTAGCCTATTAGGCAAATATCCCGGTGGTTGCCGTTACCCGGAAGAAGGCGTGGACGCCATGGTGATGGAGGCGAAATCTCTGACCAGAAACCTTTTTGCTCTCTCCGAGGAGCGACGAGCGAGTTTGCGTTGGATTAGTCCCCACCTGCCCCTGAGCGCGGCCACTCGGTTTAGAGAGGAGATGGAGCGACCGGTTTCGATTACCATGCTATTGCGAGATGGTCTTGATCGTTCAGTAAGCTATTTGCGTAATCTTTCGCTACGATTTAATCACGCCTACACTTACCGTGAGCTGCTCGATATCCCATTGCTGCGTAAATTTTTCCTTTCAAACCATCAGACCCGTGCCCTGAGTATTACTGAAGCTAATTGGCAGGAATGGGACAACAGTATGCGTGGCCTTATCCTATTAAGTTTGGGTGTTGAAAAAGCGCAGCCCATCAGTGAAATTTCGCCTGTTGGTGAGGTAGATCTCAACATCGCTATTGCAGCGCTCAGCCAGGTCGATGTGCTCGGCTTACAAAATGAGTTCGATGATTGGTGGCAGCGGTGCCGACAGGCATATCAATGGCCGGGTACGCCGAAATACTCTGCCAATGTCACACCAGCAGGTGACTTCGGTAAAGTTCCGCCGGTTCCAGATTCAATAATAGAAGAACTTCGCGAGCTCAACGCATTGGACTCAAGGTTGTACGCTGGGGCGAGCGAAATCCTCAGATCCCGGTAATGCTGCTTACCATTGATTTTGACGAACGCTCCTCGATGAAGAATGTGTCAACGTAGCCTCGGTGCTTGCGCTTCAACCGCCGGTTATAAAGAGCGTCGAACTTGACGCACCAGGGGCGGATCGTTTCGTAGCTGACTACAAAACCACGTTCGGCGAGTAGATCTGCAACATCACGATGGCTCAGGTTGAAGCGAGAGTGGAGCCACACTGTGGAAAAAATGATATCTGGAGGGAATCGGTGGCGTTTCCAGGTATTCTTCTGCCGATTCTAGTACGTTCGGGCAGTTAATTTGTCGATACTCGCTAAATTTTTGATTTTGCTTTTTTAGGGCCGTTACAGTACTTTGTAGTGGGGCATAATGATGGCTACCATAAATCTCCGGCCCCGTCCGGCAGGGTGTACCCACTAAAATAACTTGGTGAGCGATGAATACATACGCACTTACACCTGGCGAGCAGTCAGCGGGTGGTAAGCCTACAGTTTTTCCGCTGGCTTTGGCGGACGAAAAAGATATGCTTCCCTACCTGTCAATGGGTATGGTCGCTGCGTATCTTCGCGTGTACAACGATCAAGCTCTCAACATCCCATTTTTTATTGAACGTGTGCGCATCGGGGGAATCCCCGAACACTCGTTGGAAGAGGCCTATGCCGGAATCGCCGAAGCGCAGCGCAGTATCTGCCTCCTGTCTTCTTATGTCTGGAACAACCATGTCAATTTAGCCGCCGCGAAAGATATCAAAGCGCTGGCTCCGAATTCTATTATCATTATTGGCGGGCCAGAGGTTCCCAAGTACGTCGATGAGACCGAGGCTTTCCTGGAGCAGAACCCAGCGATTGACATCGCAGTGCTCGGTGAGGGCGAAGTTGCCTGTGCCCAAATTCTAGAGCTACTGTCGCAAACAGATTACTCGCTAGATAGTCTCTCAGATGTTGAGGGTATTGTGTTTCGCGGTAGCGATGGTTGGGTACGCACTGGTGACCGAGCGCGCATAGCTGATATCAACGAACTGCCCTCGCCGTATTTGAACGGTGAGTTTGGCACATGGTTTGAGGGTTTCACTGCTGCGATTCTGGAGACTAATCGGGGCTGCCCCTACGGCTGCACCTACTGCGACTGGGGATCCGCCACGTTAGCCAAAGTAACCAAGTTTGAGCCGGCGCGCGTGAACGCGGAAATAGATTACATCGCAAAGAAGGGCTCGCAGGCTGTCTTTGTGGCAGATGCCAACTTTGGGATGCTGGAGCAGGATATCGAACTGGCTCAGACGTTGGTTGATGCCAAGGCGAAGTATGGTTTTCCAGGGCGTATTTACAGCAACTTTGCAAAGAATGGTGGTAGGCGATTGATGACCGTTATCAAAACCCTGCACGAGGGCGGCCTACTGGAAGCCGGTATCATTGCGCTGCAGACCACGGACGATGATGTGCTGAAGGCAATCAAGCGAGACAACATCAAAACATCTTCCTATGAAAAAATTATGGGATATTTTAATTCTGAAAATATCCCCATGGCTTCCGACATCATGATCGGTTTACCAGGACAGACTATCGATTCATTGCAAAAAGATTTGCAATTTTGTTTTGACTGGAAGGTATCGGCTAATGGCAACTACACATCTATGATGCCTAATGCTCCAATGGCGGAAAAATCGTATCGCGAGGAGTTTCAAATTATCGCGGACGACGATGGGATGATTGCCTCTACCTCAACGTTTACTGCCGAAGACCTGATGTACATGAAATGTCTGTACCTGACCTACCAGTTTCACATACCCCTTGGAAACCTGAAATACTATCTCTATTTCTTGCAAATGGAGCACGACCTTCAGGCGATAGAAGTTCTGCGCCGTTGGCTGGACAGGGTTCTGGAAGGTGATTCGCGCCTGAGCCTTTCTTCACGGCTGTATTGGGAAGTGTTTAATCCGAAAGGCCGCACGGGTGACTGGGGCTTGCTGAGTTGGGGCGATGAGGCAGAATTTTTCTTCGAGTCTTTTGGAGACTACTTGACTGAATTCCATCAATTTGTAGTGGATGAATTTGGTCTGGTTATCTCAGAAGCAGAGGTTGCGACTTTGCTTGGCGCTCAGGCGGCAGTCATTAGACGCCTGGGTCGTGACTACCCTCACTCCATCGATTTGCCGCATAACGTCGTACAATACTTTGAGCAGTATCGGCGTGTCGCAGCGGTATCAGAACTGGAGGGCAACCTAAAAGCATTGCGCGACTTCGAGCCACATACTTTTACGGTGAATCCTTTTGTAAAACCCGGCACTAACGTTCGGTTTGTAAAGCGGGATGGTCACTCCGATTCATGGGAACTCCTATCGCCCTTGCTGTTTAACCAGATTAAGCGCAAGAAAGCAGTCGCGGAGGAGAAGAGCCCGATGGCGGAGGTGTCGCCAACTTGAACCACTGTGGTTGATAGAGTCAGTAGATGAGCACTTAGAAGCGCCACTGAACCCCCCTGTCGGTATAGACTGCTGCGTGCCACAGCTCGCTGCTAGCGGTTTTGATTGGCAACGCCGCCTTGGCGAACCAAGTTTCAGTTTATATCGGAGACAGACCACTTTTCAGCCTCAAAAAAAAGTGGTCTTTGCGATTTTACCCACAGGCAGACACGTTGCAAACTATGCTGCGGCCTGCCGAAATTTAAATACGATGGGGGATTGTGGGGTTCCGACAATAATGTCGTCACCAAATTTCAGAGCGCATCTACCGCCCGTGTAGTCGCCGCCGACGATATAGCCACCAACAACGGTGCCACAGGCACTGCCGCGATCCACCAATTCATAGCTGCCATCACTATTTTCTTCAATCTGGAAGTGTTCTCGCGACACGTTGAGTGGCTTGCCCATATCCTTAACATACAAATCATTATTGGGTCGACCGACAACCTCGCGCCGCTCACTGGTCTCCGGCGTGGCTCCGGCCAAATGCGTGCGGGCTTCACGGCCAACTCGGAAAGGAAACTGATCGAGCCTGACCTCATCCCGATTGATAGCCAAACTCGTCGTTGGCGTACCTGAACGCAGCAGGGGTATTCCCACGGAGGCACGACCGGCGAGTCTTCTGTCCGTAGTATTAGTGGAGGCCGCAACATCGTTGCGCGCGAGCCCACCGGTTGGCGCTGTCACCCCATCAGCATTCGTGACTAACCCGTTCGCGATCACCAGGGGATCGGCGCCACAGACCTCCTCAAGAATCTCCAGGGTAGCTTTAAACCAGGCAGAAGCAAGCTGTTCACTGATGCCCATCCGTTGCGCGAGCTCCCTAACCATTTCCTTCTCGTCCATTGTCTTCATCCCTGTCTGACAGATTGTCTGAATACACTGCGTGTCGGGAGAACAGTCGATCATTCTCCCCCAACACCCTACTATAATGCGGATTGAGTTTACTCAATACGCTATGCCATCGGCCACCGTGGTATCCGATGACACGCTCCGCTAAGAGCTCCCTGCTACTTTTAAGCTAAAGCAGAGCAGACGCGATATAAGCATGTCAAACACTGAAAAGATGGTCAAGGATATCCGCCGCAACACCCGCGGTAAGTTCGCCATAACGGAGAAGATACACATTGTTCTGTAAGACCTTGGGGCGAAAGCTCTATCGCTGAACTATGTCGCAAGGGCACTGATAAATTAACGCCGTCGGACGCATGACATCTAGCATCATGCCTCAAGCAACAGCCCTGCCCCATTCTGTGCACGCACTCCCTGAAATCACGGTCATGCTGAGACCTAATCAGGTGCCTTCCCTGATTAAGGGCATTCTGAACAGCAGCATGAACTGGAGTAGCAAATAGCCTGCACTCACTAATTTTGCGCCATTGTTGGAAAGTGAACTTCAACCCATAACTTGCCAGAGTTGGGGCAGGCAACTAGTGTCAGTATTTTTTACGCATACCCGTCATTTACTAGTCCAGAGTCGCTGGTTAGTGCGTACTTACTCGGCTGGTACTTAATTTGCTCGACTTAGTGTAGTACCAAATAGATCCATGATTTCAACCAGGGTGAATAATCCTCAAACAACCAAACGTTTTGTTAAGGAGTCTTTGAGGATAGCTATAAAATCTACCAACCGAGTCGCCATGGCGACAATTCTGGGGGTGACGGGGGTGACGGGGGTGACGGGGGTGATACCAATGATGACAATGACAGCTATGAGGGCGCCTACGATAACTTCTCGCTGGTCCCGAACGATGATCAGTCAGATACGAATGGAGATGACGTCGGTGGCGCATGCGACTCAGATAACGATGGGGTGCGGGATCACATCGATAACTGTAAATTTATACCCAATACCGATCAGGCAGACGACGATAGTAATAGTGCCGGTAATGCATGCGAAGGCCTTGCCTCGAAAAAAACGCACCGTTTGGTGTTAGCAACTTGATCGGCCCGGGCGTTGCACTTGCTATCCCCGCCTGAGAGTTTCATTTACAGCAAAGCTGTGCGTGGCGTCTGTCACTACACCACCTCAACGGCAAAACCTGGGTGGTCAACAGTGCTAAACCCAATAATCATCAGGGTGCAAAACAGTACTCTAGCAAAGCTAGACATAGGCGAACTCCTTCACCAAACGATTGAATTTCTCTATTCCTGCAGACTATGAAGCACGGTACCTAGGTGTAATGTGTCCCCGCAGCAAAAAACCAAAGGGATGACCCCTCTAGGCCGGAACGAACTGTTAAGAGCCAAAATATAATGTGACGCTTGAACTTACTGTTTAACGTCCTATACTTATATTGTGTCAGAGATCTACAAGGAAGCTCATCATGGTACCTACTCATTCCATCCTGGTGGGAGTAGCCATCGTTGTTTCGGCATTAGCGAGTCACAGCACGTTGGCAGACGCCGACATAGCTAACGATGACTCTCTCGCTTCTGCCTTCCTCGCCCAGTGCCTCCAAATGCAAGACTGTGCCCGAGAACGAATGGCTACAGAAGGCAGTATGGATCCGGCGCTGGTTCAAATGATCGAAACCAGAATGACTGGTCAGTGCGAAGCGCAGCTGCAAAAAATTGCGCAATATGAAGCTTCTCCACATACACAGGGATTAATAGACTGCTATCAGGCTGTGACCGCCCTAAGTTGCGCCGAGCTTGCAGCCGAACCATCGATTCCTGCCTGTGAGCAATAAGGCCCCGAATATCGCGCGCGCCAGCCTGCGCATCCTTGCCAGCTTTCTATTGCTTGCCGGCTCCAGCCTTCATGCCAGCCCGCCGCTTGAACATCCTGTTATCAAGCCCGTTGAAGGAAGCGTTTTGGTGGATAAAAAATCGGTCTATCAGGATTTTAGCCGCATTAAGATCAGCTACAAAGATGACTCCGGCGAACAGAAAATGGCCGAGGGTGAGTATCGCAAACTCGTTTATCAGATCCAGGGCATGAGCAAAGAAGAGATCAAAGCCAATTTTCTGCGAGCGTCACAGAAAATTGGTGGTAACAGCTATGGATTAAATCGGGCAGTACGCGCCAATTTCAGAATACCCAACCCCGGGGGAGCGTTTACGTGGGTGATCCTCGATTTGCGCAGTAAAGGCGTGTACGAGCTGGAAATCGTAGATGAAAAGCCGCTGGAGGTCTCCCTGGTGTTCGACGCCAACGGCTTTAGAACGACATTGGTAGAAGCGGGCCGAATTTCCGTTTATGGGATTCAATTTGCAACTAACAGCAATCAGCTAATGCCCGGATCTGGAAGTACCATTGATGTCATAGCCGAGGTGCTCTCTGCGGACCCCGAACTTCTGGTGGAAGTTCAGGGTCATACCGACGACACTGGCACAGACCAACGCAATAGCACTCTGTCGCAGCAACGAGCCAATACAGTGAAGAGCGCGCTGATGCTGTATGGCATCGAGCCGAGTCGTCTCACAACGCGAGGGTACGGCGCAGCCATGCCGATTGCCACAAACGAAACACCCGAAGGTCGCTTACTCAATCGCCGCGTCGACTTCGCACTGCCGGGACACGAACTCACCGACAGCATTGCTCAGGCACCTGCAGCGATAAGCGACACAGCGCCTTCACAAAACAATACTGATGTCACCCCGGCGGTAGCGGAGCATCCAAACTCAGTCGAAAGCACCTCAGCACAAGATGCTCAAAGTACACCCAAGGCGTCTAACGGGCAGGCTACAGATTATGCTGCGGACAAAATGACACGTGCGGGCGAAACAGCCACCAATTCCGTAGATGAAAAGATTGACCGCGCCATCGACAAAGCGGTCGAAAACACCCTCGACAAACTCTTCAACAACTAGCGGTAAAACCGACAAACAGGCCATCGCCAAGCTATTTTAAGTCCATCAGCTTTACCATTATTGAGCATAGACCAATGGTGCGTCGGGCTTTTCCAGCATTCCATGTACCCCGACCCGCAACCTATCCTGCCTAACTTATCCTTGGGCAGCTTCTATCATCTTCTCCTTGATGCCTAGCGCCCTAAACAGACTAAGGTTCAGAATCAGGAGAACCTATACCTTTAGGGTTAGGGCCGTATTGATTGGCCTCTTCTTGACTGTCTGTGCAGAAGAACACCAGTATCACGATTACCCCAATGATGGGCACCAATAAAATCCAGAACCACCAGCCAGAACGTCCCGTATCATGCAGCCTGCGTACAAACACCGCGATCGAAGGCAGGAAAATAAACAGCGCAAAGAGTCCGCCAAGCAATCCTTGATTTGCCTGCTCGTTAAATGTGCCAACGGCCAGGTCAATCATGTTCAATCCGACGCTGATGAGGGTAGTGAATAAAATGAAGTACCAATACTCGGAGCGAGTAGCGCGTCCGATCCAGACTGTGTATTTAGAAATTGGGCCGGTGAGCCGATGCATAGTAACCATCCTTTTTTACCCCATTATTGATGTTAGTAGTGGGCCACAGGGCTATGGCCGACTAATTGATCCTTCTGAAATATAGAGTGGGTCAACACACTTAACAACGCTAATACTCCCGTTTGAATGAAAGAAAAGGGTCGAAAGGGGTTATTTCAATGAAAATTCAGGTCTAGACGCTCCTATAACTGCTTTGTACCGAGACCACACATAAGCAGGTGATAACAGACCCGCAGCAAGGCACCAACGCGACCAAAGGTGGAAGTCGCTATGCAGTCCTGCGATAATTTGGCAAAGACACACGATGCGCCATCTGTGCCACCGCTATCCGACATCGAGAGAATTGCATGAAGAGCTTGGGTAGTTTCAGCATCAGTGCACAGGAATCTCAAGCTTTCGCGCGTTTTTCCGGCGACTTTAATCCACTTCATCTGGATCCAGTGGCCGCGCGGCGTACCCAGTTTGGCCAAACACTGATTCACGGTGTCTTTGGAACTCTCAGAGCTATCGATTTGTGGTTGGCGCATGCCGACAGTCACTGCGCGCTTGCACGCCTCAAGGTCAAATACAGTAGGCCGGCAAGCCAGGGCCTGAAACTCAGTGTCAGCGCAGACACCTCAGGTGATGTCATTCGCCTCGAGGTATTCGCCAGTGGGGTTCGATGCCAGATTATCGAGTTTGAGTTTTCCCAAGACCCCGCGGATGCCGCAGCGCAACCGGTCGAACCCCTGGGAAGCGCCTGTACCGAAAACTCAGTTACTTGTCGCGACACAACCATTGCTGGTTGTATGGAACTGGCAGATACGGTTGAACTTCTCTGGGACAACGAACTGGCCGCCTCTTTACTTCCCAATGCAAGCAAGCTGCTACCCCAGAGTCAGCTCGCCACCATTATCGCCAGTACCCAAATCGTGGGAATGAAATGCCCGGGCCTGCATTCGGTTTTCGCCCAGTTACAGCTGGAATTTTTGCCCGCGAATACGGACTCGGTCAGTCGCCAGAATACACATCTTAACTATGAGGTGCTCAAAGCCGATGCCCGTATTGACCAGGTTCAACTGACGCTGAGCAATGCCTATGCCCGCGGTACGTTGGAAGCTTTCTTTCGTGCCCGGCCAGCACAACAGGCCCGTTTTGAGGCGATTGCGGAGTTGATCTCTCGCGATGAATTCAGCAACCAAAATGCACTTGTAATAGGCGGATCCAGAGGACTCGGCGAGGTTATCACCAAGGTTCTCGCAGCCGGTGGTGCCACCGTTATGCTGACGTATGCGGCGGGTAAAGATGACGCGTTCAATGTATCTGCGGAGATTGCAGAGCATCGGCCAGCACCCCCTGTTTGCCAACTGAATGTGCTTGACGGTGCGATAAGCCATCACACTGAAGAGTTTTGTGCTGCCGTTTCACACATCTACTATCTCGCCTCGCCGGTCATTACCAAGGGCGACAGCAACCGATGGGATCAGAATTTATTTTCGAAGTATTGTGATTTCTACGTTACCGGGTTGGCGCACCTGCTGCACCAGGTTGGGCGATTTTCCTCGCTCGACACCCCGATTCAGTTATTTATTCCATCCAGCATCTTCCTGGATGACAGTACAACCGAAGCAAAGGGCTTTGACGAGTATATAGCAGCCAAGGCTGCTGCCGAGGCGTATGTAAGACGTTTTGAAAACACTCATAGCAACTGGAGCGTTGTGGCCCCAAGACTACCCAGGTTGCATACAGATCAGACCAGCGGCATTAAAAGTATAGATGAACAGGACACTCTTAAAGTTATAATTGATCAGCTAAAAAAGGAGTTCGGCCAAACCGAAAAGGCAAAGCCTAACGGGTAATAATTTGCCGGAATTTAGAAATTACCTGTTCAAAAAGTGCCAGCAATTGCTCCACCCAGCCCTTCCAAAGATCCTTCTTATGCTCCGTAAACGTAGCAAGCACGTAAGTAGACACGATCGTAAATGGCACAACAACCAGGTAGCGCGGAATCCCCTCTTCGACCCAGGAAAAACTCGCACTGTAAAACCAAAGTAACGGTTGATGAAACAGATAGATCGAGAAGGTGGCTCCTGCCAGATACCGGATAGTGGACTGCAGCCGACCGGGCACCTCCCCTACTCGGGCCAGCAACACTCTCAAACTGACAAAATGGAGCGATAGAACAATACCAAGATAATAATCACTTATGAACTGACGACTGAAGGACAATTCCAGGTGTAAATCATCACCCAGCCATTCCTGTAACGTGCCCCATCCCCATTGCCCGATATTGAAATGGATATACAAATACCCGCCCAGCAGAGAAAGGATTAGACACAACCAGGCACTGGCGACAGACATTTGTACGAGGGAAGGGGAACGATAAATCCAGACACCCATCCACCATACGGGTAAAAGGAGAATAATTTTCGGCCCAAGAAGCAGGCACAGCACTCCAAACGCGAACCATTTACGCCTGCCTTCAAAAAAGAAGAGCACACCAAACAGGACGTAATACCAGACTTCATAATTTAATGACCAGTAAGGTACATTAGTAAAAAGTTGTATGCCCAAAGCCCAAATTTCATTCAAAAATAAAGTACTGGTAATAACGCGTACTACTGGCAGATCCCAAGCCCTATAACCCTCAGGGTAGGCCAATTCGTTGATCTGAAAACCGACTAAATCGAGAGTCGCGGTAAGAATAATGGCCGGGATCGCCACCGAGAAAATTCGCGCCGCACGGGCTACCATAAAGCCGCGAAAATCCTGCTCACGGGTATCCGCAACATAGGCAATGACGAAGCCCGATAGTACAAAGAATATAACGACCGCTTCATGGCCAAGGCTGGTGATCACAAATCCAGGACGGTAAATCCAGTTTGCATGGTATAGCAGCACCAACATGGCAGCCAAAAACCTAACCACATCGAGGTAAAGCGAGAATGCCCGAGACATTTGACGCGCCCGTAAGAAATACAGCTTAAAATAATATGCTAGAATCTCATGACACACTAGGCCACGCCAGCCCTTTTGAGAGTCAATTCACAGTCTCGAAAGGATAAGGCAGCACAATCGACCAAGTGCGTGTAATCTTTCGCATCATTACCCGGATTTATTGGCTGGTCCACAACAACGTGGGAATAGCCGGGACGCCAACTCTGATGCGGTTGGATCTGAAATAGCAGCGCACCCAGACGGAGCAGGCTGACTATTGTAGGATATCAATTCGGCAGGAGAATCAAACGCTGAAATGGAAAATGCTGTCACAAGCCCCTGACCGACCATGAAGATATCGGACGCCCAATTCGACAAGCTTCTGACTGTGCAATCTGCGCAGGAGCTAAAAAGTTTCCTGGCCCAGCGCAGGATGGTTCCTTCACTGCCACAGGCTAACACGCTACGACAGCACCTCGGCAACCTGCAAAACAGCCTGAAAAAGATTCGATTGGGTATCGTACATACCTACACCAGTGAACTACTCGATCCCTGGCTACTGTTTAGTGCCGCCCTAAACCAACTCGATCTGGATATCTACCATGCGCCCTATGGGGTTACCTTACAGGCAGCAGAAGCAAACTCAGGGCTAGTCAACCACAGTCCTGAAGTCACACTGCTTTTGTTAACCAAAGAAGACCTCCATCCGGCTTTCCAGAAACCCCCTGCCGGCATCAAACTCGCAGACAGACAAGAGATAGACAATCAGTTCCAACGCACAGTACAGGGCCTGGTAGCTGCGTTGCGCGACAAACTGACAGGGCAACTCATCGTGACGATTTTACCAAGCCCCGCATCCCCCGGACTTGGCATGTACGACGATATGGCCGAGAATTCCGAGACCCTATGGTGGAGTCAAACCAAAGCTTGTCTTGCGAACCGCTTCAGAACTGAATTCAGCGGCGTTGGACTACTCGATCTCGATCAATTGGTCATGCAAATTGGGCGAGACAGTTTCTTCGACTCCCGCTTGTGGTATTCCTCGACATTCCCTTTCACTTCACAAGGCGCCCTGGCAGTTTCAAATGCGGTAACCTCCACCGCGGCCAGCCTGCACCTCACCAAGGCCAAAGTTATCGCATTGGATGCCGATAACACGCTCTGGGGTGGCGTTATCGGCGAGGACGGCATAAACGGTATCGCTCTGGGTAAAGAATACCCCGGGAGGGCCTTTGTTGACTTCCAGAAGCGTCTACTGAGTCTGCAACAGCGTGGGTTTTTACTGGTGCTGTGTAGCAAAAATAATCCAGACGACTTAAACGAAGTGCTGGTGGACCACCCTCACCAGGTGCTAAAAACCGAGCACTTTGCAGCACAGCGCGTAAATTGGCTTTCCAAGCCCGACAACCTGGCCTCTCTGGCAGAAGAACTGAATTTGGGGCTGGACTCGTTTATTTTCGTCGATGACAGCGACCACGAATGCTCTGCTGTCAGGCACAGCCTGAAGGAGGTTCTGGTAGTGCAGGTTCCTTCAAGACCGGCCGAGATCCCCGGTTGCCTCGATGCGGTGGCAAGACTGGAAATTACCGCGCTCACCACAGAAGACCTTGAAAAAACTGCCATGTATTCACAGGAGCGCCAGCGTAAATCACAGCTGGAGGCACTCACTGAAACCGGCAGTAGTATTGACGACTATCTTCTGTCACTGAATATGAAAATGACTGTCGGACTCAACGACCTATCTCACCTATCCAGGCTCTCCCAACTTACCCAAAAAACCAATCAGTTTAATTTGACTACACGACGTTACAGCGAACAAGATCTGGCGGAAAAAATTGGCGATGAAAATACTTTCGTGTATCACTTTTCACTGGGAGATAATTTCGGCGACAGCGGGATTGTAGGTCTGGCTATTATCGAAAGAGATTCAGGTGAAAAGGCGCAGCTGGATACATTCTTAATGTCGTGTCGTGTTATCGGACGCCAGGCAGAGCAAGCTTTTCTCCACACCATTCTGAGAGATCTTCGGGTAAAGGGTGTTGAAGCGCTATCTGCAGAATATATTCCAACCCGAAAGAATGTCTTGGTACAATCGTTTTTACCAGACAATGGATTCAACGTTACCGTGGATGGCTCCGGTGATCTAAGCCTCGCGGGGACCGCGATCCATACCGATAATGATTTTCCTATAATTATTGAAGGGCCATTATTACAATGAGCGTTTTCGAAAAACTACAAAGCATTATGGCAGCCACCCTGGAAGTGCCAACAAACGCTATCAGCGAAAGCTCTGCCATGGACTCGATAGAAGAATGGGACTCGCTTGGTCACGTGCACATTATGGTCGCACTCGAGCAAGCTTTTGACCTGTATATGGATGTTGATGATTTTGCCAAACTCGACAGCGTGCCTGCTATTCTTCAGTATCTTGAATCGGAGAGCGTCAGCTAACGTGCTACCCGCATGAGTATTGTTGAACACTTTTCCTCTCTTCTTCTTAGGCTATTGCCTCACGAGCAGTTCCTTAAGTTTCGATCAATCTATATCAAGCTTAAGGCGAAAGCATCCCCACTTCTGCAACTGATCTACGGCACCTTCACGGCTGATGAATTAATTACTGAATTAGAAACTCGTTTAGATAAGGACTGGACAATCCTTATGGTTCACAGCTCTGTCAACAACCTGCTGCCCATGTACCAGGGCAATGCATTGGAACTGGTCAAAGCCCTCATCGCGTTCTGCGGACCACATCGCACCCTGGTGATGCCTGCATTCAATTTCGGCGAAAATGGTGAAGGCGCGCACGACACACTCAAAAAGAACCCTCGATTCGACCTGCGCAGAACGCCCTCACAAATGGGGCTTCTCACCGAGCTTTTCCGCAGGTCCAAAGGTGTTGTGCAAAGCAGACACCCAGTCTATCGAGTAGCCGCACTCGGCCCGGAAGCAGAAGCCTTGGTATCTGATCATAATCTTGCGCCCAACGGCATGGGCCAAGGCACTCCATTTGACTACATGGCCTTGCACAATGCACAGATTATTGGCATTGGTAAAAGCTTTCAGGTTATGACTCAGGTACACCATGTTGAAAGCTTGCTTGGCGATGATTGGCCTGCCCCCCAGACATCAACCCCAAACCTACCCATTACACTAATGGATGCGCGCGGTGAGATCGAGATGGAAATCGGCGGCGTGCACCAGCAGTGGAACTTCAATATATGGAAACTCCGGGAAATAATGTCCAGTGAGAGTTTAAGGGAGTGGCGCTTTCACAATTGCCCAATATTTGCCGCTCGAGCGCAGGAAGTAACTGATAGACTGTTCGAAGCAGGCCAGCGCGGCTTTACGCTGTACGACCCTTAGGAATATCACCTACACAGGCACAGCGAGTGACTCCAAAAAACCCAACTCAAATTTGTATTTCAATCGATACCGAATTCAGTATCGCCGGCCACTTTAACGAGCCAGATGTTTACATGCCTTTAGCCGAGCCTGTTGTCTATGGCTCTGTCGATGGCAAAGAAGAGTCTCTGGGTTTTATGCTAGAAACATTCGACCACTACAATACCAAGGCAACGTTTTTTGTAGAGTGCGCAAACTATTTCTATTTTGGTGACGAGCCGATGCAAACGGTCATCAATCGGTTAAAGGCGGCCGGGCAGGATATCCAACTGCACATCCATCCGGTCTGGCTCACTTTTAACAACATTCCGGAACTGGGAGATTTCCCGCAGAATGATGACTGCATCGGGCGCAGTAAAGAGGAGTTAACGCGCGCATTTAGTGCTTGCATTGATGTCTTTCAACGCTGGGTGGGTCGTAAACCGCTCGCCATTCGCACTGGGAGTCTGCGCGCTGATGAGAACGTATATCACGTCATGCGGGATTTGGGCATCCCCATGAGCTCCAACGTCGCAATGGGCATATTCCAACCCAACGAGGCATTGCTTTCGCACGACTCTGGTCGTCACCTGATTCACGACGTTATGGAGCTACCCGTATTCACCTACCAAGACAGCAATATTGCCGGGAAAACCCACAAAAAATCCCTCCAGATTACCAGTTGCTCCTGGCCGGAAATGAAACACTTGTTGTGGAAAGCGAGAAAGTCAGGTGTTGAGAATATCGTGATCCTCACCCACCCTTTCGAGTACATTAAAAAAAGAGATTTTCGCTACAGCAAACTGACCAAAAATCGGGTGAATCAAACGCGTCTACAAAATCTTTGTCAGTTTATTCAGCAACATTCAGAGGATTTTGTGTCGGTGGACTTTAGCAGCCAATATCCTTCTTGGGCAGCATCAGAGCTCAATCAACAAGCTATTGAAATACCGACAATTTACGCAATTGGCCGTAAATTACACAATCGTCTGAATGATGTGGTTTGGAGTTATTGAGGACCTGCCCGACTATCTTTGACATTCAAACTTTACTCAGGCTGCGGCCATATCCTCATAACGTCGGCCACCAGTAATTCGACGGTCACGCAAACTCCAAAACTCTGATTCACGGGATTCCTTAATCTGAACAAGGCGGCGGTCTCGAGAACCATCGCGACGATCTGTATGGTGAATGTACTTACAATCACAGCCCTCGGCTATACAATCTGGCAAAGGCAATCCGGGAGCATCTTCGCTCAGGAACCGCTGAGCTTTAATCGTATCGGCGGCTGAACAGCCTTCTCGAGTGGGTTCAATGGATACAGCATGAAAGGGGTTACTCGCCCCGCCCCTTGTTCTGCGATTTTGCCCACTGTTATTTTGAGCAGAAATTCTGGAAGGTAGCACAAGGCCCAAAAACACCAATACACCAATGGCCATTGCTGTCAGTAGAATCCCAATCTGCATTCTTATCTCCGATGTGCAGCAGCAGTCATTTGTCCAAGGAAAATTTACCTTAACCCCATGTGTTAGCTAAGCGCAAGCACGATGCTGAGCACCGTTATAGCATACTGAATCGGCTGATCGACGAGTACCGCGAAAGAAATTGCTGCATAAGCTGAAAGTTTGGTAAGGCATGTCATGATATAACTTTTAACTATTTATATGTATTAATATTGTTCATATTTTATATATCTTGATTCCGTTGGTAGCATCGACTGAGGATAGAACTACGAATGTGAATGAAAACTTTTGATCTAACGTTCAATGGAGCTTTGCTCCCAGGCCATGATCCCCAGCAGGTCAAGCGGGAGGAGCGCGCGGGCCCCAAGACCCTACAAAAAATCGCGGACAATTGCACAGAAACGACTCCAATATCAGAAGTAATTCCCAGTTTCGACCACGCGATACCTTTCGAAGCACCTCCGACGATTGTGCAAGCCGAGGATTCTTGGTCTGCCGCTAGCCCGGACACTGCAACCGAAGGTTCAGCACAGAAAAATCTTTTCCTCACCGAGAGTCGACAAGCTATTAGCAGGTTGAGGGCGCTTGCAGCTAAAACGAAGAGTAATTTGCAAGTGAAATCGACGGCGCTTCAGCGTCGACGAGAAGTAATCGATGCTACTGCCAACGAAAGACTGGCTGAAGTTGAACAACTCAGTGAGACGACGCGACGGCGCAGCGAACAGGCAACTACCGAGCTATACAAATTGGAAGGCAAAGAGCTTCAGACCGGCAAGGCACTGACCACCGCAACGAAGCAACGGGAGAAACTAACACAGGAACAGGCGAACCATCAGGTCGCACAACTAAACGCACAGAGAAAGCAGGCCGCCGAAGAAGACGCGACAGTACTGGCCCAACTGAAACAATCGCTGGAAGAAACACGTCTCGCGGCAGCGAATGAACTGGGACGCTTGCGAAAACTGCTACAGGATTATCAACGTGAAGCAAAAATCGATATAGGAGCACTGGAAAATCAACTCAGCAACGTAAAAGCCAAGGCTCACTGTGAGATGACCACACTGGAGCTGCACAGGGATCAGGCTCTACACGAGTTGGAGCAAAAAATTCAAAAACTGCAACAGCGATGCGCGTCCGCCAAACAGCACGCTGCAAACAATTTCGCCCAGCTAAAACAACAGCAACAAGAAAAGCAAGATCGGGAAGACGAAGAACTTCGTCGACTACACACATTAAAACTCGAAATCGCTCACCAGCAAGAACGAGAGGTTGCAGAAGTGGAGCACGCCAATACCAGACTTCGCACGCGTACCCAAAAAGCGTTAAAAAAAATGCATTCCATGGAACTTGAGACCAAACGACAGCAACGCAATGCTCTGCAAAGAGGTTCTGGAATCGAGGCTGGCCAATCTGGGGCAGCTGACCAGATGGAACCACATCCCTAGCTGCTAGCCCGGGGATCTTCAAATAGCGCCAACTCAACCATGCCACATATTGTGTGACCAATTAAAATATGTGCCTCCTGAATTCTCGGAGTATCACCGCTGGGCACACACAGACAATGATCACACAGCTCCCGCATACTACCTCCGTGCTGGCCCGTTAACCCGATAGTAGTGATACCTTTGAGTCGTGCCCCCTCCAGAGCCTGAAGGATGTTAGGGCTGTTTCCAGAGGTAGAAATACCCAGGAACACATCGCCAGCGACGCCATTCGCTTCTATTTGTCGACGAAATAGCTGGTCATAGCCATAGTCGTTTCCCACAGCAGTTAGAATCGATGTGTCGGTAGTCAGTGCCAGGGCGGGTAACCCGGGACGGTCAAAGTTGAACCGGCTGACAAACTCTGCAGCGATATGCTGTGCGTCGGCAGCACTGCCACCGTTCCCTGCGATCAACAACTTATGTCCCGCCTCATAGCGGTCAATGAGTAGATGACCCATGTCAGTCACCTGCTGCATAAACTCAGAATCAACCAGTATGCGCTGCTTGACTGCAACCGATGCTTGAAATTCGTTCTCTACGTAACTCAGGTCGGGACGTTCCATGCGAATGCTCCATGTGCTTCGAACTGAAAGGAAACGACATCGCCAGCCAATTGATTCAACGCCCTAATCAATTGCACGCGCTCCACCGGATCTACGATAAATACTATAAAGCCACCACCACCTGCGCCGGACACCTTACCAGCCCAAGCCCCAGCAGCTCTCGCGCAATCCATCACTTCTTCAATTTCCGGATTACTAATCTGGTCAGCCAAATTACGCTTGGTTTCCCAACTGCGGCCGAGAATTTCACCAAAGTGCCGAATATTACCGCGCAGGAGTGCCTCCTTCATCGCAGTGGCATCCTGTTTCAAACTATGGACAGCCTCCACAGATTTTCCTTCACCGGCCTTATAGCTTTCAATTTGTTGCGCAATAATCTTGTCGGATGAGCGAGAAACTCCAGTGTAATAGAGCACGGTAGACGCCTCCAACTCACTCAGAATCCATTTCTTCACCCGCAGTGGATTGACGATTACTCGATTGTTTTCGTGGAATTCCATGAAATTTACGCCACCGAAGGTCGCCGCATATTGATCTTGCGCACCGCCTCGCAGTCCAATGTCCTGTCGCTCTATCGCAAAAGCCAGGTGTGCGACATCGTATTCTCCCAAAGGCAAATGCAGCAGTTCAGCATATGCAGTAAGTATGGCGACTACCATCGTCGAGGATGACCCCAGTCCAGAGCCCGCGGGTGCATCTGAGTACGTCGTAACCTTGAGCGACAGGGGCTCACCATTATTAAAGTCACGCACTACCCGGTTGTAGACGCCTTTATGCAGATCTAAAAGACCATCATAGGCAAATGAAGGAGCACTCGGGGCACTGAATTCCTCCTCGCGGTCATGCGCTAAAAACGTCACGGTACCATCCTCTAGTGGCTCGATAGTGCAATAAGAGCTCAAATTAATAGAGGCATTGAGTACGGCCCCACCGTAGAGATCGCAATACGGTGCTACGTCACTTCCGCCACCGGCTAAGCCCAATCGCAGAGGCGCTTTTGATCGAATTAACATGGAAAATGCTCTCCCGGCACAAGGCGCTGATACACTGCCTTAAGGTTCGCTACACTATTGGTCCAGTTGCGTTCATGTTCCACAAAATCTCGCCCGGCATCGCGTATCGCTGGCCATCTGTGACGCTGCTCAAACAATACCAACAGCGTACTGACCAGGTCGTCAACATCATCAGCTCGAAACAGAGTACCTGTTATGCCGTCGTGAACAAGCTCTTTATGCCCACCAACATCCGAGGCGAGGAACATACTTTTCTGCGCCATCGCTTCCAGGGGTTTCAGCGGCGTGACCAATTCCGTAAGTCGCATTGATTTACGCGGATAGACCAGCACATCAGTCACCGAGTAATACCTCTCTACGACCTCATAAGGAACGCGGCCGGTCATGATAACCATGTTCTGAAGACCTAAATCGGCAACCTGCGCCCGTATGGACTCGACCACTTCCCCTCCACCCACTAACAGGAGCCGGATGTTAGGACGCGCCGACAGCAGTTTGGGCATGGCCGCAACCAGAAGATCCAAACCCTCATAATCATAAAACGAGCCGATAAATGCGACGACTTCTTTCCCTGTTAACTTCAGCTCACTCTCAATCTCACTATCGCGCTCTCCGACGGGTTGAAAGCGGCTAGCATCCACCGCGTTGGGAACAATGGTGATTTTATCCAGCGATATCCCACGCATGATAAGATCATCGCGAATACCTTCACAAATACAGGTTACTTCATCGGCACGCCGCAGCACCCAGGTTTCCATTGCACGGCTCAAGCGATAACGCAATCCACCCGCGCTGCTGGTACCGTGACTGACGGCCGCATCCTCCCAAAAACCACGCACCTCATAGACAACCGGTACGCCTAAAACCTTACCTGCCCTAATCGCCGCTACACCATTGAGCGCAGGTGAATGCGCATGCAGCACATCCGGCACTTCCTGACGACCCACGTCAATCACTCGCCTGGTGAGCGCGTGAATAACCGACCACTGGCCAACCAGAGGTAACCTGGCCAAAATACCTGTGCCCGACTGGCAACGGTAGAAAGACAACCCGTCGACCTGCTCCACGTCGGGAATAGCCTTCCCCGGATTATGCTTTGGCCCAGTAACCTGGACTGTGTCCCAACCCAAGGCACGTTGCTCATTGAGAATCGCGCGAGTGCGAAAAGTATAGCCACTCTGCAACGGAATAGAGTGATCCAGCACATGAAGAACCTTCACGGAGAACCCTCACCGTCACTCAACAAAAAAACTTCCATTCGTTTCAAATTAGTATCCCAGTTGTAGTGTTTCAGCACACAATCTCGCCCTGCGTTGTCGCTTTGTCGGGGACTGGAAAGAAGCTCCAAAGCTGCTTCGGTCATTTTCTTTGCATCATCTGCCACAAACGATAAAACCCCTGGATACTCAACGATACCAACCAATGCATCCTGTGTCGCCAACACAGGCAGAGTCATGGACATTGCCTCAAGGGCCTTGTTTTGAATTCCACGGGCGAGTTGCAGTGGGAGGCACGCAGCAAGAGCATGGCTCAAATAGGGGCGGACATCAGGGACACCGCCGGTAACGCGAACACCCGGTAGTTTGTCCAGTAACTGGACTTCATCTGTGGGTTTCATACCGACGATACAAAACAAAAATGTCGGTTCGCGCTCTCGAACCGCCCCCAGCACATGATCGCAGAACCACTTAACCGCCTCAATATTGGGCCAGTAGTCCATGGCGCCAGTGAACACCAGCACCTTCTGATCGGATTGATAGGGGTTCTGGAATACCAGTTGCGGGTCAAAATATGCGCTGTCTACGCCCTGCGTTCGAAAATGTACTTTATCAGCGCTCTCGGGCGCAAGCTGCTTGAAAAGTGCTGCTTCCTGGGCTGAAACAAAAATACTAACGTGTGTGGAAGCGGCCATCTCACGTTCATACGCCAGCAATTTGTCGGCTTCTCGCCTGTACAACCAGGACAGCGGCCAGCGTTTAGAGTGGGCGTAGCTCCGCCATTTCTCACTGTCGACGTCCTCGGCATCGAAGACAACGGGAACATGATCCGGTAACAAACCCTTCACAAATCGTCCCATAACACCGCTGAACACCAGTACCGCGTCCGGGCACTCGCGTTCTATCGACGAGCGCACCCAAGCCTGCAGCTCCTTATTGCCGTAGTAGCTCAGGCTCAAAGCGTCTCCGGTCAACATCCCCATTATGCTTCCCGTCAATCGCTTGCGCCTAGGGAGATCAACAATACAACTGTCTTCACATTTTTCCCGGACAATATCCGCATACTGCCAGTCGTCGGGATCATCAACGAACGTTCCAAGGTGCACACGCCAATGACCAGAGAAGTAATTGAGCATGTTATTGGAGGAAATCTTGTCGCCCTTATTGGGCGGAAAAGGCAATCGATGAACCAAGTACAGCAATTTTTTCATTCTGCTTCTTTTTTTGATTGTCTGCAGCGAGGGACGCCCTTGCTCCGCAACATGGGCACAGTTATATTGGCCTTCTGATACTAAAGGGCAAACCGGCATAGATAAAGCGCTACTAGGCCTGCGGAAACCATATTTTTATGAAAACTGTGAAACAAGCCGCCATTCTTATTGGGGGCAAAGGCACCCGACTGGGTGATGCGGTGCGAGAGACGCCAAAACCGCTGCTGGAAGTCTGTGAGCGCCCGTTTATTGAACACATCATGTTGAACCTCCGCCGCTTCGGTTTTGAGGACTTTATCTTACTGGCGGGACATCAAGCAGAGGTCGTTCAGGAATACTATGGAGAAGGTTCAGCATTTGCTCAGGAACTACGCGCGAATGTCAGGGTAATTGTCGAGCCTTTACCACTGGGAACTGGTGGCGCCCTGAAGTGCGCGCAAGCGCATTTGAATAACGAATTTCTTCTCATCAATGGCGATTCCATTTTTGATTTCAATTATCTCGATCTCAGTAATTGCGAACGTGCAGACGAATCGGAGAACTGGCTCTGTCGCGTAGCCTTGCTGCCAGTTGAAAGTGCTACCCGTTATGGTTTCGTAGAATTGGACGGTGCTCGGATTAAGGCCTTTCGTGAAAAGCCAGCGAAGCCGGAGTCCGGCTTCATCAACAGCGGTGTATATTGGATGAAGTCCGCAGTTCTTGATTATATTGATACCACACCCTGCTCTCTGGAACGGGATGTATTTCCGCGGCTTGCCGCAGAAGAGCGTTTAGTAGGCCGTATTTACCAAGGATTTTTTATCGACATCGGTATACCTGAAGACCTGCAGAAGGCCAGGGATAGCTTAGTGGACAAGTTGCAAAAACCATCTGCGTTTCTGGATAGAGACGGCACGCTCAATTACGACGACGGTTATACCCACAGGGTCGAAGAATTTCGGTGGATAGAGGGTGCGAAGGCAGCCGTTAAGTACTTGAACGATGCAGGTTACCTTGTCTTCATTGTTACCAATCAGGCTGGCATTGCCAGAGGTTATTACGATGCAGCAGCTGTTGAGGCACTTCACGAATGGATGCAAGCGGAACTGGCGCTGGTTGGCGCTCATTTCGACGATGTTCGATACTGCCCACACCACCCCGAGGGAATCGTGCCCGAACTCTCTATTTCCTGCGATTGTCGCAAGCCAAGTCCGGGGATGTTGAGCAGTTTGATTGAACAATGGCACCCGGATCTCTCGCGTAGCTTTATGATAGGCGATTCCGACAAAGACGCAGCGGCAGGTGCTGCACTGGGTATTCTCAGTAAGAAAATTGAACCTTCTTTGCTAGGACAGGAAGTAGAACACCTTACTTCCAGACACCAAGCACTACCACACTCGTGAACTTCTAGACTTTTGGGTAGTTGGCCCCCCAAAGCGGGCCTGAAATCAAGCCGTTACCAACTAGCCATGTATTTCTTCTTGGGCACGCATATAACGCACCAAAATCGTTTTTAAGCAATATATTCCAGTACGTTACAACTGACCTGATCTTTCAGCACGAACAGCCTTGCCGGCCAATTCAGATCCCATCACTGACCGACGAGCCGGCGGGAACCTGTCTGCCCCTCAGAGGACTCTACGACCGAAGCGCACCTCACTATCACAACTATCGGACATAATGGCATCGACCATCAGGTCACCCAGTTCGCGCCGGTAGTGCGCCGGCTCCCAAAACCACTGTAGAGGTCCCGAGCGAACGCCTGCGGCGGGAACCTTTTCGCGAATATAGGGCGATTCCTGCGAAAAATCCCACAACTCGATACCGTCACCCTCCCGCGCGCGCACCAGAGCTTCCAGGGACGTCAGCCAATCGTCGTACAAGGGCATAAGGCCCTCAGACTGCATTAGATCCCGATATTCTCCATGAAACGGATGGGTAAACAGATAAACCTTCACGTCCTTTTTCGCCGCAACAGATAGAAAATCATCTATCTCTTCAAAGGTTACAGGCAGTTGACCTGCAGAATTCCGTAAGTACCAGGGTTGTCCGTACTTGGTTCGCAAATTCTGCATTTTCTGGTCGAAAAGTGCTCGCGCGCCCTCAACGCGCACCGCCTCCTCCATATCCCGAGCGGGGTTGAAACCCGAAGTCTCTCGGTCGGCTGCGGTACTACTTTGGAACACAATCGTCTTTCCGGTGCTAACCAACGCATCTAATGAAAGCAAGGACTTGTAATAATCCCTAAACACAACCGCGTAGTAATCCGGGTTCACCTCTCCCGAAGGCACGTACTTGAGTTCCCCCGATTGCTGATGCATAAGTTTCTTCGCTACCGGAGGCATCGGATCAGTAGAGATAAAATCGATAAAATCTACACTCAAAAAGACGGTTTCAATCGGCTGCCGGTACATTAAATTCAGCGCAGAAGCGAGCTGCATAGCAACGCCTGCGCCTGGCATTCCAAGGTTATAGACATCCAAATCATCGCGAAGAAAACACCTGTGCGCAGGGTCTATACCCATTTCTACTCGAGAATTACCAACGACCATAGCATTATGATTTTCAACATAGGGTTGGTACTTTTTATTCAGGCGTGTGTGGTTATTAATATCGACCTTATGCTGATTAAGATTGGCGATTCTAGGCGCGCCAGTAATTCCATAGGGATCGATTACGTAGTTCAATGCAAGGACACTAAGCATCGCGAATAATGCAAAAAGAAAGGTGCGGAAAATATAGGTTGGGGAATTCATATTAGAATTGAAAATACAGAAATTCTGATACTTGCTGCAAAGTCAGGATTCCAGCCACCGCACCCAATGCGACAGCGAAAGCCCACCGATTACTGTACCTCCAACTAAACATGTGTGTGCCACGAATATCACTAAATGCCCGATCACTTTCGTAAAGCACCGGCTCATACCGATTGAATATCTGCGCCACATTGGGCAGTGTGAGAACGATAGCTGCCGAAATCAGCACCCAGATATAATTGGTAACAAACTGGGCCCCTCCCCCGTGAACGGCTACAAAGCCCAACTCCAACAACCAGCTGCCGAAACCGCCAGTTCTGGCCACCATGCCAGCGGGAATCTCAAACCCTGACATGCCCAACATTGCCTGAACGATCTGGGAGCCGCGCTCTAACGTGGGGGCTCGAAAAAATACAAACGAAATCACCCAGGCGAAAAATGTAACTACCCAGCAGAACTCGCGGTAACCCATTATCAAAGACGGATTCCACCCCAGCGTCTTCATGAAGTGGCGCCATCCATGGTTGATAATCAGGTAGCAGCCCTGTAACCCACCCCAGACCACAAAGGGCCAGCCCGCCCCGTGCCACAACCCACCTAAGAGCATGGTGAGCAAGAGATTAACATAGCGCCTGAAGCTACCCTTGCGGTTTCCACCGAGGGCAATATATAGATACTCTCGCAAGAATCGCGACAACGTCATATGCCACCTGTGCCACATTTCTATCATGCTGGTTGATTTGAGTGGCGAGAAGAAATTAATCGGCAACCGCACCCCAAATAGTCGCGCCACACCAATCGCCATATCAGAATAACCGGAAAAATCAAAATACAGCTGGAAGGTGTACGCCAGACTGGCGCCCCACGCCCGGAAGAAATCCACGCCCCCAGCTGTATTGTCGGTATCAAAAACAGGCCCAACGTAGCTTGAGAGACTATCCGCCAGAACAGTCTTTTTAAATAGTCCAATCGAAAATATCGAAATACCTACCGCAAAATTCGACCACTGGGGAGACATATTTTCTCCCCTCATGAACTGAGGGAGAATGTCTTTGTGATGCACTATTGGTCCGGCAATAAGCTGTGGGAAAAAACTGACAAACAGGCAGTAATGGAGAAAATTGTATTCACTGGTCTCGCCTCTCCATGCATCAACCAGGTATGCAATCTGCTGAAAAGTGAAGAACGATATTGCCAGTGGTAGGAAAATTGTCTCTATATCCCAGTCGGATCCGAAGGCCGCATTAACATTGTCGACAAAGAAATTGGCATACTTAAAATATCCCAAAAGCACGAGATTCACAGTGATGCCAAAAACAAGAACACCGCGTTTTTTCCAACGCCCCTCACGGGATACGAGGCGTCCTACCGCAAAATTAAAACCGATCGAAAACAGAATCAGGACGAGATAAATGGGCTTCCACCAGGCATAAAAAAACAGGGAAGCCAGCACCAGAAAGGCATACGCGATGTTCAGAGTATAATAACGCGCGCAAACGAAATAGCCCGCTACGCATACCGGGAGGAAAAGGAAAATAAACTCATAAGAATTAAATAACAAGGCTAGATAACCCGCACTGCCAATACCCTAAACATCCCCAACTCTCTCAAATTCCACCCCTGAGCACCACAACACCCTGTGTTTTATCCTAACCAGGTCACGTTTCCCAAATTTAGGCCTCAAAAGCCTTGGAACTATCGATAAATCCTGAGTCTTTTGAAAGGCTGCCCGGAAACAAGAGGAATGGAATCAATCGTCACGGTGTCGCCCACAACCGTTGCCAAGCCGGTAAGAGCGCCCTTGTCCCACGACCACTTGAGCGTCTCACCATCTTCAAGGACAAAGTTTCGCGGACGACGGGGTGTAACGCTTATCGTAATCTGTTGCGGCTGATCTGGAATTCCTTTACCAATACCTTTGCGCGCTTTGTATTGTAAAGGAAAGAGAATCTGTGAAGCACTATCAACAATGCTGGCATGATCCCAAATGATGCCCATATTGTAATGGCCACGGGGATATTTCTTCTCGTTTATGCGGTCTGACGCTAAAAATGGGTGATTCCCCGTAGACCGGGTGATCGCCGGATGAGCGCGATCTAGCGTGACATCCTGCACACTAGATTCAAAACCGGTCATGTTAGGTAAATTCACTCCAGGCTCCCCTAAACCATGGCCCACTTTAACCCAGACGAACGCACCGCCAATTTTATGCTGCTCAACTAAGTTGACGAATTCCAACTGCGTATTCCCGTCCAAACCTTCACTGAACTGGTCGTCGCTGCTAAAAGTATGGCGGTAGTGAATGCCGCGTACGATCGGATCAACTGCGGACTGTATCGCAAAGTCGATCTCATCCCAGTACTTCTTGGTACTGCCACTGTCCGGCGCTAACGAACCATACTGCGCACTATCTCTCTTTGCGATCTCGCGAGGCATGATGGTGCCCATTCTCCCGGAGGAATAAGCGATATTTTCACGCCACGGATCTGGCAAATTCATGGTCTGAGTAACAGCACCTGTCCCGCCCATTGAGCTTCCATCCAAAATAATGCCACGGTCACTGACATCGATTCCGTAGCGATCTGTGAGAAAGCGCAACATAGCCGCGATGCGTCGCCCAGGATAATTTAAACCATCGGCCCCGAACATCCACCACTGGCGCCAAAACTGGTCATACCCCTCCGCATCCTGCGCTCTAGCTTCTATATCAGCCGCAGGTGTTGGTCCGAAAACCCACATCGATCCCGTTGCGCCCCCGGAGCCATGCATAACGACGGCTATTCTGGGGACTTTGGGAAGGGGGTTCTTTCGAGAGTAGGCCCACTGAAAATCGATGCCATTAGAATCGTAGTATGGGTTCGATTTGACATCCATGGCACCCAGATAGAAGGCCCAGGTGTTTCCTGTCTGAGTCGGTTCAGCGGGGGCAGTAATAAGCGTGGGATTGGGCTTGAGGTGAGCCGACCGACGCTTGGGCTGACTTGGCCGGTGTGCTGCAGCAGGTTTTGAGGGTTTAGCCTGAGGGGCTTGCGTGACGGGCTTGGAGGCTCGAGCAGTCGGCTGGGCCACCGTTGGCAACGATTTTTTAACAGGGACTTTTTTATTGGTAGCTTCAGAAGGCTTGTTTTGGTCAGGTTTTGCTTCGGGCTTATCCACCGCAGTGCCATCGCTTACCGCGGGCCCCTCACCCAGTTTTAT
>JAPKAY010000123.1 GCA_028825045.1 Halioglobus sp.
TGTACATCTCAAGCGACATCTCCAGATCCTTAATCTGGATCTTCGCAGTCTTGGTTTTGGCCCCGCCCAGTTGATTCAAAACACTGGGCCCAACCAGTCCAGCCAATAGGGCGATAATCGCCAGCACTACCAGCAGTTCAATCAGGGTGAACCCCGCTAAAGGGCTGGGAGTCTTCGATTTGGCAATTAACATTCGCATCTGTACTTTCCTACTTTACATTGTTGATTAACGGTTGATAAAAATGCCCTGAAGTGATTTTTGATCTATCAGACAGCCAGGTCATTGACCGACATAATACCCATCAAAATAGCGATAATGACAACGGCTATGGCGCCGCCCATGATAAGAATCATAGCGGGCTCTAGAAGAGTGAGACTGCGCTTCACGCCCGTCTGCACTTCTTCATCATAGACATCGGCCAATTCTGTCATCATCTGATCCAAACTGCCAGATTCCTCGCCCACCCTGATCATCTGGATCACAAGGGGCGAGAATGTTCCGGTTTCCTCCAGTGCCACAGACATGCGCTGACCCCTTTTTACGGCCGGCTCCAACACTCTCAGAGAATTCTTGATATGGGTGTTGTCAACCGTCTCGACCGCTATAGAGAGCGCCCTCAATAGAGACACCCCGTTACCCAATAAAGTTCCCACAGTCCTGGAAAATCGGGACACTTCGTATTTAAAAACAATGGCCCCGAAAAAGGGCAACCGCACCATAGACGCATCGAACTTCGCCCGTCCCTCCTCGCTTCGCAGCCAATTACGCACTACGTACACGGTCATACCAAGCAGCAACAACAGTAGCCAGCCATACCGTATGAGCCCATCGCCGGCAGAAATCACCATCCGCGTCAGCACAGGTAGGGCGTCGCCCATATCGTTGAACAATGTCTCAAACTGGGGGACGACAAAACCTAGCATCCCGACAATAGAAAGAACCGCCACAGTGAGCAATATTGCCGGGTAGACCAAAGCCGAAACGACACCGGATCTTACCGACTTGGCGTTGGTGAGATAATCGGCCAGACGCGCCAGCACCTCGGCAAGATGTCCGCTGGCCTCACCTGAACGCACCATATTGACGTAAAAATTGCTGAAAACTTCAGGGTAGGACAACAGCGCCTGACTGAGCCCCTTGCCAGCCTTGACTGCGCTGAGCAGCTCCTCCAGCAGGTCACGCACTTTT
Source organism: Halioglobus sp. (assembly GCA_028825045.1). Taxonomy (GTDB): domain Bacteria; phylum Pseudomonadota; class Gammaproteobacteria; order Pseudomonadales; family Halieaceae; genus Marimicrobium. Next base: position 1,190 of record JAPKAY010000123.1, read on the forward strand.
ATCTCGGCCGCCATGTCAATCATCACCTTGAGAGCTCGATCGATAGGAAGCCCCGCTCGCAGCAGCACAGCTAGCTCGCGAGTCATCGCTAGAACGTCATCGCTACTGGCATTCCCGGGCCCGGGGGCGGCCTCATCAGCTCTGAAGGCACCTTTGCCGGCGGGCTCAAGGCTCAGCAGCGTCAGACCCTGCGAACGCAACTCTCGGGACGCCAATTCAATCCGGTCCGCCACGACCTTACCCTGCACAGGTTTGCCTTGGCTTGATATCGCCTTGTAGCTAAAAGAACCCATAATTTTGCCGTGCACCCATTCCTCTACGTTGCCAGATCGAGTCTTTCGCCGACAACTGGCAGGCTTTCTTCCTGTTGTTGCTGATCCAGAGTCACCCGCAGAACCTCTTCCATTGAAGTTATCCCGAGCGCCACTTTCCTAAGACCATCCTCAAACAAGGTGTGCATACCATTACCGCGAGCAATTGCGTGCAAGGTGGTGGAATCCGCACCGCCGAGAATGGCATCGTACATCACAGTATCCAACACAAATAATTCATGGATACCGGTACGACCACGATAGCCAGTGTGTTTACAGTCATCACAGCCCACTGCGCGGTATATAAGGTCCTCGGGAGACTTCATGAATCGCCCAAGCCCATGACTTGACCACATCTCCGCAGAAACACTCACCGACTCGCGGCAATGCTTACACAGCTTTCGCACTAGCCGTTGGGCCAAGACACCATTAACGGATGAGGTAATCAGGTATCGCTCGATGCCCATGTCTTCCAATCGGGTAATGGCCGCTGCCGCAGTATTGGTATGCAGGGTCGACAGTACCAGATGCCCAGTCAGGGCAGATTGCACTCCGATCTTTGCAGTCTCAGCATCTCGCATTTCGCCAATCATAATGATGTCGGGGTCTTGGCGCAGTATTGATCGCAGGGCAAGAGCAAAATCCAGACCAATCTGGGGTTTCACCTGTATCTGGTTTATCCCGCGCAACTGGTATTCCACCGGGTCTTCAACGGTAATTATTTTGAGCGCATCGGAATCCATCGATGACAACGAGGCGTAAAGGGTAGTCGTCTTTCCTGAGCCCGTTGGCCCGGTTAACAACAGTACGCCATGAGGACGTGATAGCAGGTCCTGATAACGCTCCAGCGTGTCGTCACTAAAACCCATGTCGGACAGGCTGAGACGGATACTCTCACGGTCAAGCACTCGCATGACGATACTCTCACCGTAAACTGTGGGAATCGTGGAAACGCGTAAATCCAGTTCATGACCCTTAACCCGAGTCATAATCCGGCCATCCTGCGGCAAGCGCTGCTCCGCTATATTGAGATTGGCGAGCAGCTTTATCCGAGACGCGATCGCCGGCGCATGACTGGCCTGAGGCGCCTCAGCATAATCCTGGATTACCCCGTCCACGCGATAGCGCAGGTGCAGACCATCGTCAAAGGGTTCGATGTGGATATCCGAAGCGCCCATATCCAGGGCTCGATGAATGATCTGGTTCACCAGGC
>JAPKAY010000025.1 GCA_028825045.1 Halioglobus sp.
TGACTTCAGCTTCAGTTGCGGGGCTAGCTGCCGAATCCACCTCAGCAGGTGCAGGCGCAGCTTCTGCTACCGCCTCAGCAGGTGCAGCTTCTGCTACCGCCTCAGCGGGTGCAGCTTCTGCCAACGCATCAGCAGGAGCGAGTTCTTCTTCGACAAATTCGTTCTTTGCCGCAACAGCTTCACCCGCTTCAAGCTTGCCCTGCAAGCAGGCATCAGCAACCGCGGTGACATACAACTTAACGGCGCGAAGTGCGTCATCGTTACCCGGGATAATGTAATCCACACCATCGGGGTTGCTGTTGGTGTCGACAATACCGATGACGGGAATACCCAGTTTATTCGCCTCTGTGATGGCGATGCGCTCATGATCAACATCCACGACAAACAAAGCATCGGGAAGTCCACCCATATCCTTGATTCCACCGATACTACGCTCAAGTTTTTCCATGGTCCGCGAGCGCATCAGGGCTTCTTTCTTGGTCAATTTCTCGAAGGTGCCGTCACCCACCTGGGCTTCCAGATCGCGCAAACGCTTGATCGAGGCTCGTATAGTCTTGTAATTCGTCAACATGCCGCCCAACCAGCGGTGATTAACGTAGGGCATACCTGCTAGTTCAGCCTGCTCTTTAATGACCTTGCCAGCAGCGCGTTTAGTGCCAACAAACAGAATCTTGTTCTTGTTCCCTGCCAGGCGCTTGACGAGGTCCAGCGCTTCGTTGAACGCGGGAACGGTATACTCAAGATTGATGATGTGGATTTTATTGCGAGCGCCAAAGATGTACGGATCCATTTTTGGATTCCAGTACCGAGTTTGGTGACCAAAGTGCGCGCCCGCCTGAAGCAGCTCACGCATACTAACTTGTACTTGTGACATAAATAGTTACCTTGTATGGGTTAGGCCTCCACATACCCCTGCGATCAAACCAGCCAAGCCTTACGGTCCGGACGGCACCCTGATACAGGTCTTTGGTATGTGTGTGTCGTTTTGGGTTTCTCTTCCTCGTGGCCCGGCTTCATCTACCAGAATTAGTCTGACAGCCCCGAAAAGAGGCGCGCTTTATACCATAGCGAAGGCAGGGTTTAAAGGGCTGCGGCGTGACTCGTGCCCTGCGCAGTACTCATTAGCCGCTGCAATGGGGTAGAATGTCGCCGCCACAGAGCACCACCACTGACAGCATATTTTGTTTTATCCTTATAAATTAACGGGTTAACGATGGCCGCATCGATTAAAACAGAAACAGAAATAGAGAAAATGCAAACCTCCGGCCGGCTTGCGGCCGAGGTCCTGGAAATGATCCTGCCGCACGTGCAGGCAGGGATTACGACCGGGGAATTGGACCGCATTTGTCATGAGCACATTACTGGGATCCAACATGCCATTCCCGCCCCCCTCAACTACAACGGTTTTCCGCGCTCAATTTGCACGTCTGTGAATGACGTGGTGTGCCACGGCATTCCTTCGGACACAAAGAAGCTGAAAGATGGCGACATCATCAATATCGATGTCACCGTGATCAAAGACGAATTCCATGGCGACACCAGTATTATGGTACCGGTGGGATCGGCGGCAAGCCATGCCTCTCGACTGATTCAGGTCACACAGGAATGTTTGTACAAAGGCATTGAACTGGTCAAACCCGGCGCTACTTTGGGCGACATAGGGTTCGTCATTCAGCAGCATGCAGAGAAAAATTACTACTCGGTCGTACGCGAGTACTGCGGCCATGGCATCGGAAGAGTATTCCACGAAGAGCCGCAGGTACTCCACTATGGGCGCAAGGGCACTGGAATGGTACTAGAACCGGGCATGACATTTACCATTGAACCCATGATCAACGCGGGCAAGCGGCATACCAAGTTAAATAAGCTGGACGGCTGGACAGTTACCACGCGTGATGGCCGCCTTTCTGCCCAGTGGGAACACACCCTATGCGTGACAGAAAATGGGTGTGAAGTACTAACCCGGCGCAGTAACGAACCAGGCCTGAGCGCATAGTGGCTGTTTCGGAAATAGCACTGCCTCCTACTATGTTTGATGTGGCTGCATTCAAAGCCCAACTCGCGGGTGGTGACGCAATCCAGTGCAGCAAGAGTGCTATTGCAAAATCCACAGACTATCTTCATGGGCAATTTCGCCAGGGCGGCCAGGCGAGAGATCTCATCCGCCAGCGCGCATCCTTCATCGACACGCTCCTGGGAGTCTTGTGGGATAGCCAGACATGGGGGGACTCAGAACTCGCAATGGTCGCTGTCGGCGGCTACGGCCGTGGAGAATTGCACCCCCATTCGGACGTTGATCTTCTGTTTCTGCTGGGTGATGGCTGTGATAGTTGCAGGGACATACTCTCAAGCTTCCTGGCTTTGCTATGGGACATCGGCCTCAACGTCGGTCACAGCGTGCGTAATGTGAGTGAATGCGTGGAGCGCGCCGCCGAAGACATCACCATCTTGACTAACCTTATGGAGGCTCGCGTCATACGAGGGTCTGAAGATTTAATGCATCAGGTACGCGATCTTACTAGCCCGGAAAAAATGTGGTCCAGCCAGAATTTTTTCCAGGCCAAGCTCGAAGAACAACAGGCCAGACATAAAAAGTTTGCCGACACCGAATACAACCTGGAACCCAATGTCAAAGGCTCTCCAGGTGGATTGCGCGACTTACAGATCATTGGCTGGATAGCAGAGCGCCACTTCGGCGTGGAATCACTGGAAAAAATCACCGCTGAAGAATTTCTCAATCCCGAGGAAATGGCTCTTCTGTCTTCCGGAAGAGATTTTATGTGGCAGGTGCGCTACGCACTTCACATGATCACCGACCGAGAAGAAGACCGGCTATTATTCGACCACCAGCGTGAACTCGCTGCTCTGTGGGGGCTGGAGGACGGAGACAAGCTCGCGGTAGAACAGTTTATGCAAACATTCTATCGCTGGGCTTTGGCCGTGGGACAGTTGAATGAAGTGTTGATCCAGAACTTCGATCAAGCCATCCTGCGCCAGAACAGGGAGGATGAAATCAGTATCCTCAACGATCGATTCCAGATCCGCAACGGCTATATCGAGGCACGCAACGTCGGTCTTTTCAGCCAACACCCGCGCGCCCTCATGGAAGTTTTCCTACTCTGTGCGACGCATGAGGAAATTACCGGGGTTGCGGCCTCTACCATCCGCTTGATTCGCGACAATCGCTCGCTTGTGGACGATGCGTTCAGGGCCGACAAACACAACAAGCAAACCTTCATAAAGATTCTAGGCAGCCCCAATAAAATGACCCGGCAGCTACGTCGCATGACCAGCTACGGGATCCTGGGGAACTACCTGCCAGAATTCGGCCGGATCATGGGACAGATGCAACACGATCTTTTTCACACCTATACAGTTGACGCCCATACCTTGGAAGTGATCAAAAATGCGCGGCGTTTCCAGTTCCCCATCTACGAGGAAAAGTTTCCGGTAACCAGTAGAGTGGCACGGCGACTGCGAAAACTAGAGCTTTTATATATCGCCGCCCTCTACCACGATATCGGCAAGGGCCGAGGTGGGGATCACTCTGAATTGGGGGCTGTAGATACCGAGCTCTTCTGCAAGTCACATGGGATGGATGAGAAAGATACCGAACTGGTCGTTTGGCTGGTGCGCAACCACCTGCTGATGTCCGCCGTATCACAACGCAAGGACATTTCCGATCCGGAAATTATCCAACAATTCGCCGAATACGTTGGTGATGAGGAACACCTGGACTACCTATTCACCCTGACTGTCGCGGACATTAACGGCACAAACCCCACCTTATGGAATGCCTGGCGCGGCAGCCTGCTGCGCCAGCTTTACACCGAAACCAGGCGCGCCCTGCGTCGCGGCCTGGACAATCCCGTTGACAAGCAGGTTTTGGTGGAACAGGCGCGGCGGGCATCCAGTGAAATACTCGAAGGCCGCGGTTTTACCCCGGAAGATCTAGAGGATATTTGGCGTGGCCGCAGCGAAGACTACTTTCTACGCGAACGCACCGAAAACATTGCGTGGCACACAGAGGCCATCTCCAGCCATCGCGAGCGCGACAAACCGCTGGTAATGGTTCGCAACAATGCGGAATCGAGTGTGGCCAACACCACTCATATTTTCATCCACGCCCGCAGCAGCGTGCAGTTATTTCCCAGGATATGCGCCAGCCTGGAACAACTGGATTTAAGCGTACACGACGCCCGTATATACGACGCCAATGACGGCATGAGCTTGGAGACCTTCTTTGTTCTAGACTCCAGCGGCCAACCCATTGCTGACGACAGTGCACGCATTGCACACATCAAGGAGTACCTCACTGAAAATCTGAGCAACGACGCGATCGATACGGGTACGAGTGCACGCCGCACTCCCAGGCAGTTCAAATCGTTCTCTATCCCGACAGAGACCACCATGTCGGTGGATGAAATTAAAAATGTCTCGGTGCTGGAAGTGTCCACACCCGACCGTCCTGGACTGCTCGCGCGTCTTGGAAAAATATTTGTCGTATTCAATGTTGAACTTCAAGCAGCAAAAATTCAAACCCTGGGTGAGCGTGTAGAGGACGTGTTTTTTCTTACCGATGAAAACCAACAGGCCATCACCGACCCGAAACTGTGTCGCGCAATACAACAAACAATACGCGACGAGCTCGACGAACAGGCAGCCGCCTGACACCCTATGAACCCGAACCTACAAGGCCTGCAGCCCTACCCTTTCGCCAAACTACAACAGTTGTTTGCAGACCTGACACCAGCGCCGCAAAAAACACGCATCGCCCTGTCTATTGGCGAACCACAACATGCGTCACCGGCATTTGTATTGGAAACCCTATCAAAAAACCTACACCGGCTGGGTAATTACCCCACGACTGCCGGGTTGCCCGAATTGAGATATGCGATTAGCGCCTGGTTACAACGTCGTTACGCGCTATCCGAAGTGGATCCTGATACCCAGGTTTTACCGGTAAACGGTACCCGGGAGGCCCTGTTTTCGTTTGCGCAAGCAGTAGTCTCGCCCGAACAAGACGCGCTCGTGATGAGCCCCAACCCTTTCTATCAGATATACGAAGGCGCAGCCTTGTTAGCAGGCGCTACCCCACACTTTCTAAACTGCACCGCCGAGTCTGATTATTTACCTGACTTCAGCCGCGTAACAGAGCAACAGTGGCAACAATGTCAACTTCTGTATTTGTGTAGCCCCGGCAACCCCACTGGCGCCGTTATGTCGACGGAACAACTACAAAATATCATTCGGCTAGCGAGGGAATTCAATTTCATTATCGCCAGTGATGAATGCTATTCAGAAATCTACGCCGACGAGGCGTCACCACCTCCAGGGCTTCTAAAAGCCTGCGCTACCATGGGCGACAACGACTTCCGCAACTGCGTTGTCTTTCACAGTTTGTCGAAGCGTTCTAACTTACCGGGCCTGCGCTCGGGTTTTGTCGCAGGTGATGCAGAGGTTCTGCGCGCCTTTGGCCAGTACCGTACCTATCATGGCTGCGCGATGCCCATACATCACCAGTTGGGTAGTATTGCAGCCTGGAATGATGAACAGCATGTCATCGCCAACAGACAGCTGTATCGCGATAAGTTCTCCGCCATTCTTCATATATTCGAGAACAAACTCCCTTGCCCGACACCAGAAGCCGGCTTTTATCTATGGCCCGAAACACCGGTAAGCGATCTTGAGTTGGCCCGCAAACTCTATGTCGAAGAAAACGTTGTCGTGTTGCCAGGCCGCTTCCTCGCCAGGGAGTCCGAGGGCATCAATCCCGGCGAGAATCGCTTGCGTTTGGCGCTGGTAGCCTCTCAGGCTCAATGCGAGGAAGCGGCACAACGCATCGTCCATTGCGTCGGCAGGCTGTAGATTTAGGCATGCTAAAGGCTGAACGCGTAAAGTTTGTATTGCAGCGCTTGCAGGCGCTATATCCTAAAACGCCAGTGCCCCTGGACCACTCCGATTCGTATACCCTGTTAATCTCAGTGCTGCTCAGCGCACAGTGCACTGACGAACGAGTCAACAAAGTGACGCCCGCATTATTTCGACTAGCGGACAACCCAAAGGATATGGCGGCTCGCGAAGTAGACCAGATCAGGGGCATCATAAAGCCCTGCGGGCTATCACCGCAAAAGTCGAAGGCAATCAAACGTTTGAGCGAGATTTTGCTCGAGGAACACGGCGGTGACGTGCCCGCCGATATGGAAGCACTTGAACGATTGCCCGGAGTGGGACACAAAACGGCTAGCGTGGTGATGTCGCAAGCGTTTGGAGTACCTGCATTCCCTGTGGACACTCATATCCATCGCCTGGCGCAGCGTTGGGGCCTGACCAACGGCCGAAATGTTGTGCAGACTGAGAGAGATCTCAAACGCCTGTTTCCAGAAAAATATTGGAATCGGCTACATTTGCAGATTATTTTTTACGGGCGGGAGTATTGCTCCGCACGTGGTTGTGATGGGCGGGTTTGTGAGATATGTCGCACGTGTTACCCGCTGCGCAAGCACCCCAAAAAAACTATCAAAGCATAAGCCGAGCTTAAAGAGTATTCAGTATTACCCCGGAGCAGAAGTCAAAAGTGTTTCAGAGCACGGCAGTAAGTTTCCCGATACATTCAATTGCGCAGCAGCACTGACATCAGGCCCGGCACGGGCCATGTCGAGGATTTCCTAGGCCCAACGCACCGGTAACCGGCGTCAAATCTTGCTACTCGCAGTGAACACAATAGCCCCACACTGCTATAACAAACCATCCGTATTTGCTATCCTACGCGCCCCCTGAGCCCAAACCGCTGATTTTGGAGTCACAATATGATTACGCTCTACGGCATAAAAAATTGCGACACCGTGAAAAAGGCGCGCAAGTGGCTCGATGCACGCAGCATTGAATACACGTTTCACGATTTTCGCGAAGACGGCGTGGATAAAGAAGCGGTGGCAGCGTGGATGAAAGAACTCGGCTGGCAGAATCTGCTGAACAAACGTAGCACCAGTTGGAAGGCGCTAGACGAAAAAACCCGGCTCAATATGGATGAAAAATCTGGTATCGCCTCAATTTTACAACAGCCTACCCTGATCAAGCGACCATTGTTAGATACGGGACACCAGCGCTTTACCGGATTCTCTGCGGCAAGTTACGAAAAAATATTTAGTGCACACAACCTCTGATCGAGTTTCAAATCTCAAGGTGGAATTAGAATGACAACAAACGCATTTGCCTTTGGTCTGGGTGTCGGCACCCACAACAGCGAGGGAGGCTGGCTGGAAATATTTTTCCCGCAACCGCTCGTGAATCCCTCTGCAGCTTTGGTGGAGGCAACTGTAAATTGCAATTCTAATGAGGCGCTTACGCAGGACCAACTGGGCAAGCTACAGGCAGCACTGACTGCTGCTGGAGAGAACGGACAGGCAGAAATCGCATCCAAGTTAGGCAATAGTGACAGGCCCGTCGTGGCTGTACTGTTAGAGGAAGATAAACCGCCTGGCAATGTGCCGGAAGGCTACCTCAAGTTGCACCTGTTATCCCATCGTCTGGTAACACCGCACGGCACTAATCTCGACGGCCTTTATGGCATACTATCCAACGTCGCCTGGACTAGCGAAGGCGCTATTGATATCAATGAATTGCCTGAGCGCCAACTCGCCGCAAGGTTGCGCGGCGAGATTCTGGAAGTGAGCTGCATCGACAAATTTCCCAAGATGACAAACTATGTCGTGCCAAGCGGAGTGCGCATCGCCCATACAGCAAGAGTTCGACTGGGCGCCCACCTAGGCGAGGGAACCACGGTCATGCATGAGGGCTTCGTCAACTTTAACGCCGGAACCGTGGGTCCAGGCATGATCGAGGGGCGTATTTCAGCAGGCGTGCTGATTGGTCGCGGCTCAGACCTCGGCGGGGGCTGCTCCACCATAGGAACACTCTCTGGCGGTGGCAATATCGTGGTTTCAGTGGGCGAGGAATGTTTGATCGGCGCCAATGCTGGCATCGGCATCCCGCTCGGAGACCGATGTACCGTGGAGGCAGGCCTATTTGTCACCGCGGGCACAAAGGTTACTATGCTCGATGCCGACGGCATGCCGGCAGAGACCGCGAAAGCACGGGATCTGGCTGGCAAGTCTGACTTACTGTTTCGCCGCAACTCTACAACCGGTGCAGTGGAATGTTTGACTAACCGCAGTGCGGTAGAATTGAACCAAGAATTACACGCTCACAACTGAGACCAGAGGCGAGTTGATAACGTGGAAAGAACACTGGAACTTTGCTGCGAACTGATTCGCAGACAATCGGTTACCCCCGAGGATGCAGGATGCCAGGCGCTGATGATGCAGGAATTGCGTGCGCTTGGTTTCAACTGCACCGAACTTACCTTCTCAGAAGTGAGCAATTTCTGGGCCGAACGCGGCGACGAAGGGCCGATAGTGGTTTTTGCGGGTCACACCGATGTCGTGCCCACTGGACCGGCCGAGCGCTGGGATACGCCCCCCTTTGAACCTACCGTAAAGAATGGCCTGCTGTTTGGTCGTGGCAGCGCAGACATGAAAGGCAGCCTGGCGGCTATGCTAGTGGCGTGCGAGGAGTTCGTGGCGGAACACCCGGATCACCCGGGACGAATCGGCTTCCTCATCACCTCCGACGAGGAGGGGCCAGCCGTCAACGGTACTGTAAAAGTTCTGGATTACCTGCGCGAGTCAGGCCAGTCAATAGACTGGTGCGTCGTGGGCGAACCCTCCAGTTCAGCCTCCCTGGGTGATGTTGTCAAAAATGGCAGGCGCGGCTCACTGGGCGGCGTGCTGACAGTCCGGGGTGTGCAGGGTCATATCGCCTACCCCCACCTTGCGGACAACCCCATTCATCGTCTCCTGCCTGCCCTGCAAGCACTTACGACAGAATTATGGGATGAAGGCAACGATTTTTTTCCGCCCACATCCATGCAAGTATCCAACATTAACAGCGGCACCGGCGCCACGAATGTGATCCCGGGGGAAGTTCAGGTTCTGTTCAATTTTCGTTTTTCCACCGAGGTAAACGACAGTGAATTACGGCAGCGAACCGAATCCATTCTGCAGACTCATGGTCTCAACTTCAGTATTGAATGGCAGTTGAGCGGACAGCCATTCCTGACCTCTCCTGGAACGCTGCTGGAGGCAACAGTGGCCAGCATTATGGAAGTCACTGGATGCGAACCGGAATTATCAACGGCCGGAGGCACTTCCGATGGCCGCTTTATCGCTCCCACCGGTGCCCAGGTCGTGGAGGTTGGCCCAATCAACGCCACCATCCACAAGCTCAATGAGGAAGTGTTGGTCGCAGACTTACCTCGCCTGGCTCATATCTACAAAGGGATACTGAAACGCCTCCTGCTACAAAGCGTCTAGCTGCTGCTGCAACCCCATACGCGCGAAGCCTGGGTTGTCCTCGCCAGGGACCACCAACACCTGCTCGCTACCTAACGCAGCAAGACTGGCGGCGACGACTGTATCCGCGGCCATCCACATTTGCTCTGGCACCCTGGTACGGTCAAAGCCGTTCTCCGCCATGGGATCGTGAAATTCTGTGCGCGTAAATCCAGGGCACAGCGCCTGCACTTCAATACCCGTCCCGACTAACTCCGCCTGCAACGCCAGCGAATAGTAATTCAGGAAGGCCTTGGTGGCGCCGTATACTGCCATTCCCTTGCCGGGAACAAAACTGCCCAGTGAAGACACATTGATAACGACACCCCTACCCCGTTCGCGCATGAACGGGATGACCGCGCGGCACAGGGTAATGCTGGCGTCGATATGAAGGTTCACCATCGCACGCTGACCCTCAATGGGCAGGTCGGCAAAATTGCCAAAAGTACTGAAACCCGCATTGTTGACCAGGTAATCAACCGGACCCTGTTGGCGTATCGCCTCCATGGTTTTCGCGACGCCCTCGACGCTACCAAGATCCGCTTCCAGACAATGAACTTCAGCAGTACCGGCCAAGTCCCTTGCCAAAGCGACGAGCCTGTCCTCACGGCGGGCTACCGCAATAATGACATCGCAACGGGATGCCAGTTGCCGGCAAAACTCCCTGCCCAACCCCGCAGATGCGCCTGTCACCAACGCTGTTACTTTATGTGCGGACATGAACTCTCCCGGTGGTTCTCGGTAACGGTGATCGGCTTAAGGTGAAGCACACAGTTCACGCTTGTGTGTGACCGACCCTGCAGTGTAAATCAGATCAGGACAGTTTGCGGTGCACGTAGACATCAAAACGCACCGCGCTGCCTGTTATGTGATGTGACGGTGGAGGCCCCGCCAGACTGGGTGCCTTTGCAGGCCGTTTGACCACTACTCTAGCGGTATTGAGCGCTAATGCCCAGTCCAATAGCGGACCCGCTTCCTCGGCATTCGAGGAATTGTCTAACAGCGTCTGTACTAGTGCCATCTCCTTTTTTACCGCCGCACTCTTACTACGCTGGGGGAACATCGGGTCCAGGTAAACCACATCCACGCCCTGAAGGTCGCTAACCTTCAGCGTGCGAACATCACCAGAACGCAAATGCATACGCTGCGATACCGCGGCAAGCCAGGGGTCGCCTGTCTCTGCGGCGACGCGCATACCGGCACGCAATAACTCAACCATGAGAGGCTCGCGCTCACACAACGTCACCAGACAGCCCAAGTCGGCGAGCACAAAAGCGTCACGACCCAATCCCGCGGTTGCATCCAATACGCTCAATGGGGATTTTTTACCTACACCCACCGCCCGGCCCAATAATTCGTTGGCGCCAGAACGGCGACGATGGCGCATACCGTCACTACCGAAATCCACAAATACCGGTCCGGGTGCTCCACGCCCTGTTTGCTGTAAATACAGTGCTGCAGCGTTAACAATAAGTACCGCGTTTCCGCTTTTGCAGTACACCGGATCGGATCCGGTTTCTAACAGGGGCAGGCCCAGTAGCGCAGCCAACTCGGCGGCACGCATTTCATCGACGGTCGCAGCGGCAATCAGTGCCAAGTGCAGCGAATGGGGGCGCGATTCAGAATTCGCCAAGACGTTTCAATCCCCGCTACTGGCCAGCATAGCCTCCAGGCGACTGTAGTTGTGCTGGATCGCCTCCATGTACAAATGCTGGCCGTCAAAATGATCCGCTGCGTACTGGTGCATACTGTCAAAGTGGCCATCAAGTCGAACCTCAATGGCCGTACGCATAAATCCAGGGGTCTGCTGCATTAGTTGTTCTGGCGAACGGTAAAGGACGCCTTTATAGGGCACTTGGGTCTCTTCGCCGGCCATGCCGCCAGCGGCAAACTCCTCAAATAGAAAGTCGCGACACTTTTGTACGTAAGCAACATCGGCCATTTGCGCTATAAGATCCGCCGAGCCCAGCAATTTCCCCAGCACATGTTCCTGCTCATTGGCCACATAAAGATCGCGAGGATCCACTTCATAGCCGGTAAAATGGAGAATGCGCGCACAGGGGTCCACCATGTACTGCAGGCCGACGCGTGGAAAGTAGTCTGAGATGAACCGAATTCCGCGGCTCACGTGTACACGAGTATAGGCTGCGCCATTCTTGTGGCGAGTGTCTCGCGTTCGTCGAATATACCCCGAGTCGTGAAAGAGCGCGGCGCCAATACCGATCATGGCCTCATCCGGCGCAAGTCCATCATCGGTCGGATGACGTCGGCCATGGCCATCTATGAGACGCGCCATCGCGAGCGTAACATCCAGCACATGATGAGCGTTGTGGTAGCGCACATCACATTCTCGGAACCCGGGATAGGTGCCGTTGTAGAGTCGACTGAAATCACCAAACAACACCGGAAGAGGTGCAAAATCGAAACCCGGATACCGCTTACCGAGTATTTGCATTACCTCCCCCATGACGGCCTTCGGATCAGACACATCTACGCTGTTGCTAACGTCCATATGTCCAGCTCGCTGAATTTGCCCCACCATCAAAAATTTAGTCCTCAGTTATGGTTTTAACGCTGCGCTTTTTAAGCATACTTGCCAGGTCATCGAACAGGACCTCAGCTGTCGGCGCCGCCCCCGAGCGCTCCGCCTCGTTCTCCTGTGAGATAATTGCCTGAGCGCGATGAGGCAACTTTTCGCCGCCCAGCCCCAGGGAAAGAGGCCTGCCTTCCAAATCAATGTCTATTTGAAGGTTATAGGCAAAGCGCGACAGTCCGTGCTTATCAACGATGCGAAAGCGACGCGGCCGGGACTGGCTGTCCTGCTCCACACCCTCCGTAAGCCAACATGTGATGGCGTCGATAGGCTTGCCCGACAGCGGGATACCTTGCAGGGCCGGCAATACACGACTAACCGCATTAACAAACGAAGTCGCCGATACCGCCGTTATCGACTGGACACTCTCAGAGCCCGGAACCGCTTGCTCACAATGGAATTCACCAATAAACACCTGGTTCGCTTGAGCCAAATCCAGCATACGCGCGAGCTCAATAGTGACGTCGCCGACAATGAAACTCAACACAGAGGGATTCACACCTTCGGCCTGATACAGCTCATAGTGACCACCTATGTGATATCCGGTTCGAATCACCGGTACCGTATGGCCACGGGAAGCCGCCTGCGCAACCGCATTATCCGCCACTACCAGCAACATAAAAATAAACAGATCCTGATTCGCGCTAGGGCTCAAGTCCCGATTCCAGATGTAATACCCATCGCCGGTCGTGGTACGGGCAAAATTAATGTCAATACCTTGCGCCAACAGCTTGTTGTAGGCAGAATTTAGAGAGTAAGAGAGACTGTTTAACTGGCTCGCTTGTTCGAACGGGGTATAAAGGGAGAAGTCCACAATATCGAACAACAATACTGCACGACTCTCAACGTAGCTTAGTCCGTAACGCTTTATGACCTGCTCAACAGCTCCCAGAACCTGCGCGTCTTCTGACAATGCTGTCTTCAGTTTTATGAAGGTAGGCGAAACATCGAGCCGCTCACTGACAGCAAATATTTCCTCACGGGTCTTTCGCCGTTGACCAGAGATCAGTTCGCGGACAAATGCCTCATTGGTTCGGCTATCATCTGTCTGAGCACCCCCGGTGGCGCAGTAGTTACCCAGAAAATAGTGTGGTACAAAAATAACAAGGACGCCGCGTTCGTCAGAACTCCAACAAAGCACGATATTCTGCCCCAGCCGCCACTGCTTCCGCAGCGTAGTTTCCAGCGCCTTGAGGTTGCCTCGTTGAACGATATTTATTGCACTGGGAGACTCTGCGCCGCTCGCAATTTCCGCTCCGTCACCAGACTTCCCTCGCCCCACATCCTCTGTGTCGCTCGATCTTGGCATCTCGATTCTCGTCTCAGTCGGCCCAAAGTAGTAGTGAACTGCATTAGAACTACTGGCATTATAAAGGCCTGTGGGCGTGGGAGCCATGCCTGACATATGAGAAACAGCCACGATCAGTCAGTGATTTCAATAACAGATAGGAGCACTATACATAATGCACCGTTTGAACTATTTCCTTGTTTCTCTGGCATTCTTATTCCTATGTGCCTGTCAGGACTACGATTTCAAGGTAAACGAAAAAATCGTCTACGCCCCAATACCACTGTTTCGTGACTTCAGTACTCCCGACCCGGGCTTAACAAGCTGCCTGGAGCAGGCGATCAACGATGGCGCCATTACCGCCGCACAGCAACTGACCTCCGTCGATTGCAGTTTCGCCGGCATTGAAAGCGTGGAGGGCCTGGCCACCTTTAACGGCCTGATAGCGTTGCGGCTATCATCCAACCAGGTTCGCAATCTTGTCGAAATCAACAAGCTCGCTGCGTTAGAGGTGTTGTATTTGGACGATAATCAGGTCATTGACCCCGTACCACTTTACGCTCTGCGCGCCCTACGCTATCTGGATCTCTCCGGTAATCAGGCTCTACAGTGCCCCAAAGAGGGTAATCTTGAACAGCTGGAAACACTTGTTCTCCCCAAACACTGCAACTGATTTACTCGCTGAGATCGCTCCTGAGAGACCGTTTAAATAATTTATCGGCAGGCTAGCGCAAAGGTGTGCCGCGAGGAATCCTCATCGGGGTTTTACCGGCAGGAACGAGAAGGAACTCACAACTCCGGTAAAAATTTTCTGGCGTCACTTGTTGGGATGCGTGTTGGGGTGGATCAGCTAAAAACAAAGAATCTAGCGTAGGTGTGCAAACGTAATTTTTGAAACTTCAATAGTGAAACTAAAGCTCGGGAGTCCGGATGGGCACCCTTTAGGTGGCCCCAGCGATATCCAGCCAGTCAAACCCGCTCGTCTGCTCAGCAAATATCACTCTTTCAAGGGTATCAAATACAGACAGCAGCGCATCCTCCGTAAGATCCAGACGGTTATTCTTCTCACTGATATGCGCCACTACCAGATGGCGCAAACTGGCACTATCAATCTGGTGCAGAAATTCTGCTGCCTGCTGGTTGCTAAGATGTCCCCAATCCCCACCCACACGGCGTTTCAAATGCGGTGGATACGGCCCGTCCAGTAACAGCGGAAGATCGTGATTAAATTCCAGTAAAAGGCTGTGGCATCCGCGAAATTTATCGACAACATGGGGCGTAATACTGCCCAAGTCCGTCAGAATTCCCAGGCGGTAACCCTTCCATTCCAGGCGGTATTGGCAGGGTTCAGCGGCATCATGGGGCACAGCAACAGCTTTGACCGACAGACATCCAATGGTGAAGTCGTCCTCACAGTTAAAGCAACGCAATTCGTTACTGCCATCACAGCGCCCGGTGCTGGAAGTGCCGTACGTTAGGTAAACAGGAATCTGAAACTTGCGTGACAGGGCAGCGACGCCGCTGCTGTGATCAGAGTGCTCATGGGTAACTAAAATGGCGTCAAGTTGCTGAGGCTCAACATCCAGGCGAGACAAGCGTCTGACGGTGTCGCGCAATGAAAACCCGCAGTCAATCATCACCAGCGTGTCGCCGGCCCTAACCAGTGTGGCATTGCCTTTGCTGCCCGACCCCAAAGAGGCAAATTGCACGGGAAACCTCGTCTGAAATGCTAGTCGATGTTGCCTTTGATGAGAGCCAGCAGGCCCTGTTCTTCCCGCTTATCGAAGAGCGCAACTGAATCCTGAGATTGCAGTCTGATGCTCACCGACTTATCAGGCTGGGCCTTCATCGTCACCAAGAATAATTGGCCGGCCATGGGATGCCCTTCATCACTGCTCCACATCCAATCGAGCCACCCCGCCTCATCGCCGTCCTCTGGACCAAGAAGGCGCACGTAATATATACCCGCGCTGCGGTCGCGATCGGTGATTTCAAAAGTAGACTCCTCCAGCGCTCGACCCAGCGATGCCCAGGCGCGATCGTACGGCAGTTCAAGTCGAATATAGGTGTATCCCCCGGGCGCTTCCTGCATGGAAATCTTGCCGCCGGCACTAATTCCCTGCTCTGCAATCATGGACACGGGCGGCGATTCGGCGCTGTCAGCCAGGTATTGTGCGATGGCACGTAACATCTCAGCAGCCTGTGCGGTATCATCGGATTTAGCCGGCCACGCGTTCACGTTGCCCGCCTGGTCCATCTGCAAGACATGTAATTCGCTGGTGCCGCGCTGCACTCCTTGCTCCATGCGAAAGCGAAAACGCGATGCCATAGATTGACCCTCGACCGTGAACCATCCGGTTTCCATGATGCCAGCACGGGCGTCCACGCGCGCAACCTGCATACCTGAAGCCGACATAAAGCTGCGCACCTGCGGCCACACCTGCCCAGGAGGAACACTTATCAACGCCCAGCTTTCATCGCCAAGTTTTTGAATACGCACAATTTCCGACCCGGAAGCCCCACTCACCAGTGGCGCTGGCCGGGGTACTTCAAATTCTCCCTCGGCAAGAAAGTTATCCTCGACCTTCGGGATAACATAAATTTCTCGCAGCGCTGCAGTGTCCATACCCTTGGGCACAGTAATAGGCTGTAGTTGAGGTGCCTTCTTATAGTCTTCAGATCGATCACGAAACAGACCTTTATCACCAAGCAGGGACCCACACCCGGTACCGGTCAACAACAGGGCGCTTAATAGCCCAACCTTCACCACCTTCATCTGCATTTTCATCAAACTCCCGCCACTTCCAGGGCATCGAGAACTGTTGCGTGATACTGCTCGTCCAGCGACGTCAGGGGCAGGCGAATACCCTCCCCGATAATTCCACGCTGATGTAGGGCCCATTTTACCGGAATGGGGTTCGGCTCTAAAAACAGAGCCTTGTTCAAAGGCGCCAATTGACGGTCAATTGCCTGCGCCTGTTCCCGGTCGCCAGCCAATGCCAACTGGCACATCCGGGCCACTAGCACCGGGGCCACATTTGCAGTAACAGAAATACTGCCACTTCCGCCGCCGAGTATGAGCTCCATTGCGGTGGGATCATCACCAGAATAAATGGCAATCTCCTCGCCGCAGCGCTGGATGAGCTCTCGGCCACGCGGCAACTCACCGGTCGCGTCCTTGATTCCCGTGATGTTCTCAAGCCCGGCCAGCCGAACCACCGTGTCATTGCTCATATCAACAGCGGTACGTCCGGGCACATTGTAGAGAATCTGCGGCACAGTAACCGCCTCCGCAATGGCCTTGAAGTGTTCGTATAGGCCCTGTTGGGTGGGGCGATTATAGTAGGGGGTGACCAGGAGACAGGCATCTGCTCCGGCCTCTGCCGCTGCCGCAGTGAAATCAATAGCTTCCACTGTGGAGTTGGAACCGGTCCCTGCGACCACCGGAATGCGCCCTGCCGTGTACCGCACACAAAATCTAACGACTTCACAATGCTCTTTCGGATTTAGTGTAGAGCTTTCTCCGGTTGTACCCACCGCCCCTATGGCAGCAGTACCAGAGTCCAGGTGCCAGTCTATAAGCCGCTCCAGACAATTCCAATCCACGCCGCCATCAGCGTGCATGGGCGTAACCAATGCGACGATACTACCGGTAATCATTGACTGTCTCCGCAACATGACCAGTGGGCTGCGAGTCTGCGCACAGATATCCCCTGAGAAGCCCGCCATTATCCATGACAGCGGCAGGATGACAACCTAGCGCTATCACCCCCTGACAAAATAAGATCAAGCGGCGGTCGCTCTGGTGGCGTAACATAATACCGGTGCGGCGGTTGTTCGACACAACCAGCCCTTTGGTAATGGAGAACCCTGATATGAGATTACAGCCCGCGATAGTCGCAGTACTGGTGTTTTGCGCCTGCTGGAGCTCGACCGGCGCCTTCGCGGGGGGGCCACCACGAGTAGGTGATCTGTCTAAGTTGGATCTTGAATTTATGTCGCAGCAGCGTCAGTCACTACAGGATATGGCGGCACTCAATCTTGGTCGTCAGTTCAATGGTAACCGGGATCAGGACCTTGAATTACTGCAGGCCCTGTTGGACAGGAAGTTAGTAAGAGCCGACCAGACCCTGGAGCTGCAGGCGATGGGGGTTATCATCGGTGATCTGCTGGCGAAAGAACTGGACATGCACTGGGTGATTTATGAAGACCGGGAGGGTCGCAGCCGCGCCCTGCGCTATAAAGCAACCGATGAGTTTCTGTTCCCGATCACCATGATCGCCAGGCGCCGGGAAGTGGGCAATCAGACACCCGTAGTCGATATTTACCAAAAAGCTCACGGTATTATCTTTCAAAAGATACCGCCCCTACCCTTCCAGTAGTGAGTGGTATTTACCGGAGGCAGCAATTAGACTGGTCTCACCTCACTCAATTCAAGAATCCATGAGTTTACGCCCACCCCAATGCAGCTTACTTGGCAACGATCAGCATGCGGCTTCGCTCGTGCTCACCGGAGACTGGGTGCAAGGCCAGAATCCAGAGAGCTTCGGCGCATTCCGGGGTGAACTGGCGGGAGTACATTCAGGAAGCCTGACGGCTGACGGTGATCAATTAGGTACCTGGGATTCGGTGCTGATGGCTTTTTTACTACAGTGCCACGACTACTGCAAAATACAGGGCATCATCTTTGAAACGCGCAACATGCCACAGGGTGTGGACAAATTGCTAGCCGTTGCGACAGCAGTAGAACCTCACGATCCGCCCGCCGAAGAGGGCGCCTCCTGGTTGAGTGCCCTCAGTCCTGCAAGAATTCTGCACACGGTCTGGGAAGATATCCGGGGATCACTCGCATTTACCGGAGAGGTGTCTATCGCCCTCGCCCGCCTCGTTCGCGGCAAGGCCAACACACGCCTCACCGATTTCCTGAAGTTCTGTTTCCAGGCTGGCCCGGATGCCTTTGCCATCATCAGTCTCACCAGTGTCCTCGTCGGCATGATTCTGGGCTATCTTGGCGCCGTACAACTGTCGCAGTTTGGCGCGGAAATCTATGTTGCCGACCTGGTCGTGATCGGCATGCTGCGAGAAATGGGGGTACTGATGACAGCGGTAGTGATGGCCGGTCGCACCGGGGCAGCCTATGCGGCACAGCTGGGCACCATGCAAACCAACGAGGAAATTGACGCTATCACCACTATGGGTATCTCTCCGGTGGAGTTTCTGGTGGTGCCGAGAATGCTTGCGCTGATTATTATCATGCCATTGCTCACCATCTACGCTGATTTGCTGGGCATCGTCGGCGGCGGAATTGTCGCCGGCGGCATGGGTATTTCCCCGGTTCAGTACATAACACAGGCCCAGGCGGCGCTAACGTTTACTGATATTTTTGTGGGCCTCTTGAAGGCACTGGTGTTCGCTGTCCTTATCGCCGTTGCCGGTTGTCGCGCAGGTATTAACTCTGGCAGAAGTTCCGCTGCGGTGGGTCAGGCTGCAACCAATGCCGTGGTCACGGCCATTGTCTATCTCATTGTTGCCGACGCTGCGGTCAACATTGTGTTTCAACAGTTGAGTATATGACGGAACCCAACGAACAGGCTGCGCACATCGAGGTCAGGGACCTCACCATGGCTTATGGTTCAGCCGTTATTCAGCGTGACCTGAACTTCAACATCAATAGCGGCGACATTTTTGTCATCATGGGGGGCAGCGGGTGCGGCAAGAGTACCTTGCTTAAACACATGCTTGGCCTGATACAGCCCAACCACGGTGACATCCTGTACAACGGAACCAGTTTTTTCCAGGCAAGTGATAGCGAGCAAGGCCTTATGCGGCAGGGCTGGGGTATCAGCTATCAGTCTGGTGGGCTGTTCAGCGCCATGACCCTGGCAGAGAATATCACCTTGCCACTGGAGCTCTACACGCGCTATACCACAGCCGAGATTACCGATATCGTAGCCTACAAACTGGCACTGGTAGGCCTGGGTGGGTACCAGTCTTACTACCCTTCCCAGATTAGCGGCGGCATGCAAAAAAGAGCTGCCCTGGCCCGCGCCATCGCACTGGATCCGCAAATCCTTTTTTTCGACGAGCCTTCTGCCGGTCTAGATCCGATCAGTTCGCGCCTGCTCGATGAACTGATTGTACAAATCAAGGAGTCCATGGGTGCGACCGTCGTAATAGTGACTCACGAATTGGCCAGCATATTTGCCATCGCCAATAACTCGGTCTATCTGGATAACAACAGCCACACCATGATCGCTTACGGCAACCCTGCGGATTTGCGAGACAATAGCGAGCAACCCGTGGTGAGACAATTTTTAACACGGGCTGCTGCAGCCGATAGAAAGGACACACCATGAGAGAAAATCCAAATACCGTGGCCATCGGCGCCTTTGTTGTTGGGGCGATCCTGATTGCCATCGCCACCTTGATTTTTCTACTGGGATCGGGCTTCGGCAAGAAAGAAACAGTGGTCATGGTGTTCAGTGGATCGGTAAAGGGACTCAACGTAGGCGCCCCGCTTGCTCTGCGTGGGGTGCAGGTCGGAAAAGTGACCAAGATCGAACTACAGCTAAATTCCGACCAAGACAATATAATCATGATGGTCGAGGCGGTCTTTGATGAGAAGAACATCCGCCGCAAGGGTTCTCAGGACGTGGAACTCTCAGAAGAATTGATTTCTCGCGGCCTGCGCGCCCAGCTCAATAGCCAGAGCTTACTGACGGGGCTGCTGTATGTTGAACTGGATTTTCACCCGAACAGCCCGCTTCACCTGGTCGATATAAACTCGCCCTATATACAGCTCCCGACCATACCGACCAGTCTGGAACGGATTACCAAAAAGCTGCAGGACATTGATATTTCTAAAGTGGCCGGACAGCTGGAAAGCATCGGCGACGGCATCGATCAATTCGTAACTAGCAAGAGTTTTCAGGGTCTGCCCGACAACGTAACAAGTACCATGGATTCATTGCGCGAATTGAGTTCACAGTTACAGGAACAATTGGCCACCACAGGCCCCAAGCTGGACACTGTACTGGATGAAGCTGCCGAGACCGTCGCCACCGCAAATACAGAATTACCGAAACTGGCGACCCTGGTGGAGGAAAATCTTAGAACACTTAACAATGCGATCTCAGCCGTCGAACAGAGCATGACCAATATTGATGAGCTGGTCTCTCCCGATTCAGAAACGTTGTATCGGCTTAATAATGCGCTGCAGGAAATGACGCGCGCCGGGAGGGCATTGCAGTCACTTGCATCCACACTGGAAGAGCAACCTGAAGCACTCATCAGAGGTAAACGGGGAAACATTAAATGACGCAGAATCAACTGTTTTTAGTCTTTGTAGTTTTAGCGGGCCTGATGCTGTCAGGTTGTGGCAGCAGCCCGATCAATCAGTATTACGTATTGAATGCCCACAGCTTTTCGCCATCATCCGGCAACACTCCCTCAGTGGGTGTAGGGCCCATTGAAACGCCCGAATACTTGAGCCGTGAAAACATGGTCCTACGCAGTGCAAAGAACGCTCTGGAGGTATCTGCGGATTCTCTTTGGGCCGAACCTTTGGACAGCGGCATACAGCGAGTGCTGGTGCTTAATTTGGCGGGGGAGCTAAAAACGCAGAATGTAGAATCTTTCCCGTGGCACCCCAAGCGGGCACCCGACTACGGCGTAAAGGTGAGTGTGCTTTCAATGGATGCTAATACGCAGGCGGCCACTCTCACCGCGGAATGGCTGGTGTACCGCCCCTCCGACTCAAAACCGGTCAATCGCCGTATCAGCCAGCTTCAGCTGCCTTTATCTTCTGATACGCCCGCAGCAGAGCAAGTGGCCGAGGCCTACAGTGAATTACTGTTTCAACTCAGCGAAATCATATCCGCGGCCATTGAAGCTGATCTTAACAAGCGCACGCCGAGCACAGGTGCTTAAAGCTTGAACCAAACGGGTGGTTGCTCACTAGAAGTCATCTGCGCGCAACATAGCGTCGGAACCACCATCGACAAAAAACACTGAACCGCAGACATAGCTCGCTTCTTCACTCAGCATAAAACGCATCACATTAGCGATATCTTCAGGCTGAGCCGTATTGCCCACTGGCACCATGTCACTAAATTCCTTCATCGCACTGCCGAAAGTCTCATCGGCAAATACCTGATCGGTTAGAGGTGTCATGGTAATACCCGGCGCTACCGCGTTAATGCGAACGCCAGCGGCGGCATATTCAACAACGTGGCGTCTCATCCATAGCGCGATAGCACGCTTCGAGCCGGCATAAGCAGTGTGGCCGTCCCGCGCATCAATTTCCGCACAGGCGGCATCTTCATCACCTGCCAGACAGGCCTGAACAAATGTATCAGCGGTTGCAATCATGGGCGCGGAGTTGGAGGACACCAGCAACACACTTCCCTTCTTCTTTTCCAGTAGATCGCGCAGTCCAACTACTGTTGCCACCACGGCAAAGTAGTTAACCCGTGCAATCAATGACAATGGCTTGGCAACCGGAGGCAGGCCTGCACAGGGAATAAAGCCATCCAGTCCGTCAGGCGCGAGACCCCTCACCCCATCAATGGCGGTTTGACGCCCCGCATCTGTCGACAGGTCGGCAACGATGTCACCTTCCTTGATATCCACAGAGATTACTTTGTGCCCCTGGGCCTGCAACTGCCGCCTCAATTCCGCGCCAATGCCCGTAGCGCCTCCTGTCATAGCAAATGTACGCATAGTTATTTCCATCCGGTGAAACTCTGTCACATCATAAATTTACGCTGTCGCAATTTTCAACCAATCCCGGCATCGGTGATATGCGCCCGGAGGCCAAAATGTAATGACCTGCCCGAAAACCGTAACGAGCACAGTTTACTGAACCATCTGCCGCATTACGGGTAAGTGCCGAAGAGAGGCGACACCACTCAACCCGACAACGCAATTGGCTTACCCGCGGCAACAAGGACCGAGCTTGTTTTGTTGCGGGCATTACTCACTGCCCGATCCAAAGGCGTAAGAAGTAACGGCGTCTTTAGCTCGCTGCGAAAAATGGCATCATCGGATGCGATGGGATGGCTGTTATCCAGCCAGGGTTCCCGCTCATCGGGGGCCAGGAAAACCGGCATGCGCTGGTGCCAGGGTTTGAAAGCGCCCGCTGCCGCTGTGGTCACCAGTGTGCAGGACAACAAGGGCGAGGCCTCACCTCCCCACACATCCCAAAGAGCCGCCACGGCAAACGCCTGCGACTCATTGGTAATAAGCCAGGGCTGTTTGACACCTTCTTCGGATCGCCACTCAATAAAGCTGCTCATGGGCACCAGGCCGCGCTGACGCCTGAAAGGGCCCCGAAATGCCGCGCTTTTTGTCAGTGTCTCACTGCGGGCATTAAACATGGAGTACTTCTGGTTGACCTCCTCCGCCCAGGATGGCGTCAACCACCAGCGCGCAGAATCTACTGCTGGGCCTTGCGCCTGCAAGCGCACCAGCGACGCCCGCTCGGTGGGCGCCTGGTTTAACGCCTGTGGCAGTGACAGATCAATCCCCAGGTCCTGCAGTAACTGTTGCAAACCCGGGCTATCAATTACATTAAAGCGTCCACACATGGTCGCACTTTGCCTAAAAGCCGAGGTAGGAGCAACAGCAAGTGCGGCATACTGAACCTTGCAACTCTCGTTGCAGGCGATGACATTGCGAACTTGCCTGAGTCCATGCGCGAGTAGTACCCTGACCCACGTTTTTCTCGGGAGTTCACTATGAGCGGCAAACCCCTAGTCCCCGCCATCGAAGGCTGGCACACCATGGAAGCCAAACCCCACCTGATCGGCACGCAGTGTGAGGGTTGCGGCACCTTTTTCTTCCCCAAGCAGAACCATTTCTGTAAGAACCCGGATTGCGAGAGCACTGATTTTCGCGAGGTGGAGCTCAGTAGAACCGGTCACATCTGGAGCTATACAAACGCCTGTTATAAACCCCCCGCGCCTTTTGTGGCGAAAGAACCGTTTGAGCCTTACGCCATCGCTGCAGTGCAATTGGAAAATGAAAAAATGGTCGTACTCGGGCAGGTTGCTGAGGGGCTTTCGGTGGCAGACCTGAAGGTAGGAATGCCGATGGAACTGGTACTTGAAGAACTGCACGAAACCGATGAAGACGTCAAAGTCACCTGGAAGTGGCAACCCCTGGCGAGCTAACCGCCAGCTGAATCTGGAGCAAAAAAACCATGTCCAATGAAATTGCCATTCTTGGCGCTGGCATGCACCCCTGGGGCAAGTGGGGGCATAATTTTGTCGAATACGGCGTCGCCGCAGCCAGGGAGGCCATGGCAGATGCCGGTATACCCTGGAAAGATGTCACCTTCGTTTCTGGCGGGGCCACAATACGCTGCGGCTACCCCGGGTTCGTAGCCGGCTCTACGTTTGCACAGGCATTGGGCTGGCAGGGTGCCGAGGTCAATACCTCCTATGCGGCCTGCGCCTCAGGCTCCCAGGCTCTGGCAGCGGCGCGCAACAAAATCCTTTCCGGCGAGTGCGAGGTGGCGCTGGTAGTCGGTGCCGATACGACGCCCAAGGGTTTTTTGGCTCCCGCCGGCGGCTATCGCCCAGAGGACCCGGACTGGGTACGATTTTATCTCGGTATCACCAACCCAACCTATTTCGCTCTTTATGCCAGACGCCGGATGGATGTGTACGGCGATACTCTGGATGATTTCGCTGCAGTTAAGGTCAAAAACTCGCTCGTGGGCAGCAAAAACCCGCGCGCGCGCTACCGTAAGTGTTTTACCGCAGAAGATGTCGCAGCTTCGGCTATGGTCGCAGATCCCCTGCGGTTGATGGATATCTGTGCCACCAGCGACGGCGGGGCCGCGCTGATTGTGTCCAGCCTGGAGTATGCGCGCAAGATGGGCAAAGGCGATGCGCCTCGCGTGGCCGCTATTTCTACAGTAACGCCTACCTTTGCCAGCTCTGTGGTGGAGATGCCTGACATCGCCACAGATTCCGCTGCGGCGGCGGGCGTAGACGCGCATGCGTATCGCTCTACAATTCCCCTAAAAGCCTATGAGGAAGCCGGTATTGGCCCCCAGGACATCGACCTGGCTGAAGTCTATGATCTCTCCACCGCACTGGAATTGGACTGGATTGAAGACTTGCAACTGGCACCGCGAGGTGAGGCAGCGGCGCTGCTGCGCGCTGGCGACACCGCGCTTGGCGGCAAGATTCCAGTGAATGTCTCCGGTGGCCTGGCATGTTTCGGTGAGGCGGTTCCCGCCCAGGCTTTATCCCAAGTCTGCGAGCTGACATGGCAGTTGCGCGAGCAGGCAGGAGATCGTCAGGTTCAGGGTGCGAAAGTCGGGATCACTGCCAATCAGGGTTTATTTGGCCACGGCAGTTCGGTCATCATTAAAAAATAGCAGATCGCACCCGCGCCGTCAGGGTTCGCGCACTGAAGCCTGTTCAAGGTAGGTAATCAGATCGGCGCGCGCCTGCGGATCGGGGACTCCCAAACTCATCATGGAAGAACCCGGGAACATGCCCATGGGGTCTTCCAGCCACACAAACATCAACTCCGGCGTCCACACAAACTGCGCCGCCTTGAACTCATCCGAGTAGTAGTCAAAACCGGTCTGTTTACCCGCAACCTTGCCAAAAATGCGGTGCAGATTGGGGCCGTTATTGTGCCCCATGTAGGCCTCGGCGTAGTGGCAGGTGCGACAAGGTCCGAAGACCAGCCTACCGCGCTCAGCATCCCCCCCCATGACCAACTGTTGCGCCACCGCAGTACCGGATGTGAAAAAAGGACCAGAGAAAAACAGCATCACGGCCAGCAAGCGGCTCACGACCGATGCCCCACAGCTGCAGCACGACCTGCCCGACGGCCAAAAAAGGTGCAGTCTCCCACCGACAGGCCACTGGCAATATAAGGCGCTGTAGGTATCCCCGCCGTATTCCGCCCTGCACTATACAAGCCGGGAATGATCTCACCGAAACTGTCAAATACCTCACCGTCGATCGTGGTGTGCAATCCACCAAAGGTGTGTGCCGGAAAGAATGCGTTTTTCACCGACAGATCCCAGGCTTTATAGGGTGGGCCCTGTAGCGGCCGCAAATAGCTCAGGCTCTTGCGAAAAAGAGGATCCTCACCGTTAGCCGCGTGCAGATTGTAGTAAGCCACGGTGTTCTGCAGCGCGCCCCTGGGGAGTTCAAGCTGCACAGCAATTTCGCCGATACCATTACCCTCAGCGACAGGCAGGAAATTGTCCTGGTGAAAGTCGTAGCTACTGTGCTGATCAGTTATCAACCATGCCCGCCCTTGTTGATGATAGGCAATGGCATCACCCAGTACCCCGTGGTAAGACTCTTCTGAGATAAAGCGTTGCCCGGAAGCGTTCACAACAATTCCGGACAATACGGATTCCGGTGGGTATACCGGCGCAATCGCGAACCCCTGATGCATTTGCAAGGCAGCCGCGCCCACGCCAATGCCCATATTGATTCCGACACCCTGATCATCGGCATTACCCCAGGGTACGGAGCAATCAAATAGTTGCGGCGCGTACTGTCGCAGCATTTCCCGATTCTGAATAAAGCCCCCACAGGCGAGCACTATCCCGCGTCTGACCCGAATCGCAAGCTGCTCGCCGTCAACGGTCACCATTGCACCCGCAATTCTGCCATCACTTTCAGTTATCAGACGGTCAGCGCGAACACCAGCGCGCAGACGCACGCCAAGCGCCTCGGCATTGGTCAACAATGCTTCCATCAAACGCCTACCACCATTCATGCCCGGCACACCGGGCACATGTCCACGGGGCGCGGGAGTAGCCATATCCCGTGCCGGCCAAGCGAGTTCCGTACCAGAGAAGTACAAGGATTCATCTCCCATGGGCAAGCCCTTGGCCAGGGTGAGCTTTTCGGAATAAGGTATGCCTTGCGCCACCAGCCAGTCGAAATGCGCCGCACTCTCCTCGCAATACAATTGGATTTTGTCCAGTGGGGGGTGAATCGCACCAGCCTGCGACAGAAAGCGATACATTTGCTCGACGCTGTCCGAAACATTGAGCGCTTTCTGTAATGCGGTTCCACCTCCGGCATACACCACACCGCCGGACATGGATGAGGAACCACCAAAGCGCGCGAGCGACTCAATGAGTAACACCTGCGCACCCTTTTTGCGCGCTTCCATAGCCGCACAAACCCCAGCCGCTCCTGACCCGGCAATCAATACGTCAGTGCTAATATCCCATGACTTAACAGCTGAACGCGGCAGTGCCGCGGACCCGGCAGCGACCGTAGTCGCTGTAGTCGCTGCCAGCCCGGCCAGCAGACTGCGCCGACTTAGTAAACTGTCACCGATACCATCTCCCACGCAATACCTCCGTCGCAAACATCAAAATTGTCGAATATAATCGAGCTGATCGTTCACCATGTAAAGCCGGTGACGCACTCCCTTGATCTCCAAATCGGCCTCCTCATATGCGACGTCGCCCTCGTAGACAAAACAAATGCCATCTTCGAGAACGACCATGCGCGGTGCATACAAAATAGCGCCACGTACACCAATCCGTTCGCGGGCCTCACCACAATTCTGACAATCTGAAATATCCCAAAGACTGACAAAGGTGGGAGGCATTAATCGCAGGGAATAATCCGCGTTGGCAGATTCAGCCAATGCGGTTTTGGGGCTCACCCATCGGTGGCTGGAGATCTCCCCGCCATCAACCTGGACTTCCTGCCCATCATCCAGAATAGTCAGAAAAAACCACGTCGCAAACCTTCTCTTGGCGCCTGCAGGTGTGGTCCAGTGCGATAAATAAACCAACTGATCCGGCGTGACATCCAGCCCGGCCTCTTCCTTCGTTTCGCGAATGGCAGCGTTTACGGCCGCATTGTATTCGTCCCTGTCATCAGGATAATCCCCTTCATCCACCTTCCCGCCGGGAAACACCCACATACCACCCATGTGCCGCACTGCTTTATTGCGCTGCACCAGGAGAGCTTCCAGACCGGCGCCCCCGTCACGGACCAACACCACGGTGGCAGCTGGATAAACAGGCTCTATGGCGTCACTTGTTTCCAGCATGTGTGTGCTCCTAGATGGGTAAAAAATTCAGCGAAAAGTCTATAGCAAGTTTCAGGACGCACTAGTACTGACTGTATCGACGCCATTTGTGTGCTTCACGGAAAAAAACGGCTGATAGTGTCAATCACACAGGCAGGGCGCTCGCTCCCCTCTATCTCTATTGTCATTCGCACCACAACCTGCACACCCCCTTTCACCTCCTCGGCACTGATTACCTCCCCGCCACCACGTATCCGGCTGCCCACCGGGACAGCGGCGGGGAAGCGTACTTTTTCGCAACCGTAGTTAACACCCATGGATGTATTTTCAACCTGCATAATTTGTGGCAAAAACAGGTTCGCCATTGAGAGTGTGAGATAGCCGTGAGCGATCGTTTTACCAAAGGGACCCTTGGCTGCCTTTTCAGGGTCCACATGTATCCACTGGTGATCGCCGGTGGCAGCGGCAAACTGGTTGATGCGCTGCTGGTCAATCTCCTCCCAGTCGCTGTATCCCAGATGCTTCCCTGTCGCCCCCAGAAGTGCGGCCGGATTTTCAAAGGTTATGGTCATGTCGCGCGTGCCCTTTACTTTTCAATGAGTGGAAACTATAGCACCGGGAAGGCAAATTCAGCAGTCGAGTTGGTTCAACAATCTTTCAAACATGAAGATGTTGTTTAGAATTACCCCGATAATTCGACACCTCACAGGAGGGCATTGATCTCCGTAAAGCCAAACAGAGCCTGAAATACATCATTGCCGCAGAATGCCGTGTACTTGCCGATCCGGCGCCGGACATCGCACTGGGGAACTGGCAGACTCCAGCGTCAACTTTCTGGCACGACCCTGGGCAAAATCCGAGAACTTTTGGGCCCTGTTGTGGGATACGACCGAATCGGTGAAGGTCATATTCAAAGAGGCCGGCCCCAGCATTCCCTATCCAGACATGGATATTCCACTCGATAGGGGCGCACAGGCCCACCCAAGGGGCCAGAGCCGCACTCAATTAACGCCTGTACGCAATGACAGCTTCATTTGAAAACCAATCAATCGGGCACCGCCCATCTCCCAGCATTACAAGTATTTCACAGTAAAATGGGGGCCCTTTGTGGTATAAATGCGCCCCTGAAGTACTAGCGTTTGCTCCTTTTGAAGCCTCTGGTGCGCTCGCCTTCCAAAGACACAAATTGGTAGCTATTGTGGCCTCCCGTAAAAAACAAATTGTTCTCTCCTTCGTCATGCTGGCAGGTTCCATTGCTGTTACGACGGTTTTGTACTTGAATCGACCGCCAACCTTGATCGCTGAGCCAGTGCACAACGCCATTTCGGTGGATGTAGCAGAAGTGGTTAAACAAACTCTGCGCATACCCGTGCAGGCACAAGGCACCGTTTCACCTCTTCAGGAAACATCGATACTTGCTGAGGTCAACGGACGCATTATCGAAGTGTCCCCCGCTTTCAACGTCGGTGGTTTCGTTTCACGGGACGACATTCTCCTTCGCTTGGATCCCCGCGACTATGAAACCAACTTGTTGCGCGCCAAGGCGGCCCTGAAGAGTGCCGAGAGCACTCTGGCACAGGAAAAAGGCAGAACGAAAGTCGCTGAGAGAGAGTGGCAGAAATTACCCAAAGGTAGTCAACGCAGCCAGGACGCAAAAGACCTCTACCTGCGCAAGCCGCAAATGGCGCTGGCACAGTCACAGATGTTTGCGGCACAGGCCGACATCGATACCGCCCAGGACAACCTGGAAAGGACGTTCGTACGCGCACCTTATGACGCGCTGATCCGATCAAAGCACAGTGAGTTGGGCCAGTTTGTCGCTGCCGGCAGTCCGCTAGCAGATATTTTTTCTGTGGAATATGCAGAGATTCGCCTGCCGATCCCACAGAACAAACTCGCGTACCTCGAACTACCCGATATGAGTGGTGCGGAAGAAGGCTCCCCTATCGATATTTACACTGACGTGAGCGGCGAAATAAAACACTGGACCGCCCAACTGCATCGTACCGAGGGTGTCTTCGACGAGAGGTCGCGCGTTCTTTATGTGGTGGCCCGCGTTGAAGACCCCTACGGACTAAATGATTCTGATCGAGAACCATTGCGCATTGGCACCTTTGTCAACGCCAACATCGAGGGCAAAGAACTAACAGGTATCGTCCCGCTTCCACGCTATGTCATGCGTGCGGGAAATAGTTTATGGGTGGTAGACGAGAGCGGTTACCTGCGCAATCGCAAGGTGTCGCTGCTGCGCACCGGTGGGGATTTGGTGTACGTCAAGGGTGGCCTGGACGAAGGTGACCTGGTCTCGCTCACCTCACTGGATAACTCTTTTGATAGTTCAGAGGTTCGCATCGAGTCCAGCACTCCGAGCAATTTGCTCGATAAAAGTGGCCGTCGCAAGGTTAAAAATAACGCGCAGTTGATCGATGTCACGGCTGCGGTAGAACAGCCCGCCAGTGACAGTGAGGGTGGATGATGCAGCCCGTTCGCCGCAAGGGCATCATCGCATGGTTTGCATACAACCCGGTTGCAGCCAATCTACTGATGCTGATTATCATTGTCGTGGGAATCGGGTCCGCATTCAATATCCAGCGAGCGATGTTCCCTTCTCTGGATATCAAAATGGTATTCATCGACATGGCCTACCCTGGCGCTGCCCCTGAGGAGGTAGAGCAGGGTGTGGTACTAAAGATCGAAGAAGCCATAAACGATATCGATGGAATCAAGCGAGTGGAGTCAGACTCATTCGAGTCTGGCGCTTTGATGATGATCGAACCGCAGGAAGGGACAAACCTCGCCAAATTGATGGCTGATATCAAGAATCGCATTGATGCCATACAACATTTTCCGCAAGAGGCGGAAAAACCCATTATCAGTCAGCCAGAGATACTGTTTCCTGCTCTAACGTTGCAGTTGTCCGGCGACATCGACGAACGCAGTATGAAATCACTTGCGGATGAGATGCGACGCGAGCTACTGACCTACCCGGCAATTTCTGCGGCAACAGTAGTGGGCGCCCGCGAGTATGAAATCGCTATCGAGATTTCTGAACAACTCCTGCGGGAATACCACCTGAGTCTCTCGGACGTAGCAAAAATCATTTCCGTCTCTTCGTTGGACGTTCCGGCCGGCTCCGTTCGCACAGAAAACGGCGACATCATGTTGCGCACAATGGGGCAAGCCTACGTACAGCAGGATTTTGAGAACATTTTGCTAAAAACCTGGCCAGATGGCACCCGCCTCCTGCTGGGTGATATTGCGACTGTGGATGACGGCTTCGTAGACGGTGCCGGTTTCGCCGCATTCGATGGCGTCTACTCGCTGGGCATAAACGTTTTCGCCATTGGTAAGCAGGACATTATAGAAACAGCGGACTCGGCTAAAGCCTACGTTGCTAAACGAGGCAATAGCCTCCCGCAGGGCGTAAAGCTGGATGTCTGGAATGACGCCACCTACTACCTCACCGGAAGGCTGGGGATGATGATCAAGAACCTGGCGATGGGCGCCTTGCTGGTGTTTATCATTCTGGCTTTGTTTCTGGAAATAAAACTAGCCTTTTGGGTCATGATGGGAATACCAGTCTGTTTTCTGGGCGCCATGGCTATGATCAATACACCTTTGATTCACTCCAGTTTGGACATGATCAGTATCTTTGGCTTTATTTTGGTGCTGGGTATCGTTGTTGATGATGCCATTATTATGGGCGAAAGCGCCTATAGCGAGCAGGAGAAATTAGGGCACAGTGTAGAGAATGTAGTCAATGGCGTTTACCGGGTCTCCACACCTGCCACATTTGGTGTGCTGACTACCATCATGGCTTTTGCTCCCTCACTTTTTATCCAGGGAGTATTCGGCGCCTTTCCCGCTGCTTGCGGATGGGTTGTCATTTGGTGTCTGTGTTTTTCACTGGTTGAATCGAAGTGGATACTGCCAGCCCACCTCGCCCACAGCAAACCTACAAAAAATCGTATTCTCCTGCGGATAGATCGAGTGCAGGAGAAAGTGAACCGACTGCTCAACTATTTTGTGCACTATCGCTACAAGCCGTTTATGCTCAAGTGCGTTCAGAATCGATATCTGACCCTAACCTTCTTTTTGTCACTACTGGTTCTTTCTGTGGGCCTATTGGCAGGTGGCGCGGTACGAACAGTGCTCTCGCCGGATACACCCGGGGAGTTCTTGCAGGTGGAACTGCGCATGTCCGAAGGCATACCTGAAGAGCGCACCCTGCAGGCCGTCTCCCACATCGCCAACGCCTTTATAACCATGGAGGAAGAGTACAGAAAAGAAAGTGGCACCGATGAACGCCTGCTCAATCATATGGCCACCTACGGTTTCAACCGTATCAATGGTCGCATCGATGTGGAGCTGACAAAGGAGGACGAGCGCAGCATCAGTACCCCGGAGGTTCAGCAGCGCTGGCGTGAAGCTGTAGGCAGAGTGCACGGTGCTGATGTATTTGCCATCACAAGCGCTGACGGTCCGAAGATGGGGCCCTCAATCGCATTTGATCTTATGCACGGCAATTTTGACACGCTCAGACAGGCCGCCGGTGATCTCGAAGAGGCACTGGGCCGCTACACAGGTCTTTACGATATCCGCAACGGTGTCAGCGACACTGCCGACGAATTCCACCTGGACCTCCTTCCCGAAGCCGAGTCCCTTGGCATCACCCGCTCCGATATGGGGCGGCAGGTGCGGCACGCATTTTACGGGGCCGAGGCACAGCGTGTGCAGCGCGGCATCGATGAAGTGAAAGTCATGGTTCGTTATCCCAAAGCCGATCGCGAAAACGTCAACAGCCTGAACAATATGTTTATTCGCACACCTGGAGGTGATGAAATACCTTTTGAAACCGTCGCTAAACTTAAAGTTAAACAGGGCTTATTAAAGGCAACTCGAATCAACTACCAACGCGCTGCCGAGATCACCGCAGAAGTGTACAAAAGCGATGTAGAGCCGGACAAAGTCATTGCTGATATAGAACAAAACGTTATCCCCATCCTGCAGAAAAAGTATCCAGGACTGGACTATGCCATCTCCGGTATGGCCGACGAAGAGGCCAAGATGGCGAAGAGCATGATAGTCGGATTCTCTCTGGCCCTGTTTGGTATTTATGCGCTCCTGGCCATTCCAACTAAATCTTACCTGCAGCCTTTGATCATCATGGGCGTTATACCCTTTGGCATGATCGGTGCGATCTTCGGCCACTGGGTATTAGGCTACCCACTGAGCATGATGTCGCTGATGGGTGTAATTGCGCTCAGCGGTGTCGTGGTCAATGACAGCCTTATCCTGGTGGATTTTGTAAACAAAGCAAAAGCAGAGGGAATAGATCGCTACACGGCGGTCGTGCAAGCCGGGACCAAGCGCTTCCGAGCCATTCTGCTCACCTCGTTAACCACTTTTTTCGGCTTAATCCCCATGCTTACTGAGCGTACGCTTCAGGCAGAAATGATGGTGCCGATGGCTATCTCCCTGGCGTATGGAATCGTCTTTGCAACAGTGATCACACTACTGTTATTGCCCTGTCTGTATATGATACTGGAAGATCTGGACGCTTGGTGGGCGCAACGCCGCGGAAAATCAGACGATACGCTGGAAGCGGAACTGACGTAGTTCCTGCCCAACCAGAAGCACATTCTTTGACTACTCCGATAGTTAAGTTCAAGCTGGAAGTCTTAATAGGGTTTGCAAACCGTTTCACACAGCAGGTGCGATTTACCTGTTCAGAAGCTCCCTAACGAGCAATGCTGCAGGAAACACACCGCAGATAAAGGTGCCCGGGGTCCTGTAAAATAGCCAGTTCCTGCGCAGCGGCCTTTACGGGAGCCAACAGACCATTTAGCGCGGTACTGGCCGTCGATTCAGTCCACAGGTTCAAGCTGCCGACACGGTTTGCCAACTGCTTCAACAGCATGTCCCGCGGCGAAAGCGGCAGTTCCACATAATCGACCTTGTAGTCTTCAATTCCTGCCAACCCTGCAGCGGCGGAGACCGCATCTGCCAAGGTGCCGACGTTATCAACCAGGCCTGACTCCAAGGCATCCGTAGCGCTCCAGACTCGGCCTCCGGCCAGCGGGTCAACTTCCGCCACCGTCATATCACGTCCCTGGGCAACGATTTGCAGAAAACTGACGTAGGCAAACTCAACACCGCTATGCAGTGCCGCAACCACATCCGGATTTAGGGGTCGATCGGCGCGCAGTGAACCGGCAAGGGCGGTCGTGCCTACACCATCGGTGTATATGCCAACGCGATCTAATAATTCTTCAAAAGTAGGAAAGGCGGCAAATACACCGATACTACCGGTGATAGTCGATGGAGTTACCCAAATCTCATCTGCCTCTGCAGCAATGTAATAGCCTCCGGAGGCCGCCACCGAACCCATGGAAACAACCACGGGAACTCCCATGTCGCGCGCGTGCAATACTTGCTGGCGAATTATCTCCGATGCAAACATGCTGCCACCACCGCTGTTTACACGCAGCACGAGGGCCTTAACACCATCCGCTTCCACAGCACCACGAATCAAGCGCGCGAGAGAATCGCCTCCTATTGTGCCGGGAGGTTGATCACCCGGCAGAATCTCACCCTCCGCCGTGACTACTGCAATTCGGTCACCCCTCTGAGCCCCAAATTGCCGAGGCCGTTTCCGCGCCACATAGCGTTCGAACACAACCGCTTCGTAAAGACCATCTTCATTGGTGGCGCCGACCAGTTCAACGAGAAAATCATTACTGTCGTTTCGGCTCAGCAACATGTCTACCAATCCTGCCTCGATAGCCGCCTGCGCAGAGTCACCACCCTGGCTCTCTAGTCGACGGGTGAAATTATTCACGTAGTCGTTCACCGCGCCCGGTTCGAGTGCGCGCTGCACCTCCACAGTAGAGGTGTATTGGCCCCATAAATTCTCCAGCCAAAGGCTGGTCTGAACTTTTTCCCCAGGCGACATATCATCGCGTATAAAAGGCTCCACGGCGGATTTGTGGTCACCAGCCCTAAATACATGAACATTGACCGAGATTTTCTCCAAAGCGTCTCGAAAGTAGTTGCGGTAACTACTGAACCCTTCCAACACGACGCCACCCATAGGGTGCGAAATCACCGTATCGGCATGACTTGCGAGTAAGTATTGGTCCTGAGTAAAGTAGTCACCGACGGCGACAATTGGTTTTCCACTTTCGCGAAAACGTTGCAGCGCCGGAATAATCTCCTGGGTTTTACTGATCCCGACATACATCAAGGAACCCAGCTCCATCACCAGGGAATTGATCGCAGGGTCCTCAGCAGCGTAGTCGATTGCGTCAATAACGTCCCGCAACAACACCTCGTGATCCGTGGGAAACTGCTCGCTAATCAGTGCCTGCAGCGGATTAACCGCAGATTTCTGGTCGACCACTGTCCCGCTCATATTCAGCAACAGTGCGGCCTTTTCCGGGACTGGCTCCGACTCGCCAGCGATATAAACGAAATACACAAATGCGATCATCACTAGAAACAGAATGTTTGACAGGGCCAGCCTAATGCGAGTGATCACGCCCCAAATTGCGGACAAGATTCGACGCAGTAGTGAAGTTTTACTCATTAACTAATCTCCAACATTTTTTTCCACTGTGGCCAGGGAACGCAGCTCCAAAGCGCGCCAGCGAACGTACAGCATGGCAGCGTTAAACAGTACCACAACGGCCACCAACCCGCTTATTACCAACAGGCTGTCGGGTTGAGCAAAAACACGCTGTACCAGTACTAGAAAATATCCCAGACAGATGAAGCATAGCCAGATATAACTGCGCAAATTGTCTCGCAGCATGCCGGGCAAGAACATCATCAGTGGCAGCAACTTCACCGCCCAGATAAATACCGGCGCCTGACTTTGCCAGGCATCAACCGTTTGCTGCAGCAGGAGGGCTGACCAACTCAACCACGTGAGCACCTCGGCACTAGATCGCAGGCCCAGGGTCACGTGCGCTCTCCCACTGACAAGCGCGCAACTCGCTGACCCAGGGCTCGACACAGTCGCGCCTCGGTTTCATCGACCGCCCGTTTGTTATCCGCGCCAGCCCAGTGCGAGGCGCCATAGGGTGTACCGCCGGAAGTCGAACTCATCAATCCGGCCTCGCCATAAGGGAGACCGGCGATGATCATCCCGTGATGTAATAAGGGCAAAATCATACTCAGCAGGGTCGATTCCTGACCGCCATGCATACTGGAGGTGGAAGTAAAAACAGCAGCCGGCTTATCAATCATGGCGCCGCTCAGCCACAGTGTGGAGGTTTGATCCAGAAAATACTTAAGCGGGGCCGCCATATTGCCAAAACGTGTCGGACTGCCCATAACTAACCCGGCGCATTCTTGCATGTCCGCCAGTTCACAGTACAAAGGGCCATCTGCTGGAATCTCATCGGCAGTCTGCTCAGAGTTTGCGGAAACAGGAGGCACTGTCCGCAAACGGGCTGAGACGTTGGCCACCCCCTCTACACCGCGAGCGATGTGTTGCGCCATGGCTTGTGTAGCGCCGTGACGCGAGTAGTACAACACCAGTACATAAGGCTCGGACATCAACCAATCAACTCCAACACGTTTTCAGGAGGCCTGCCTAAAACGGCCCGGTCACCCCTTACCACTATAGGGCGCTCAATCAATTTCGGGTGTGCGGCCATCGCCGACAGAACATCTTCATCGCTTGAATCTCGACTTAAACCGCAGTCCTTATAGTCTTGCTCTCCTCGCCGCACCAACTCATGCGGCGTCAATCCCAGTTGTTTCAGTAGTTCGGTAATTTCCACAACCGACGGCTGCGTCTCCAAATAGAGCACTACCTCCGGGTCAATGCCGCTTTCTTCCAGCAAGGCAAGGGTATTTCGGGACTTGGAACATCTGGGGTTGTGGTAAATGGTGACTACACTCATAGCCGATCTCCCGGACGGATATTAATTCGCGGCGAAGTATACCAAATCCAGCGGCGGGAAATCTCTGGCCAGAGAATGAAGCAGACATGTTCGTGCAGGCATCTATCCTATCATGGCATACTATCAACATGATATTTCTTAAACAGCTCCTCAGTGAATTCTGGCGCCGCGCACTGTATTTCGTCTCTCGATTTTCAAGCGATCGCTGCTCGGAAAATGCGGCTGCACTGACGTATATGAGTCTGTTCGCACTGGTGCCCTTGATAACCGTCCTCTATGCAACAGCATCTGCCTTCGCGATACCCGCTTTTCAGGGTATCGAGGAACAGATGCAAGAATTTCTATTCAAGCAACTGGTACCTCAAACCAGTGCCAGTATCGAGGGATATCTCAAAGACTTTTCAGCACAGGCGAAAAACCTGACCGGACCAGGCATTGCATTCCTTCTGGTCACTGCAATCCTGATGTTGCGAAATATAGAGCATGCATTCAATCTGATCTGGCGCGCCCGCGAAAACCGGAGCCCCTTATCCAGTTTTCTCCTGTATTGGGCAGTACTGACTCTAGCGCCTGTCTCCATCTTACTCGCGCTGGTCATCAGCACCTATCTCTCCTCCGTCACCGATGCCCTGCCAGACATGGACATATTCGGAGTCAGGGCCTATCTGCTGCAGACTGCTCCGGTAGTGTTGAGTACCATGGGCTTTAGCCTGATATACGCCGCAGTCCCAAACTGCAGAGTGCCCTTCAAGCATGCCCTCATCGGCGGCTTTTTTGCAGCGCTGGCCTTCCACGCTGCACGCGAACTATTCACAACAGCTGTTGCGGGCTCCAGCATCACCTTTATTTACGGCGCATTCGCTGCCGTTCCACTGTTTTTATTATGGATATACCTGTCCTGGAACATCGTATTAATGGGAGGCATTCTGGTACACAGTCTTTCGGCCTACCAAAACAATGAACAAGCCAGCAGACCGTTAATTCTTAAGGCCCTGGATGTTTTATATCTGTTTTGGCAAAAGCAAAATTCCGGTGCAACGGTTCGCGAGATAGAACTGCTGGATGGCAGGCACTCTGTCACCCGCGGTCTTGACAGTGTCACCTGGGGCATTTTGCGCAATGTTCTCATAGAAAAAAGAGTGATCACGCAAAACGACAGAGGGCACTATCTGTTAAGTCGAGACTTGCACACTATCTCGTTCTGGCAGTTGAAAGAATGGGTCAACGACGAATTGGTGCTGACCAGCGAAGATGCTGACACGCATATGGAATGGCAAAATTCCGCCTACCGGCTTCTTCTGAATCAACGGGAAGGTCAACGCAAGTTGTTAGACACAAACCTGGTTGAGCTTTATACCCAATGAGAATTCTACTGATGCTCGGGCTGTCACTGCTGCTGGCAGCTTGCGGGGCACGCGAAGAAGCAACTACCCAACCGACTTTAGAGAGCCTGCGGGGCCAATGGCTAGTCGTCAACTACTGGGCACAGTGGTGCAAACCTTGTATCGAGGAAATTCCAGAGCTCAATGCACTCAATGACCGGTACGACGAGGTGACCGTACTGGGTGTAAATTACGATGGCGCAAGCGGGGCCGAATTGGAACAGCAGCTGCAGACATTGAATATCAAATTTTTCAATCTAGCGTCTGACCCGTCGGCATCGCTGGGCGTACCAAGACCCGTGGTCCTCCCTAGCACCCTGATAGTAAATCCAGAGGGCGAATTACTGACCACACTGGTCGGCCCGCAAACACTAGAATCACTGGCACAAATAACCGGTCAGATGGATACTCAGAAAGAGCAGTAACGTTCCCAGAGACAAAAAAACCGGCCCAGAGGGCCGGTATACGCACAGGAAAACCCTTGCGAAGTCTAAGACCTGGATGGACTCCAGAGGTATAACAATGGTGCTGAACTTCCAGCCGCGAATACGGCGACACCAACTGTTAACAATCAGACTTCTGCCCTGCCGTTTTAGTTCCCCCAGCGAGAGAATTTATTTCAAATATCGGTATTTTTCGGTGTGCGACCAAGCATCACGCTAATAAACAGATGCTACAGTGAGTAGACAGATGCTGCGGTCGCGACTAATCTTATGCTGGCTCAATAGCTAGAGTCCAACGAGTCTAGAAGGGGGGAAACAATGAGCACTTTCTACCAGGACAATGCTGAAACTATTGGCGGAACACCACTGGTCAAAATCAATCGCATCAGCGACGGTAACATTTACGTCAAGCTGGAGAATCGCAATCCGGCCATGTCCGTCAAGTGCCGCATCGGCGCCAGTATGGTGGCAGCAGCGGAACTCGATGGCAGCCTGAAACCGGGAATGACTATTGTCGAGCCGACCAGCGGCAACACCGGTATTGCGCTGGCCTTTGTAGCTGCAGCTAAGGGGTATGACTGCATTTTAACCATGCCTAATACTATGAGCCTGGAACGACGCATGCTCATGAAATCTATGGGTGCGAAAGTTATACTCACTGACGGGGCAAAAGGGGTTACCGCTTCAATCCAGAAGGCTGAGGCCATAATCGCCACCGATCCAAGCAAGCATTGGGGCCCGCATCAATTTGAAAACCCCGCCAACCCTGCTGTCCACGAAAGAACAACGGGGCCGGAAATCTGGAATGACACCAACGGCGAAATCGATATCCTGATATCGGGCGTAGGAACAGGCGGGACCATAACCGGCATTTCCCGTTACCTCAAAAACACCAAGGGGAGATCCATATTGAGCGTTGCCGTTGAGCCCGATAGCAGCACTATGATCACTGCCGCGAAAGCCGGTGAGGAACCGAGCCACGCACCTCACAAAATCCAGGGGATTGGCGCCGGTTTTGTGCCACAGAACCTGGATTTGGACCTGGTGGATCAGGTTGAACAGGTCACCAGCGACGAGGCAATAGCCTGGGCCCACAAGCTCATGAACCAGGAAGGTATTCTGGCCGGAATTTCCTCTGGCGCGGCCATGGCAGTAGCGCATCGCCTGTCACAGCAGGAGGCTCACAAGGGAAAGGTGATAGTCGCGATTTTGCCCGACTCTGGCGAGCGCTATCTGAGTTCGGCCCTT
This sequence comes from Halioglobus sp., assembly GCA_028825045.1. Taxonomy (GTDB): domain Bacteria; phylum Pseudomonadota; class Gammaproteobacteria; order Pseudomonadales; family Halieaceae; genus Marimicrobium. Next base: position 39,296 of record JAPKAY010000025.1, read on the forward strand.
TTTGCCGAGAGCTTCTCTGATAACGAGACCGTGCAGGCCACCATCAGCTGAAGTGGCCGTTAATCAGCTGCGATTGACGCTTTTCTGCAGCCGTTTCTTCACCTGCCGCCACTCGCTCTCAATGATGCTGAAGTAGACCGAATCGCGCACATAATTGTCCTGCACAATCATATGATTGCGCAGGACACCTTCCTGGGTAGCACCAATACGCTGCAGAGCGTGCTGGGAGCGTTCGTTCCGGGCATCCGTTTTGAACTCAACACGCACGCAGCCCAATCGCTCAAAAGCATAGGATAAAAGCAATAGTTTTGCCTCGGTATTCACCGCCGTACGCTGCCAATCCTGACCCAGCCAGGTCCAGCCGATTTCCAAAGAACCGTGCTCGGGCCGAATATTCAGAAATCGACTGCTTCCTACAGCCCTGTCTTTGGCAGTCTCTACAATGGCAAATGGAATTTGCGCAGTGGCATTTAGAGCTTCATCAATCCACTGCCGGGTATCCGGCATATCGATAAAACAGGATCTGGGCATGTACGCCCAATCGGCCTCTACCCGACCACGGTTATAAAGGCCCTGAGCGTGATCCTGGGATAAGGGTTCCAAACGCACAGCGGTTCCCCGTAATACAATCGGATCAACTTTCAAAAACAATGCTCATGCTCCAGTTTCGTCAACACTCGCTGACAGCGCTATGCGGTAGTATTTCAAGCCCCAACCTAAAAAGGCCGCCGCCAAAGGGCAGACAATCAAGGGTAACAGGCTCAAGGAACGGGCCAAAGCCGCATCGTTGGCAAAGACAAAATCAGTTATCGCAGCGACGGCGCTGGGACCAATAGCAAGACCAAATAAGTTGGTCATAAACAACATTAACGCTGATACCTGGGCCCGCATACGATTGGGCGTAATGTTCTGCAAGGCCGAGATAGCAAGCGCAAAGTAACTATTGAGGAAGAATACGATGGGGACCGCAGACCAGAGTGCCCCTTCACCGTCACCCGATAGTGGGCCAAGAGTGGCGGGCAACAGCCACAGCAGTGCTATCCACATAATCAGGCGCATACTGGCGTCTGTATAACCGCGATCGAGCAGCGGTTTGGCACTGAATCCACCCAACAGGGTTCCAATACTGCCCGCGACAATAAAAATCATACCAAACGATGCGCCGGCCTCGGCCCTGCTCATACCGTGGCTGCGTACCAGGAATTCGGGATACCAGGCCATCGTGCCGTATCCTAAAATGGACAGCAGAGATACTCCCATAATTAAACTGCCATAGGCCTGCCAATGAGAGCGCAAATGCGCGCCTACTTCCATAACGCTGTACCCGCTTGCACCTGGGGCAGCGGGATCACGCCTTACAGGTTCAGCCATCAGTCCCAACAGAATCACGAGACCAAACCCCGGCAGACCGACAACAATGAAGGTTGTTTGCCAAGGACGTAACTCACCAAATAGAGGGACCGTCAGCGCGCCATAGTCCGTAAAGTACTGGTAGACACCGCCTCCGATGATATAAGCCAGCCCACCGCCAATAGTGATACCCAACGTGTAAACGGCCATGGCGCGAGGCAGACTCTCAGGGCTGAAATAGTCGCTCAGCAGGCTGTAGGCTGGGGGCGACAGCGCAGCCTCCCCTATTCCTACACCCATGCGCATTACAAACAGACTCGTGAACGTGCGCGCCACACCACACAGGCAAGTCATCAGGCTCCAGAATAAAACGCCGATAGTTATTACCCATTTACGGCTACCCCGGTCCGCCAGCCGGGCAATAGGTAAACCAAGAAAGATATAGAACATCGAGAAAGCCAAACCGTGCAACAGGCTGTATTGAAAATCACTGATGGCGAAATCCTCACGGATAGGGCCAATCAATACCGCCATCACATTGCGGTCGATGAAGGACAAAATGTAGGCCAGAAGTAAGGCAAACAGAGCGTAAGCGGCCCTTCCTCTCTGCCGGCTTCCTTCAACAATTGGGGCAGCGCTCGTCATGCAATGATTCCGCTAGAGATACTCAGGGCAGTAACACTGTTGAACCAGTGGTTTTTCGATTCTGAAGGTCTCGATGTGCCTGCTGCACTTCAGCCAATGCGTAGCGCTGATTAATTTCTATACTCACATCGCCACTCAAAACCCGCGCAAACAAATCGTTTGAAGATTGCTGCAGCTCTTCCTGGGACAGGGTGTAGGTCAGCATTGTCGGACGGGTAATAAACAGGGAGCCCTTGTTTGCCAGCGTTTGCAAGTCCAGCGCGCGGGGAGCACCCGATGCATTGCCAAAACTCACCATTAACCCGCGAGGCTGAAGGCAATCCAGAGACCATTCAAAGGTATCTAGACCAACACCGTCGTAAACGACCGGAACTTTCTGGCCACACGTTATCTCCAGTACCCGCTGCACCACGTCTTCCGTGCGGTAATTAATGACGTGGCTGAAACCATTGGCGAGTGCCAGCTCTGCTTTTTCCCTGGATCCCACAGTGCCAATCACCTGCGCACCGATACTGCGTGCCCACTGCCCAAAGATAAGCCCCACACCCCCTGCCGCCGCATGAAAAAGACAGGTCTGACCACGTTGCAATGGGTAGGTTCTCTGCAGCAGGTACTCCGCGGTCTGTCCCTTTAACAGCATCGCCGCCGCTTGTTGAAAATCGATCCCCTGGGGGATCTTCACCAGACGCGCAGCGGGCAGATTCAGCGCCTGCGCATAGGCGCCAAATCCCGCTGAGCAATACGCCACACGATCACCAACCTGCAGCGGTGCTGCACCCCCTACCCCCTCCCCTAACGCCTCCCCAACCGCCTCCACTATGCCGGCCCCCTCAAGCCCGATTCCGGTTGGCATCGGCAGTGGATACAGTCCGCTCCGATGATAGGTATCAATGTAATTGAGCCCAATGGCTCGATTTGCAACGGTCACCATGCCCGGACCCGGCGCGTCGAGTGCCACCTCCTCCAACATCATCACCTCGGGCCCCCCGGTTTCGTAAAGCCTTACTGCCTGAACCATTAATCTTTCTCCGGATTCGATTGCTTGCGCGTCGCCTGTGCGCTACTGGCGTCAATCGCTTACAATACCTGCACCATCACTGGAGCGATATAATACAATGGATTACATCGATCCGTAGCGAGTTCTCCGGCCGCAACGTTAACAGGGCTACTTTTAACTCAGCGCATTAAATATCGGGTTCTGCAAATGCTTAACTCGCAACCGTAAACTCTACAGTCAGCGGAGTACGATCAAGTGTTCGAAGAAGTGCAATTGGACCGTTCCCTGCGCATAGGTCTCGATGCGCTCGACTTATCCGACGCCACTGAAGTCCAGAAGCTGGCAGTGCCCGCAGCACTGCAGGGAGGGGACGTGTTGGTGAGTGCAGAAACGGGCAGCGGCAAAACGCTCGCCTATCTGATCCCATTGTCACAGAAAATTCTCGCCGCTACCTCTTCCAAACAGTCCGGCACACTGGCATTGATTCTAGTGCCCACCCGGGAGCTGGCACGACAAGTGCTGAAACAATGCAGGCAATTATTGGCCAAATCACCTGTGTTAGCACAAGCCATCACCGGCGGAGCAGATTTCAAGTATCAAAAATCTGTGCTTCGTAAAGACCCACAGGTCATAGTGGCAACACCGGGGCGCTTACTGGAACATTGCGAAAAAGGCAGCGCCGATTTAAGCGCACTGCAAACCCTCGTGCTCGATGAAGCCGATCGTATGCTCGACATGGGGTTTCGCGAGGATGTATTAAAAATAGCTGACTTTTGTGCAACCGAAAAACAGGTGCTGATGCTATCGGCGACTCTCTCGCATCGCGGCGTCGGTGCCATCGCTGAAATCTTGTTGCGCTCACCGCAGACGATTACTGTAGGACAGGTACGACAGGCGCACAGCAGTATCACGCACCAGCTGATACTGGCAGATAGCCAGGAACACAAAGACAAAGTACTCATTGCCCTACTGAAACAGGGCGAATTCCGACGCGCCCTGGTATTTGCCAACAAACGTAACACTGCCACACGACTGGCTAACTTGCTTCAATATCACGATCTACGGTGTGCCAGCCTGCACGGTGAAATGAGCACCGAAGATCGCAAAAAAGTCATGCATCAGTTCCATGACAGCAAGATCGATATCGTCTGCGCCAGTGATCTGGCGGCCAGAGGGTTAGATGTACCTGGCATCGATTTGGTAGTCAATTTCGATCTTCCCCGCAGCGGCGACGACTACCTGCACCGCACGGGTCGAACGGGTCGAGCTGGCGCCAAGGGACTGGCAATATCACTGGTGAGTGCAGTCGAATGGAACCTCTCCATCAGCATTGAGCGCTATCTTACACTGAGTTTTGAACGCCGCTCACTGCCAGGCCTGAAAGCAAAATACAGCGGCCCGAAAAAACTAAAATCGTCCGGCAAGGCCACAGGTGGCAAGAAAAAAACAAGCAAAATGCCCGCCGCCAAAAGCAAAACCCGAGCACGCAACCAGAAAAATATCGGCAAGCGGCGATCAGGCCGAAAAGGTGAGCCCACTCCTGTCAATGACGGCTTTGCGCCGTTGATGAAAAAAAAGCCCAGTGATTAATGCGTGTTTTCTTCGGCTTGGAACTGGATGCGAACAGCGCTCTGCAGATAGCCAACTGGCGTGACCGACAGCTAGCCTGTAATGGACACACCGTGCCACCGGTCAACTTTCATATCACGCTGGCCTTTGTCGGTCCGTTGCGTGACCCGGCTATCGAGCAGCTCTGTGAGTCTGTAGATGAGTGGTTAGCGCGCAGTGAAGTAAGCGGGGGAATCCTGAATTTGGATTGTCTGGGATACTGGGCCAAGCCTGGCATTTACTGGTTGGGGCCAACTACATGGCCGAAGCCGCTGACACAACTTTCCGGAAAAATCAGAGGATTGGCCACTGCCGCAGGCGCCAAGAAGGACAGAAAATCATTCCAACCGCACATCACACTCTATCGCCGCTGCTCGGCTGCTCCGCCGACACCCCCACAGGCGCCCGCTATTCCCATGGTTTACCAACATTTCGCCCTGTTTGAATCGCGCCAGGGTAAGCAGGGCGTGAGTTACCACAGTCTGCAGGATTGGGATCTAGCGCCCGCGCCTTAATTTGGCTTCGCTATTATTGCTGGCCTCGACTTTCAGTTAGAATCTCGCATTAGCTTTTAATCGGACTGCCGCAATATGCCCAACCCCCTGCTTGAACAGCACCTGCTACCCCCCTTTTCTACCATTACACCGGATCATGTCGAACCCGCCATTACGCAGATCATCGAGCGCAATAAAGCACGTATTGATGCGCTAGTGGCAAGCAATGACCACTACACCTGGGAGAATTTATTGCAACCCATTGAAGACCTGGAGGACGAATTATCCAATGCGTGGTCACCGGTCTCTCATCTGAACAGTGTGTGCAACAGCGATGGATTACGGGAGGCCTACAATGCCTGTCTCCCGCAGCTGGCGGCCTACGGTACCTGGATGGGCCAGCATGCGGGCCTTTGTAGAGCCTATCAACAAATTGCCGATAGCAAGTACTTTGCCACGTTGAGCGCCGCCCAACGCAAAGCAATCGAGCACGCACTGCGCGATTTTCGATTGGCCGGTGTTTCGCTGCCACCGAATGAAAAACAACGGTATGGCGACATCCGCCAACGCCTGTCTACGCTGGGTAGCTCCTTCGGCGAAAACGTTCTGGACGCCACCAATGCCTGGTCCCGGCAGGTCACCCAGAAGGAATTGGCTGGATTGCCAGAGACTACCCTGGCCAACTCAAAAGACGCAGCACGGCAAGCGGGGCATGAGGGCTATTTAATCAATCTGGAGTTCCCCTCTTTTTCACCCGTGCTGAATTACTGTCACAGTCGGGAACTGCGTGAGGAGGTCTACACCGCCAATTGTACCCGCGCGTCTGATCGCGGCCCCCATGCCGGGCAATGGGATAACACAGCGCTAATACAGGAAACCCTCGAATTGCGCAGGGAACTTGCCCAACTGCTGGGGTTTGATGACTATGCTGAACTTTCTCTTGCCACCAAGATGGCGGACAGCAGTGATAGTGTCGTGGAATTTCTGCAACGCTTGGCCGAACAGGCCCAACCGCAGGCTAAGGTGGAGTGGCATGAGTTGGTTGAGTTTGCATGCAAGGACGGCGCGCTGAACTCACTGCAAGCCTGGGATGTCAGCTATTTCAGTGAAAAACTGCGCCAGAGTCGTTATCAGGTCTCCCAGGAAGACATACGGCCGTATTTGCCCTTAAATCGCGTACTGTCAGGTCTGTTTGAAGTAGTACGTCGTTTGTATGGCATCGAAGTTCGCGAAGTTGAGATGTTCGACACCTATCATCCCGATGTGCAACTGTTTGAGTTACTTCAAGGTGAGGAGGTTATCGCACGATTTTTCCTGGACCTGTTCGCACGACCGCACAAACGCGGCGGTGCCTGGATGGACAACTGCCGGGTGCGACGCCAGACACCCGAGGGTCTACAAATTCCAGTGGCCTACCTGGTCTGCAATTTCACACCCCCGGTGGCTGATAACCCCGCCCTGCTCACCCATACAGAACTCACCACACTGTTCCACGAGTTCGGACACGGTCTGCATCATATGCTAACGCGCCAGACCGTGGCCGCGGTTTCGGGCATCAACGGTGTTGCCTGGGATGCCGTAGAACTGCCCAGCCAGTTTCTCGAAAATTGGTGTTGGGAGCGGGAGGCACTGTCCTTTATTTCCGGACACTTTGAAACCAGTGAACCCCTACCCGAGGAACTACTGGACAAACTACTGGCTGCGCGAAATTTCCAGTCTGGTATGGCGATAATGCGGCAACTGGAACTTGCACTGTTCGACTTTCGACTCCACCGGGAATGGGACAGTGGCAATTTCAATTCCGCTCAGGAATTACTGGAAGAGGTACGCCAGCAGGTAGCGGTGACAACTGCACCTGAGTTTAACCGCTTTCAGAATGCGTTCTCCCACATCTTCGCCGGCGGCTATGCAGCCGGATATTACAGTTACAAGTGGGCAGAAGTGCTATCGGCAGATGCTTTTTCCCGGTTTGAGGAAGAAGGGATCTTCAACCCGGAAACCGGCGCAGACTTCAGGAAAGATATCCTGGAAGCGGGTAGTTCAAAAGAGCCGATGGAATTGTTCGTTGCCTTCCGCGGCCGCGAACCACATATAGAACCGCTGCTGCGACACAGTGGTATTAGTGTCTAATCCTCTCTACCTAACCAGTTGTGCACCACTCCGGCCAGAGCAGCTCCGACGATAGGCGCATCCAGAACAAGCACAGCCGAGAGATTGCCCAGGCGCACTCGAACCACCTCATGCACACATCTTGGTGAGCAGCTGCCTACAAATCTACTTTTTGACCCAACTGGCACAGCCTTTTTGTCCTGGCCCCGAGGCGACACACAATTCCACCTCGCGCAAATCATCGCCGACGCTGTCAGCCAGCAGATGCTGCAGCAGGTACTGCGAGAACTCTTCCACCGTGGCATTGCGAATAGGCAATACCAGCGTATCGCTCTGCAAAAACAGCATTTCCTGCTCCGCATACTGAACGCGATAGCACGCACCTTCCTCGCTAATTTTCTGATACGGAGAGTCGCCGGCAAGTAGCATGAATTCGTCCAGCTTCTCGCACAGCGTTGCGATGCGCGTTTTGTAGACGTTGTAGTCTGCAGAGAAGCCATTGTCGCCCATTGGCGCCACGATTTTTGCCGACACCGAGTAGTTATGGCCATGCAGGCGCTCGCGCTCGGTAGCGGAGAAGATCGTGTAGTGAGCCACGGAAAACTTGTGGCTCTCCTTATCAATATACAATGTCGTCAATTGCTCCATATCGACAGTTTAACGGAGCGACAGCTTGACGTCACCGCAGAAATCACGGAGCCTCGTGAATTAATACCCGCCAGAACGGGATAAATCTCACACAGCCGGTTTCCAGGGACAGTAAGAATGAAAGCAGCAGTCATCACCGGCGCCAGCGTGGGCATCGGCACCGCCTCGGCCCAGGCCTTTCTCAACGAAGGCTTCGAGGTGTTTAACCTTGCTCGACGCACGTGTTCTATTGACGCGGTAACCAACATACCTTGTGACCTCGCAAGCGAAGACGCTATTGTCAGGGCTTGTGACACCCTGGAAACAGCGCTGCAAGGCAGTTCGGAGGTCGCCCTGATTCACAATGCCAGCCAGATGCGCAAAGACAGTACGACCGCCTGCAAAAGCGACAGCCTGCGCGATGTAATGGAGACCAATGTGATTGCTATCAACAGCCTCAACCAGCGGCTGCTGCCACTACTACCCAAAAATTCCAGCGTACTCTATATCGGTTCAACACTCGCCGAGAAGGCGGTATCTGGCTCCTACAGCTACGTTATCAGCAAGCACGCACAGTTAGGCATGATGCGCGCCACTTGTCAGGACCTGATGGGGAGCGGCATCCACACCGCCATGATCTGCCCCGGCTTCACTGATACCGAAATGCTGCGTACTCACCTTGGCAACAATCCTGAAACCGAGGCTGCTGTCGCTTCTTTGAACAGTTTCAATCGTTTGATCGAGCCCGAAGAAATTGCCGAACTTATCCGTTGGGCCCATCACAATCCGGTCATCAACGGGGCGGTACTCCACGCCAACCTCGGCCAGAAGGAGAGCTGAAGCATGATTCCCCATGCAGCGATCATCGAACGCCGGGAGCGCGTGTTTTTGGTGACGACCGGTCTTTTTTTGTGTGCAATGGCCCTTGTCAGGGTGATCGGTATAACCCGCTTTATACAAATCGGGCCACTAGCACTAGCATTCACAGTAAGTACCTGTTCAAGGCAGCGGCAGCAATGATCGATACCGGGCCGCTTTACGTCGCCGTGTATTACCTGCGCCCCTATCTGCACCTGAACCGTGGACGTTCCGTGTTTGACGCGGTCGGTGGCAACGATGCTCAAAAGTAAACTACCTCACATCGGAACAACCATTTTCACCCGTATGTCGACGCTGGCTATCGAGCACAAGGCTTTAAATTTATCCCAGGGTTTTCCCGATTTCGACGCCCCTGAGGCACTACTGGAAGCCATGACCAGGCATGTTCGCGCCGGACACAACCAGTACGCGCCCATGGCGGGGGTAGTCCATTTGCGAGAACAGATAGCGGCCCAGATACTGCGGCATCGGGGTATTAACAGCGATCCGGACAGTGAAATCACGGTGGTACCGGGCGCGACCGAAGGAATTTTCTGCGCCGTCAACGCCTGTATTCGCCCAGGCGATGAAGTCATCGTGTTCGATCCCTGCTACGACAGCTATGCGCCGGCCATTGAACTGGCCGGCGGTAAGGCAGTTCATGTTCCACTAAACGCGCATAGCTTCGGCGTTAATTGGGAACGTGTTAGCGCAGCGATTACCCCTCGAACTCGTCTGATCATGATCAATTCGCCCCATAACCCCAGCGGCGCAGTACTGTCCAGGGAAGACCTGCTGCAATTGCAGGATATTGCCGAATTGCACGACCTGCTGGTTATTAGTGACGAGGTGTATGAACACCTCATATTTGATGGTGCGCAACATCACAGTGTGCTGCAGTTTGTCGAATTGCGCCGGCGCAGCTTTGCGCTATTCTCCTTTGGGAAGACCTTTAGCGTTACCGGCTGGAAAACGGGCTATTGTGTTGCACCCGCTGCGCTGACAACAGAGTTGCGCAAAGTGCACCAGTTTGTCTGTTTTGTGGCGGTAACCCCGGTGCAAATGGCGGTGGCAGATTTTATGGAAGCGGAACCCGACTACGCAGCCTCGCTGTCAAATTTCTACCAGGCTAAACGGGATTTGTTCTGCGATGCGCTGCAGGATTCCAGATTCAAATTCAGGCCCAGCGTCGGAACCTATTTTCAGTTGCTTGATTACAGCGCCATCACACAGGAGCGGGACACACAGCTGGCTGAGGACTGGACACAGCAGCACGGCATCGCATCCATTCCTATCTCCGTTTTTTATGAGGAGTCGCCCGTTCAACACTACCTGCGTTTTTGCTTCGCAAAAAATGACGATGTGCTGCTCAGTGCGGCCGAGACCCTATGCGCAATTTAGACGTAACGCTCATTCAGTGTGAACTAGCCTGGGAGCAACCCAAAGACAACCGACGGCAAATCGGCGCCACAATTGACGGCCTTGATCATTCCACCGACCTCATCGTGTTACCGGAAATGTTCACCACGGGCTTTTCCATGAATGCCTTGGCAAATGCGGAGGACCCCGGCGGCACCACCGAGCAATGGCTGTTACGACTAGCGGTAGAACACGATTGTGCTGTAACTGGCAGCATCGCAGTTCGCGAGGGTGACTGCGTTCACAACCGTATGTTGTTTGTCACCCCCTCTGAAGTACAACACTATGACAAACGCCATCTGTTCCGTATGGCCGGCGAAGACAAGCGCTACACGGCCGGTCAGAAACGTGTCGTTGTCCCCTGGCGCGACTGGCGGATCAACCTGCAGGTATGTTACGACCTGCGCTTTCCCGTGTTCAGTCGCAACCAGAACGATTACGACCTGCTGGTGTATGTCGCCAACTGGCCGGCACAGCGCCGCCATCACTGGCGCCAGTTACTCATAGCCAGGGCGATGGAAAATCTTGCCTGTGTGGTGGGGGTAAATCGCATCGGTGCTGATGCCAAAGGGTTCCAGTACAGTGGAGACAGTTTGGCGATTGCGGCCGATGGCGAGCTTCTGTTAGACGCGCAGAACGACAACGCCGCTGCTAGCGTTGTGCTGGATGGCGCTGCACTGAAACACTATCGGGAGAAATTTCCCTGCCAGTTGGATGCTGATAGCTTCCAGCTGGATTGAGCGGTTGCAACGCAGATTCACCTGAGGCGGTAAGACTAGCAGTCGAATTGTGTTCGTGGCACCCATTCACCAGAATGGCAATTTTGTCGCCAGCGTTACATCACCATCCTAGTGCCTGTTTTACAAACGGAATGGATAGAGCCCGCTTCTGAGACAGGGATGCGTTATCCAGTTTATCCAGTACTTCCAAGAGATGCTCCATTTCACGGGGCGCACGAGTAACAATAAAGTTAGCGACCTCTGCAGACAGGGACAAGCCCCTGCGGGCTGCACGGAATTGTAATATGGAGGCCTTGTCGTCATCGTCTGCATCCGCAAGCTGATAAACAATACCCCCGGAAAGGCGCGAGCGGAGATCATCTAGTTCCACCGTCAGTGCACGCGGAGCTGCATCTCCAGCTACCACCAGGCGGCAACCCCGCTGACGGGCATTGTTATACAAATTGAACAGTGCCCGTTCCCACTGAACATCGCCCAGCACAACGTTAAGATCATCAATACACACCCGATCAAGTTGTTCGACCCCCTGCAGCACGTCTTCAGCAGTATACTGGGCCAACTCTTTGAGCGGCAGGTAAACAGTTCCCGCATCGCTCAGATGACAACTGGCCTGCAGTAGATGGGTCTTTCCAGATCCGGCAGGACCGTAGAGGTAAATAATGGGCTCCCCGTCTGACTCCAGCTGGACGCGCAAAGCACGTACCAGGGGCTCGACGCGGGGCAGAGCGAGAAAATTGTCTAAGGTGGCATCATCGCGCAGCTTCACCTCAAGCGGTAGCTGGTGCTGCCGGGAGAACCCTTTTTCCGCCCCGGGCTGCTGCGGGTCTAGTTCTGCCACTGGTAGCTCAGCTGCGCCGCCATTTCGGACCCGGCAATCGGCACAGGTGCGGGTAGTAAGCGAGTGTTAAGTTCAATAATAGAGGCAAGCTGCACTGCTTGTGCTTGTGCCATTAGACGCAACTCAATGCGGTCTTCCTGAACCCGCTCCACATTGGCAGATTGAATCAATTCAAGGCCTTCGAGCCAACTGACAATAGCTGCGTAATCGGCGTAGCTCCTCACACCGGTAACGGACATACGCAAGCCGGTGCCATCACCTTCGCTCGGCGCGATGGCATATCGAGCTGCCATTTGATCAGCGACAATATTCGCACCCGCACGCACAAACACCCCTAAATCAGGCGCCGTAACAGAGCGGTTAATTCGATCATCCCGGTAGAAATAGCTCCAATCACCGGTAGATTTACCCTCGCTCAAGCTTGCCAGCCGACCGACGATCACGTCCTGCACCTGGTAACGCGCAGAAGCCGACTGAATAACGATGCCATCGCGCCGCCAGGCATCCTTTAGACTTACCGCTGCCGTATCCGTGAGGTCAAACAACGGGAGCTGTAACGGGACTCCCCGACGCGAAAATGCATCCACCAACTGTTGCGCCTGCTCCGGCTCAGTCTCATGGTTAACGAAATATCGGCCCTGCTCACCATCAACAACCACCCAAGCCAGCACCAACGGTCTATTTGCGGTCCACAGCGGCGCACCTGCTTTCATCAGCAGCTCCGTAATGTAAGTCGGGTCAAACTCAAATTGCACCTTGAGTCCACCACCGGGTGCCTCACTCCTTATGTAGGCGTATTGCAGTACGTTGCTTCGCGGTTTCGCAAGGG
>JAPKAY010000124.1 GCA_028825045.1 Halioglobus sp.
GGCGTCGTCCGACGATTGAAGTGGTACTCAAACTCTTTGACGTAAGCCTCTAGATACTTTGGGGAAACGTTGTTGTGTGTGCCGTGGGATCCGCTCTCTATAATTTAACATAATACTCATTATAAGTAATTTACTTGTACGCGCAAAGTTAGAATGTCCCACATCTGCAAAGTAGAAATGTCACACTTCCCTATCTGAACCAGGATTGGAGTGTGGCTGTGGGATTGATGATCATGAGCGAACGCGAGCTGAACCGTATCGGAGTGCTGAGCCAAGTGACGCAACGCCGGATGACGGCTGTAACCGCGGCCAACGTATTGGGGTTGAGCCGTAGGCAAGTACATAGGCTGCTGAAGACATTTCAGTTGAATGGCGCTGCTGCTATCCGGCACAAAGCACGTGGTTGCAGATCCAACAACCGGATCGACCCAGCGGTACGTGAGTTTGCTGTGACGCTAGTCCGCGAGAACTACATCGACTTCGGCCCGACCTTTGCTGCCGAGAAGTTGGCCGAAGATCATGACCTGAAGGTCTCGCGCGAGACGCTGCGCAAGTGGATGCAAGACGCTGGTATCTGGTTGTCGCGCAAGCAACGACGGACCTTCCATCAACCCAGATTACGCCGGGAATGTCTGGGTGAGCTCATTCAGATTGACGGCTCGGATCACCGGTGGTTCGAAGATCGCGGCCCCGCCTGCACCCTGCTTGTCTTCATCGATGACGCGACCAGTACGTTGATGCCCCCTCCGTGCCAATAAGCGTGAGACATTCGACTGGCTAAAGTTTACACTTGAGGGCGTAGGAGAACGAACCCATGGTTATGCCTTCGAAGACACCGCTTTCTGACGATATTGTGTCTGACGATACAGCACTCACGCTACCGCCAACCCGCATGGTGACAGCGCCAGTTCAACCCACATCCGAGCTGACAGCCATCCCTAAGCGGCGGACCTTCACAGCGAAGTTCAAACTGCGCATTCTGGATGAGACGGACCAAGCATCAGACACCGGTGGTGTTACAGCCATTTTACGGCGTGAAGGGCTGTATTCTTCTGCGCTAACGGATTGGCGTCGGGCGCGCGCTGCGGGCTCATTGGGAGCATTGCAGCCCCGGCAACGTGGCCCGCAAAAGGCCCCAGCCAACCCATTACAGGCACAGCTGGCCAAAGCTAACCGTGAAGTTTCATCGCTACGGCGGCGTCTGGATCAGGCCGAAGCCATCATTGTAATCCAAAAAAAAGTGGCGGCATTGCTGGACGAGATGGAGCAGACGCCAGAGCGCAGCGGCAAATCATGATGGCAGCTGCGATTGCTCTGCCTTCAGGCAGTGGCCTGACCACAGCTGTTTGCTCTGCGCTGTCGGTGTCGCGAGCAAGCGTTCTTCGCCATCGCGCTGCTTTGACTGCTCCGCCACGCACCGCAAAGCCGCGTCCTCTTTCAGCACGTGCTTTGCCGGAAATTGAACGTGCTCATGTCCTGGATCATCTGCGCGCGCGCAGATTTGCCGATCAGACCCCCACCGAGGTCTTCGCTACCTTACTGGATGAAGGTACCTACCTCTGTTCGATCCGCACGATGTATCGGATATTGGAGGCTCAGGGCGAGGTCATTGAGCGTCGCCGCCAGCGCACGCACCCTGTCTATCAAAAGCCAGAACTTTTGGCCGAAGCCCCAAATCAGGTTTGGTCTTGGGATATTACCAAGCTGATGGGCCCGGAGAAATGGTCTTACTTCTATCTCTATGTCATCTTGGACATCTTCAGCCGCCGTGTTGTTGGCTGGCGCATTGAGCACTCCGAAAGCGCCAGCCAGTTCAAGGAATTATTTATCGATGCTATGGAAAAGCATGCTGTGCCACGCGATCAGCTGACATTGCATGCTGACCGTGGTGGACCTATGAAGGCAAAGACAACGGCCATGATGCTAGTGGACCTTGGTGTGCTCAAATCCCACAGCCGTCCCCACACATCAAACGATAACCCGTTCTCAGAAGCCCACTTCAAGACGCTGAAATATCAGCCTGAATTTCCCAAGAAGTTTGAAACCATTGAGAAGGCCCGCGACTTCTGCCGCAGGTTCTTTGCATGGTACAATGAAGAACACCATCACGCGGGCATTGGACTTATGACGCCTGATCAGATCCACTTTGGACAAGCCGAGACTGTCTATGCAGCACGCCAAGCAACTCTCGATGCTGCGTTCATTAGCACACCCGAGCGCTTCGTTCGAAACCCACCAAAACCACCTCAAATCCCGACTGCTGTCTGGATCAATCCACCAAAGACAACGGAGAAAAATCAAGCCTAAAGTCCAAATGCCACTGTCTCAAAGTTGTTGACACGTTCCGTAGTTCAATCTGATAAACGCCCTCTCGTGCAGCGAGCGGAACCGCCTAATAAGCTAAGCGAGACTGAACACAAAGCCGTGCTCGATGCCTGTAATTCAAAGGAGTTTTCCGACCTTCCACCCAGTCAAATCGTGCCTAAACTAGCGGATGAAGGGCGATATTTAGCCTCCCTGACACAGAGGGGAATCAAGCTTCTACCGCATCTTGCGCGCAGAGGGGCAGCAGCATCATCGGGGCCGCGCCAAACCGCCCACCGAACGCAAACCACCCACCAGTTACCAGTTACCAGGCAAATGCGCCCTGCGAGGTCTGGACTTGGGACATAACCTGGATGCCTGGGCCAGTCG
>JAPKAY010000026.1 GCA_028825045.1 Halioglobus sp.
TTAACGGACGCGTGTTAACGGATGCGTGTTAATCAAGGCGCACAAATCGTGCGCGCCGATTCAAGCGGCCCAGTCCCGCTCAGCCCGAAATCGTTTTGACAGGTAGTCCATCTGGTCGGCAAAGATTCGATCCTTGGCCAGAAAGTGCCACTCCCAGGAGTTGGGCTTGAATGGTACCGCCAGCAGTGGCATATGTGCCTCTTCAGGTGTTCGATTGTCTTTTTGCCAGTTACACCGTTTGCAAGCAGCCACCACATTTTCCCAGCGGTCAGTGCCGCCGCGTGAAGTAGGTAATACGTGATCACGCGTTAGGCCTGTGCGAGTGAACTGCTGCCCGCAGTAGAGGCAGCGGTGATCGTCACGCCGAAAAAGAGTACGGTTGCACAAGGGTGCGCAGAAGCCCTGAACGATCCTGCCCTGGATGGCTACAATGGGTTGCAGATCGATGCGGGAGCGCTGCCCGTTAATGCGTTGAATTCCGCCAAAAATCGGGGGCAAGACGTCCCCGATGCCGTAAACGACATCTCCTTTGGCATACGCTGTAACGGCCTCGTGCAATGTTATCCAACCGCGAGGTTGGCCGGCGAGGTCGAGTCGCAGGATAGTTTGCATGGTCTTACACCCACAAGATTGGGCTAAAACTACTGCAAATTGGCAAGAACTACAATTGTGAATCGTGTACCCGGTATCTGCAAATATCCCGCAGGGCATTATGTCCTGATGGTCGACCAGGATCTCTTCGGTGACTTCAAGATCGAGTCTTCCGGTGTACTGCGCTCTTCATCGGCGTTCTTTACTACGAACCCCTGTAGCGGGAGGGTTTGCCCAGCTACGGCTTGTTCAGCTCGGCAACAAACATGCCGGGCTCCAGATTCATCGCGGGAACGTTCACCAGGCGCACTGTATAGCCCCTGGATTCTTCCGAACCGCTAAAAAAGCAGAACACAGAGATACCCAATGTCGATGGATTGCGATCAGAAAAGTGAACTCGATCACTCAGAGAGCGGGTTTTTGCGACTTCTCCCCCTCACCGGGGCGTTTATTGGGCTATCCAGGCGGCCGATACTAATTGCCTGTCTCCCAGCAGTACTTGCCCTTTAAACGTTTGCCCTGGCTGGACTTCGCCCACTCCGCTGGGCGTTCCGCTCATGATGATGTCACCATCTTCGAGGGTGGTGAAGCTCGCAATTTCCTTCAGTATAAATTCCGGCCGGTGTAACTGGAGCTGGAGGCCGCCAGCTTGCCTTTGCTCGCCGTCTACATCCAGTTGCAGCGACAGGTGTTCAATCTCGCTTGGCAGAGCCACGAACTTGCTGAAAAGTGCGGCACCGTCAAAGGCTTTTGCTCTCTCCCAGGGCAAACCTTTTTCTTTGAGGCGTGATTGTAGTGCGCGTTTAGTCAGGTCAAGCCCAAAACCAACGGCAGCAAGTTTGCCGCTGGCTACAGTGAAGGCCAGTTCACTTTCGTAGTGGAGCACATGGCCGTCTATCTGTGAGTGCAGAATATGGGTGATAGCTGAATTGGGCTTGTTGAAGACCACCATGCTCTCGGGGACTTTGTTACCCAGTTCTTCAATATGTGCTGCATAGTTGCGGCCCACGCAGACAATTTTAGTGGGCTGTATCAGTTCGTAATTTACACTGACGGATTGCATAGGTCTTCTCGCTTCTAAGACGTGTAGTTATGCGGCCAGAGGGAAAGTGTTTCGTCTGCTCAGCAGCTAGCGCCTTCGGCTATGTTGCAAACGGCGTTTTCGCCTTCAGACAGTGTGAGTTTGTACACCTGGCTGACTGGTAGGGGAATTTTCAGGTCATTCCAGTTAACCGCATCGTCGGTTGCAGTGTTGCAGGAAAACGCCATGGTGTAGTCGCCGGCAGGTACGTAACCGAAGGCATAGACCCAATTGCCGGTAGACGCTACTTTGCTCAGGCTAGCAACAGCAAAGGGGACCACGGCTATGGGGGGCGGCACGGGATTACTATCTGACGTGAAGACATCTGCTAGTAGATCATTAGTCGAAAAGCTATTGCCTTCATACAGATAAACGCGGTTGCCGATTTCCGGATCCGATTTCTCGGCGCAAATTGTCGCCGTATTAAACAAGCTTTTCTCAATGCTGCCCGATAGCCTGGCGTCAGTCGTGTTGTTTGCGATTCGTATGCCGTCTGTGGCTAACAAATAGCGGCCATCCGGTTGCAACTGTAGAGCTTGCGCCAGGCTAAATTCAACGGTAAACGCCTGTTTGCCAGAGGAAAGGCGCATTCCATCCAAGCTCAGGTTGCCGCTTCCATTGCCTATCGTGATCGCCTTTGCTGTGTCGCCTGCTTCCAAAACGTAAGAGCTACTAACGCCGTTAGCGATTATTTTTATTACAACTGCCGAGTAGGTTGCCGCGGAAATTTGAAAGTCTGTGATCACCTCCAGCTGTGCAAAGCCGGGGTATTTCAGTAGGTCTACTGAAAAAGTCTCAGCATTGGTTATGTTCTGCTCTGGAATGGTAAACGTGTCAACAACGACATCTTCAGCCCCGGTGCGCCGGAAGGTAATACTGTCCACCTCGATCCAAACTTCTTTGAGGTCCTCCGGGATAGAGTCTGAGAAGCCCAGTGTCAATAGTGCAGGGTCTTTGTTGTTGTCGTCGTTGTTGCAATCGAAACCGCAACAGCCACCAAGGGACAACAGCAGGAACAATAGAACAAGTATTTTGGCTGGGAATTTCATATTGTATCTCTACCTGACTTTATTTTGGTGTGGATGAACGCCACTCATTGACGGTCATTATGAGCGAAACCGGCAGCAAGTAGTAGCGCTGTGGCCATCAATGACGCCACGCATAGTTTGGACATGGCCCAAGGAATGAAGTCTTGCCTGATGCTCGCACCTGACGGAGAATAAGAGAGAGTATGAATCGATATCAAAGGAGACTTGTATGGGTATATTGTCCTGGATAGTGCTCGGTTTAATTGCGGGAGCCTTGGCAAAATGGTTGATGCCCGGTCGAGATGGCGGCGGCTGGATAATCACCATGGTGCTTGGTATTGCCGGCGCATTTGTAGGTGGCTACCTTGGAACAATGCTGGGTCTAGGTGGCGGCGCAGACGGCGTGAATATTGGTAGTATCATTACCGCCACAGTCGGCGCATTCGTACTACTGTTTGTCTACAAAATAGTGAAGTAGAAAAACCCGGCCTTCGATGATGATGGCGGCGGCCCCGCTGCCTCTGCAGGGAGGCGTGCGTCGCATAAATTCTCTCGAGAGCGGATAACCCATGCCTGAGCAATCCAAAAATTACGACGACGTGAGGCAATACCGCCTGGATCCGGAGCGGGAACAGGAGCTACTGCGAACGGGAGGCGAGTGTACCTTCATCTGGGCGAACAAATCAGGCCACCCTCTGGGCGTGACCACGGCCTACGTCGCGATAAAAGGCAAAATCTGGATGACCGCAACCCGCGAGCGTGTGCGTATCAAGGCAATTGCCAGGGACGGGCGTTCGGCTATCGTTATCACCAGCAAGGGTACACCGATGGGCGGGGGCAAAACGGTCACTTATAAAGGCCACACAATAATTTATGACGACCGTGAAACAAAACTCTGGATGTATAAACTCCTGGCGGGAGGTGTTTCGAGTCAGGGACAGGAAGACGAGGGAAACGCATTTACCTCCGGGCTTGATCCGGATATGTTTATCCGCTTCCTGGACACGCCGGAACGGATCGTCCTGGAATTTACGCCCGAAATGTCGATTCCTTTTGATGGCGATAAAATGGCCGAGGGTACAGCGCAGGCTTACGCAGAGTTTGCTGCGCAGGACGCCAAAAACAAGAAGTAGTAACCGCAACGCTACGTGGACGCCCCACTCTCCATGGCCTCAGGCCACCCATCGAACAGTACTCGTTTTGCCACCTACGCGCTGTGATTCGGCCCAATGCGGTGTCATTCCGGTCAAGGCGAAGAAGAGCTCCGATCTTTATAAGCGTTTGCATAGCGAATGCTGTCCACGTTGTCGATCACAGTGCCATTTGGCAATTCTTCACTGCGCGCACTGATTTCCAGCATAGCCTCCCCCAATTCCTTGGAAGTTATAACCAGTCCGCCGGGTCGAAGTACCGTTTCGCCGAAATAGTGGAGCGCATTTGATTGCTCTTCGGTGGGTCGCACGAAGGCAGAACGATACGCGAAGGTGCGCAGGTCTGTGCTCGCGGCTAGCTCCGCTACCTCTCGTTCTCCCCGGCCCTTTTCGCGGGCCCAGTGCTCTTCTCCCTCGGGATCGGTGCCCATGCCCGTAATATAGTGAAATGACATGGGCCTGTTTTGGCGCTCGGCTAACCATGCGTTGACAAAACTCACCGGAAAGTCGACATGGATGCGGGTAAAGGTGGGGTCGTCGACATTCAGAGAAGAGGTACCCAAGCCCCACAGAACGGTATTCACCTCTCCCAGAATGTCCGCGAGCGAGGAATAGTCGGTATAGTCCTGAAGCAGGCGCATGTCGACCTTGCCCGATGCCACACCCGCGTCTATGCGGGATGAGGTGCGTCTCGTGACGACGTAGACTTTCTCCACGTCCGGGTCTTCTATCGCCGCCTTGAGCAATCCATCACCCACCGACCCCGTGGCCCCAAACACCATAACCACTTTGTTGGCGTCATCATCCCTTACCGGGTCGAGTGCCGGGGTAATGCGGCCCAGCGTAGCGAAGCCCCAGATGTCGAAGGCGACTATCAGAAGCAAGATGCCCAGTACCAAAAACGAAGCGATTCGCTTGATTATTCCCATGCTATTCCTCCTGTAAGTTCATTGGTCGTGTGCTACCGGGGTTCCGGATCCGACGATGGACTCTCTTCCTGCGCATCCCCGTCGTCCGGCCCATCGGTGGGTTCCTCTGGCGACTCACTCGGATATTCACGATCCAGAAGGGGCCTGTGAGAAGCTGATAGTCGGTGGTCAGGTTGATTGGTATAGGCCAATTGTCCGCTCACATCCTGCGGATACAGTTGTACCCCAGAGAGGGCCACAAACGTGGGCTTGTCTTGTCTGGGTCCGAGGAACCCATACAGCCAGACACTGAGCACGCCGACCCCGAGTGCCGCCGCTAGCGAGGCACCCAGCAGGAGGAGGTAGTTGGGCCCAACGCGGAGACTAGCCTGCGCTGGTCGGTCAATAACGGATACCTGCGGGTATTTTTCTACCTGGTTGATCTGCACCTGAACCAAACGCGATTGAGTTTCACGGTTGAGGGTTTCCAGCTCCGCGAGGTCTTCGGCCAGCGCCTCGTGCCTGGCGTAGATTGTGGTAAAACGGGCGGCGTCCAGCTTCTGTGCATCGAGTTTCTCGCGCAAGTTTTCCGCCCTCTGGAGCGCCGCAGCGTGAGCCTGTTCGGATTGGGTTAGAATCAGTTCCTGGCTCTTTGCGATAATTTCCTCAAGGTTCTCCTCCAGTTCAGCAATAAGGTCTGGAATGTCTCTGGTCTTGGGCTGTTTGAGGATGTAATCCATCGTGTAGTTCTTGTTGAGGTTGCTCAACTGCGTCTCGAGTTGAAGCAGCCGCTGTTCCATTTTTCCTACACTGTCACGTTCGCTTGGGGGCACCACGTTCTTCCCATCGGCAATGGCGCTGAGCAGTGACTCCAAGTCTGCACGCGCTGTGACCTCTGCCTCGATCGCAGAATTGAGCGCTGAATTTAGCCCTTCCAGTCGCGCTAGTTCGTCATTTTCTTGACGCTCGGCGGAAGTGATGCCATTTTCCTGTCGATAGTTTGCCAGAGCCTCCCGCGCATCCTCGAGTCTCTGTCCCAGCCCATCAAGCTGGTCCTCAACCACCCCCAGCGTTTGCTGTTGGCTCTGTTGGACATTGTGTGCCCGCACCTCGAGATAGACATCAATCCAGTCGTTCACCAGCATCGGCAACAACTGGTTATCCGCGCCCTGGGCGATCATTTCTACCAAATTCGTATCGGGTACAGATTCTACAAGCAGCACCTCACGCAGATAGTGCAAATCCAAATCAGTGGGGGTGGTAGCACTACGATTCAGTTCTGCCAAAAGCGCCTGGGTGACTTCCCCTCCAAGAAGGATTCGCCGTTGGATAGCGACACTCTGGACATTGGCTTCCATGACTGTCGCGTCAATGGCGCTGGGCGCACTCATTAGCACGGTGGCACTACTACGATAGACAACCGGTTGTAGTAGTGTCCAGATTACGCCTATCGCCAGCGTGAGCCCGAAAGTAATGGCAAAGAGGCGAGCACGAACTGAGCGATGCCAAGCTCCGCTTGCGACTTCATCTGCGTAGGAGGTAAACCTTGGCATAGGTTCAATGGTTGGCGCGTCCCTATCCATGTGCTCCTGTATTTCCGGTGGCGGTAATCAACATTAAGGTGTCCAGTATATACCGGCAGATAATTTTTCGTACCCGGTAGGGGCGCATAAGGTGATCCTGATTCAAGGCGTGATAATATCTTGAGTTAAATACATTTGGATATAGACAGGATCCACTCAATGGGAAAAATAAGGGTCATTCAGTGGTTTACCGGAGAGATCGCACGGCACCAGATCAGGGTCATTGCCCAGTGCCCTAGTATGGAGCTTGTAGGCGCGTTCGTTTTTCATACTGAAAAAGTCGGAATTGACGCGGGCGTAATTGCCGGTATTGACCCACTGGGTGTAATAACCACTAACGACGTGGAGGAAATTCTAGCGCTGGAAGCTGATGTAGTGCTTTATAATCCGCCGCTGGAACGCTACGACGAAATCATTCCCATCCTTGCCAGCGGTAAGAGCGTGATCAGCATTATGTCGGGCTGGAACCCCACAGGCAAAAAATGCTACCCGCAAATCGTTGAAGCCTGCGAGCAGGGCCAGAGCTCACTGTTCGGCACTGGCCTCAACCCCGGACTCAGTTATGAGCTGGCATTACTGGCTTCATCGGTTTGTACTGACGTGGACTCGGTTTACATAAAAACCTGTGAACAGCAGTCGTCATTAAGTGAAGTATTCTTGCAGCACTTTGGTTTCGGAAAATCGGAACAGGAGTTACGCAGTAACGCCGATACGACCTATGCAATATTCCACAACTTAATGGACATCACCGATCTCATTGTGGACAAGCTGAGTCTGCCCCGGGACGGTCGCAGCTTTGATATTGATTTCGAGCCCGCTATCAAGGATTACCATGAAAAGATTTTAGTAGAAACAGGCACAATGGCCGGATTGTTAGTGAAGGCCAGCACCACCAATGCCGGCGTTCCCATCGCTACTATTGAAGTGCGCTTTCTGCTGGGTGACGAATATGTCAGTGAGACATTCCTTGAGGGCCGCCCCAAGCAGGGCTGGATTGAGGTCGATGTCAGGGGCACTCCGGGTAGTCGTATTTGTCATGAAGTTTATATGGAGCAGGATATTATCGGTACCTGGTCGACGGGTACGCGGGCGATCAATGCGATACCGGCGGTGGTATCAGCTCCACCGGGTCTGTTATCGGCGGTGGATCTGCCTCTGGCACACAAAATTAAACTGGAGCCCTAGACGAAAGGCTAGGGTGCAACCCCTCAGCGCTCTTGAGCTGGGCGCAAGGACGGTGCAATTATAAACGCAGAGCCGTCTAACGTGACAGGCCGGGCGCCGCTCTTCCTGCAATCAATGGCAGGTCGAGATAGGTTTTAATGCCAGGCGCGGCATTGCACACATAGGGTATCGCGCTGACACCGTGGTTGGCCGTTGCCACGATGCCTGGATTGCGAATCAACCCCGCGGCGATCGACTCTGGATGCCAGCCGTGAAAGGTGACCTGCGATGATGGGTCGCCACTTACCTCCACTTCAAAGCGCTCACCCTCGGGGCCGAAGTTCCAGGCAGGCTCAAGAGACTCTTCGCCCATAAACCAATTGACGCGCACCGTAATGACCGGCTCGCCGCGAACAGTGTGCTCCCAGGTAAAACGCTGTGCTGCTACCAGCCCAGGTTGAATCACACCGATGGGCGAATCGATCGGCTTGGTGGCGACCGCAACCTCGTGACGGCTGCTCATTTGAGTGTCGATATCAAAACCCAATTCATCCGCGACCATGTCCATAGACTGACCGAAACCCTGGCCGAGAAACCCGATCATTGGGCTGGCGGCAGCCTCCTGAGGTGTCTTTCCAAACAGCATAATGTCGCTGATAACCGCTGGCGCATTGTATGTGCGTATGTCGGAGAATTCTTCCGCACGTACGTGCGTGATTGCACTGGACAGTGCAGAAACCATCAGTGGAAACCGTTCGGTAATGCCCCCGGGATGAATGCCGGTGCCGTGCAAAGTGCTGTTACCTGCCTGGCAGGCCTGCTCCAGCGCGGAGACATCGCGTTTGCCAGGGTAGAACCAGTTGAGCGGAGTCACGACATTCTTACCCGCCGCTAGCAGGCGGGCGACGAGAGCTGGGTCTGCCATGATGGGGCTGTAGAGCACGCAGTCAGCCTCCAAGTTAACCAGCGCATCGACATCGTTCGTGGCCACTACACCCAGAGCGTCTAGACCACACAGCTCGCCTACATCACGACCGGTCTTGTCCTCGCTGTGCACCCAGCAACCCACTAACTCTAGCTCGGGGTGTGCGATGATGCCTTCGATGGCAGCTCTGCCAACCCCGCCTGTTGCCCATTGAATTATTTTGAAGGTCAATGTTGGTTCCTCTCTGCTAGGGTTTGTTTATTCTCAAAAGGCACTATCGTAAAACGCATAGTTCCCTGGGCTAGACTACAGGTGCGTATGCACGGTATGTCCCGTCACTGCGTTCCACATCAATCTGGTAGTTCAGATAATTCCCGTTCGAGGATTTCTATCTTCATTTGAAAGCATCCGGCAAAGCGAGCCACGCCGTAGGCAAATCAGTTGACCAATCAGGTTTACGCGGGGGCATATTAAAACCTTCTGGTGGTTTCCACGCCATGGCCTTCATGGTCTCCCCGATAAACGTCATATTTAGATAGTCATGGCTGTAACAGAACAGACCATCCCCGGCGTAATACAAAATCGACAACCCCGGCACGCTCCATTGACCGCCCTTCGGTTTTTCTCCGAGTATCTGGTCCCAGTGGCTGACCAGTCGGTGTCCGTCCACCATGGTCCAGCGTTCGGGCGTAGACCAGCCATGGCCAGTTAACCCCGCCATTGAATCCTGGAAAAATTGACGGATAGTTTCCCGCCCCTCTTGTCGACCCCAGGCCGGGTCGATATACACAGCGTCTTCGGTAAAAAAATCCGCCATCGCATCCCAGCCGCACTCACCGGTGTCGACTTTGTCTCGCGTGGCCACAAAACGTTCATAGGTTGCCAGTGCTTCCTGTTCTATCTGCTCTTTTTTTGCCATGTCACCTCCGAGGATTGCAGGCGTCAACATAATCCATGTATTGTGCGAAGTCGACCCAAGCGCTGGCTTCAGCTCCTTCAGTCTCAATTTTTCAAACCGAGTCGCTACCTAGCTTTGCGCAAACTTGCTTTCCCCAGATGAATGTGAGCTGATATCCAACCCATCGAGAATGAAGAGACAACACCCATGATCGACCTCCACTACTGGCCGACTCCCAACGGTAAGAAACTTACTATTCAGCTAGAAGAAAGTGGTATCGATTACAGTGTGGTCTATTGCGAAATCGGGAGAGGGGGGCAGTTTGAAGAAGAGTTTTTGCGCATCAGCCCCAACAATCGTATGCCGGCGATTGTCGATCATGATCCTGAAGATCGTGGGGAAGCGCTCGCAGTATTTGAGTCGGGCTCGTGCATGCTGTACCTGGCCGAGAAGTGCAAAAAGTTTGGCGGGAGTTCACGGCGAGAAAAGTGGGAGGTGAACCAATGGTTGATGTGGCAAATGGCCAACCAGGGCCCAAAAACCGGGGAACGGGGTCATTTCGCTCGCCTAAAGGACAGGGAAGGAGATCAGTCCTATGCGTTGCGCCGGTTCAATGACGAATTGCACCGCCTCTACGGGGTGATGAATAATCGACTATACGATAGACGTTACCTGGCCGGAGACAACTACACCATCGCCGACATGGCCTGTTATCCCTGGAGCATAGGCTGGGAGGCGCAGGGTATTGACCTTGATGAATTTAAGTATGTACGAAGGTGGATCAACGAACTGAGCGAGCGACCGGCATTGCAAAAAGGGATGGCAGTTGGCAGCGAGCTGACGCAGGATTATTCGAAACTTTCCGAGAACGAGATAAAAAGTATCGTATCGCTGTTGTACAACCAGCGAGCCCGCCCCGCTCCGGAGACCGGCGGAATTTTAGACTGAAAAAGCGTCAAACTGGTCGATAGTGAAATACATCTTGAGCCTTAGTCCTGTTCTTTGGCAGCTACCTGCGTTTTCACGGCATGCATACCCCCTCTGGGTTGAACAAACAGTCCTTCGGCACTGGCAGTCATAATACCCTCGGCGAACATCTCCCCTCGCACGATGGTTTTTCGGCCCTCTATTTTGACTATCCTCGCCTCGAGCTTAAGCGGCGTATTAAGCGGTGTTCGCACGTGATAATTTACATGCAGGTAAGCCGTCATGCCGGGTTGACCACCAATCATTTGCGACATGCCCAGAAACTGATCGAATATGGCGGCTACAAAACCACCATGAACACTGCCCGGTGGGCCCTCGTATGCCCAGCCACATTGGCAGGCCGCGAACGCGGCGTCGCCGTCGATCCAGCTGTTGAGGGGAGGGGCAATAGGGTTGCTCCAGCCTGCCATGGGGTTTAGTTCATGGCTGATCTGGCCGAAGCTGCCGTGATCTCCATTCTGCGCCCAGTCGCCTCGGCCGAAGATGCGTGGTGATTTACGAAAGTCCTCTGAGGTTGCCTCAAGCTGTTCGGCGATGGCATGCATCTTCTCAATACTGGGAGAGCTGGTTACCAACACTTCAGTCAACTGTTTGATGGCATCTGCCACGCGGCGTTTGGCGCTCCACTCGTCGTTGAATGGGGGTGTAATGTCTTCTGAGGCGAAGGGATTGTCGTCGGAGAGCATGTTGAGCCTGAGTAAATTAATTGCAAGGAAGAACGGTAGTGTACCGCAATTCCAGTGGGGAATTTTTGGCACTTCCCAGGGCCGATTCTCAGGCCAGGCTGTCGGCGCTTGCAGTTCGCATTCCGTCAGATTCTATGGCGCGCGCGTGAAAAGCAGCTAATATGACACCTTGTACCTGCCGCGGATTTATTCGCCATTGTGTTAGCTTTAGAAGAACTGGAGTTTATTTTATGAAGATTACCGGTGGTTGTTATTGTAAAAAAATTCGCTATGAAGCCGAAGGCGAACCTCTAATGCGAGGCCTTTGTCACTGTCGTGAGTGCCAATATAGCTCTGGCGGTGCAGCCAATGTAGCCCTGGCAATGCCTGTGAGCGGATTCCGCTATACCTCCGGAGAACCGAAATCGTTCGAGCGTAGTGATCTCGAATCTCCAGTGAAGCGGCAATTTTGCGGGGATTGCGGCACCTCACTGTCAAGCCTGCCGCCCGGCTTGCCTGATATGATTATTCTGAAGGTGGGGACATTGGACGATCCGACCCAATATGGTAAGCCGGACATGGCCTTTTACTGTATCGAAAAGCAGGCATTTCACTACCTGCCGGATGAACTACCCAAGTTCGATCGGTTTCCCGGTTAGATCGGTAACCTAGCTTGAGTCACGCAATAAAGTTGGAATGGGACGGCGATAGGATCGCGATACTGACGTTCACTGATGCACCTCGGTCTAACCAGGTGTCGTGGGCCGCGATCGATGCCTTGGCGGAGCAACTTAAATCTTGCCGTGAATCCGGCGCTCGGGTGCTGGTTCTGGCCTCAGGCCTGCCTGGACACTGGCTGGAGCATGCCTGGCTACGTGACCTATCTAACGGTGTGCAAGGTCTGGAACAAACCGGATCCGGTGCTGGCTGGTTCGGTGCCTTGGGAGAACTGTCTCACGAGAGTGTGATAAGCATTGCCGCTATTTCCGGAGATTGTTCCGGCGGGGGTGCTGAGTTGGGCTGGGCCTGTGACCTGAGAGTAGCGGAGTCCCAGGCACTATTCTCCCAGCCGGAAGTGAACATGGGCTTGACCACCGGCATAGGTGGTAGCAGTCGTCTCGCGCGCCTTGCGGGTCGCAGCGCAGCCAGCGAGATGGTGCTGACAGGAAGACCGATGTCGGCACAGCGCCTTTATGATCTCGGTGCGATTAATCAGGTGGTGTCAAACGGACAAGCGCTTAAAGAGGCGTTGGCGCTGGCGCATTTAATGGCGGCGAAACCGCCGGCTGCAATTGCGGGACTCAAACAAATTCTGGCAGTAAACGACGATGCGACCCTGAACGAGGCGCTGCGGCATGAGCAAGCCGTATTTCAGTCAGTGGTGGTCACAGAAGAGGCACGTGAAGGTATGGAACAGACACAATCACAGTATGATGCCGGGAGAAGTATTGCTGAGGTTAATAACTACGATGATTGGAACAATCGATAAATTTCCTGATTCGAAAAATGTCCCGCAAACGGCTCTATTCGGTGACAAAATTCTCCCGAGCATATAGTATTTTAGTCGATTCCAGATTGTCGATTTGGGGTCCTGGAACTCTGTATATTTGAACGGATGGATGAACAAATGACAGCACCTAACCAGAATGGAATAGAGTTTGACCCCGATGCGCTGCGCGACAAGTACCGTCGTGAACGCGATAAACGGCTGCGTGTGGAGGGCAATGAGCAATACATTGCAATCCAGGAGGGCTTTGCACATTTTCTGGATGACCCCTATGCCGATCCGGGGTTTGAGCGAGAGCCGTTGACTGACCAGGTGGAGGTTCTGGTCATTGGGGGCGGTTTCGGTGGCTTGTTGGCAGGCGCGCGGCTGCGGCAGGCAGGTGTAGAAGATATCCGCATTATCGATCCTGCCTCCGATTTTGGCGGCACCTGGTACTGGAATCGCTACCCCGGTCTCGCCTGTGATATCGAGTCCTATACCTACCTTCCCATGCTGGAGGAGTTGGGTTATATACCGCGCGAAAAATATGCCTTCGGCACAGAGATACTTGAGCACAGCAAGGCGATTGCAAAGAAATTTGATTTGTATCGCAACGCCTGTTTTCAGACGCGAGCTCAGACGCTGCGCTGGGACGAAACAGAGTCATGCTGGATAGTGTCGACGAATCGTAACGACCAGATGAAGGCGCGTTACCTGTGTCTTGCAACCGGGCCACTCAATCGTCCGAAGCTTCCGGGTATTCCCGGTATTGAGAAATTTCGCGGGCATTCGTTCCATGCCAGCCGATGGGACTACAAATACACCGGTGGCGATGCGACCGGCGGCCTCACGGGCCTTAAGGGTAAGCGTGTCGGTATTATTGGTACCGGCGCAACATCGGTGCAATGTGTGCCGGCTCTGGGTGAGTCGGCACAACATCTCACTGTTTTTCAACGCACACCATCGTCGATTGACGTAAAGAACAATCCACTCACTGATTCCACCTGGGCTGATAGCTTGAAGCCTGGCTGGCACCAACACCGGATGGATAACTTCAATGCTTTGGTATCGGGTGTGCCGCAGGCAGAGGATTTGGTGGCCGATGGATGGACCGACCTGATAGGCAAGCTGCTCATTGGTTTGCAGCAGGAAGGCGCGGGAGATATGTCTCCAGAGGGCATTATGCGAGCGGTTGAACTCGCCGATTTTGAGAAGATGGAAGAAATCCGCGCCAGGGTAGAGTCACTTGTCGCGGACCCGCAAACAGCGGAGGCGCTGAAGCCCTATTATCGCCAGTTCTGTAAGCGACCGTGTTTTCACAACGAATATCTGGAGACCTTTAACCGGGCAAATGTGACGCTGGTCGATACTCAGGGTCGTGGTGTGGATCGTATCACCGAGACCGGCGTTAGTGTGGGAGGGCAGGAATACGAACTGGATTGCCTAATTTATGCCACCGGTTTTGAGGTGGGTACCGATTATTCTCATCGAGCCGATATTCAATTGCTTGGTCGGGATGGGGTAAGTCTCACTGATGCCTGGGCCGACGGCGTGAGAACGCTGCACGGAATGCATGTCAACGGTTTCCCCAATTGTTTTGTCATGAGCAATGCCCAGGCGGGATTTACCGCGAACTACCCACACCTACTTGACGAGCAGGCAAAACACATCGCTTACATAATTCAAGCGGCGACAGAACGGGGTCATTCGCGGATCGAGGTCACACAGGAGGGAGAGTCCACGTGGGTGCAGCGCTGCATCGACAAAGCGCGAGATACGGGAGATTTCCTCGAAAACTGTACTCCAGGCTATTACAACAACGAGGGCAGGACGGGGGATCGTAGTGCGCAAGATGGATTTTATGGCGGAGGCTCAATAGAGTTTTTTCACCTACTTTCCAGATGGCGAGAAGCGGATGATCTGGATGGCTTGGCGCTAAGCTAGGTCATAGCACCTGCCATCGATCGATTGTTGCACCTTTGGTGCCGTTGCGGGGCTAGGGTCTGCGCACACAATAATCGCGACCTGCGGCTGGGGTAATAAGGGGGAAACACTGGGGCCCCGCCAAGCATAATGGCGCTAGCAATTAACGTAGTTCTTAAGTCAGCTGTTGCGTAGGCTTTTCAGTGGAGATACTCTCTAGGAAACGAAACGCAGTATTGGTAGTCGAATAACCAGAACCTCGTAAGGTATCCAACTCAATGAAACAATTAGTCCTCATCGCACTATGCGTGCTATTCACTCATCAGGCGAGTGCGCACGATGGAGGTAATCTCAAGGCGTTTACCGTTGACGGAAGAACGGCCATGTTGCTGGAAGATCACACTTGGGAATTTTTTGAAGCGGCACCTGGAGACCCGTCCAGCAGTGCTGTGTTGTCGGTGACAAAAGTTCAAGAAATGCAGGAGGCATGCAAGTTTCAATTTCGTCTGCAGAATAATCTGGGCTACAAAATAGGTGCACTGGTCCCAAGATTGGCAATTCACAACCAGGACGGCATCATTTATGAGAGCAAGTCCATATCCTTTACCACTATCAATCCGACTAAAGCGGAATACACCGAAGTGCAATTCGATGGTATCGGTTGCCACCAAATGTCAGTGGTAAAAGTCATCGACGCGTCTCGTTGCAGGATGGGAGATATTGACCAGTGGAATGAAGAAGAGGGGCAGTGCCTCAGTCGTATCTACGTTGAACCCAGCGAGCTTATCAATATTTCCAAATAGCCTTCCCCGGCTGTTGGTTGACAGGAGCGCACTCCTTCATGAAGTTTGTTCTATCCACCTCATTCAGCAGCGTGGCCGATCTCACGCAGTTGGCTCCGGTCGCCGATTCTCATGGATGGGAAGCTATGTCTTTCTCGGATCATGTCGTCAACCCCAAGAGCATTAGCACTCCGTACCCGTATACCGACGATGGCAGCCGACGTTGGCCTCCCTATACTGACTGGCCCGACCCTTGGGTTATGATCGGTGCTCTGGCGACAATCACGAAACGCTTGCGCTTTACCAACAACATTTTTGTGTTGCCAATGCGCAACCCTTTTCTGGTCGCCAAGGCAATTAGCACTGCGGCAATCGTTTCTAACAATCGCGTGACAACCGCTATTGGCGTCGGTTGGTCCGGTGATGAATTCTTGCTTATGGACTCGGATTTCAAAACCAGGGGCAAGCGCACAAATGAAATGCTTGAAGTGCTGCGCCTGCTTTGGAGCGGTGAGTACGTGCAGTACCAGGGTGAGTACTATCAATTTGATGCGTTGGAGATGAACCCCGCACCCAGTGAATATATTCCGATCTGGATAGGCGGTATTTCTGATCCTGCCATGCGCCGCGCTGCCCGCCTGGGCGATGGGTGGGTCACAGATTTGCAGACCAGTGACGAGATCATTGGCTGCATCGAGAGAATAAAGGTCTGGCGCAGGGAGTATGGGCGTGATCAATTGCCCTTTGAAATCATGGCCACACCTTCAGACGCTTGGAACTACGATGGCTACAAGCGCTTGGAAGATGCTGGAGTGACGCACATTTTGACTATGCCCTGGCCTTTCTATCATGGAGAGACCGATGAGTTGGACAAAAAGATCGACGCAGTGAAACGCTACTCGGACGACATTATCAGTCAGTTTGTCTGATCGCCAACAGGGCCGTATGGATGTTGGAAAAAGCTTTTTCCGACATCGTTTAAGCTGGAACCGCCACTGCGTCTTTTAGCTGCCATGAATGCAGGAGGGTCCGGGTATCGCGGTCCCAGGGATGGAAGCCATTGCGATAGTATTCCTTATACGCGGGCCAAACCCGGCGCAGGATGCCGCCCTTAAAAAAGAGGAACTTGCAGCCCTCGTACCAAATGCGAGCGCTCCAGAGTTTTTTGTCCTTTCTTAGCATGTGAACTAAGCCCATCATAACGTCCAATATAAGAAAAAAGCTCCCCTGTAGCATTGCCCTTTTACGCATCTTCTCGGTTCCACCCACAGCCTTGAAGACATCGAATGCTACGGCCTTGTGTTCCATTTCTTCGGCAGCGTGCCACTGCCACAGTGCTTGCATGGCGTTGTCAGCGTTACCGATCATGGGATCGTCATCACTGAGCGCGGACTCAGCCAGGATAGCGGTGATATGTTCCAGCGCTGCCGTACTCGCAAGGCATTGCAAGGGTGACATGTATTTATATCCGCGCTGGATGTTTTTTTCCAGGCGACACTCCATGAGGTCCAAGTCGTAGCCTCGTTGACGACACAGACTTTCGTTATAGCGCTGGTGTTCGCGGCGGTGAAAACCCTCCTGCCCGCAAAATCCGCGAATGTCTTCATTCATTTTGGGGTCAGTGATCTGGTCAGAATAGTGGCGCACGCTGTCGATGAAGAACTTTTCACCCAGTGGAAAAGTGATGGACATGGCGTTGAACCAGGCTGTTTTGAAAGGGTGATTATCAAACCAATCCCCGGCCAGTGCGCGTGCGACGTCGTGCTCTCGGTTGCGAGGTTGCACCGGAACATCGATGGGGGTAAATGATACATCTGGCATGGTACTGGCCTCCAATATTGCCGTCTTCGGGCAAGTGTAAGGTCTTTACGCGGAGGTTTTGCGGTCAAATATGGCCAAATTCGAGTGTTGTTGGGGATATTTCCCCGTCTTTAGCCCATTCCCCCCCATGCTCGCGGCATTTGCATATTGAGTCGCTCGAGCCCGCCGTTGACCGCCAGGATCTCGCCTGTCACATAGCTGGCCGCTGGTGCGCAGAGGTAGAGGGCGCCCAGGGCGATATCCTCGACCTCCCCAAGGCGCGCCATGGGTGTCAGGTCCACCATGGTTTGTTCGATTTCGGGCGTCAGAATTGTGCTCAGAGCATCGGTTTTAGTTGATCCCACCGCGATAGCGTTGACACGTATTTTTGGAGCAAACTCCTGAGCCAGTTCCTGAGTAAGGAACGACAGCGCGCCCTTTGCTGTTCCGTAAGCAGAAAAACAGGGGGCAGGCCTGTGTCCGGCGACGGAAGAAATATTCAGTATTACGCCTGTGCCTGCGGACTCAACCATCAGTGGCGCACAAATTCGTGACAGTTCAAAGGCTGTGCTGACATTGAAGCGAAACGCGCCTTCAAAATCCTTCGCGGTAGTCTGCGCGACGGGTTTGGGAGGAAAGCCCCCCGCATTATTGACTACGATATCGATGCGTCCGAATTCATCCAGGGCGCGATCAGCCAGGTTCTGCAGTTGCGCGAAGTCCAATACATTAGTGGGCACTACCAGCGCTCGTCTGCCCAGCGAGGTGACCTCCTGGGCTACCGCTTCAAGGTCTGTCTTAGTTCGCGCGCCAATCACCACATCCGCACCCGCCTCAGCGAAGGCACGGGCGATGCCAGCACCAATGCCCTTGCCGGCGCCGGTGATGACTGCAACCTTGCCGTCCAATCTAAACTTGTCCAATACTGACATTTCGTTCTCCTTCTGCAGAATCCTAATTATCGGAACTGACGAGTCCGCCTTCTCGATGATCAAGAATGTCTGGCGCGGTGCAAGTCTGATGTTGACGGCGCGCTATAGCAAGTTGGTTTCGCCTATAATCCGGTTAAAAGACTGTAACGGTGTACTCTATGGAACTCTGCCTCACCTATGACATGCGCGCCCCTGACTTCGGAGCACCGCGCACCCAATTATTCCAGTGTGCCCTCGATCAAGTGAGTTGGGCGGATGACCTGGGATTCGATGTGGTCGGTTTGGGTGAGCACCATTGTGCGGATGACGGCTACAATCCCTCGCCTCTGGTACTGGCCAGTGCCATGGCGGCACGTAGTAAGCAGATCAAGCTGCGCACGTCCGTATTGTTAGCGCCCTTGTACGATTTACCCAAACTGGCTGAGGATGCCGCCGTAACACAAATTATCAGCGATGGCCGATTGTTGTTGGGGGTGGGTGCCGGGTATCGTCCGGTGGAGTTTGAGACGTTTGGTCGACAACTCTCAGATCGTTGGGCGGCGATGGGCCAGACCTGTGCATTTCTAAAACGCGCCTGGCGCGGGGAACCCTTTGAATGGCAGGGCCGTACGCTGACTATTTCCCCGCGGCCAGAACCATTTGCGCCACCGATTTTGTTAGGTGGAAGCTCGCCTGCGGCCGCGCGGCGCGCCGCGCATATTGCCGATGGCTGGTTCCCGCCGTTGGATGCACGCTTGTGGCCGCCCTACCGAGAGGAATGCATAGCGCTGGGTGGCAGCGACCCCGGAGAGTACCCGCAGCAGGGCCCTATTTTTCTATGGGTTACGCATGAACCGGACCGGGCCTGGAAGATGGTCATGCCGCACGTGCTACATCAGTTGAGATCTTACAGCGAATGGACGAGCGAGGCGTTCGGAAAGCCGGCTGGCCCCTATGCCGGGAACATGACCCAGGAGACGGTCATGCAAAGTGGCGCCTACCAGGTACTGACGCCGGAGCAGGCGCTGGCACTGGCGGCTGAGCTGGGGTCACATTCGGTGCTCTACCTCAACCCATTGCTGGCGGGCATTGATCCTGGGGAGTCATGGCGCATGCTAAAATTATTCGAGCAGGAAGTGTTGCCCTATCTTCCGACATGAATCCCGTAAGGGTCATTACATAGGCAGTTCACAAGGGAAGGGGTTCGAGCCGGGAATGTCCGTGGTGAAGTTTCCCTCTTCAGCCCGATCGACCATCGAATCCGGATCAGTGACCGCCCGCCAGAACCAGTCTGACATGCGCTCTCCCGCGACTTCGCCATAGAAAAATTCATCGCGGGGTGAGACCACGTGCACGCTGTTGACTGAGTCACTGGTCAGATACCAATGGATACCCGGAAAATCTTTTGTTTCACAGTAGGCACTGCGCATAGCATCAATCCACTGTGCCTCATCGAAGAAAAAGGCATCGTTCTGCTGGGTATTGTCTTTTTGGTTAGACAGTATCAGCATCTGCTGCACGGGCTTTTGTTTCAGTCGCGGTGAAAGTGCTTCGTAGATTACGGGCCCCACTGCGCAATCGCCTTCAAAACAATAGGGGGGGAGGTACGGCTGTGCGCCCCAGGCTGGAATTTTTATTGCACCGAGGCCCCGAACTCCGGCCACACTGCCGTTATCGAGTGCGCCTCCCGCGTCGGGAAATGCCGCCGTTTGTGGCCACTGCAGGTCATCCAGAACCCAGTGAAAGTTGTAGATCGTGCCGTAGGCGCCGGCCGAAAAGCCCCCGAAAAGCGCAATGAGGTCGTCCGGACGAAACCCGTTGCCTCCAGCTTCATCCATTTCCTTCCAAAGAATATCGCGCACTACCCGCATGCCCGCACGGAGATTGATCGTACCGTAGCGTGGCAACTCGAAATCGCCAAACGATTCAACAACGCCGCCACCGATGAACACATCCTGGTTGCAATAGGGCAGGTAGACTTTGGTCCAGTTGGCAAAAGGATTGTCGAGCTCGTCCGATACAATTCCGCCGCCGAGCGGCAGGCCATCCTGAGCGTTGAATAGTTGAGGGTTGGAAGCAAAGCGGCTTTTACAGTCGTCTTCAAATAGGCAAACGCCCCCGCCCTCAAGGGCAATGACGACGCGGTCCAGTGGGTTTCCTTCGGGTGCGAGGCGAACCTGAATCGCATATTCGGTGCCATCACCGCACATGGTTCCCCATTTTTCCTCATCGAGGATGATTTGAGTCCACTCGCCTCTGGGGGGTACAAGTTCGGCATTGGATGGGCCGCAAGCTGGGGTCAGCGGCACTGTGCTTTGATGGGATGCCGCAATAGTGCAATCAATTTGGTCCTCTGCCCGCTCAATATAGGTGTCGGCATTGACGGCAATAAGGTCTTCCAACGCAGGACAGGTTTGAGCAATAGTCGCCGCTGCAGCCACTGCAGCATCGCCTTGTTCGTCGGCCAATGCAGCGGCATCGCAGGCGTCTTCTTCAATGCAGTTGTTAGCCGCGACCAGCGCGTCGTCAACAAACTGAGACACGGTTTCGTGCGCAGTCTGCAGGCAATCGCGGTCCTGGTCTGTGATATCCGTCCAGACCGCGCCCTGGGGCCCACCAAAGGTTCGCCAGGCGATAGAGTCAGATTGAGCTCGGCAGACGTTCTGTAGCCGGCCCACAGTGGCGTCTGTGGACAGGCCCATAAAAGCGCCTTCGGTACAGCTGTCTTGCAGGGTGGTTTGCAGAGTATCGTGGGCGGCGAGTATGTCGGCATCGTCGACGTCACAGGCGGTGTTACCATTTTGGTAGCAGGCGCGCTCAGCTTCATTGATGACACCAAGGCAAATTTGCACTGCCTGTGCCGCCGCTACCGGACAACTGGCACTTGTTGCGGGATTGTTGTTAGAGCTATTGCTGCAGCCGATCAGACCTAGGCAGATGGAACCGGCCAGAAGAGCGGTTGCTTGGCTATTGATGAATGACACATTGAACTCCAGCTAAACTGTTTTAAAAGTGGAAATAGTGTAGTCCCGAAGTCGCTGAGTGTGGTGTCTGTCGGTTTACAGATGTACACCAGTGGACATTCAATTTGGCGACACAAGAATCTTGGACTGAGCCAGCCCCGTCTGGGTTTTGCACACCGAAACCTGCTCACTCAAGGTTGCGGTTGATAAACTGCAGTAGTGGCCCGACGACGTTATTGGTCTCGTCGTCATCCGCCGTAAGAACATCAAGGTGGCTATAGCCCTCAGATATGTGCACTTCGAATCCACCGCTAACACCGCCAAATGTCGGGAAAGCCGCATTTGGATTGGACCGGTCAAGAACTCGAGCAGTCATGCCATCACAGCCTGATGCTGCACAGGGCGCAATAGCATCGGCAAACCTCAGCCACACACCGGGTGCCGGCGCGAGTCCATTACTACCGCCGAACGCGATGACGGGAATGTTTATGGCGGCAGCCTGGGTGCGGTTTTCGATATCGCTGCGACCGCGACCAATGGGTGATGGCGCAGACAATTGCGATGTGTCCAGCCCAAGTTCGCTGGCGACACTCAGGCCGGACGAGGAGTAATACCACTCGGAGAAGTTGGTGTCGCCCTGATAAAAACTAGGCAGCATTTTCCCTTCGAGATCTGATGGCTCTACCTCCACACCCCAGATGCCGATATCTTCGAGTGACATTGGTGCGGGACCATTGTCAGTGAGTGCCTCTGGCGGCATTGTCTCTGTCTTGCTTAGCCATGTGGCTACGCCATCGACCAGCGGACCCTCGAAGCCGACGGAGGTTGCAACGAAGCTTGCTACCGCGGCGGCGGCGCCATCATCATCAATGAATTTTCCGAGCAATGTGACGGACGAGGCCGACGTATTGCCAACGAGAGGGATTAGAATGTTGAGTTGGGGCACCACTGCAACGGCATTGTTTCCTTCGATACCGTTTTGGTCTTCCTGCAAAATGGATGGCACGCTGTCGCTGGTATTGATTGCATGCAGTGCATTCACTTCCGATACCGCCAGAAGTTCAGGAGACAGCAGGCCCGCCAGTTCGGTAAAGGCGGATTGTGGTTCTACGCAGGATGTATTTTCGAATGCGCCACAATCGGTTGCAGCAGTTGCGGTCGCGCAGGCTGTTACTCCGTCAATACATCGCGGTGCCTGGTCGCGCACTGCGCCATGAAGGCCGCCATCAAAGCGCGCCTCTATCAGATCGAGTGTCTCTTCTGTAACCGGTTCTGAGGATAGACTGGCACCCCCCCCTTCCAGCAGTATTAGACCCCGCAGTTTTCGGTATCCCGGCTCGGCATCACCCGGGCCAAAATTAAAATTTGTGGCGGCATAGCGTGCGGTGTAACCCGTGCCCGCTGAATGCCCCCCCAGGAAAACGTTGCCACTGCGCGCCACATTTTGCGCGGCTTCTACAATCGCGTCGAAGTCCTGTGAATGCATCAGCGTTGTCCATTGCGACATGAAGGCGGTGTCGGAATTACTGTTGTAAAAAATGGCTCGCCGATTGGGCCCATCGATTAATTCCGGACTGAACTCCAGGCCAAGCGCGTCGCCAAACAGGAAGTCCAGGCCGATTTGTGGGTCCATGTGTTCCTCCGAAATGTTCAGACCTACGGTATCCTCCAACTGATTGGATCGCCGATCGACCGCCCAGACCTCCAGTACCAGATGTGCCTGCTCAGCCGCTCGCCGCAGCAGATTCTCAGCTAGAACATAAAAGTTGCTAGCGCCACCCTCAAATCCCGGGATAAGCACAACGATTCCGTCCGGCTGCAAGCCGCCGCTGTCAGATAAGTAGTAGCGGGTATAGCGTGCTCTATTGAGGTTAAAGTCGCCGGAACCAAACTGGCGGATCATTTTCTCGTTGGTGACGATTACACCCGGCGATCCTGGAGTGAAGGCGGGGGCCGCCTTGCTCGGGAGATCGACCGTGGTCTGCATAAACGTGCTGAATTGGATCTGGGGGTCATCATTATTGCTGTTTGAACAGGCAACCATTATTCCCGTGACGATAAAAAAACTGAATAATTTTGCGAAGCTATACATGGAAGCCCTACTGAGTTTTGTGATGTTTAGGATGCGTGACAGTATAGGAACTTCCGCGCACGCATTGGAAGCGATTTTCGCACCGTCGGGCCGATAGTATTTTCCGATAAAAGGCGTATTTCAAGGTCGTTTCATTGGTACATGCGAGGCTCAGCATAGGTTACACTCACTTGGGTAAATGGACTGCAGAGAAAAGTGGAGTAAGAAATGAAACGCAGAGACTTTCTTGGGTACACCGGATTAGGTGCTTTGGGCGTTGCCACATCCCCCATACTGTCGGGCTGTTCTGAGGAACAGCCCGCAGTCAAATTCTGGCAGCAGGGGAATTTCAAGCCGGTGTCGGAAGAAGTGACAGAAACGAACCTCAAAATTGAAGGGAGTATTCCGCCTGAATTGAATGGTCTGTATGTTCGTAACGGTACCAACTCTTCCAGTGGTATCAGCGATCACTTTTTTGGTGGCGATGGAATGATGCACGGTATTCGTCTTGAGGGTGGGCAAGCCAAGTGGTATCGCAATCGTTATATCGATACGCCCGTCTACCGCAAAGAGAGCGGCGGTTTTGGCGCTCCGAAACCAGAGAACACCACCAGCGCGGTGTCGCTGATTTACCATGGGGGAGAACTTATGTCCCTGGGTGAATTCGGCTACCCGTACCTGATCGACCCTGACGACCTGTCGACCAAGGGCGCATTTAACTACGATGGTAAATTGTCTGGCAGCATGACGGCGCATCCAAGAATCGATCCAGCTACGGGTGAACTGATATTTTTTGGCTACAACGTCGTGCAACCCTACCTGACTTATATGCGCGCAGATGCCTCGGGAAAAATGCTGCAGGTTGAACCGATCGAGATGACTGGTCCGAGCATGGTGCATGACTTTGCCGTTACCGAAAACTATGTGGTGTTTATGGAGATGCCAGTCAGGTTTTCCTGGCTACTGGCAATCTCTGGCAGTGGCTTGCCCTTCAAATGGGAAAACGATGTTACTACGCGCTTTGGTGTAATGCCGCGCACGGGTACCAATGCCGATGTAAAATGGTTTGACGTACCGACCTGTTTTATTTTTCACATCATGAACTCCTTTGAACAGGGCGAAAATGTGGTTGTCGACGCCGCCCGCTACGACCATTTATGGGTGGAAGACTCCAATGACTTTTTTCACCCCGCACGTCTTTCGCGCTTTTCCATGAACATGAAAACAGGCAAGGCTTCTGTGGAACAACTTCATGAGCATGCGATGGAGTTCCCGCAGGTGAACCGTGACTACTGGACGAAGGATTATCGTTACGGCTACAGCCTGGTGGTCGACGAAAAAAATGATTCACCGGAACTCATACAAAATTCTGAAAGCGGTATTCGCAAATACGACGTTAAAACCGGAGAAGTAGACAACTATTTGCCCGGCCCAGCGCTGGAACCGGCAGAGGCAGTTTATATACCCGCCCGAGAGTCAGGCGGCGCAGAGGACGAGGGGTATCTCGCCAGCTACGTCTACGATAAAAACACCGACACCAGTGCATTTTGCCTGTTCGATGCCACCAAGGTTTCCGCCGGACCGATAGCTAAAGTGCCCTTGCCGGTGCGTGTGCCAGTCGGATTTCATGGCGTCTGGGTTCCCGATTCTGCTGTTAGCTGAGTCGAGACCCCTATCTCGCGCGAGATCGAAAAATGTCCGACTGCTGCTTCTGCAAAGCCTGCACGCGGCACAGAAGGTAACGCATGCAGTGGTGTGTTTGATCGCGGATCATCTCCAACTATGATTGAGCTTTAGGTACATCATCAGCTGCTCTTTAATGGTGATGAAAAAGTCGATGGGATGATGAAATTGACGGGAGAGAAAGTAGCGGTGATCACCGGCGGGGCCAGACGGATTGGCCGCTCCATCGCGGTGCACTTACATGCACTTGGTTTCGATATTGCCCTGCACTATCGCAAGTCACAGCACAGTGCTGAGGCATTGGCACAGGAGCTGTGCACGGCTCGAGATGGTTCCTGTCAAGTGTTCCAGGCAGATATTGGAAACCAGACACAGCGCGACGCCTTGGTGACAGAACTTCTTTCGCACTACGGTTGCATTGACCTGTTGGTGAACAACGCCTCAGGGTTTGCGCCCACCCCAATAGAACACTGCGCGCCGGATGAATTTGACCGTATGTTGGATTCTAATCTGAAAGCACCGTATTTTTTGATTCAGGGACTGCTGCCGGCGATACGGGCTGTTCGCGGCAGTGTGGTAAACATAATTGATATCCATGCGGAGCGCCCGTTGCCAAACTTTAACGTATATTGCGCGTCCAAAGCGGGCCTGGCATCGCTTACCCGCAGTCTGGCCGTGGAGTTAGCGCCACAGATTCGTGTCAATGGGGTCGCTCCGGGAGCAATATTGTGGCCCGAGGAAGATGAAGGTTACGACGCCTCGATGCGTGATCGTACGATTTCGATGACGCCTCTGGCACGACTGGGTGATCCAGAAGATGTCGCCAGAGCGGTGGGTTTTTTGGCTTGCGATGCGCCTTTTATAACCGGCCAGGTGATTGCTGTTGATGGGGGCAGGAGCCTCGTTAGCTAGTGTGTATCAGGATGTTCGGTTACCGTAACCCGCGCCTTCGGAAGGCAGCTTACAGCACCGCCTCAACACCTAAGAGGGCTAGCGTGCAGAACACAGTGGGTTGCTCCAGCAGGTGGTAGTCGTTGTCAGCTTTCCACAGTACCGTGGCGGCTGTCATGATCTTCTTTCTATTTACTAGAAGGATGATTTCACTGCACTGCAGTGCGTCATATTGATGTCCATGTATTGGTCGCCACTAACATCGTTGTCTAGTTGTGTATACACAGTGCTGGTTCTGATTAAAATTGTGCGGCTCCGCCCGTATAGTAGGCTTTCCATTGATAGTAGACAGAATAGTTGACCTGGATTAGTCCAATCGATTACTGGATCGATGGTGATGGGAGCTGGCCTGGTTCTTCGGCTGCCGGTATACAGGTATTTTTAATTCAACCTTAAGATGAAAAGGTGAAATACAACATGCGAATGACTTTACCCATTCTTCTCGCTGTCACTCTGTTGATCTGTGGCTGCAGTGGTAAATCGAAGGAGTTGGATGTCCCGCCCGCCACTACGGGCCTGCCAGTGCCTGAGAATCTAGCATGGTTGAGTCGTGCAGCGATTGACGCCTTTATGCGTTTCTCCGTGTGGCGTGGTTCTCAATCAGGCTATATCGCCCTGTTCGCGCGCGACGGTGTCCCCGTATATGGTGATGTTGCAGGCTGGAAAGATATTGCTTCAGGCAAGGCTATGAGAATGAATACTCCTGTGCGTATTGCCTCCATGACCAAGCCGATTACCGCTGTAGCAGCGATGATTTTGGTGGAAGAGAGCAAGCTCGGCCTGGATGACCCGGTGGCAGATTATCTACCGGAGTTTGCGCAGTTACGTGTCGCTACCAGTGAGACGCCCCGCGACGATGGCTCCTTTTTTTCCGTACCTGCTGCTACAACGCTAACCGTGCGTCATTTGTTGATGTTCTCCTCTGGGATTGGTCCGGGCCTCGATAAGGATTCTTCGCTGGTCAATCACTGGGACAGACAAGGCATCTACCAATTATCAACGGGCGATCTCGGCGAGCGTGTGTCTGCTCTGGCAGAGCTTCCGCTGCTTGAGGAACCGGGTACCCGATGGCGCTATGGTTTTTCAGCCGATGTACTGGCGCGAATTATTGAGGTTGTCAGCGGCGAGAGTATCGGTGACTTTATGCAAGGCAAGATCTTTCAGCCGCTGGGGATGAAACACACACACTACACTGCGAAAAATATAGACGCCGATGCGTTGGCAACGGTATACACCCAGGATGGAAATGGCGAACTGGTTAATGCCTCTTTGACCCACGATGCCAAAGACTGGACGCCCGGCGGCGGTGGCCTTATTTCGACCGCCTCAGACTATATGCGCTTTGCACTCATGCTGTGGAATGGCGGGGAATATCAGAGTGTTCGCATTTTACAAAAAGCGACAGTGGATGACATGCGCCGCCTGCATGTTCCCGATGGCGTACTTCAGGATGTAGATATAGAAGGCTTGGGCTGGGGACTGGGCATGGCTGTCGTGGCTGATGCAGATGCCACACTAACTACCGACCGCACTGGGGATTTTTGGTGGTCGGGCTACTTGGGCACGGTGTTTTTTGTCAGTCCGCAAACAGGTTTGGTGGGTGTCGTAATAAGCCAGAACGAACCCGGTGAATTCTCCGGTCTGCCCTATCAGATTTTCATTATTCAGGCGCTCGCGTTCGCGGGGCTTTGACATTCAGCGATTGAGCCTTAACCAAGGTTTTGGGCGTGCAGGGGTGGCCGCTTCTCTCGCCAGGGAGCTGCATTTTCAAGCTGTCCTGCTAACTGCAGTAGCAGCGCATCATTGCCGTAGGCGGCGGAAAACATCATTCCCATGGGAAGTCCTTCTTTGCTCCAGTGCAGAGGCAGGGAGATGGAAGGTTGACCGGTCTGGTTGTATACGCCAGCATCACCCATATAGTTAAACAACCGCGCTCCGTATTCTTCGGGTGGCGCCTCACTGATATAACCCACCGATACAGGAGGGCTTGCCATAGTCGGTGCCAGCAGCACGTCGTACTGTTGGTGAAATTGCCCCAGCAATCGGCCAATTTGCTGGTTCATCTGGATCGCCGCAGCGTAGTCGGCGCCATTGGTTGCATCGCCCATTTGCACGCAAAGACGGGTACCTTGTTCCATGTCGAGCTCTTCAATGGAGCAGCCAAGTTCTGCGGCGCGCTGCCTTACAGTCAGGGCGGCATTGACGCAAATAACCGTGTACAGGGCGGAACCCGCTGCC
Source organism: Halioglobus sp. (assembly GCA_028825045.1). Taxonomy (GTDB): domain Bacteria; phylum Pseudomonadota; class Gammaproteobacteria; order Pseudomonadales; family Halieaceae; genus Marimicrobium. The sequence goes on from JAPKAY010000026.1 coordinate 27,790, forward strand.
TGTCCGTCAAAGTCTGGACGCGCCTCTTCAACACGATGGCCAAGGTCTTCCAGCAGGGTGACAGTTTTTTCAAGCCCTATCAGAGCCTCATTCTGGTATTCACCTCGTCCCCATTTGCTGCGGCTTACCGCGATTCTCAGGGAGCCGGGCGGCGAGGAAACAGCATCCAGGAATGAACCTGGATAGTAGGGCGCACTGTATGCTTCACCTGTCTCCGAACCCGACGTGGCATCCAGCATGGCCGCCGTATCGCGGACTGTTCGACTCACTACGTGGCTAGTTGATTGACCCGCCCAGCCCTCGGCTTTTTCTGGACCCATCGGCACGCGGCCACGGCTGGGCTTTAGCCCCACTAAACCACAACAGGAGGCCGGTATACGAATCGAACCGCCGCCATCTGAGGCGTGAGCGACCGGTAGGATTCCTGCCGCAACCGCAGCGCCGGCGCCGCCACTGGAGCCCCCGGGGGTGTGATGGGTATTCCAGGGGTTTCGGCTCGGCCCGAATTCCCTCGGCTCGGTCACCGGGTTCAACCCCAGTTCGGGGGAATTGGTCCGCCCAAAAATAACCAGGCCGGCCCCGCGATAGCGCTGTACCAAGGTACTGTCGTGGTCGGCAATTTCACCGCGCCACATTGCGCTTCCATTGGAGCGCACCACGCCCTGCATTAACAGGTGGAGATCCTTAAGTAAAAAAGGTACACCGCAGAAAGGGCCCTGGGGTAGTCCTGTCTCAATGGCGGCGCGTGCCTCCTCGTAGAATTTATACACGACGGCATTGAGCTCGCCATTGACTTGTTCCGTACGAGTGATGGCTTCCTCCAGCAGATCAACAGGGCTGACCTGTCCATCACGTACCAATTGACCAAGGCCGAGGCCGTCGTAATTATCGTATTCAGAAAATCCGGACATAGTAGCTCTCGCTCTGCTCAGGGAGTGCAGGTGACCTGGGCCTGATTACCACTGTGGTCGGAAACCCAACACATGGGGTTTGGCGGGCTGCCACAGCGGGCAGAAAACGGGTTGGGTTCCGCTGCAAATAGTCCCGCTTCACTGATCTCGTAGGATCCGCTGAGCGCTCCGGCAACTGAAGCGATACAGGCGCTATTATCCTGTGGAAGCGCGACAAAAATGTAATCAATACGACGGTCGACATTTAGAGCGGGATTCTCTAGGTCTTCGGCGCTGCTATTGCGCCCCGATGTGCAGCCGCTTCCAGTGTTGCTATCGCACTCATCTTGTTCGGCGACCTGGTGACTATCCAGCCAGCCGCGGCTGGTCATACTCAGGTACTCGGTGCTTGCGGGTACGGCGTTGAAATCGCCGGTGATCAGTGCCAGATTATTGAAGCCCCGGGTTTGTTCGACGTAGAGGGCGAGCTGCTCCGCCTGACAAGCGCGGTAGGTATCCTCGCTATCGCATTCCATGGGACAGAACTCTGCGTTGCAGATGCTGGTCGCGAAATCGGAACCGGAGGCCAGATGGGTGGTGTAGACGTCTACCTCGCCAGTTGGGTGGTCAATGCGAGCGTGGAGAACATGTCGAGCGAAGCCCAGGGCGCCAGTAACTTCATTATATAGCGCGCCATGAAATACCTTGGTACCTGTTTGTATCACCGGGTAACGGCTCAGTAGGAGTTCCTCATCTACCTCGGCAATAGCCACGGTGAGAAGAGGCTCGTATACCATTTGGTAAGTGAACCCGCAGGCGGCTGCCAGATTGGGTAGTTCCGCTTCTATAAGCAATAGTATTGATTCCACTGCTTGGGCTTGCGCGGTAGGCGCGAACTCCGCGTTAATAACCTCTTGCAGCGTGACAAGATCAGGGCAGCCAGCGGCGATCAGGTGTTCAGTTAGTAGCGCAACGCGTTCTTGCACTCGACACTGGTCACCTTCGGCCGGCGCGGGAGGGTCGCAATCAAAGCCGTGAAGTATGTTCAGGTTGGCAACCGTTACCGGGGGTGTCGACGGAGGGATTGCTTCGTTGTTACTGCTGTTGCTGCAACCCAACAGAGCAAGTGTCATTGGCAGGAGAAGAAGAGCAAAAAATTTTTCGATTCGCATGTTCGGTTCCTCGCTATAGACCCTTATCGTTTTCCGGAAGGTAAGCTTGAAAAATATCGCCTAGGTTTTCATTGTCATGCGCAGGTACTCGATAGTAGGTACGGATGTCGACCGATCCGTTTTCACCAAATTGGTATGTTTCGAGGCTGTATTGAACCTCGGGGCCATCCGTACCCTCGAAGTGATTCTCCAGGCACCAGGCGACTTCGTGGCCGCATACAAAGAGTGTTCCAGGCTGAATGTTGAATCGCACTCTGGGTTGGAACAGATCCCAGGAGTCTTCACAACAGGATTTGAACCCGCGCTTCTCAGGTGTGCCCACTGGATCCAGCATACGGAATTCTCCGTTGGCTACAGTTTTCCAGTTTTCTATCCAGGCCGCCTTATCGCCAGAATTCCAGAGCTGAGGGTGGTTGGTGGCCCAATGCAGCAGGGTTTGTTTGTCCGGGTGAGCCATGATGCGCCTCCTGGAATACGGATCGTCGGTAGTGTACCGGATTTTTGTTGCCGATTGATTCCTGGCTACGCATTCGTTAGCTTAGCGAAATCAATGAGGAGTCTCCCATTAAACCGTCCATCTCTGCAACAAGACCCCGCGTTCCTTTGGCATTATTACTGGTGAGTTTTTGTCTAGCGGCTTGCCAGCCTAATGGCGATACGGGTCGGTACGATGAGGTCGAAAAACCCACAACATCCGCTGCGCTGGAATGGCGCTCATACCTGGGTGATACAGGCTTCAGCCACGCCTCAGTGCTAGCGCAAATTAACACGACTAACGTGGGCGATCTTGAGGAAGTGTGGCGCTTTGATGCCGGTGGTGGGGCGGACGATGGGGCAACGCAAATGCAATGTAGTCCTATTGTGGTCAAGGGTATTCTCTATTGCACTTCTCCACTGCTGCACGTTTTCGCGCTCGATGCGGCTACGGGCGAGCAGCTGTGGCGTTTTCAACCACCTGCGGATAGGGGGCTATTGCCCAATCCGAATCGTGGAGTGGTGTATTGGGAATTGTCGGATAATGGAGACGCAGCGTTACCTAAAGCATCCTACGAGAGCCAGCGCATCCTCTACACGGCGGGCTCTTTTTTGTACGCCATTAATGCGCGCACAGGGAGACTCATTCCGTCATTTGGCAATAACGGTAAAGTGGATTTGCATGAAGGTCTGCCAGAGCGGTTTGCCGATGCGACTGTGATTGCCACCACGCCGGGAAGCGTCTATGAGAATTTATTACTTATTGGGTCGCGCGTGGATGAATTCAGAGGTGCCGCGCCCGGTCATATCAGGGCGTTTGATATTGTGACCGGAGCTTTGCGCTGGGTATTTCACACTATTCCCCAGCCAGGAGAATTTGGTGCCGATAGCTGGCCTGATGGTAGTTTGGCGTCGGCCGGTGGTGCCAATTCCTGGGCTGGTATCGCTATCGATGAACAGCGTGGCTTGGCATTTGTACCCACTGGGTCACCAAGCTTCGATTTTTATGGTGATGATAGACACGGCGACAATCTGTTTGCTAATTCACTGATTGCGCTGAATGCAAAGACAGGTGAGCGCATCTGGCACTATCAGTTTGTTCGCCATGATCTGTGGGATCGGGATTTACCGTCTCCGCCGAACCTCATTACTCTGGAGTATGAGGGAAAAGAAATCCCCGCCGTAGCGCAAGCCACGAAAACCGGCCACCTGTTCGTATTCCACCGGGAGACGGGAGCACCGGTGTTTCCGCTGTATGAAGAACCCGTGATGGGGGCGGGTGTGGCGGGGGAACAACCTGCTGACAGTCAACCCCTGCCGCTCCGGCCGCCGCCTTTTGCACAACAGAAATTTCTTCCGACTGATCGTACCCCGGAAATGGCGGACGCCGTGCAGCGCCGCATCACCGATCTGGATCGGGGCGACACGTTTATGGTGCCCAGTACCCGCGGTATGGTGTTGTACCCGGGCATGGATGGTGGTGCGGAATGGGGTGGTGCCGCCTATGACGCACGCGAACAACGTCTGTATATCAACAGCAATGAGGTACCTTACCTGTTGCAATTGACAGCCGTACCAAAAGATCTGGGTATGGGGCCGCAAGTGGGCTATCTGGCTCTGTGTTCCGGTTGTCATGGCGCCGATCTGAAGGGTGACGGTGTGTCCGTGCCAGGGTTATTGCAGCTTTCCGACAGACTATCGCCGTTTGAAGCGTATGAAATTATTACCCGGGGCAGGGGTCGCATGCCGGCATTTCCGGCGATTCCCTGGTACGCACGAGCGGCCATTTTGTGGTACGTCTTTACCGCAGATGAGCCATCTGAGATCGAACCTGATGGGGAGCCTGCCGCGGCGGGCGAAACTGCTTATCTCAATGCAGGGTTTCAAAAATTGACAGACCCAGAGGGCTTGCCGGCATCAAAACCACCCTGGGGCAGCCTGACGGCCATCGACCTTACGCGTGCGGACATTCTCTGGAAAATCCCGTTAGGGGATTATCCGGTCATATTGAAATTAGGCCAATCTGGGTATGGCGCGGAAAATTACGGCGGGCCAGTCGTAACAGCGGGTAACCTGCTGTTTATAGCCGCCACGCCAGATCAAATGATCAGAGCGTATGACAAGCACTCTGGCGAGTTGTTATGGCAGTCGAAACTGCCTGCGGCGGGTTTTGCCACACCGATAACCTACGCGGTCGATGGCCGACAATATATAGTGGTCGCCGCCGGGGGCGGCAAGCTGGGGCAAGCCAGTGGCAGTTCCTATGTTGCTTTTGCATTGCCGGAGAAAATGGCTCGATTGAAGCCGCTGGTGCTAGACGCTAGCGATTAAAAAACAGAGCGCATCGATTCCAAAGAGCGAGCAGCCAGCGTGGTGTTGCGCGTGGGCCCCACCTTTAATTTCTGCAGCGCTGACCCTGAGAATGGTAATTTTTCTGTCGCGGCTTAAACAGGGTTTGCTGCAAACATTTTGCTGCCTACATTGCCAACATAGCTTGAGATAGGTGTGCCGGCGGGGATATCTGCGTCACCACGGCGGAGTTCGCAAAACCCGTCGGTTACGCGCATGTCGGTGATCCAGTCAATCTGGAATCCGGAGGCTATTACCAGCTGACAAATCAAAAAACTCATGGGAGTATCGAATGCGCCTTGTCTTTCGCGAACTGTCGCCTCCACCTTTTCGGCGAGTACGCCACTTGAGTCTGTCATCATAGTGTGGGTGATACCGCGCTCTATCAGGTGCCTGAACGACCAATCTTCAATGACATAGAGCCCGCCGGGCCGCAGTCTGGGAAACAGCATTTCGAAGGTCGCAGTCGTGGGTTGCAGTAAGTGGCTGGCGTCGTCCACTACGATATCCAAGGGTTTGTCTGCAAAAGTCGAATTAACCAGCTCAGGGACTCGGACCCGGTCAGCCTGGTTGACGCCCAATTGGAGATTGATTTTCCCCTGGGGGTCATGCTGCGCAAGAAAATCCGTTAGCACGGGTAAGGGGCCCTCTGACAACTCTATGGCAAGCAGTGCCTCTGGCTGAAACAATTTGGTAAAAAATGATGTGCTACCCCCGCGGTCAACACCAACCTCCACCATCCGACATTGTTTAAACTCCTCTGCCAGTTCCAAGTAGCGGTTGGTGAAGGTTCGGTTCTTCCTCAGGCATACTCGACCCGGCGTGGTTAGATTGGGTTTATGAGGGCGAAGTTCAAAGACTGTATCGTCGATGATCTCGTAATCAGGTGACTCACTCATACGGGTTCCATGCTAGCAGCGAGATAAAAGGGTTAATTCCGATGGTGTGGCTCTGGCTGGTGGATTCCAAGCTTTAGTAGCTTTCATCCCATTCATCTAAAGGCATACCTGGTTAGAAGTCAAACACATGAAGTTTGCGCCGACGCCATTAACAGTATTCTCTGACGACCCGATTGACATTCGTACTGCGAGCGCTACCGATGACTTTGTGTATCAATCCAAACGAGCTCCGCCGTCGACGTTAATCGTCTGTCCCGTTACATAGCTGGCGTCGGCTGAACACATAAACGAAACAACGGAGGCCAGTTCTGACACTTTACCCTGACGGCCCATGGGAATGAAATTCTCCAGCTGCTCCCGGTAAGCGTTGTCCGGCAACTGGTATTTCTGTGTGGCTCTGGCAATGGTACCGTCCATCATGTCTGTGTCGTGTGATCCCGGGCTGACACAATTTACCCGTATGCCGATGCCGGCTAGTTCCAATGCCAGTTGTTGGGTAAAACCAATCACGCCAAATTTGGAGGCACAGTATGCGCCGTAGTCCTGAAGGCCGACTCGCCCGGCAAGGGAGGCGATCATCACGATTGCACCGCCGTTGTCGGAGTCCCGCATTAGTCGGCCACCATATTTTGTAACCAGAAAAACACCGTTAACATTGACGTCCATGGTCTCATACCAGACATCTTCTTCTGTCTCCAGGATGGGTGATGATCCTGCGTCGCTGGGGACGCCTGCGTTGTTGACAATGATGTCCAGGCGCCCGAATTCGGATTCAATGGAATCAATCATTGCGATAACTTGCGCTTTATCGGTGACATCGCAATCAAGCGCGAAGGCCCTGCGGCCTTTTTTCCTGATTTCCTCGGCGAGTGACTTCACCCCCAGCCAATTCATCTGCTGCTCTTGGACTGGCTGTGAGTCGGGCGAGCGGGGCCGGCCACAGATGACGATATCTGCACCGTCATCGGCCAATCGCAAAGCAATCGCGCGGCCTATACCGCGATAGCGAGCGGCCCCGGTTATGAGTGCAGTTTTTCCTGCCAGGCTACTGGAGTTGTTCATTTTTGGGGTCTCTTGTTTGAGTTCAACTGGAGGGATTCTGCATTGATTCTAATTTTCCCTGCCGTATAAACAGGAAAAGTGGAAACGCAAAAGCATAAGCGATGGAGAATGCCAGAATAATATAGATCCAGAAAAAGCGCAGGCCCAGTCGCCGCGACTCGAAGAATATCCAGGTAAGCCCGGCTATACAGGCGATGGCCAGATCCCAGCTCAAGGACTGCGCCGCGGCATTAGTGGAGCCGGCGGCGACAAAGCTGGCAATGTCAAAGCTGCCGCCTGAATCCTCGATAAATTGCAGATTGTAGTACCAGGTCATCACCAGGCCGATGATAGCGAGTAGCAGGTACAGAATTCTTGGAATACTCATAGTGCTTTCACCTTGGTAGATTACTGATTACTCTAGCCAGTATACGACCAAAACGAGCGAAGGAAACAGGAGTCGGGGGATGGAGCTTGGGTTAAAAGGAAAGAAAGTCATTCTGTCAGGCGGCAGTCGCGGTATTGGGCTGGCGATAGTAACGAAGTTTTTGGAGGAGGGAGCCCACGTCGCTTTTTTTGCCAGAGGTCAGGAGGGGGTCGATGCAGCGCAAGAATCACTGAGTGATAAAGGTGTCATTTATGGTGCAGCTGTGGATGCGGCCGATCACGCTGCCGTTCGCAAGTGGGTGGCACAGGCAGCATCGCAGTTGGGCGGCATTGATATTGTTGTTAACAACACCAGCGCATCGGCCAGCGTCGAGTGGACCGAAGAAGCCTGGCGCAACAGTTTCGAGGTCGACCTTATGAGTGCGGTTGCGATGAGTGACGCGGCTTTACCCTGGCTGGAGAAATCGGTAGCAGCTGCGGTCCTGCAAGTCGCGACGGTCACGGCCTTTGAGCATCACGCGATGTCAGTTTCTCCCAGTTATGGTGCGATCAAGGCGGCCACAGTTAACCATGCCGCACAACTGGCACAAAACTGGGGCGAAAAAGGGATACGCTCCAATAGCATTTCGCCCGGTCCAATCTATATTGAAGGAGGGGCCTGGCAGGGGATAAAAGAGAATTACTTTGATCTATATGAACGCGACCGACTGGCGCATCCGAGCGGCCGGTTGGGTAGCGCCGCAGAGGTCGCCAATGTTGCTGTGTTCGTCTGTAGCAACGCGGCGAATTGGATTAACGGCGAGAATGTTGTGGTCGATGGCGGTTTCACCAAGCGGGTTGGTTTCTAGCAGGTCGTCTGCTGGCACAGAAATTTCACATACAACAAGGAAAGAGCGGATGGGGAGATTAGACGGAAAGCGTATGGTGATTACCGGGTCATCACGCAGTCTGGGCCGACATTTTGCATTGGCCTGTGCTGCCGAGGGAGCGTCGTTGATAATCAACGGTACTAACGAAGAGGCGTTGGCTGGAGTAGTAAAAGAGCTTGCCGCATTGGGCGCCCCAGTGCGCGCGGTGCCCGGTTCTGTCGCGGATACACGAGTGTGTAATGCGCTGGTTGAAACTTGTGTCAGTGAGTTTGGGGGTATCGATGTGATGGTCAATAATGCGGGTATCGTTCGCGATCGCACCCTGTTGAAAATGAGTGATGAGGATTTTGATGAGGTTATCGCGGTAAATTTACGAGGTCCCTTTTTGTGCACACGGGCCGCAGCGCTCGCAATGCGAGAGGCGCAAAGCGGTCACATTATTCAGATAACCTCGGCGTCGGGTCTGGTGGGGAATTTTGGCCAGACCAATTACGCCGCCGCTAAGGCGGGACTCATGGGGATGATGTACACCGCAGCCAAGGAATTGTCGCGGTATGGAATTCGTTGTAATGCCATGTGGCCTGTGGCTCGTACCGATATGACGCAACCCCTTATCGATAAAGCGGGCAAATCAGCACAGGCGCTTGGATTTGGAGAACCCCAGGATGTGGCACAAGGGCTGGTGTGGTTGGCGAGCGATGCGGCCAGCGCGTTCAATAGCCAATGCCTGACATTCAATGGCTTAAAGACGGCACTCTGGCATTCACCCCGCGAAGACAATATCAAACAGGAGCAGGAGCCCATAAGCATCGAGGCGTTGGAGGGGTACTACGCAGAAATTGACCCGCTACCGGTTTATAGCAGTCGAGCGTAAGTGAAAAATCGACACAATAAGTCGCAATTTCGCAATGTGTTTAGGATCGATATACTGCCCGATGGCATACGAACATGATCCAGAGTGCGAGGTGCCTTAACTCGGTCTGCTATAAAAGCGCTACCAGCCTGTGACTTGATGGCCGGATCGGCCGAGCCCGCAGTCGCCGTCAGCGTGTTGAATTATTGATTGGGCGTCAGCATCTGTGGCGGCTTTTTGAAATTGATCCCGGCCCCTCTGATATTCCTGTCCGCCGGCGTGAGGGCTCATCGCTCCCGACCGAATCACGTAGCTCCATGCCAGCCACAGATCAACTCTGGAAACACTACCCACCTCTTTCGAGGCCAGACCCCCGGTGACGAAGCCTCTACAGTAGTTCAACTGTTCCTCGGTTGAACTCTGTGCGGGCCAGCCAGTTGCGCTTGCATTGGCTGCAGCGCTGGCCAATATCAAAATGAGTACAATTCTGTTCATACGAGTACCTGTTTCTAGGTTCGAGCTAGCGTTTATGGTCCATTACGCGTCTATCAACAACGTCCTGTGGCTCGTTAAAGTCTCCGACCGTATGCGGGACTTCCGCATCCAGAACTTCACGCGGCGCGGCTGGGTTGATGGGGGTTTCGGCGTGCAACCCTTCGGAAATTGCATCGTGGTCAAGCGGTGTTTCGCGGTCTAGTTCTCTGCGCATTTGCGCAGGGTCATAGTTATTGTCGTTGTCGTTGTCGTTGTCGTAGTTGTTGTAGTTGTAGTCGTCCGGGGAGTAATCTCCTTCACTTTCGTTGTTGACAACAGTGTTCTCGACAGTCTTTTGCGCCCTCTGGGTTTGCTCTGGCGCCTGAGGGATGTCAGGTGGTGCATCGGCGACGTTGGTTTGTGGCAGGTCCACGACCTGCGCACCCTCTTTGCCCGGAGAATCTGAGAACATCGGATTTCCCTGAGCGTCCGTCGTCTCGTATATTTCAGCCCAGGCTGTGCCGGTCAAGACCAATGCCATCAGGCATATTGAGAAGCTTTTCAAATAAGTCATGTCTGTCTCCACGATGAGCGTTTTAAGCCATGATAGTGTATTTTTCGTTTACACAACAGGTAGGCGAGCAGCACATTTAACAGCGGCTTAGCCGCTGACTAGCCGCGTTCTCAGCAGGTCGGTATGCGTGAAAACTCCAGTAGATTACCCCTGAATGGCTGCGTCATGCGCTCTGACATTACGGCTTTACTGCGCTTGTTTGAGAAGCCAAACGTGGCCATTTGTCGGCAGAACGCCGGAATATTTCCGCGTCCTGGGTCAATGATAATCGCCTCGGCTGCAGGGGCAGCATGCTGGTCAACAAACCCAGCCAGTAAACTGGCGTGGTTTGGCTCATACAGTACGTCACTGCCAACAATAAGATCGAACTGGCCGTCGTCGCTGGATTTGGAACTCCAGTCGCTGCAAATAAAAGGAATATCCGGGGAATTATTGAGGCGCGTGTTATAGGCCAGAAATTCTCCAGCGTCAGGGTTGTAGTCCGATGCGGTAATGTCCACCTGCTGCTGATTCATTATTAGACTTGCCAGGCCTATTCCGCAGCCTACTTCGAGCACTCGCTTGCCCTGCAGGTCGTAACAATCCATCAGATGCGCGAGCACCTCGCCGGCAGCCCAGACCACGCCGAACAGCGGCCACGAGGCCGGCGATACGCCTAGTGCCTCGGTTATTCCTTCGGGGTCATCAAACTGTTGTCTATCGCGCAGCGTGCGAAAGTGAATATCGGTATCGGCGAATTCCATGGTATGGAAACGATATCGTAGGGCTGCCATGGGGGGCCTATTGTGATCAGGGGATTGGCCAGTGTTACGAATCTTGCCTGAAAGATTCACCATACAGGATGTGAATCATACTGGCACTAAACTATTGAGCGATCCTCTTGAATTCGTTGTAACAGCTTACGCAGATGGCGTGCCTATGAGAATGGATCTGGGTAAGCATTACCGCGATCATGCACTTCGGTTTGTGGTTATGTCGAGAAAATGAGACGTGTGCTCGTCCTCCTTCAGTCTACATTCCACATGCTTTAAATTGAGCCAATTCGAGATAGCCCGGTTGCTTCATTAATCAGATTCCTCTGCCTCACGCAATCGCTCCTTGCGACTTTCCTCCTCAGCGAGGGCCGCTTTAATCTCCAGCATCACCCCATCGACATCTGCGTCGTGCGTGTCGATCTCAAACTCGCCAGTCAGTTCCAGGTCGGGGTGTAGCTCCCCATCTTCATACAGTTCCCAGATCTCGTGAGCGTAGTGACTCTCGAGTAATTCGGGAGCGAACAGTCCGTAGTAGTCCGTCATGTTTTTCACATCGCGTTCGAGCATGGCGCGGGCATTGTTATTGGACGCGGCATCGACCGCCTGTGGCAGGTCGATAATGACCGGACCGTTTTCATCGACGAGTACGTTGAACTCTGACAGGTCGCCATGTACTAGCCCAGCGCATAACATGCGCATTACAAAGTGCATGACCAGTGCATGGTCTTCGCGTGCCTGTTCCGCTGACATGGAGACGTCGTTCAGGCGCGGTGCCACATCGCCGTTTTCATCGGTGATCAGTTCCATAAGCAGAACGCCGTCAAAACAACCGTAGGGCTCGGGCACGCGCACGCCTGCGCGAACCAGCCGGTAGAGCGCATCAACTTCCGCGTTCTGCCAGGTATCTTCCTGCTGTTTGCGCCCGAATTTGGAACCTTTCTCTATCGCCCGTGCGCGTCGGCTATTGCGTACTTTGCGCCCTTCAGTGTATTGGGCAGCTTTTTTGAAACTGCGCTTGAGCGAATCTTTGTAAATCTTGGCGCAGCGAGTTTTAGAGCCACAGCGTACGACAAATACGTCGGCTTCCTTGCCGCTCATCAGCGGGCAGATGACTTCATCTACCACGCCGTCTTCGACCAGTGGTTGTAGGCGTGCGGGGATCTTCACTGACTGCAAATTCCGTTAATAGAAGGGAGGGTGGTGATGGTATTTGGCTTGAGCTTAGCCATCAAGCTCTAGTCACGGTACTTATGGATATTTTTCCATGTTTATTTGGCCGCATGCTGGTTATCTTGGCTCGGCAATGAAAACCGGAATCTTACGCGCGGTCTTAGCCTGGTAGTCATCATAAGGTGGGTAGGCAGTCGCGCTAGCGGCCCACAGTTTTGCCCGCTCATCGTCATCGGTAACTTCCCGGGCGCGCATGTCAAACACCTCGGTTTTGTCGCGAATCTGTATATCCGTGTCTGCCCGAAGATTATAAACCCACACCGGGTTTTTGGGCTGGCCGCCCATGGAGCCAATCAGTACATAGCTCCCGTCTACCTCGACTCGCATCAGCGGGGTTTTGCGAATGCCACCGGTTTTGTTGCCGCGGTGGGTCACCAGTATGCAGGGCATGCCCGTATCCAACAGTGTAGTGCCTTGGGTGCCGCCGCTGCTCTCATACAGTTCAGCGTGTTCGCGAACCCAGTCTAATGCGGGGGGAAGGTAATCATCCATGGGAAACTCCTCGGAAGGTAAACCGCCAGTAGCACACCATACCGTTAGCGGGAGGGACTCGTCCACACGGACCCCAAAATACGCAGAGACCTTGAGATCTGCACTAGCCGTATACCGGGTATTGGCTACAACGTTTTGGGGTGCGGGTGTTTCGCTCTCCCGCGCCCCATGAGGCAGAAACGCGTGGTATGCTGTGCGCCTCCAACTATGGGAACCGGGGCCGTGCCAACTATCAAGATTGACGAACCGTTGAATGTCTTTGACGAAGAGCTGTTGTTGTGTAGCGAGGATCCGCTTACCGGGTTTCTGCGTGATGGTTGCTGTAATACTAATGACCAGGACGCCGGATCGCATACTATTTGTATTCAGGTTACAGAAGAATTCCTGCAGTACTCGCGCTTTGCTGGTAACGACCTCAGCACGCCCATGCCCGAATTTGGATTTGCCGGACTTAAGCCTGGAGATCGCTGGTGCTTGTGTGCCGCCCGTTGGCTGCAAGCCCACGAGAAAAAAATGGCGCCCAAAGTATTTCTCACCCGCACGCACAAGCGAGCGCTTGATACGGTGCCGCTGGCGGTATTGCGCCAGTATGCGGCGGATCTGAACTGATAGTACGCGTTTCCCCCCGGGAAGAATAAGGAGCAGTTATGTTGGCAGCCCCCCTGCCCACAGTGGAGATCAATCCACCGACCGACCCGGTGGCAGTTGTCATCTGGCTGCATGGACTGGGCGCGGACGGGCATGATTTCGAGCCCATCGTCCCGGAACTGCAGCTACCACCCGACTTGCCAGTTCGTTTTGTGTTCCCCCATGCCCCTGAGATAGCCGTTACCGCCTTTGGTGGGCAGCGTGCGCGGGCATGGTTTGATTTTGATCCCGCCGGGACCGACTTGCCCGGCATGAAAAAATCTGTTTTGCAGATTCAGGACTTGATCCAGACCGAACTGGATAATGGCATGCCCTCTGAACGTATTCTCTTGGCAGGGTTCTCGCAGGGCGGCGTGATGGCATTCCAGACTGCGCTCTATTACCCCAAGCCTTTGGCGGGAATTCTGGCGCTGTCTACTTTCCTTGCCGAAGGCGAGAATTTAGCTTCAGGTAAGTCTCAGGCCAATGCGCAAATTCCCATTCTCATGTGTCACGGCCAAAGCGATTCCGTGCTGCCCTTGTCTTTAGGTAAATCGAGTTTGGAGACGTTACAGGCAGCGGGTTATGCTGTCGAATGGCATGAATACCCGATGGGGCACGAGGTAAACCTGGAAGAAATTCGAGAGATTAGTCGCTGGTTACAGCGAGTTTTAGTAACGAGTTAAAGTCCATAAATACGCGTAGACCATCTACTTAATTGGATTCAGCGAGCATTATTGTCATAGCACCTAGCGAGGAAATGCGATGTTTACACTAAAGAATTTGGGTCTGGCGTTTGTTTTCTTATGGTTCATGGGGGGTGGAATAATGCATTTCGTTGATGCAGATTTCTTTGTGGCCATCATGCCGCCCTACCTGGGCTACCATCTGGAGATCGTTTATATCAGTGGTGTGCTGGAGATTTTAGGCGCAATAGGCATCCTGATTCCCTCTATGCGGCAATGGGCAGGAAATGGACTGTTGCTACTCGTAGTGTGCGTGACGCCTGCCAACATCCACATGTGGCTAAATCCTGAACTATTTGTGGATGTCTCTGAGACGTTTCTGAATATACGATTGGTGGTGCAGGTGTTGCTGTTGTTGCTGATTTGGTGGTGTACCCGCACACCGCAAAGAGAAAGTGCACCCGCGTAAAAGCAGACTTCTTATCGCTACCTAAAGGTTCTGCCGCTATACGTAGCGCAGATACTGCAGCCTCTATCTGAGGCATTAGCGCAAACGTGACGGTTTGCGCGCCAGCTTCAAATTCCTTAGGTGTGATTGATTGCGTGGACATAACTTCGAATGGAAGCCCAGGCCCGTGTTGCCTCGGGCACACCAGCAGTCACCAGTCCGTGCCACCCCTGAATCATCCCCGGCCAGCTTTCCACAGTGACATTAACCCCTTCGCGCAGTGCATTGTTGGCAAGTGTAATGGCGCCCTCGCGCACCGTATCAAACTGGCCGATTTGCAGGTAAAGGGGAGGCAGGCCGTGTAAATCGGCATTAGCGACAGAGACCCGAGGGTCTTCAGGCGCCAGCTGCCCCCCAAGGTAGTCCTGCGCACGATTGCGCACCCACTGGGGGGTTAGAAACGGATCGTTGCCCTCCACCGGTTCGCCCGACACCGCCAGGTCGAACCACCCTGTCAGGGATACGAAACAAGCAGGTAGCGGCAGTAAGTTGTCGCGCAATCGCAGAAGCAGACCCACAGCGAGACTACCACCACAGGATTCTCCCATCACTACAATGCTGGAGGGGTCTATTCCCGTTTCTAATAGACCACAGTAGGCGTTAAAACAATCATCATGGGCTGCCGGATAGAGGTGCTCTGGCGCGAGACGATAATCGGGCATCACCACCCGCATTAGCGTCTGCCGTGCGATGATTTCCGCATAGAAATGGTACTCATTCAAAGGGGTGGATACAAAAGCCCCACCATGACAGTGAAAGGCGGTCCAGCGGTGTTCCTGTTCTTTGATATGGTAATCGCCGCAGCGAACACCCCCAATTTCCCTGATTTCTACTGCAAGGTCAGCGCCAGTCGGATGGCCGTGGAAGGGTGCAAACATTCTGCGCACCGCTGCGAAATTAGCTTTGGGGTCGGCAAAATCTGGTGGCACCAGTTTAATGATGGCCTGGAGTTCTTTGCTGGTGGTCACCTCGGTTCCTCGTTGTCAATACTGGGCGCGCTCTCCGCCATGGTGAAGATTACGCCCGTAAAGAAGCATAATGCACCTACGAGTGTGCCCCATAAGGACAAGGATATCAGCATCGCGTGTGTCTCTGGCTGGCGAATGATAGTGCGATTAGAGCCGAGGAGGCCATAAAGGTCACGCAGCCCAAATAGCACATGGCTTCGTGCTGGCCGCGGCGCATCGTTCGATGTTCTAATGAAGTATGGGGATCATGAGTGATTGCCGCAACAACTTGGCGGACTATTCATCGGCACCGTAGAATAGTGCGGGCACATTGTTTAAATGGAATATCCTGATATTGAACCTGGCTACCGACGAAGTACATATTTGGTTAACCCAGATTTCTCAGGTTCCGAGGTCGGCGCTGGACGCTTGTTATCAGATGATGAGCGCGACAGAGCGGACCCGTAATCAGGGTTATAGAATCAAGCCAATGCGGGATGCAGATGCCATTACCCGCGCGTTACAGCGTACAACCCTGTCGCAATACGGAAACTATCCGCCCTCACAGTGGGCGTTTTCCAAGGAGAAGGGCGGCAAGCCGGTTATTGCTAGTCCGCAGACAAGTCTGTGTTTTAATCTTAGTCATAGTCGGGAATGGGTGGTGTGTGCGGTAGCGCAATCGGCATCTGTCGGTATTGACGTTGAAAATTGCCATCGCAAGAGTTCGGTCCAGGCGTTGGCGAAGCGATACTTCTCTAATCGGGAATACCTGGATTTGATCAGTCTGCCCGACAAACTTCAAAAAAATCGCTTCTTTGATTACTGGACTTTGAAAGAGTCCTACATCAAGGCTAGAGGTGAAGGAATAGCGCTGGGGTTGAACAAGTTCAGCTTTGAACTCAGTACGGACGGGTTAATTGGCTTCAGTTGCGATGACGAGTTGCAGGACGATCCCGCGCGGTGGTGTTTCATGCAGTCGTCAAATCAGGGCGATCATCGAATGGCGTTAGCGATAAAGCCGACGGAATTGTGTGGCGCATTAAAGGTGCGCTATTTCCTTACCATACCGCAGCATAGCGTTGAAAGTTACACAGGACCCCTCCGGCTCCAGGCCCACAGTGCTAGCCCCAACTTTTAGCTTATAGCCCTCCATGCCCTTTTGTTCAGGGTACCGAAAATTTGGGAAAGCTCCACGCGTAAGGGCTTTTTTTTTGTCGCGCAATACTCAGGGCTGGCTGCAACTTCTAGAGATATCTTACCTATTCCAGGAATCGCTTTAGCTTCTGCTCGAGGCATCGATGCTCTCTCTCGAGAGACTCGTTCCGTTGTAGCAACTCAATGATCATGGCAACCGCGACCCAGTCGATCTCCAGTTGAGAATGCAGGCGGACAGCCTTGCGTAGCCAGTGGACAGTGTTGGTATCAAAAACCCAGTCCGGCGCGTTTTTCCCTGAAAGTGGCTCCGCAATTCCATGATCCACCACCTCAAGGATGATGTACTCGCTGAGTTCTTCGTACTGGCAAAGTTCATGAAACGAAATGCTGACGATCAAATCCGTCATGACGCGTTCCCCCAGTTTTCTCGTGGATCAAAGTCTGCTTTATCCGCCAGCGACCGCCATAGTTCCTGAACTTCATCACTCGTCTTCACAGGCATGACCACTTTCAGTAGTGCATATAAATCACCGCTTCCGGTCTTCGTTGGCAGGCCTTTTCCCTTGATTCGCAGACGTTGCCCGGGCTGGCTATTGGGCGCAATGGTCAAGTTTATCTTCCCGGATAAGGTGGGCACCGTAATCTTTGTTCCCAACGCCGCCTCCCAGGGTGCCAACGGCACAGTAACGACAAGATTGTGTGCTTCAATGTCAAACAGAGGATGTGGAACGAGGCGAATGTGCAGATAAAGGTCACCATTGGGCCCCTCGCCCTGACCGGCTCCTCCCTGGCCTCTAAGACGAATTCTTTCGCCGTCCTTAACACCAGCGGGTATTTTCACATCGAGACTCTTTTTAGTCTCTATGACCTGCCCATTTTTAAATACTGGGATTCTGTATTCGACGCGCTTCGATGTTTCCGCAAGAGTCTCCTCTAATAACACGGGCATTTCGAGTTCTGCGTCTTGCCCGCGCACGCCGGAACGCTGCTTGCGCCCCCCTCCGGCGCCGCCAGTGAACATGGAATTGAAGAAGTCGGAATAGTCACCCCCGAAATGCGAAGACTCCGCGGTTCCGGCCCCACTGCTTCCTTGCCAGCCAGGGGGTGGCTCAAAGCCGCCACCCTTTGCCCCGCCGTACTGACGAAGCTCGTCGTACTCTGCCCTGCGCTCTGTAGCTTTTAGCACCTCATAGGCTTCGGCGGCTTCTTTGAACTTGTCTTCGGCGCCCTCGTCGGAATTCATATCTGGATGGTATTTGCGCGCCAATTTTCGGTAAGCAGTTTTGATTGCTTTAGTGTCTGAATCGGGTGTAACGCCGAGAATGTCGTAGTAGTCCTTGAAATCCATACTCGCGTCCATCAGCTAAGCTATAGGGTGGTTACGACCGTCAGGTATGTTCACCTGCGGTATTCCTGGTATTCTAGTAGCTTCACACGGGTTTTGTTATCTGTATCTTCATTAGCGCCCTTATTCCCCCTCGCTCCACTGCGTTTAAATTGCAAACCGACCTGATATCGAGTTTCTCCTAAGAAAATTTGCGGTATGCAACGCTAAACCAGAGACATCGTTGGGCACAGATTATTTGGCAGAAGTTCGCATCGATTACTACTGTGGTAGTCTGCCATTGACTGTTTTTACTGCCAATAATAAGTAGTGGAAGTTTCCATGACCGAAAAATGCCCCTTCCAGTTCGACCTTATGAATCCCATGACGCACAGCAAAAGTTTGCCGTTTGAGTCATTTGCGACGCTGCGTGAGCAGTGTCCGGTTTCCTACCAATCAGGGGCTGCAGAATTTGGCGGCGATTTCTGGGCAATTACCAAGCGTGAAGATCTGGATTTTATCTCCAAGAATCCCGACAAGTTTTCTTCAAGCGTCAATCTGGCTCACCCTCAGCCTGGCGGTAGCGACCCTGAGTCGATGGAGATTATGCGGCAGCTGATTATCAACATGGATCCGCCAAGACATATCAAGTATCGCCGGGTGGTGCGTAATGCTTTTACTGGTAAAGCCGTTGATGCGCTGGAGCCGCTGATGCGGGAATTTGCTCGGGACATCATCGACAAAGTGGTGGCCAGGGGGGAGTGCGAGTTTGTGTCTGAAGTATCTGCGGAGATGCCGTTATTCGTAATCTGTGCGTTGATGGAAATGCCGGCTGAAAAACGTCAGACCTTCGCCAGCCTGGTCGACATTATGATAGGCATGGATGACCCTGAACTGGATGTCTCCGCAGAGGATGGCCAGCTTGCCGCTGCCCAGATATTTGAAATCGCCATGGAGCTAGCGGTCAGCCACAAAGCCAACCCCAAGGGCGGAACAGTCATTGATGCTCTGCTAAACGGGGTGGTTGAAGGGGAAAGCTTGGATGAGTTTGAGTTTTGTACCTTTTTCCTGATACTCATTGCCGGCGCCGTTGAAACGACTCGTACTGCAACCAGTCAAGGCATGAGGCTTCTGATCGAGCATCCGGAACAACATCAAATACTTATCGACAATCCAGCACTGATTCCGGATGCAGTTGAAGAGATGCTGCGATTCTACCCATCCTTCATTCATATGCAGCGGACGGCGACGGGGGATGTCACCGTTGGTGGGATGGAAATTAAGAAGGGCGACCTGGTGAAGCTGTTCTACCCTGCCGTGAATCACGACCCCGACCTCTTTGGCGACGATGCGGAAGTCTTCGATGTTACCCGCTCACAGCGCATGGCTGATTTGAAAAACCAGCACCGAACGTTCGGGGTGGGGCAACATTTTTGTATTGGTTCCCATCTGGCGCGCAAGGAGCTGTGTGTTATGTTTGAAGAAATTATCCCGCGGTTACGCAACCCTCGATTAGTTGGCTCAACGCACAATTTGGTTTCAAATTTTATTCCCGGTATAAAAAAAATGAATATCGCATTTGATGCTGGAAAGTAAGCGTGACGACTCGGAAAAGTAATCCATACGCTCTGCTTACTGAAGCAGTTAAACCCTGACCGTAATCTGAGAAAGGTACGACTTTATGTTACAGAAATTTATTTGGTGGACTGGTTTGTCCGACTTTCTGGTCGGGGCCGGCACCTGGGCCGGTGCGATTGCAATTGCCATGGCGGCCGAACCGGTGAAGGGGCAATTAGTCCCGCTGATTACACTGGGGACGTTTTTGATGATGGCGGCCGCTCTGCTGATGTGGGCTTCCCATGATATGGTGAATCGTGCGCCGGTATTTTTCTGGCAGGGACTAGTAAGGTTATCGGCGATATCTGCTGTCATTTATGCCGTTCCGAATGAACTTGCTGAAACCTGGGAGTACGCTCTTTTGGCGATCGATGGGCCTATTGGTTTAGTGTATGTTTTTGGTGCCATGAAGGTTACCGGTTGTTCATTTGGTCAATTGCTTGCGTGTAAGACCATGCCCTAGTGAGTGGCAGACTGCGACGAAAATACGGCGCAGCCTAAATCCATCCTTTTCTTCTAAAGTAATAGAGTAGTCCCGCCGTGGTAGAAATAAAAACCCCCCAAATGGCAGGATATCCCCACGCCCACTTTAGCTCCGGCATGTGTTCAAAATTCATACCATAGATGCCCGCTATAAAGGTGAGAGGAATGAAGACAGAGGCAAATATCGTGAGCACTTTCATAACCTCATTCAGTCTTCCGCTAATGCTGGACAGGTAGATTTCAAGCAGACTGGAAAGAATATCCCGGTGTATTTCAATCGATTCGATAATGCGTAAGACATGGTCGTGCACGTCCCTGAGATAAATAACCGTATGCTCATGAATCAACGCTGATTCACTTCGCAACAACCCCGCCGTCATATCTCTGATGGGCGCCAGGTAGCGGCGCATTCTAATGACTTCCATTTTTAGCTCGTGAATTCTCGCCGGTAGCGTAGGATTTGAATCTGTAAATATCTCGGCTTCGAGAGAGACCAATGTTTCATCTAGCTGATCCAAAATCTCGAAGTTTTGATCAATGATAGTGTCGAGAATGGCATACATGAGAAAATCGGGGCCGGCGCTGCGAGCGCGTCCGTGGCTTTTCTCAAGGCGCTTTAGCACCGGGTTCAATAAAGGGTCGGTTTTCTCCCTAAATGTAAAGATGATGTTGTCCAGAAGCAGCATGCTGACCTGTTCATAGTTTACCGAGAAGTTATCCTGGTTCGGCATTAGACACTTCAACACTACAAACAGATAATGTTCATTTTCTTCCAGCTTTGGCCGCTGATGTGTGTTGAGTATGTCTTCCAAGACGAGAGAATGAATGCCAAATCGCTCGCCAATTTTTTCAATAACGCTCGCGTCAGACAAGCCTTCAACAATTACCCATGTGATCGTTTCCTTGTTGCGATAGGCAGTAATTTCATCCGGAGACACTACCGAATGTTGTTCGTAGTGATTTTGGTTGTAGCTAACGACAGTTAAACGAGTGACAGATTCATGAACGTCGCCCACATGAACGAGTGAGCCAGGACCCAGTCCTGTTTTCCCTGACGGGTATTTTAGTGAGTTGGACATTACAATTTCCTCATTCTGCCAAGTTGCATTCTAATCAGCGAATTACTAAGTCGTAAGCACTGCTCGTGCAGGCAGAGAATACGAAATCAGGAATGTCTTAAGGACAGCCTGTCAGCGATCTTGCTGATCCGCCAATGAGTTTTTTAGCTGCGTCGCGGAACGCGGCGTTGGAAACGGGCTGGTCGAGTTTCAGCAGTTCTTGCACTAAAGTGTCGAGGGAGGCTCGGTTGTGAGTAGCGGCGCGGATCTCTTCGTCAAGTGACCGCATTATTATCGTGGAGCGTGCAGTTTGTTTTTCTTGGGATCGATTTGTCGCTGAGCACTGGGTCTGTGCACTCCATTGTGCAAGTTTAGCAAAGGCCTCATTGTAGCGAAATTCTGAAATGCCGCCCGAACGCAATAGCAGTGTCAGGCTGTAGTATTCTGCGAGGCCCTCTATGATCCAGTCCGCACCCGTCGATCCATGCATACGACTCCCTACGTGAAAGAGTTCGTGCAGCATCGGACTGGTGCGATTACCGCTTATCAGCGGTCGGTAACTGTGTAGGTACAGCGACCCCACACCCGATAGACCGCCCCGCCACATATCTTTGGCCCCACTGACAATCAGCAGACGCTGTGGAAAATTCGGAAATACGTCGACCAGTGCAGGCAGTGTCCAACGCAAAAAAGCCAAAATGTCATTGGCGTGCAAATTGGTGCCCAGAGGGCTAGCCACACTGATGTGGCGCCCACTCCAGTTTTCGCGACGTACTGCCAGTTCGCCAGCTAGCAACCACCCAAGTGGTTTGTCGAACTGCCGATGCGGGTCGCTGATACTAACCTCCTGTCCCGCAATCTCGCCATAGGGCGTTTCTATCCGCCATCCTTCGGGTGCCGTTAATTGAAGGGTTGTGTTTGCGTAGGCGCCCTTCACGGTGCGGGCGGTTGCGCGCGGGAACAGTTCGTCCAGCTTTAGTAGCGCCCATGTGTCGGTGATGCGCGCATCTGCAAGCCCATTTGACCTGCGGTGGTCGATGATGAAGTCAAAATTCAATACCCCGCCATTTTGCTTGGGCCTCCAGGTGACCCGATCGCCGATAGTGTCGACGGTGGAAGAAAAAGTGCGAATATTCAGGTAGCGTTCGTCGGGCATGATGAACTCTATGCTGCGAACCAATTGACTCGATTGATCCAAAGTCATGCTGACATGCGCATGACCAGAATTGGGGTCCAGACTTGCCTGGAAACTGACATGGTAAGCCTTGCTGGTATCGGGGCCCTGAAATGCTGAAGCGCATGCAATGCTTCCCAATAGAAGCGTAGCGTAAAAGAACGTTCTGATTATCAAAAGCAATTGGCCGGGTAATTTTGAGGGCCCGATTGCGTTTGGTCGTAAGCGCGCCGACTGATTATTGACAAGTATGTGCTTCATGCCCATCCGGTTATGCGATGTGTGATGAGAGTTAGTGCAAGAATCGTGCTCTAAACAGGAATTTTCCGCAAGGAAACTACGGCAGTAAAGTTCTACCCGGGTTTCTCATGACTTGCCGGCTGGTGGTGCGATAATCCTTGTGGGCCATTCCCGGGCGATGACGCAGTATCATCGTACTTGTTGCTTTAATTGTGCAGGCGAATGCATGAGACTCTGCGCGTTTGGGCAGCCTAATGCGCCGCGGATTGCTAATGTTAGGGCGCAAAAAGTGCTTATGTGTATTGATTTATAAGGAAAAATTGGCGCGCCCGGAGAGATTCGAACTCCCGACCAACTGGTTCGAAGCCAGTTACTCTATCCAGCTGAGCTACGGGCGCGTGAGAAGAAGGGATTATATAGACTATTGGGTTTTGCGAAAGAGCTGATTTAGTCTGGTGGCACCGCGAAGACAGGCGAACTTTTTCGTTCGAAGTCCGGTATGAGCATAGTGAGCTTCAATTTTATTCGAAACAGATGCCTGGCTAAGCCGATGATGTTTGATGGTTGGCCTATTCCCGTTGATCTTGCTGCACTACGGGGATGGTCAGCTGCGATTATTCGACTACACTGGGACAAGCCGTATGGTATGCGGAGTATTATCCTCAAACGAAAAAGCTAGGAGATATGAATTATGGCTACCCCAAAAGCTAAGCCAAAATCCAAGAAAGCTCGAAAAAGTCCCGGGAAAGGAAAGTCCTCTGCCAAGAAGGTGGCTGCGTTAAATTTAGGTAAGTACATGGAGCAGATTAAAGTCGGTAGCTACTCGTGGGACGATGTGCTGAAGAGTACAGGTAGCAACATCGATGCTGTGGCCGGCGCTAACCGCGCGATCATTGATGGGTACACCGATATCGCCAAGCGACAGTATGAGATGTTGAGGGGGTTGCTGAATGAGCTGCGAAAAGTATCAGGCGATCGTGATGTGGTTGTCAAAGAACTGAAGCAGGTACTGGAGCGTGCTCGCAAAGATGTGCAAAGTTTGCAGAAAATGGCCAAAAAGACGAATACTAGCGCGCAAAAAATAGTCCAAAAACGCGCAGATGCTAATTCGAAAGCCTGGAAAAAGCTGGTGGCGGAAGCTAAGAAAGTGGTCGGCGGAAAGCAGTCAGCGGGTGCGAAACCTGCCGCCAAGAAGAAAGTCGCATCGAAAAAGAAAGCCGCATCGAAAAAGAAGGCGGGATCGAAGAAGAAGGTAGCTGCTAAGACGAAGGCCGGTAC
>JAPKAY010000027.1 GCA_028825045.1 Halioglobus sp.
CCTGCCACAACTGCGCATTCTTGGGGTTCTATCACGGCACTGCCCACTAAGCTGCACTGGGTGTCGGCGCCGCCCATGCCTACCATGACATCGGCGGGCAGTCCCAGGTGCGCGGCGGCCTCTGCTGTTAACTTGCCGAGGGGACAGCCGGAGTCGATCACCGGTGGAAAGATCTCCCGCGGCAGGTCTAATGCATCGATCAATGACCAGCACCACGCTCTTTCTGTGAGACTGAACAGGCCGGTGGCACTTCCCAGTGAGGCGTCGATGGCGCGTACGCCACTGAGTCGATGGTTAAGCCATTCCCCCATGCCAAAGAGGGTACGGACTCGGGCATAGGTGTCCGGTTGTTGATTTTTCAGGTATAGAAGGCGTGATGCGGCGTGCAGTGGTAGGGGCCACGTGCCAGTTTCTTGCAGAAGTTGTGGACCCAGCTTGCCGGCGATTTCAAAATATTCTCCCGCGGCACGGGCATCCAGATTGGGAACGGCCAGCAGGCTGGAACCGTTTTCATCCAGCAGAACTGTGCTGAACCGCATCGCCGATACGGCCATTGCCGCTACGTTGGAAGGATCGATATCTGCCTGCAGCAGGGCGTCACGACAGGCCTTTCCCGTCACCGCCCAAACCTCGTCAAGGTCGATATCAAAACCGGTGCCGAAGGTGCCCGGAGCACAGGAGAACTGCCAACTGCCGCTCGCGCTGATCATCATCTTTGAAGATCGGTTTACCAGTATGCAACGTGCGCCACTGCCACCAAGATCAATGCCCATCAACCAGGGTTTTTCCATTAACTGAGTCCTTAAAAAGTACCGTGCTATCCGCAGTGTTGGCTGAGCCGCGGGGGCGCCATATTATCATCAGGCACCCGCCTTATAAAGATAGTCAGTGCTGGGCACTTGGGCTATACTTTGGTAATAGTATACCGGTGTCATTCGATCATCGGTGGAGTTAGTTTCTCAGGGTACGAGGCTATTTTATATGAGTGAGCGAATTCCTCTTCCCATGCCTTTCGGTTGGTTCAGAATGTCCGAATCCAAAGATTTGGCCGCCGGTGAAGTGAAGACGGTGCAATACCTGGGTAAGGAGTTTGTCGTGTATCGCGGCGAAGATGGCCAGGCGCATGTCATCGATCCTTATTGTCCCCACCTGGGAGCACATCTTGGTCATGGCGGCACAGTCGAAGGCGACGACATACGCTGTCCGTTCCACCATTGGAAGTTTGATGGTGGTGGTCAATGTGTTGAGGTCCCATACGCAAAGCGCATCCCCGCCAAAGCGCAACTCAACACCTATCCCACCTGTGAAAAGAACGGCATTGTGTTCATGTGGCACCATCCCCACGGCGAGGTGCCTAAGTGGGAAGTTCCCGAAGTGGCCGACTGGTGCAGCGACGGTTGGATGGAGCCGATTTATCACACGGCGAGAGTGCGCAGTCACCCGCAGGAAATGGCAGAAAATGTTGTCGATTCCCCACACTTTCATTTTGTTCATGGAACACCGGATATCCCCGAAAAAACCTTTACCTTTGACGGACACATAATGCGCGCGTTTCAGGGACTGACTTTTACCACCGGGAAAGGCGAAGTCAAAGGCAGTGTGGATATTGAGTCTCACGGCGGCAGCGTAGGAATCACACGTTTCCAGGGTATTGGTGAGACGCTGATTATCGTTACAGGAACACCCGTAGATGCGGACTACCACGAGACGGTCATGCGCTTCAGTTTTAAAATTATGGATGACAATATCAAAGCCACGCAGAGACTTGCCGATGCGTTTATTGGTGAGGTGACTCGACAACACGGTCAGGATGTTCCTATATGGGAGCACAAAAAATTTCACGAGAATCCGGTGTTGTGTGATGGTGACGGTCCTATTCACCAAATCCGAAAATACTATCAGCAGTTCTACGCTGAATCCGCTTAGCGCGGCCATCGCCTATGAGCAATGACCCTTACATCGTGATCACCGCCGACACCCATGCGGGCGCATCGATAGAGGCCTATCGCGACTACCTGGATCCCAGGTACCGCGAGGACTTTGACGCGTGGCGGGGCAGCTACAAAAACCCTGCCAAAAAACACGTAGGTACCAAGAAAACCAAGAACTGGGACTCCAAGGAGCGTCTGTCCGATCTCATCGGTGACGGTGTGGTGGGTGAGGTGATTTTTCCTAACACCGTGCCACCATTCTACGACGCCCCTTTTCATATCTCAGCCCCGCCATCGCCGAAACAGTACGAACATCAATTGGCCGGAATGCGCGCGCACAATCGCTGGCTGGCGGAATTCTGTGCGGAACAACCTGAGCGTCGTGCTGGAATCGGTTTGATCCATCTCAACAATATTGAGGACGCCATCGAAGATGTTGAGTGGATCGCAAAAAACCATTTACGCGGCGGCGTATTGCTGCCGCTGCCCTCACCATCGGATGTACACCTGAATGCCCTAAATCATCCGGATTATGATCGCCTGTGGGCGGCGATTCAGGACGCTGGTCTGGTGATCAATCAGCACTCGGGGCAGGGTTCACCACACTATGGTGAAGGTCAGGGCTCCAAAGCCCTTTGGGCGATGGAGATGTCATTTTTTATCCAGCGCGGGTACACCCATCTTATTATGGGCGGCGTATTCGAGCGCTTCCCAAAATTGCGCTACATTCTTACGGAATCCGGCTGTGCCTGGGCACCGCGCCTGATGCAGGGTATGGATGCAATGTACATGGCCTGGAAAGCGGGCTACATAGGTGAGATCGATACTTCAAAAGATCCGGCGTTAAAAGAACTACCCAGTTTTTATGCGAAACGAAACTGCTGGTACGGCGCCAGCTTTCCCTCGGTAGCGGATGTTAAAGGTAGGGACAAGGTGGGTGTTGAAAAAGTGCTTTGGGGTAATGATTATCCGCACTACGAAGGATGCTACCCCTATTCGAGAGAAAATATGCGCTTCGCATTTGCGGATATCGATGAGAAGGAAGTGCGCATGATGCTTGGTGAAAATGCCGCTAAGCTCTACGACTTCGATCTCGAAGCACTAAGACCACTGGCCGACACCGCCAACATCACACCGCAGGATGTTGCTGTTCCGCTCCCGCTATCAGAGATTCCCGAAGACTCTACCTGCATCACTTTTCAGCGCGCCCGCGCCGCGGAGTTTCTCTCCGCTAAACCCTGATATCCTCCAGCGCCGCCACGGTACAGGCAGTATTTCTCATGCAGAGAATCTTGATTTATTCTGCACTACAGAGCAAGGTGTTGAACAACCTAAAACAGGAGTTAGTTCATGACACACTCATTTCCGGATAATCCATTCTTGAGTGGCCCAACAGCACCCTCGGGCATCGAATGCGACGCACCCGATCTGATTGTCGAGGGCGAACTACCTGCAGATTTGCAAGGTGTTTATTTTCGCAATGGCCCCGACCCGCTCCATCCTCCTCGAGAGGGAGAGGAGTATCACTGGTTCCACGGTGACGGCATGATTCAGCGTTTCGAATTTAGTGATGGACGAGTGTCCTGGAAGAATCGCTGGGTGCGCACTGAAAAATATGAACTGGAACGCGCAGCCGGTAAATCGCTGTTTGGTGTGTTGGGTAACCCCATGACGGCGGATCCGTCGGTCGCCGAAGAACACTACAATACAGCCAATACGCATGTGGTGTGGCACGGCAATCGTCTCATGGCACTGATGGAAGGCACTATTGCTGTTGAGCTGGAGCCGAAGACACTGGCCACCATCGGCAATTTCGATTACTACGGCAAGATCGACGGGCCCATCACTGCCCACCCCAAACTTGATCATGGCACAGGGGAAATGGTGTTTTTCGGCAATCAGGCAAAAGGGCCTTTCAGCGAATTCTTACGCATGAATATCGCCGACAGAGAGGGCAACCTCATCAAGAATGAAATGGTGGAAGCGCCATTCCCTTCCTTTGCCCACGACTTCTTCGTGACCGAAAAGTATGTCGTGTTTCCGGTATATCCTTTGGTATTTAATCTGGAGCGCGCCATGACTGGGGGTATACCGATGGCCTGGGAGCCCGAGCGCGGAGCGCATTTAGGCGTGATGCCCCGCAATGGCACTGCTGCCGACGTGCAATGGCACAGTATGGATCCGCGTTGGAGCTTTCATATGGTCAATGCCTGGGACGAAGAGGGCGCGATAAAAGTTGATGTTTGTGCCTCCAATGCGTCACGGTTTGCGCCTAAGCTCGATGGATCCATGGCGAGTGCAGACGAGGGGCTGACGCCTACGTTGCGCCGCTGGACCATCGACGTGAGTGGTAGCACTAACGGCGTTGGAGAAGAGATGCTGGATGACCTGCCCTGTGAATTTCCGCGTACCGATGACCGCTATATGACGCGCTCTCATCGTCACGCCTATTTGGTGGGTGGTCATGATGAACAATTAATGTTCAATCGCCTGATTCATTACGACCTAAAGACTGGGAGCCGTAAACTCTGGGGTGAAGATCAGTACCTGCTGGGTGAACCGATATTTGCGCCGCGTTCAGATACTGCAGCTGAAGGTGACGGATATATTCTTATACTGGCCTACGATCAGGTAACAGCATTGAGCCAGCTGATGATTTTTGACGCTCAGGATATTGAGCTGGGTCCGCTGGCGCGGGCGAAGTTACCCCTGCGAATACCCTCAGGCTTTCACGGTACATGGGTGGGTGCCTGAGCCGGCGGAGCAACACGAAGGCGCACTGAAACCAATGGCAGAGAAAGCCACTATCAGACCGCAGGAGGTGTTCGTGGCGCTGCCGTTTGGGGAAATCCCTGCGGAGTACAACGACATTAATTGTCAGCGTGCCCGGGCTATCGGGATCGATCACATATTGAGGACCTTAATGGTTGCCGTTACCGGCCATCAAGTGCCGGGAAATGATCGAAAAGGCATGTTCCCTTTTGGTTAACTCGGAGTAGCAATGTAGTAGGCATACATAAAAAAGGGTCATTCTAGAGAAAGTAACTGGCGTTCTCACTTTTGTTCACCGCATAGCGGGTCCGCGTTCTACTCGGGTGCAGGCCGTGCGATTTTCCAGCGTAATTCAGGTGTCAGTTATTTTTACACAGAGAGAGATGGCATTCAGTGGTTGTAGCCCTAATACATTGATTTAAAAGGTTTAATACTTGTGGAGCGCACCTCACTTCCTCTTCAAGTACGCTCCCTTGAATTTGCCAGAACCCCTCCGTAGTGACGGTAGGTTCGATTCTCTTGCGAGGTCAAAATGGACGTGAATCACAAATTGAAACCTTATAGTGATTCTGCGATGTGCAAACGCTTGGCAAACGCAGGACATGGGCGTACGTTGTTGTAATTAAATGACAAAATGGTGTGTATTTTGAAAGTAACAATGGTGTGCTTGGAGGATGGCATTGTCGCGTGCGGCTTTCGCAAGTTTAGCGGACATGTCGAGCGACTCATTCCCGATGCTAGATTCTGTTTTGTGTCTACTCATCACGCGCGTTCGCTCATGCGTGTACTTACCGGCAAAACAGGGTCCGGCGGCCAAATGGACACAGATGCTGTTGACGAAATTGCCCGGGGTCTGGCGGACAGCGATCTACTGGGGTTTTCCTGTATGAGTGGCTACGCAGATCTGACGAAATTGGTCATCGCCAGAGTTCGTGAGATCAATCCCGCGTGCATGATAATTTGGGGCGGAATACATCCCATAATTCATCCAGAAGATGCCATTCTGGCAGAGGTTGATGCGATCTGTACGGGTGAAGGCGAGTTTGCCTTCGAACAGTTTTACGAGTCATGGAAAGCGGGCGGAGACTATACCGCCACTCCAAACTTTTGGTTCAAGAAGGGGGATGAGGTTACGCGCAATGGATTTTTGCCGCTACAAACTTCCGAAGATATGGAGACGCTGGCTTTTGCGCGGCATGGCGGAGAGGAGTTCTTGTATAAACCAGGTAAGGGCTTTCAAGATCTGACATTGCACGATAGGTTGCTCAGTAATGGATTGGGATTTAACACGGTATGGTCTATCGGTTGTCCATTCAAGTGCACCTATTGTGGCAATACCAAATTCATCGAAAACGACGTGGGCTATCGCAAATTGCGGCACCCAAGTGCCCGTTATGCCGTCGCTGAAATCAAGGCTGCGATGACAGCACAACCTTATCTCAGTACAGTGTGTTTCCACGACGACAGTTTTATGGCAATTCCCTATGACCAGTTAGCAGAGTTTGCTGAAATCTGGCGTGAAGAGGTTGGTATTCCGTTTGCCGTCTACGGCGTTATCCCCAATTATGTGCGGCAGGATAAATTGCAGGTGCTGACTTGGGGCGGAATGAACCGAATACGCATGGGTGTACAAAGCGGTTCCAAGCGAATTTTGGATTTCTATCAGCGTCCCACTCCCCCCGAGGATGTATTGGCAGCTTCTAAGGTTTGCGCTGAATTTGCTCCTCGATATCATATTCCGCCTGCCTACGACATTATTGTGGACAACCCCATTGAACTGCGCGAGGACGTCGTAGAGACGCTGGAACTGGTCTATGCGTTCGGCCGACCGTTCACCCTCAACATATTCTCCCTAAAAGCGATTCCCAATACTCGTCTGGAGGAAAATTTGCGAGAGCAGGGTGTGGACATTGAGGAGATCTCGGACAACTACGTGAATATACCGCCACGTTGGGGCAATATGGTGCTGTACTTGTTGGTCGTTATGCGGCCGCCACGTTGGTTGTTTGACTGGTTGCTGAAGCGCGTACGTGCCAGTTCAGAGGAGCAGCCATTGTATCCCTTCTCTGCCCTGATACTTCGTGGATTCTACTTGCTCAAGCGAGCCATCGATCACCTTCGCCATCTGGACTTTACGACCATCCCAGGCTATCCCGGATATGTCGCCTGGAAGATTGGTTTGGTCAAATTTTGGTGGAAGCGGGGGATACCAAAAATGGACAAACCGGCCCGACCTATCCGACACCGACGTGAGACCTTGGTTGAAGTGGTGGAAGTCGCATGACATCGGCATGCGCTGTGCAACAAACGCGCTAACGCAACAGCAATAGGTTTTGGGTCACTGGCCGCCAAAGCGATAGGTTAGGTCAATACCGTAAGTTCGTGGAGGCGCATAGCCTTGGGTGGTGGTGCGGGCCACTCCCACCGTGGGCACGCCTCCCTGTTCGTGATCCTCGATGTCAGTCAGATTTTTCACCCAAGCGGTGATAGTGGTGCGCTCATCCGGAAGCCTCCAGGTGAGACGAGTTTCGTAAAATGTTTCCGCTGGAATGCTTACTTCGTCGGACACATAAAAACTGTCCCGGTCGAACCCACCATAGATTTCATCGATGTAACGGACTAGAAAGGTGGGTGTAATGGTGCCCATTGCATCGGTATTGATATTGTAGTCAACCGCAACATAGGCAGTCCACTTAGGTGCGCGGGGCATCGGTTCGTCTGACCTATCGATCATAATTTGGCCGCCGCCGTTGGGATCTGGAATTTCCGAGAGGTATTCCTTAAATTCTGCATCCAGATAGGCAATGCTACCCATGAAGCGCAGATTATCCGTTGGCAGGAAAGTGTACTCAATTTCCACACCCTTCATTTCTGCCTTTCCGGCGTTTTCAATGGAGGGTAGGGGAATGCCGAAAGTGGGATCGGGCCGAGTTGTTGTCAGTTGGATATCCTTATATTCCTGGTAGAAAATCGCGACGTTAGTGCGCAGCCTTCTATCGAAGGCGTCAATTTTAAAGCCCCATTCCAGCATGTCGACAAACTCGGGCTTGAAGTTTTCCAGATCAATGATCCCGTCACCATCGAAATCTCCATTTCCAACTGCCACGCCGCCTGAGCGAAAGCCTGAGCTATAGGTGAGATAGGTCATTGCATTGTCCATATGCAATGTGTCTAGCACGGAGTCTGTGGCGAGGTATTTGATACTCGCCATGGGGCTCCAGTCGTCATCATTGCGATCGTCTTTTAGTTCACCGAAAGCGCCCACTTCAAACGGCTCACCGCCGGGTCCATCGGGATCAAAGCCGTATTGCCAGGTTGTTACTGATGTGCCGCCAGGCTCCGAGAAGGGGTGTATCACATTGGCTGCATAGATGGTGTCAAGCTCGCCAAGATAGTCTCCCTGGCCAATACTGGGTAAATAAATCTTTGATTCGCGATATTTTGTTTTACGTTCTTCCCAGGTATATCGCACTCCAGCCGTCACTATAAGGTTGTGGCTGAGGTTATAGTCAAATTGACTAAATCCTGCGTAGGCAACGTTTTCTGTTTCACGCTCGGTCAAGTTTGAACGCGCGAGCAAGATGCTGTTGGTCGCCGTTGTTGTCTCAATATAGCCGGCAAAGTCCTGCAACCAATCATCGTTGGTTTCCTCGTAGAATCCATACAGTCCGAGGGTGTAACGGAGACGGTCATCAAGCGCATCGCCAATAAACTGAAACTCCTGCGTATACTGGTCGGTGTCGTTATTCTCCGGTGAAAGTCGCCCTATGATGACAGCCGCCATACCGTCGAGGTCTTCATCGGCTGTCTGCTCTGTATTACGGTAGGCGGTTATGCTCTTAAATTGCAGGTGGTCGTTCACTTCCCAACTGAGGGTGGCGGCGGCCATAGACGTTTCAACTTTGTAAACCCCCTGGTAAAAAACCTTGGACCTGGAGTTCTGCTCGCTCTGAAATTCGTCAATGGGAAGGTCTTCCCCGCTGCGTTTACAATATTCCTCTACAGAAACTGGCGAGAGAGCATTGTAAATGCCCTCCAATGTGCCCGGATTGGGGAAGCCGGCAGCCGCTAATTCATCGCCCAACCATAGACATTTTTGACCGATGGGTTTTTGGTCGACTTTTGTGTGGTTTAAATTCAAATCCACTATAAGTGAGTCGGTGGGTAGCCAACGTAACTGACCGACGATGATATTCCTGTCCTCATCTGTGTATTGGGTGCCGTCGAGATTATTTTCGATGTAGCCATCACGGTTAACCGTCGCCAGGGACAGGCGTGACAGCAGAGTGTCTTCAATCAGTGGAATGTCGATGGCGAGAGAGGCGTCTTTACGGTCAAGGTTGCCATAGGTGCCCTTTGCCGTGCCGCCAAATTCAGCAGAGGGCTTGATAGAGGTATACAAGATGGCGCCTCCCGTGGTGTTTTTACCAAACAATGTACCCTGTGGTCCGCGCAGAACCTGAATGCTTTCCGTTTCGACCGCATCGAGTAACGCGCCTGAGGCGCGAGCGATATACACCTCATCGAGATAGATGCCTACCCCGGAATCGAGGGTGACGCGGGTTTCGCGTTGACCAACGCCGCGTATATAGGCATTGCCATCACCCTTTACACCGTTGCCGGCGCCCAGGTTCAGTCCCGGGACAAGGCCGTCAATATCATGCATATTTTTAATGCCAAGCGATTCCATTGTCTCGGTAGAAAATGCTGTCACTGCAACGGGCACTTCCTGTAGTGATTCCGCACGCTTCCTGGCGGTGACTACAACTTCTTCAAGGACAAGGTTCTCTGCCAGAGATGGTAAGGAAAATGTCAGTGCAGCAAGACCGAGTGCAACCAAAAAAAAGAGTTGAGAAATACTCTTGATAGAGACTCTCCACTATTCGTTATTTTTATGCATCGAATAAGTTATAAGCATAGTTTGTGCGCATGCGCACGTCCAGAATGATTGGAAAATGGCGTTCTGAGCGTGTCGGATGGAGCTCGATTAGAGGGGGCAGCAGCAATAGGCGCTAGCACTGCACATTGATGAGAAGAACAGAAATTTCTGAGCATTAGCAATTTATTTTTGGCGAGTCCTTCCTCAGATGTGGCAATCTCGCCTATGCAAGATGTGTCGCCTTAGTCTCAGTGATTTGATTTAAAAACCCAGAAATAGCTAAGACAAAGACTCCAGCAAACCATGGCAAGCCCGGCACAAAATTGGACTACCATATAATGGAACGTGTCCTGCAGGGTGCCAAAGTACATGATTAAGCCGTTGAGCAGTATGCTGCCAGCGCCCATGAGTAGAAAGCGGGTCAGCGCCAGCCTATGATCGGCTTCAGACTCGAACGTCCAATGATAGTGTAGTAGATAGTTGTAGCTAACGGCTATCAATGAAGCGAACGTACTCGCTAGAAGGGCCGATATGCCCAGACCTTCAACTAAGCCGAACGTCAGTCCAAGGAAAATGAAGCCCGTGCTTCCCCCGACAAATAGGAAGCGAAGAATGAAGGAGTATTTGGCCATCAAATAGTCATCTCAAAAAATTTTATACTGAAAAATAAAGCAAGACTATTGCTGCGAAAGTGATGCTTATAGAAGATCTTCGCATGGTGATCCAATTGTCAGCAATGGGGTGTCCCCTTGAATTATAAACCGGAAAAACACGCGGCAGGGAAACATTGTAGGGTGTCGACAATACATATCGTTCACAAAAATAGATTTTCACCATGGAATTGGAAAAACCTTCAGAAGGTAGAAATCTGCATGCATTCAGGTCCCGAAGCGTTTCGAACGACATACAACACCTTGGAGAAACCATGAGTTAAAAAGAGGTGATAGTTTATACAAAATCGCCACCGCCAGCCTCTGCATAGGTCGCAAGGTCAATGTAGGGAGAGGAAGGTTCTGGTTAAAGCGGTGTATCGTCTCAAACCCAGCCCGGTCCAGAGCATGCTCCAAACTCTGGCGGTTAAAATGGTTGAGGTGATGAACTTCGCAGATTCGCTCCAGTGCTGAAAAGCTGCGCCCTCCGCTTACCCGATAGATAAACTTTGATAATGCAAAAATCATTGAGTTTGAGTCAACAGTCATGCAGATAAAAATGCCGTCATCGGACAAGTTCCTCCGAATACCTTCAAGGAATGGTACCGGGTCAGGGACGTGCTCAATCACATAGATATTCGTTATCACCGGGAAGGGCTCTGCAGCGCTATAATTCTCGATCAGGGCTGCTTGAAGCCGCGGAATATTCAATTGCTCTGTTCCGTGTCGGATCGCCTCCTCGCTTACATCGACCCCACAGCTTTCATACCCCAGAGCCCCAAAATGCCTGGGCAGATAACCTATTGCCGTGCCCACATCCAGCGTGCGTAACTCCTCCCGCGGCTTAGGCATGTACTTTTGGATTAGGCTATCAAGCTGGTCAAATAGAACCTCTTCGGGGTTGTCCCAATGTTCGGTGTTGCTCTCGAGAAAGTAATCAGCCTCGTAGGCTTCAGGTTCCACTTTTAAACGTGAAAAAAGATGGGTGCAATGCGGGCAAACCAATAGATCGAAGCGCGGTAATGAATAGTCCGCGCGCGCACCCCGAGAGGAGCAAATTGGACAGACATCAGCAGGGGTATGAATCCCCTCCCCGGGTGCGCCTTTTTGGTCAGGGTTTGTTTCAGTGGCCACTGGATTACTCCTTATGTATCTTAGAGACGCTAACTAACCCACTGTGTATGTGGGGATCCCACAATTTACGGTTGCCACTACGAATCTTCAAGCACAACATGAAATTGAGTATCTATTGGCGGGAAGCGGCAAGGGCCATGCAGGGACAAATAGAAAGAACGCGGGGTGAATCCGCTGACGTAATTTTTATACCTTGAGGCGACGTTGCCGGATTTATAATGGATTCGCGCCTTATCGAGTAGCACTTACCGGAATATCAACCGAAAAATCTTGCGGTACATATGACGGTAGGCGTAGAAGGTACGGTTATCGAATACTAATTTATTGATACCATTCTTGGTATCCTTTTTGTAGCGGGCGTAGATGGTTTTTAGTACCCGTTCTGTCTTGGTTTTTTCGATACCACGTAACACGTTAAAGATTGTGCCAGCGAACTGCACTGGATGGTAAATAATACGTGTGAGAAGAAAACTCATGTACGCTTTTTTCCGCACCCAATCTAACTCTTTGCTCCCAACTTCGTCGTTGAAGGATACGGCTTTGGCAAGGTCGCCCACTGTGAGTAGATCTAACCAATCCAGGTCTTTGATTTTATGTTTGCTGGGCTCCCATAAAGGAGTGCCCGGAAGCGGTATAAACAGGCCAAAGTTCACTTCGTCTACGCCCACTCTGGCCAGTTCTCGAGCATACTTGATGGTCATTTCCATGTCTTCGCGGGTTTCACCGGGCAGCCCGAGCACAAAGTACGCAGCTACTTTCAGCCCGAGTTTGTGGGCGGTAGCGCCACAGTCCCTGAGGTGATCCAGATCAAAATCCTTGCCCTTTTGTATGATATCAGTCAGAACTCGAGGAGAACCGCTTTCCGGTGCCAGAGTAACGTGCTCACAGCCACTTTCCTTCATTGCCCGAAGCATTTCTTCGTCGATACGGCTGGCTCGAATTCCATTGGGGGTTTGCCAGCTAATATCCAGTTTCCGGCGTTTGATTTCATCACAGATTTGAATCAACCGTTTGACGTTGATGGTCATATTGTCATCTTCAAAATGGAATTCGCGAATATTCCATTTTTCAATGCAGTGTTCTATTTCATCCGCTACGTCGGTTGCGCTGCGAGACACCCAGCGAGTTTTTCGAGAGGCACAAAAAGTGCAGCCATAGGGGCAGCCACGGGAACTGATCATGGAGGTCCAACGGCCATTGGAGTAGCCATGGGACTCCTGAGCCTTAATGTACTCTTCCATTGGTAGCAGATGGCGAGAGGGAAACGGAATAGTGTCGCTGTTCAGTTTGGTATTGCGTACCAGTTTCTCGGTACCCATCACACAGGTGCCATTTTCATCCAGGTAGGCAAGGTTGCTAATATCGCCACCAATATTACTCTGGAACAGCACGTTGTCCTGCAGCAGCTTCTGACACAGGTAAAGGAAGGGGTTTTCTCCTTCACCCAGCACGACAAAGTCGACGAGGTCGCGGTCTTCATCCAGAATTTCAGCGTAAAGCGCGCTGGGATGTGGGCCACCCAAAACGATTTGTATATCACTATTGAAAGCCCTGATTTGCCGGCACAGTTCCTGTACCACAGGGTAGGCAAAAGAGAACAAATTGGAAATTCCGACGACTTTTACCTCATCGTCGAGCCGTGCCACGATGTCCTCAAAACTCAATCCGCGCACGAAGGTCTCTTTCTCAAACGCATTGATGGTGCCGGGCTCCAGCCCAACCGCATCGATGATGTCTACGGAGAGATCGTTTTGCTCCAAAATTGCCGCAAGATAGGCAATACCCAGCGGTGGGGTGATACCACTGGCCACCTGGTTCTTGGTAAACACCTGGGGCGGGTTGATCAAGATAACCTGATGACTCATGGTTGTTGACCTGAGTTGAGCATGTTGAGTGACCTGTTTTTGTTGGCTTCCTTTTTCTAATAACCCTTACTTTTCAAGGGTTTTGGAGGCATTTATACTAACTATAGTATAGAAAATATTGGCTAAATTGTACAGGTAGCCCCCGCGCCTCCAAGAAGCACCAAAAACCGCTCTTATTGGGAGGTCACCTATGCAGTTGTAAGCGAAATGGCCGCATTGCTCAAATTAGTTGGCCCACACTGTGAGGGGGTTCACACCTGACGCACTCCCAGTGCCGTCGTGGCGGCGTCAAACTGCTCAAAGCGAGACATTATCTGATTTTGAAAAACAGTGGCCG
The DNA here is from genome assembly GCA_028825045.1 of Halioglobus sp. Classification (GTDB taxonomy): domain Bacteria; phylum Pseudomonadota; class Gammaproteobacteria; order Pseudomonadales; family Halieaceae; genus Marimicrobium. The sequence continues at coordinate 13,569 of JAPKAY010000027.1, forward strand.
TGGTCACTGATTTAGTAAGTGTTGGGCTTGGTCTGTGCAACAAAACTAGGAAACTTAGTTTTTCTTTCCTTTGACGCTCCAGCTATAGCCATGCCGATGATGAATTTCGATATCCTGGAATCCTGCCGTTGCCAGAAGGCCAATTGCCTCATGCTTTCTGTAATACTTCAAATAGCTCGGGTTCAGCTGATCGTAAATCACCAAACGTCGCTTTTTGGAGGACATGGGCCACCAAATTTTATCAATATACTGTTTCAAAGGTAGTGGAAAGAGCTTGCAAGCCAGGCGGTAGATGCACATTGCCCCGTAAAGCAATTGAACAATCAATATCAAAACAAAATGAGGTAAGTAGGTTGTGAACTTTCTTAGCGGTTGGACGAGCCCTAGATATAGTTCATTACCTTCATAGCTACAAAGCCAGAAAAATATTTCGCCACCAGGTTTTAAGGCATCGTAACATCGCTTAACTGTTTCACTGGGCTCACTGATAAACTCTATCACCCCAATAGAAATGACAAAGTCGGCTGATTCGTGGATTGTCCATTCATCTCCACGCTTATTCAGAAAAGTCACGTCTTGTCCACGGTCCATTGAAGCAACGTTGTTCTTCAATTTTTCGAAAGCGCCCGGGGCTGGCTCGACTGCATAAACATGGGATGCGCCTGACTCGAGCAGCATACCCACTATGCGTCCAGTACCACTGCCGATGTCCACGACGCTTTTCCCTGTAAAATCATCGGTATGGAGTAAGGGAGAGACGATGTCAGAAAAAAGCGCTAAGGAGGCATACCAGCCATCGTTATCATCGTAACGTGTCCATTGGTTATCGAAATCCTGGATGGTCTTTTCATCTAAGGTTGGCATTTATCAGGTTCCATTAAGCGGTGATGCTTTTATTTAGAGTTCCAGCGGGAGATAGAAGGCTATGGCTAACAGGGTTAGATCCTAGTAGTGCTAATAGTAGCATCTTCATTGAATATTGCTGCCCCGTCTTTCGAGCCTGCAGCAACATCGTGGAAGGCCTATAGTATGACTGATGGCGCCGCCTGTAGCCCGAGCCACCCAAAATCTGCAACCAAGATCACATTCCTTGTAATTTCCGGCGGGAGATTCAGGGATTGACCACAAATCATTCGCCTCGCTGTTGAAGCACTGCGTTGCAAATGTTTCAATTTGATGTTGGGTCAACATATACTGATTGCAACGATAGTAGCCACTGAATGAAACGAGAATCTGGAGTTGCGGTCAGTGGCTTTAGGGTCCGATGGTTTTGAAAAAGACGCATAGGGGTAATCCCTCTTGCGGGACGAAAGAAGGCAGCAGAGCCTAGGTATGGCATAGTTGTACAAAGAACTTAAAAGGTGACATCCATGGCATCCGATCAAAAACTCGTGCTAGCCATAGTAGTGCCCTGTCTTAATGAGGGTTTAACCCTGCCCACTACGGCTAGGGAGCTCAAGGCAAAGCTGGAGGCGCTCATTGAACGCAACATCATCGACCAGACTTCAAGGATTTACTTTGTCGACGATGGCAGTACAGACAACACCTGGGCTTATATTTCGGATCTTGTTGATAACAATGAGTGTTTTGTTGGGATCAAATTGACGAGAAATTGCGGCCATCAGTACGCTTTGTATGCTGGCTTGTTGCAAGCAGAAGGCGATGCCATTATTTCGATTGATGCGGATTTACAAGATGACATCAACGCAATCGATGCCATGCTGGAAAAGTATCAGGAGGGTAACGAGGTCGTGCTGGGGGTGCGCAAAGACAGACAGACTGACGGTAAGTTCAAGCGCCGGAGCGCCGCATTACATTACTGGCTGTCGGCCCGCTTCGGCATGGAGGCGATACCGAATCACGCTGACTTCCGGCTCATGAGTAGAAGGGCCGTCGACATGCTGGGACAGTTCCGTGAGAAGAATCTGTATCTGCGCGGAATCGTACCATTGCTGGGTTTGAAGACGTCGCTGGTACATTACAAGCGAGGACCCAGATTGGCGGGGGAGACTAAGTATGGTTTGAAGGCCATGCTGTCCCTGTCCGCTCAGGGCATCACTTCGTTCTCCATCGCCCCGCTGCGATTTATCTCAGTCCTGGGCCTATTTGTATTTGTGACTTCAACAGGACTGGGTCTCTTGGCTCTTTTTGCGGCTCTAACCGGTAATAATCCTGGGCTTCCCGGATGGGCTTCTACGGTTGTGCCTATTTACCTTTTGGGCGGTTTACAGTTGTTGGCAATTGGTGTGGCAGGCGAATACATCGGTAAGACCTACATGGAAGTGAAAAATCGGCCCACCTATCAGATAGAGAAAATTAGCAAACATGCCTCGGATGCTGAAAGTGAGCGAAGAAAAACCGGCTCATCGGTGTAGGGGTAAGGAATATTTCAGCATGAGCACCACATACACCGAGGATCAATACGACACTTGCTACCCGCCTGGCATCGACAACCACTGGTGGACTATCGCCAGGGGCGCGCAGGTTTTGCGTATTGTGCGCGGCGAAAACAGGTTTGGCGAGGTCTTTCTCGAAGTCGGCTGTGGTAGGGGCATTGAAGTAAAAGCGCTGCGTAATGCCGGCATCGATGTGTATGGCGTGGAACTGGCAGATGTGCCGCCGCTGGAAGGTATGGAGCCCTTTGTTTCGTCCGGAGTCGACGCGGTACAGCTGCCCTTAGCGGAACGAGAGCGGGTCACCGGCTTGCTCCTTTTGGACGTCATTGAGCATCTCCCCGACCCTGCTACTTTCCTGAAGACCCTTGAATCTAGCTTCCCGAAACTGTCGGTGGTAGTCATTGCGGTTCCGGCTGCCAAGGAACTATGGTCGAACTACGATGTGTTCTACGGGCACTATCGTCGTTACACGACGCAAATGCTCATAGAGATGGGTTATGACTTAGGTTGGGACCTCAAAAAATCAGGATATTTTTTTCATCTTTTGTACGTACCAATGCGGATCCTCTCGTGGTTGGGTGTTGAGCGGACACTAGTGCACCGCGCTCCCGGCCAGAAAATGCGCTGGCTGCACAAGTTGATTGCCTATGTAAATCGTCTGGAAAGTTCTGCTTTGCCGCAAGCCTGGATGGGAACCAGCGCCTTTGCTGTTTTTAGGCTAAAGTAGCAGGCTCGATAGGGATCCCTCTGCGCCATTGAGGATACATTCCTATGTGCAGCTCTGCGAGCATGCCTCAGACATGAATGCTTTCAGGGCTTCGATACTTCCGAGCGTTCAGCATCCCGTAGCGGTTCCCATATACTCATCCTTAAAACGCCACCACCGGGCCGGCTGGTCAGTGACAAACTAATTACCTCGCTGCGGCGATAGTTATTTTTTAGTTGGCTGTCAGCCATAAGGGACTGAGTTATCATCGCAGATTGTAGTAGTTCAGGGTTAAAAATTGAGGGGTCAGGCATTGAAAATGCTACTGGAAGTTGTGTCCACTGGTCAAGAATAATCAAATCAAATTCCTGATCATTGATCTTCTGGTTAATTACATGAACATAATTTTTCCAAATCTCAGCTATTGAATCTTCAGGATTTTCTTTTGCAAAAAAGATTGGCTTTGACTGAGCGAAAGGAAAATAATTGGTGTGACCATTTTGATAAACCTCGCCGCCATTTCGTATGATTTCGAAAACAAGTGCCGTAGGTGCGTAGACTTCTTTCGCCTCAGACATTAGGTGCCTTAGCCTGTTCCAGTTCTTTTCGTCGACGGAAAAATCTTGCGACAGCATGGCATAGTTGCTATAGAAAGCCATGGTGGCCAATAGTGGGGTCAGCCATCTTAGCACCGGCAGGCGCGATGCCCGGGAAAAAATTCCGGCCAACAGAAATGGAGACATCAATTGAAACAGGTAGGTCATGTGATTGCCTGGATTTTTCCCCAGACTGAATAAAATGATGACCAGTGAACAGGCAACGCATACCCATAGGTAGTCCGGTGCTTGACTCAGAAGTGGGGCATCTATGTCTGTCAAGTTGACGCGTTTGTGCGGTTCTTTGACAGTCCTGCCTTTACTGCCAAACCGATCGATCTTTCCGAGCGCGCGGATTTTCTGAAACGCTAGTATGCCGGCTATTCCCAGAAGAGCGAGATAGACTCGTCCAAATTCCAGTAGTTGTTTCGAAGTGTTTTGGCTTGATCCTACTAATGAACCGGCAGCCTTGATCCCGAATATGGTGTTGTCTGCATAATAGGGCGAGAAGTAATTTACCACGGCGAGACTGGCAATGATAAGTAGCAGGGAAAATAGCCCGAATACTATTGCTTTTTTCTTTGATACAGCAATAAACAGATACAGAGCCACGTATCCCAAGCATGCGACAAAGTATTGTTTTGTATAGAATGCCAAAGCTCCAAGGATTAAAGCAGTGAGCAGGCTGCGATTGGAAAAATGATAGTGCCAGGGAATGAAAATACTGGTGAGAAATAGTAATAACCCGAGGCCGTTTGCGCTGGCTATTGGCGTTGAGTTAAACAGTAAACCCGCGTAGAGGATCGCCGATGCGGCAATACTGTCTAGAATAGAACCACCTGCATTTTTGGTGATAAGAAATAGCACCAGACAGCAGGCCAAAATAAACACACCGTTAATGGCTCTGTGCAGTTCCAGGCTATTTCCAAATGCGAGTGAAAACGGCACGACAACAATGTTATACAGAACCGGATAGAGACTCATTCGGGCAGGTTGATTTTTGAATGAGTAGGGGCTTTCTCCAGATGCGATAGTAGCTGTTACTGTTGGGAAGGCGGCTTCATTTAAGTCTAATGGAACAGGATGGGAGACGATCTGGGAATGCATGTGGGCCAGCGCCAATAGGAACGCAGCGCAGCACAGCATATACAGCAGTCTTACAGCTTTCAGTTGCCTGGCCCGTTGGTCTCGAATCACAGACAGGTCATGCTATATAGGTTGACGGACAAGGTAGCAGTTCAATCCTGAGTCGTGAAGTGATCAGAATGAGGTTACCATGGCCGACTCGCCCACTACAAACAGTGTCCAATAGATAGTAAGAAGAACAAGATTTGCGACCATCAGTTGATAATGTAGTAAACCTTGAGTACATAAACCGGCATCTATGCCGGACTTGCCACCACATATAAACCGCCAGGACATATCCTATTGTGCAATACCGAAGACTGGGAAAAACTGAACTTTCTGTTTCGGCTATTGGGCTTGGTACCTGGCAGTTTGCAGGGGTTTGGGGTAAGCAATTTGACCAGCGGGAAGTTAATCGACTGTTCTCCCGGGCTGCCGAGTTGGGAGTAAATTTTGTTGATACGGCCGAGTGCTATGGCCTGGACCATTTATCGGAGCAGTTCATTGGCAACGCCATAGCGCGGCAACGGGATAAATGGATTATCGCTACCAAGTTTGGTCACAATCCGGCTAACAAACTCGGAGATAAGAACTTGCAACCCGACCAGGTATTGCTCCAGCTGGAAGCCTCGCTGGATGCGCTGCAAACGGACTATATCGATGTTTACCAGATGCATTCAGCCTCCAATGATCTGTTTGATAACGATGAACTATGGACCATGCTGGAAAAGCAGGTGCAGGCAGGTAAGGTACGGTTTCTTGGGAACTCCATTGGGCTGCCCAATAATAAGTTTCAGCCGAAGAGATCTTTAGACTTCGGCATCAGCGTCATACAGACGATCTACAATCTGGTCAACAAACAGGCAGAGGAGACGGTCTTTCCCTTCGCCCAGGAACAAGATTTAGGTGTAATTGCGCGGGTGCCGCTTGCCAGTGGATTTCTGAGTGGAAAGTATCAGCCGGGGCATAAGTTCGATAGTAACGACGTGCGTTCATGGCGGCCACAAGTCGGCCTAGACAGAGAGATTACTGCCGCGCTTGTCGCGCTGAAGCAGAAGCCTGCAGATGTGGAGCCAGCTGTCTGGGCAAACGCATGGTGTTTACGACAGGCGAGTGTGGCCACGGTCATCCCCGGCCTCAAGTCTCTGGAGCAATTGGAGCTGAATGCGCTCTCGAGCGATATGTTGCTGTAGCTGATCCGGTGCTTTATTAAATATCCCGAGTATCGCCTGTACTCGACTTCAGTGATTCCACCAGGGGCGATCCCCAAACGAACGAAGATCTATTTCATGCGTCCAGGTTGAGCGATGCTGTTGTGCCAGGTGGAGGTAAGTATCGGCGACTTTCTCCGGTAAGATTAATCCGTCATGCTCCATGCCGCGCTGCTCACGCAGGGCTTGAAATTGGTCTGGGCCAAGCATTTTTCCCAGCGTGTCAGGTGCATCGACAGCGCCGTCGATGAGAACGTGGGCGACATGTATACCTTTGGGCCCAAACTCAGCATTGAGCGATTGGCAAAGCATGCGGCGCCCGCCCATCGCTGCTGCATGGGCATGCTGGCCAGCGTTGCCACGAACAGCGGCAGTAGCAGAGGTAATGAGCAGAGTTCCCTTTCCGCGTTCTTCCATCAATGGACAGACTGAGGAGGCGAGCCTGAACAGACTGAAGGTGGCCATTCGCCAGCACAGTTCGAAGGCCTTGCAAGAGGTGTCTTTCAACGCGCGGTCACCGATCTGCGCCCCGAGATTGAACACTACGACCTCAATAGGGCCTATCTCTCGTTCCGTGTTCGCAACGAGTTGTTCCACGGTGTCATCCTCTACTGCATTGAGTAATACACCAGAAGCCGCGCCGCCGGATGCCTGAATATCTGACACAAGAGCGTTTAGGCCTTCCTCATCGCTGCGCCGACATAACACTGCGTGATAGCCCTCTTTGGAAAATCGCTTGCCGACTGTCCCGCCGATTCCTGCACCTGCCCCCAACACCAAACAAACCGGATTCAAATTACTGCCCCCCAAGTGATTTGGACGTGAGTGTGGCACGAATCTCACGTGAATTCAGCTGCAGATCTGGCTCGCACATCTCTGCCAGAGTGGACAATCATTTATTAGTCTAGAGAGACTGCGTTTGACTCGGCAAACCTCTTTCTCAGTCCGCTGGGAGAGTGAGAGAGGATGCCAAATTAGGGAGAATCCAATAATGTCTAAGTAGTCAGTCGCGCTATGCTGTGACGGGCCTAGTGAATCGGTGAGGTCGACTCGGTCAAAGCCGTATCCGCCAATTATCCCAGTGTGTGGGTCTATCTGTGTGGTCCGCCCTTTTTGAGTTCGGACTCGGACGTGGCAACGAGGCTGATTTTCTGGTGTAACATTGTTTGTTGCACAATCTGGCGGCGTGCCTCTTCTACCAGCACATTGGCCGAGCTGAAAAAGTCATCCAGTGCCTTTCCGGTTTCTGTGTTGCATTCAAAGGATTCTCTGCCTTCCTGTACGAGTGCCATCACCAGTAGTAGTTCGCGTTGGCCCAAGCTGATAGTGGCGCCCTTGGCGCTATGGTCAATTACGTTCATCGGATCATTCTCCTTATGGTTAATACTATCGTCAGACCAGTGAACAGTCGTACAATTTCGCGTTTAGCGGAAACGACAGGAACCGATCTAATGAGTTTTTAACAGCCCAATCGAGAAAATCAAATCAAAAACTGGAGAAAAGTACCGAAAGTGGGTGGTAAATAGTGATGTACCTCTATGCGGGAGGTTACTGCTTTTCCTCCAGCTAAGGTTCGGCCGGGGTGACGCCTTATTCGCGTTGTTGCTGTTTCGCTCCGTGCAGGCCGCGAGTGGAGCGAATATGGGAAGGACAAGAAAGGGTATTGTTAACGGGAATCCGGATATAGCCTGTGGTCCGCAACTGTCGAGCGTTTCAGCGACGGGCACCTCGCATCAGGCGATATTTGACTCTATGATATCCCTAAGTAAGCGGACAGACCGGAGACCCCGTGGAACAAGAGCAGCATAGAAAAAAATTGCAGGTGGATATTGTCTCGGACGTGGTCTGCCCGTGGTGCATCATTGGCTACAAGCAATTGCTGAAAGCGCTGGAATCACTCCCAGGGTACTTCGATGTAGCCATCGCCTGGCACCCCTTTGAGCTCAATCCAGGTATGCCGCCCGAAGGCCAGGACCTTCGCGAACACCTGGCGCAAAAATACGGTAGCTCTACCCAGCAGAGCCAGTCGGCGCGAATGCGTCTGTCTCAATTGGGTGAATCTCTGGGGTTCACGTTTGACTACTTTGAAGGCACGCGCATGGTGAATACATTTCGCGCACATCAATTGCTGCACTGGGCTTCTGGGGTGGGTATGCAGACAGAGTTAAAGCTCGCGCTATTTGAGGCATTTTTCAGTCGCCGAGAAGATGTGAATGATTCAACTGTGCTGATCGAAGTTGTGAAGCGGGTGGGTCTGGATACTGTTGAGGCGGGGTGTGTACTTGAAGATGGGCGCTACGCCGAGCCGGTACGCGAAGAACAGCAGCTTTGGTTGAAGCGTGAAGTACATGCGGTTCCCACATTTTATTTTCAACAGCAGTACATCGTTCCAGGTGCGCAGGAGGCAGAAGCCTTCACTCGCCTGCTACAAAAAATCCATTCTAAGGATGAAAATACTATCACCTGAATTACACGAGGGCCGGATGAATATCAGCACACACGATCACATAGCGATTCAACGACTAATGTACCGTTACGCCAGCTGCGCAGATCATAAAGATTACGCCGCATTTTCTGAAGTATTTTGTGAAGATGCAGTCTTCGACTATGCGGGCACATTAGTGACACCCTTCTCGGCAATCCAGGAGATGATGCATGCGCTCGATAAGTACTTTAAGACACAGCATCAGGTGCACAACGTCTTGTATGAGGTGGACGGTGATATTGCGACGGGAGAAACCTACTGCCTAGCTTCGCATTTAATTGCCGATAGCGAAGATACGAAAAAAATTGATATGGGCATCACCTATCTCGACCGTCTTCGGCGTACCGCCGAAGGCTGGAGAATTGAACACCGGGAGTTCAAGCTGCTCTGGTCACAGACTTCCCTGGTCGAGCGCGGTGGTGTGTAGGGCCGGCATTTCCGCGCTGTGAAGGCTCACCTTTGGGAAGGTCATCGTCTGTCCGGGGGTGACCTAGTATGGTAATGTACACTGCCCACGACAATCGATAAGCTTGTTTGGCAGACCGCAAGGTTCGGCTCTACCCATTCTGGATATCTATGAGTTTCTGTAAAAAATTAATTTTGGTTGTAGCAGTCACGCCTGTGCTGTTGGGCGGGTGTGCTGCTTTCGATCCAGTTGAAGCCCTGCCAGACCCTCGCCTCGACCAACTGGTCTCCGGAATGGATAAATGCTTGGCCAATCAGGCCGAGGCCAGCGTGCAATTGCGGAGCCAGGGACAGCTGCTGAAATCACAGTCAGACCAGCTGGCAGTTTTGGGCATCCAACTCGGCGCGGCGCGGGGGCTTGAACAGACAGGAAAACATGCCGCGGCTATCGCCTGTCCGAAGGCAGAAAAGGTATTTAATAGGCAGGTTGTTGGATATCGGGAAAAAGTATGGTTGTCTGGCCTGGAGCTGGCACTCACGGCGAGGATGGATACAGGAACCAGTTCATCATCCTTGGATGCGCGCAACATCGAGCAATTTGAACGAGACGGCAAGCGCTGGGTCCGATTTGAACTTATACATCCTGACACGGCAGAGCTACTCCGATTTGAGAGAAAAATAAAGCGGACAGTCGGTGTTTTCTCGTCCGGCTCTGTGAACAAGGAGCGACGCCCGGTCATCAAGCTGGGGCTCCTTGTCGGTCTTATCAACCAGACGGCGGAGTTCACATTGTATGATCGAATTCATAAGACTTATCAGCTCACCGTTGGACGCGATATTCTGCAGGATGTGATGGTAGTGGATGTCAGTGAAAACTACTTGGCCCCCTATACTCTCGCGGAAGGTCAGGCGGAGGGCGGGGGAGACACTCGTTGAACCAGAAGCGTACTTTTTTCAGTGTCCTTGTGCTGATGGCCTTGATCGGTATTTTGACTGCTGTGTTGAGGCACACGATATCCGGCACGCCTTTTTTCCCGGGGCAATCAACATCTGTATGGCTGGTAGAGGCACGTGTAGACTTTGAAGCCACAGGTGGACCAGTTACTGCGAGCCTCAGTCTACCGGGTCTAAAAGCACCTGGTTTTGCGCTGTATGAGGAGCAGGCTGCGTCGCCCGGCTATGGCTTTTCCATCCTGGAGGAAAACGGCAATCGGCGAGCCGAGTGGACGAAACGCGAGGCCACTGGTGAGCAGTCGCTTTACTATAGTGCCCATCTGGTCGAGTCGGATCAGGACAATTCCAGTGGTGTCGGCAAACCAGCTGGAGAAAATCGCAACGTCGCCTGGGAAGCAGCGCAGGAACTTGCCGCGAAAGAGGTATTGGATCGCGCGCGAGAAACGTCCAGCTCACCCCAGAGCTTGACCCGTGAGTTGATCAAGTTACTCAATAGTCCCGCCTCCAATCAAAATACAGCGCTGCTGCGTTCTGACAATATTGACCAGGCGGAGTTGGTGATGAATTTATTGGGCCGCGAGGATATTGCGACCCGGTCGGTGATGGGGTTGTATCTGGAAGATGCCCGGCGCAGACAGACGCTGACACCCATGATAGAAATACATACTGGCCGGGAATGGTTGCTGGTCAATCCGCAAACTGGTGAGGTTGGGATTCCTCCCAATCTTTTGTTATGGCATCGTGGTGGCGTGTCGGTGCTGGATGTATCGGGCGGTGGGAAATCCCAAGTCGCCTTCTCCATGATCAAGCAAACTGTTCCCGCTGCACAGCTCGCCAAGGCCCAAAATAGTGGGAGCATTTTTTCTCGGCTGGGTGTGCACGGGTTACCCATTGAAGAACAGAGCATGTTCAAGTTCCTATTGCTGTTACCCCTGGGGGCTGCGGTGGTTGTTTTTATGCGGGTTATGATTGGCTTGAAAACCTCCGGTACATTCATGCCAATATTGATAGCACTGGCTTTTCTGCAGACCTCGCTAGTACCTGGGCTGATCAGTTTCATTTCCGTAGTTGCCATGGGGCTGGCTCTGCGCAGTTACCTGTCAAGATTGAACCTTCTGTTGGTGGCGCGAATTGCGACTCTGATTGTACTGGTAATATTCATCATCTCAGCCCTCAGCATTATTGGCTACCAGATGGGCTACAGTACTGGCATGACCATCACTTTTTTCCCCATGATTATTATTGCGTGGACCATTGAGCGTATGTCCATACTATGGGAGGAGGAGGGCTCTCAGGAGGTTTTGATACAGGGCGGCGGTAGTTTGGTGGTGGCTGTACTAGCCTACTTGATTATGCAGACGCAATTACTCAACCATCTTACATTCAACTTCCCAGAGCTAAACCTGGTATTGCTGGCCCTTATCCTCGCCATGGGACAGTACACAGGTTACAAGCTTACTGAACTGCGTCGCTTTCGAGCGATGGACGAACTCTGATGAGCAAGCGTTGGATTTCGCTGCGACGCTTGCGTCAACTCGGAATGCTGGGGATGAATTGTCGCAACGTTGATTTCATCAATCGCTATAACGATCGCAAACTTTTTCCACTGGTCGACAACAAGCTCAAAACCAAGTTATTGGCACAAGAGTATGACGTGCCTACACCGAGTCTAAGGTGTGTTGTGCGTGAGCAACATGAAATCAGTCATATCGAGCGGCAGCTGGCTGTCATGGACAGTTTTGCACTCAAGCCTGCTAAGGGCTCGGGCGGCAAGGGAATAGTAGTAGTAATTGGGCGCAAGGGCGATGATTTTGTGCGGAGCTCGGGCGCACTGCTTAGCTTGACGGATATAAGACGCCACATGAGTAATATACTCGCTGGGTTATATTCTTTGGGTGGCGCCTCGGACGTGGCGATTGTTGAAGACCTGGTTGCGTTTGACGATTGTTTCTCCGGTTATTCCTATGAAGGTGTTCCCGATATTCGCATTATCGTGTTCCAGGGATACCCGGTTATGGCCATGTTGCGGTTGGCCACTCACGCCTCGGACGGTAAAGCCAATCTCCATCAGGGTGCAGTGGGTGTTGGACTGTCGCTTGATGACGGACGCTGTCTGAACGCTGTTCAATTTAGCAAGGTAGTGAAAATTCACCCGGACACGGAGCGTCCGCTCAGCGACATACAAGTTCCCGGATGGCGGGATATTTTGATTCTGGCTGCACAATGCCACGATATGACCGGCCTCGGTTATATCGGCACTGACCTGGTACTGGATAAGGCGTTGGGGCCGCAATTGCTGGAATTGAATGCGCGGCCAGGGCTGTCCATTCAGGTGGCCAATGGCCGCGGCTTATTACCTCGGTTGCGCCATATTGAGAGCTTGGCCGGCAGTCGGCGGTTGTCTCCCGAGCAGCGCGTAGACTATTGCATGCGACATTTTGTCGCGGTGGGTGGTCAGTCCCCGCCGGGGATCTTGTAGTAATTATGAGTCGGTCAGGGAGTCCAAATAGCCGATGACGATACCTGATGGCCTGGCTGAGGCCTTCTTCTTGATTGATCCAGACACTGAACTCATTCTCGACTGCAATGCGGCGGCGGCTAGTTTGCTGGGCGTGGATTTATCCAAACTTTGTGGCGAGAGTTGGTTGCGAGTGATCACCGGCGAAAAGGACGGCAATAGCGTGCTTGCGCAGGCGTTAGAATCCGGCGTCCAAGTTTCTCTGCCCCCCTTTCTCATACGTCGCTCTGATGGCAGGGCGCTTGCGGTGAGCGGTACTCTGTTGCCTGGGGGGCAAAATCCGGGCGCGGCTTTCAGCCTCCTGCTATGGAAAATCCTCGGTGAAGATGAATTACAAGCATCGGGGATTCTCGCCCCTTCCGACACACTGGCCGTGCTGGGTGTTGATAATCTGCGTTATGACAAGGCATGGGGAGTCACTGAAACGACGCGGCTGATGGCGGAAATTCGCAATAGTTTGCTGGAAATTGTACGTTCAGCTGATACGGTTGGGATGCCCTCTGCAGCAGCTATTGTGATGGTATTACGGGATGTGAGCGTGGAAGGCGCGCGGGATATCTGCAGCGCAGTGTTGTCTCACCTGTATCGAATCCATACCCCCGCGGGCGCACAGATTTCCGATGCGCGCATCTGTGTTGGTCTGGCACACCTGACTCCAGGAGAAAGCCCTCTGTCGACTTTTCTTGCTGCAAATAGTGCTCTTTTGCAGGCGCAACACGGCCATTCAGATGAACCTATCCATGCGGTAGCGGCCGACGACCAAGCGTTTATTGTAGGGCGCATGGTGAATAGTAACGGGCTGTTCAGCGAGCAACTCGCCACCACTCTGGCCACTCTGAAGAACCCAAAAGCACCGGCCATGTCGTCCCCCGTAAAATCTACAGCGCCGCAGTTGGCACCGATTGAAAAAAATATCGAAGGCTATGTCGTCGATAATATGGAGGGGGCAGTAGACCAGGCTTTGTTCCTGGCGCAATTGGATATCCCGGTAGCGATTATCGGTCCGACCGGTACGGGCAAGATGTATATCGCCAGAATTATGCACGAGGAATCAGGCGCGGCCGAGGATGCACTGGTCGCTATCGACTGTCGCGACTTTCGCAGTCGTACCGGGGCGAGTACGCGGTTGGCACGCGAGTTGACGCACGCGGAAGGCAAGACGCTTGTGTTCAAATCACCGCATCTGATGCATGCCGATGTGCAGTTGAAATTAGCACGACAAATCAGCTCTCGCACCCTGGCCGATGTCACCCCGCGCCGTTACCTGCCACGCGTCAAGTTGATAGCACTTTTTCCTGAAAAACTGGAAGTACTGATAATGCGCGGAGAGCTGACCGAGCCTCTGGCAAGTGCATTTGCAGGTTACCCCATCACTGTGCCGCCGATTAAGGATCGTAAACAGGCAGTGCTGCGTTGGGCACACAAAATCCTCGGTCAGGAAGGCGTGCTGCGCGATCGCGATATGAAAGGCTTTACGCCCGATGCGGAGCAAGCCATGCTGCTCTACGACTGGCCCGGTAATATTAGTGAAATGCGGCAATGTTTATTTGATGCGCTGGAAAAAACCGATAAAGATTGGCTGACGCCCGTAGACTTGGGCTTATTCAAGGGGATAAACCCGGATGGAGCGCCCTATCTGCCAGAACCTAAACCTTTTCTGGCGGCTTTACAGGCTGAGGAAAAAAAGGGTGATGCCTACAGGCCCTCAGCGCTAGAGGCATTGCATGTTGCACTTGGCGAGGCGGTACACAATTTGCTCGTATTGAATATGATTAAGCCTCTGGGAGCCTGGATGGAGGATGATCTGGTACTGGCGGCGCTGGACAGATACCGAGGTGATCTCCGCCGGGCCGCAGATTTTCTGCATACTAAACCGCGCAATATCAGCCGGTGGTTGCCGAAGATAGAGTTGCGTGAGGATGAACGCAACGGCAGCTCCCTGTGGCAGAATCCGCGTCGGTTGTTGCGGGAGTGGGTGCGAGAGTCGCCGCAGTCAGAAGAGTCGCCACTCTTGCTAATGGAACAAAAGCTGATGGCGCATGTGAACGAACAGGCCGCAGCACTGAGTTCGGCCATGCGCGCCCGTATTCTGGGCGTGTCTACACCGACCTACCTGAAACGTGTGCGGGAAACGTCGGGAAGTTAATCGTCCCAAAGCCGGGGAAAGCGGGGTAATTGGAATGTCAGTAAAGATCACGGGCAAGCCACCAAAAGATCGCACATCAGGTGCGGCGGCATCAGCGACAAAAACCGTGGAGGATCGTGCTCATGAATTTGAGCAGATGATGGACGCGGACCTGCCTGTTAGCTTGGGCTTCTCTGCCCGTTTGAATATGTTGTGGGATCTGGCTGGCGCGGCGCCTCCGCAGACCGAGGGGCGCGTTATCAGTGTGCTGGGAATAAACCGCGCCTGGCGGGAATCCGACGTGCGTAAATGGCTGCAAAAAGACGTTTTGCCACCGCGCATCGAGCTTCACAACATGGTGAAGTTCTTGGTGGCACAGCTCGACAAAGGGCAGGATGCCCGTCGCTGGGAGGCTTTTCTCGTTTATGGCTCACCCATTGTGTCATCGCCTGTTAACCAAACGTTGTATCGGGAGGATCGGACCCGGCGCGAGATTGCGTCCACTATATTTGCGCAGATAACCGATGAGTTCGGTATTCCGCCTTCGGCTTATGAGGCGGATCAAGTTTTTCAGCGCTGCCTTACGTTGATGCACAAATTCAATATCTATGAACTCCGAGATTTTCAGTCAGGGCATCTCGAGCCATTCAAAAATTATATGTTTCCGGGGGAGTAGTCCGCCAGTACAGGCTTTTCTCAATGCCTTCGATCAGCCTCCTCCGATGGCGTTTCTGTATGCACAACATTTAGAGCCGGCACAGCATCAGCCGACCTTTACCCACGCACCACCCAAAATAACTATTCTCACTCTCCACGGCTGAAGGCGCTCAGCCTTTGCGCCACCCGCGGGGGTCGCCGGGCACAGCCGGGCAGCGCTATGTGCCCGGCAGATCGCCCCGGTCGGCCACCAACTCTGGATTGTCGCAGCGCTAGGTTGATCCGGCGACCCTCGGAGCGCATTTAGTAGGTCTCTACGCCCCAGCCTGAAGGACTTTTTGGGTCTAAAAATGACAAGTCAAGAAAACCGCGGTTATTTGCTTAGGGCTGATGATTTCTAGTATTTTTTTATAAATACTAATAATAACAAGTAGATATGATATTTTTGTGATGATCCTCCAGTACCTTTCGCTGTTCAAAAAAGTCGAGATAATTCCAAAATCTCCAGTTTTTGCTTGCCGATACTAGGTTGCATACTAATACTGTAATCCCATAACCCAAAAGCATAACTGTCAAGTAAACGAGGGCGAAAATGAGCAACGGAAGCGAAGACTTTGATATTAGCGGCGTCAAGATAGCGGTCATCGACGATGCCAAAACCATTCGTATGATGATGTCACATACTTTGCGCGGTATGGGCTGTGATGTGGAGTGCGCGGAGGACGGCTACAAGGCGCTTGGGATGTTGCGTCGGTTCAAGCCGGATCTGATATTTCTGGACATCACTATGCCCGAACTCGATGGCTATCAAACATGCACCCTGATTCGAAACGCCGAGGATACCAAGAACACACCCGTGGTGATGCTCTCGTCCTCAGACGGCATATTTGACATTGCCAAGGGACTGGCTCGCGGCGCGACTGCTCACGTGACTAAGGTTCCGCCGGAAAGCGTGCTGCGCGAATTGATTTACAACCATACGCTCAGACAGGCAGCTGCGTAAGCATGGCTATTTCTGCCTTACAGTCCCTGGAACTTTTGGAGCGCTTGCATGCTTATGACAGCGTTTCGCCCCCCGTGCCTGATGATCTGGGAGCAAGTTGGGTAGGCACATCTCTGGGTATCGCCGGTGTCCCGCTGTTGATCGGCGAGGGAGAACTGGAAGAAATCATAGAAACGCCCTCCATGACCACCATACCCGGTACACGAGATTGGGTCCTGGGCGTTGCGACCTTCAAGGGAGGTCTCCTGCCTATTCTCAGCGGGGATGTACTTTTTCGTAAACGCCCCTACACGGGTCGCGTACGCGACTACTGCATGGTGATAAGCCGCCCTAATTTCCGCTTTGGACTCACGCTTAGCCACATTCAACGCGATTTGCGTTTTCCCATCGGGGAGCGGTTGTTGGATCACACTGTTGATCCCGACTTCGCTAAGTTCACGATGGGGGGATTTGAATACAAGGGTGAGTTTTTAGCAGTTCTGGATATCGAAAAACTGGTTGCGGACGAAGAACTGTCCAATGCATCCGCAACGAGAGCTTCTTCAAATAGGGGTAAGAACAATGATTAAGACAATGAAGATGGGTGCATCAAGTTTCTGGGTAATTGTAATGACCCTGGGAATATTGGCCTGCCTGGGCGGTGTCGCATACACCTTCTTTACAATTCAGCAGGAAGCGGGACAGGAAAGTGAGTATCGACTGGCCGCTAACAAACTGCGTCTGCTGTCGCAGCAGATTGCCGCCACTGCGCGGGAATCTGAGCGCGGGCAGGAAGCGACCTTTAACGATCTCAAAACCAACGTGGGCGCTTTTGCCGTTGAGCTGGATCAGTTGCAGGCGGAGGGTTTGCGTAAGGAAGTCGAACGTATCAAGACACACTGGAAGCCGGTAGTTGGTTCCGCAGAAACGTTGATCGCTGCCGCTCCGCAAATCGTATTTCTGCACGGTGTATCTGTCAAGCTGGAGCAAAATGTAAAGCCGATCCAGAGCGAGTTCGCTGCCGTTGTGAACATTCTTCGAGATGAGTCTGTGTCATCTGAAACACTGGTTGCCGCACAAAAGACTCTATGGTTGACGGAGCGAATTGCACGCAATGTCGAGAAAATTCTTAGCGGTGATGCCAAGAGCCAATATGCCGCTGATGAGTTCCGAGCTGATGCGGAAAATCTCGTTCTCATTTCCAACGCGCTCAATAATGGCAGTCGGATTATGGGTGTAGAAAGGATTACTGATCGAGCTGCTATTGCGGCAGTGAAAAAAGGATCAGCCATGCTCGCTGTTGTCTCAGCGTCAATAGAACAGATTGCTGATGCCTCGGGTGAGCTGCGTGAAGCTGCGCTTGCACGACAAATGATTATCCGCGACTCCGACGCACTTTCGGATGCCATCTCAGCCCTGGTACCGGCTATTGAAACAATGACAGTCGCCTCGTTTTACGACCGCGGTACGTTGATGACGTTGTTTGGTGCACCTGGCATTTTCGCTGTGGTG
The DNA here is from genome assembly GCA_028825045.1 of Halioglobus sp. Lineage (GTDB taxonomy): Bacteria > Pseudomonadota > Gammaproteobacteria > Pseudomonadales > Halieaceae > Marimicrobium. Next base: position 31,241 of record JAPKAY010000027.1, read on the forward strand.
CTGCTGATCATCCTGTATCGAGCTCAGCGTACCCATGTGCTTTACACCGAGCAGGGTGTTGCAGCTATTAATGGGGCTCTAGTGAAGATTGCCGAGGGAGATTTGACCGTTAAAGTACCTGAGGACAACTCGGTTACTCGGGAAATCGCCAGGGGAATTAATGCCTCTACGCAGCGTCAGCGCGAGCTGATTCGCAATATTAAGATACCGTTCAAGGTATCTACCGAAGGGATTATTACCATCGGTGTTATCGCCGAGGGACAGGTAGAGAAGGGTCGGGAGCTCACACGCTCGGTGGTGGAGTCCACGACGGCTGCAACCGAAATGGTACGGACCAGTGAGGAGATCAAAAAGTCCACAGGCGAAGCTTCCAGAACGTCAGAACACAATCGACAGCGAGTTGCCCAGGGATACGAGTTGACTAAGGATATGTCCAAGGCGTCCGCTGACGTACGTGAATCAGTACAAGAAACGTCCAAATCTGCCAAGCGCCAGGGTGAATTGATTCAGTCGGTGACGTCCGCGGCAGAATACATTCAGGCGCTCAACACCAAAATCTCGGTTGTTGCGATCAACACCCGAATTGAGGCAGAGAAGGCCGGTGAACATGGTCGACCCTTCCTGGGTATTGCTGAAGCCATTGGCGATTTACTGCGCGTGGCCGAGGAAGAGGGACGCAAGATTATTTCTGAAGTGCGTATGTTACAAAATTTGTCCGCCGATAACCTGGCCAGTATGGAAAATACGGTGGGTACGGTTGTCACCATTTTAGAGTATATCGATCGTTTGGATAGCTCGTTGGAGGAGATCAACGCGGGTTCATCCGCTATCACACAGATCATTACTTCTGTGGATGATGCTGCGGGTCAGTCCGCGACCACCGCACGCCATATGAACAGCTCGATGGAGGTTATTCGCGAGCGCAATCTGGATATCAGCCAATACAGCGAGTCTACGCAGACGGGTGTTAGCGGCCTGAAGACATCTATGCGCGATGTGGCGGAAAGCCTTGGTCAGTTCAAGATTGAACACGTCAGCGAGTCTGACCGCGCCAGGGCTGCTATTGAAGAACTCAAGTATCTCCAGAGCGCGAAGAAAGTTTATCGCGAGGACGAGATGAAAGCGCTTGAAGAAAGGAAAGTGAGCCAGGTATCTGTATGAATCTTGCTACCGCCTATCGTGCGCCGGAATTGGGAGTTGAGCTCCCCGGCATGCTAACGCTGCAGTTACAGGCTCATGCAGGCATGACTATAGACAGTACAAAAAACGTTATTGCTGATTGCATTGGCACACGAATGGAATACCTGAGTGTTATTGGAGGTTGGGCGAGTGAATAAGAAACCAGACATTGTGTCTCTCAAATGGGTCATCGGGTTGATGAATGCGCAGGTCGATTCGGCTGAAGCTGCCCTTGTCGAATACGGTAGTGATCCAACGAAGAAGCAGGCTCTGCTGCGTTGCATGTGGTCAGTGCACCAGATCACCTCGACACTCAGAACACTGGGCATGCGCAAGGCTGAGATGCTGACGCTGGAAATGGAGCGCAGCTTGAATTTTCTGTACAAAGATAAAGTGATTGGTGAGCGCCGTCAGCTCGTCATGGGTGGCTTGATGCAGGCTCTGAAGATTATTCCTGCTTATCTCGAACAAACAGAGAACCTGCGGGTGGATACGGGCCGGGGTCTTGAGCAATACGTCAATGATCTGCGTCGCTGGGTAGGTGAAAAACCCCGTCCCAGAGCCTTCTTTTTCTATATGGATATTGCCCCTGAAGCAGGCATAACTGCGGACGCGAAACCCGTTTCGGATGAGGAAATAAAAAGTCGTGCGAATGTGATGCTCGCGCTGTATCTCGAGATGGCAAAGCAGGCGTTGCGTAAGCGCAACGTCAGTGAAAGTATGAAAACCGTAGCTCGAATTTCCAGAAAAATGCAGCAGTTATTCACTGGTACAGAACCCGAGCGATTTTGGTTCACCATGATTGGACTGTGCGAGGGTATTGCCGGTGGTTTGATTGTGCCAGATGAATGTATTGCACAGATTTTCAAATCTGGCGCGTTCGGTATCAAGTTTGCGCGAGAAAAAGGCAGTCTCATCGATGAGACGGTTGACTACACCAGCTGCTTGCAACAAATGCTGTACTACATTGCCTCTTGTAAATCCAAGCCTGTGCATATTGCCGGAATTCGCGACGCCTTTGGGATAGACGACAGCACAATCAGCGAAGCTAGTAAGGGACTAATTCATAGTGACGCTATTATTATGGCGCTTAGAGGTGCCTTACAGCAGCTCAATGGTGTCTCTGATTATGTCGCTAAGAATGACCTGGAGAAAATTGCGAAACAGGGTTTTCAGGAGCAGGACACTCGTCCGTTGGACGCTATTGAGGCGGCTGAGTGTCGTTTGGTAGCTGCCGGACAATTGGCACATGCCGATTCTCTGAAAAATGTGCAGCTCCACTTAAAGCTGTGTTTCTCGGGCAGCATAGGAAAAGACCCCAGAAAAGTTGTACAGGCGGTGAATAGCATCTCGCGCGGGTTGGTCAATGTGACGCAAGATATTGAACACAAGCTTGAGTACGGTTTGAGCAGTTCCTACGCTGGCAAGTTCTTCGAGCTGCGAGAAAGCGTTGCTGCGGCGACCTTCAGTCAGATGGGTCTGGTAGAGAGCTATCTACACCAAATATTGCGACGCAAAGCTCTCAAGAGTGCTCTGGATAAAAAGCCGTTTGATAACGGAAGCGTTCTGCGCTTGACCGAAGCGCTGCAGCGACACCTAAACAAGACTGATACAGGGCACGAAGAACTGCGGCAGGCTATCCGAGACGCCGACAATGGTGATCCTGATCTTGATTTGCTGTACTGCCTGTCGATGGATTACCTGGATCAGTTGGAGTCGATGCCGGAACGTAAGGCCGTCAGCGAGTCTTTGCAATTGCTGGATGATATTGCCGGTGCTCTGCATTTTGCCGACCTCGTGCGTGAAGGGGCTGTGATGGAAAAATGTCACAAGTGGCTAAGTGCCGCCAGTACTGCGGGGAGTGTCCGTGAGGATGACGGGTTTCGTTGCTTTGCGGATGCCTTTGCGCAGATCGAAATGCACTTGCAGCGCTCGATTCTGGATCCGCTGGACGACACCTCTTCAATTTTGGCTTTGGCTGAGCAGCGGGCAGCTGAGTTGGAAAAACATATGGGGAACCTATCGCCGGGAAGAGTTATTGCCCTGGTGCCCACCACTGCAGATGAGCTGGAACTACTGGAGAGCACGCTGGTTCAGGATACGGAAATGCCGGCCGAATTTCGTGATGTGTTTATCGAAGAATCCGAGGAGATGGTCGCTGAGCTCAGTGAGCTGACTACGACCTGGCTTGATGAGCCTCAGAATAACGAAGTCCTGCGCGACATTCGCCGGCACTTCCATACCTTCAAGGGTAATGGCCGGGCGGTGGGTGCCAATATTCTGGGGGAGCTGGGGTGGGCTGCACAAGACATGTTGGATCGGTCACTTGATGGTGATCTGCACGCGGACGAGGGTTTACAGCGGTTGGTGAGCGAAGTAGTTGCGGCTTTGCCTGAGCTGGTCCGTTCTTACAGCCAAAATAGCGATCCGGATGTAGGACGCATGCGTCAGCTAACCAATGCCTGTTTTGGTATGTCCCACGGTGATGTCGAAGAACAGATTGAGTCATTGTCTGAAGTGCGAAGCACAGGTAGCAATGTTGCCGAAAATGCAACTGCTACAAAAATTCTAACACATTGAATTGGTACTGCTGGGTACGAGACGAAATAGAGGAGAGTAATTGTGCGTACAGATGATGATCTGGGAAGCGTGAAACGTGATGTAACCGGTGATGCGGATGAGGATAACCAGGAAAAGAGCCTGCAATGGCTGTTGGAAATGGACCTCTCAGAGCCCGAGGAGATTTTATTTACGGTGGCCGGAGACGACTACCACGATGAAGGCCTAACGGCCTACGAGGAACAAGTGGCTGGAAGGCCATTGATTCGCGGAAATGACGCGGGTGATGATTTAGCAAGTTATGTGGATGAGGTAATCGTTATTTCCTCGGATAGCTTACGCAATGGTATTTATGTCCAGAGCGAACCCGAAGCGGTGGAATCTGCTGAGGAGAAAAAAGATGAGGTTATGGCAATTGATTACTCTCGTGGACGTGAAAGTGAGAGTTTTTTTGTTACTTCAGAGGTGGACGAAGGGACAGATATTTTGGGCCTTTCGGGCGACGATGATATCGGCGAAAACGCCATGTCGATCAAGCGCACCAAGTCACGTTCTGAAAAGCCGGTAGAGAGAGTAGGTCCGATCCTGAACTCTGCGCCGGTAGTCTATGAGGCAGATGAATCTAAGCCTAAGGACAGCTTGAATGGTTCAGAGTCAGCTCCACAAGAGATCTATGGTACTCCCCCGGCGACTATCAATTTGACAGAAGCTCCAGTACCCACGCAAGTCGTTGATCCGAGCCTGGGTGCTGTCGCCAATGAAAGCGTTGCGGCGGAAGAGCCTGAGCATGCCAGCGTGTCTGAGTACGTGGCACATATGCCGCAGTCGGTTGATGATGAAGGATTCGACAAATTTCTGCTCGGTGGAAAGAACCTCCAGGACAGCGAGTCTGATCCGGAAGAGCTGACGGTGCAGCTAACCCAAGGGGTTGTTTCAGTTGACCCGACTACGGACGTATCGATCGACTATCACGAAGATTTTCATGCGATGGAGGAGGGAGCACAAAGTTCTGTCTCGGCCATCTCAGTAGTCATTACCCCTGTTATGGAGGAGCTATCAAGTGCCGTGCGGGCGCGGGCACAGGAGTTGGGATTAGGCGCCGATGCCGTCACTGTCGATGTGACCCACGGTTCAGATGAGGGTGCGATCAAGCGCTGTTACGCGGATGGCTATGAGCCGATTTTGGCGATCTGTTGCGAGTTGCCTCGGCCCTTACAGTCGCTCGGCCAGATTGATCGTGATGCTATCTATGTCAGGCTCATTAGCAGTGCCACTAACGACAACTGGAATGACTTGTTCACATCCGATTTTGTTGCCTATCAGGGGTATGTTGGTTGCGAAAATGTCGAATACGAGACGGCTGAGCTCCTCGAGTCCCGAGGACCCGAGAGCACAGATGCAAAAACATGTACCCATGTGGAAGCTGTGTTTGCCGACGGTTTTGGCGAGGACATATTTGGCGAAGATTTTAGTGACGACTTTGCAGATGAATTACTTGGAGGAATCGATACTGCTGTCCCCGATATAGAAGCTGCGTTCTCGAGCTTATCCACCGGTGAAGAAGTTCACGGTGATGTGGGTGTTGCAGATTTGGCTTCAGCCCAGAATGATGATGTCGAAAGAACAGCTAAGGCTCAGACTAACAGCGAGGTGGAAGACGCGATTGCTGAGCTATCTGCGCCTGTAGTTGAGGCGCAAGCACTTCCGCCAGCGAAAATACCTGAACAAGTGCAACAAGTACAAGCACAGGAACAGCAGCGGGAGCCTGAGCAAGCGAAAGAACAGGCGGTGGCTGCAGAACCTGTGGAAGACATCGAGGCCGAGAAGAAAAGTGAATGGGCTGTGTTCGACGGTAGGAACAACGGCAGTTGTATACCGGCCGGCATTCAGTTTAGTTATACCAGCCAGAGTAACGCAGAAATATTTTCGGACTTCCTGGATGCATTTATTGAAGAGGGCTCCTCTGAAGTTGAGAAACTTGAGAGTGAAGTATGTGAATGGGAAAAAGAGATCACCTCGGAGGCGCTGTTTGCCAACGTATCGCGGACTTTGCACACTATCAAGGGCATTGCGAAGGGTGTCGGCCTGCAACGCATGGGGACGCTGGTACACAACTTTGAGACCCTGCTCGAAAAAATGCCCAGGCCTGATGATGGTGGGGACCCAACATACTTCCTCATCGTCAACACCTGGTTGGACGCAGTGGTGCGTGGCGTCGAGAGTATTGCGGATAAGCGTGTAGATATAGCAAGTGAACTGCCTGTGCAGGCGGAAAAATTGATCGACGCACAACAGCCTGAAGAGGGAAATTCTGTTGTGGCCAAAGCCGATAATTCGAAGAAGAATGGCGCTGAGAGTGCGCAACAGATAGAAGGCGCCAACGTTACGCAACACGGCGAAAAGAAATCAACACAGCTTTCTGCGCTGGAGAAAAAGCGCGATCAGCAGCTGGCAGATGAGGGAGCCAAAGTACTCGCCGCGCAGCAATCTGTGCGTATTACCTCTGAGAAACTGGATCTCCTGTTAAATTTGACGAGCCAGGCGCAACAGCTTGGTGTACGGGCATCGCAAAATACCAGTAGTAGTAAGCGATCCTCTGCCGAATTGCAGGGCCGGCTGACCTCGGTGAGAACCCATATCCGAAAGATTGCGGACCGGGCTTTGCTAAATGTTAATGCACAGGGCCTTAACTTAACCGCCGAGATGGATGCACTGGAGATGGACCAGTACTCCGAGCTGCAAGAGGCCGCCAGCATACTGCGCGAGGGGGTGGAGGATCTCGCCGATCTGGTGGATGTGGTCAGCAGGCAGAATGGTCAGATTGAAGCGCTTCTGAAGCAACAGTCCACGGTAATTTCAACTATTTCATCGTCGATACAAGGTGCCAGGGTTGTGCCGGTGTCGCGCCTGATGCCGGGCTTACGTCGTATTGTTCGTACCGTTGGTACAGACCTTGGCAAGGTTGTGTCGTTTAAGGTGCTGAATGAAACAGGTGCTCTGGATCGCGATCATTACGCACGCTTGCAGATTATTCTGGAGCACATGGTGCGAAACGCACTGGATCACGGCATCGAGTCTCCGGACGATCGCGTGGCGATGGGCAAGCCCACGGGTGGCCGTATTACTATTGACGTTCGAAAGTCTGGCGGCGATTACCTGATCCGGCTGTCCGACGACGGCAAGGGCATTGACCCCGATGCGATTCGTGAGTCAGCGTATGAAAAGGGTCTGGAAGTGGATGTCGATGAGCTTACTGATGAGGAGGCCATGCGGCTGATATTCCACAAGGGATTTTCAACTGCCGATGAGTTGAGTGAAGTCTCAGGTCGAGGCGTTGGGATGGATATTGTTCTGACGGAACTGCAGCAGATTGGTGGTGATATCCAGATTCAATCTGCGCTTGGTCTGGGAACATCCTTTGATGTGCGCATTCCCAGTAATGTTTCTGTAAACGGCGCATTGCTGGTTGACGCTGCGGGCGAATCGTACGCGATCCCGCTGAATGGCCTGGCCGCGGTTGAGCAAATTCCGGTGCACGAATTTTTTGCCGCCGTGGAAGCTGGTACCTCGCTGCCTATCGCAGGCATGGTGTGCGAGCCGGCTTACCTGGGAACGCTTTGTCAGGGTGTCGGCGTGCCCGATCGTAGTATGTGGGGAAAATTTGTACCGGTTATTGTTGCTGGCACTGCCGAGCGCTATATGGCAATCGCCATTGATAATCTCGAAGAAGCGTTGGAACTGGTGGTGCGGTCGCTGGGCTCCCAGTTCTCCACAGTACCGGGTGTGGCTGGCGCGGCAACAACCACCGATGGAGAGGCGATCATAGCGCTGGACTTAAATCTTCTGGTAGGCACTGCGGGTGCTGACGGAATTGCACCGGTGGCGGTGAGTAAACCCAAGGACACAAGGATGCTGGCGCTGGTGGTGGATGATTCGCGTACCCAGCGAATGGTCGCCACCAGCCAGTTGGATATTGTGGGTGTAGAAACAGTAACGGCAGAGAATGGCCTGGTGGCTATCGACCTGCTGAACGCTACTCACAGGCTGCCCGATGTTGTCTTGCTCGATGTTGAGATGCCAGTCAAAGATGGAATTCAAACCTTGCGTGAGATTCGCAAATCCCGACGTTATGGCCATCTACCGGTCATTATGGTTACGTCGCGCACCGGATCGAAGCATCGTGCGCTGGCCAAAGAGGCCGGGTGTAACGCCTATATGGGTAAACCCTTTAACTTTCCGGCGTTGATTAAGCAGATCAATGAATTGACCGGGTACGACCTGCAGCTTTCCTGAGGAATTGTCATGAGTGAAGATACTTCGCGGTGGTGCGTGTTGTTACCGTGTTCAAATACAGAAACCTGGGCTGTGCCTCAGAATTGCTTAGGTGAGATCCTGACTCTGCAATCTGAGATCGAACAGCCGCCGGGGGAAGTGAGCTGGCGTGATCGCACTGTGCCGGTACTTGATCTTGGTGGTGAGGATGGCTCCGTCTGGCGCGAGCCGCGCCGTGGGTCAGGGCTGATGGCGATTTTCCTGGGACTCAAGGGAGAGGGTTGCGAGTACTGGGCATTGGCCTTGCGAGGTGCGAATTTATCCGTGGTGAATCTTCTGCCTGAAGAAGTAGAAGATGCACCTGAACAGGTGAGTGAACATGCCACTGCTGCCTTCAATTTTCGCGGCGTACTGTGCCAGATACCTGATCTGGATAGTTTCCAAAAAAAGATAACGCTCAATCAGAGCATTGCTTGAACCACTATGGAGGGTGACTCGTTGCACTTAGATGAAATTGTAAATTGGATAGATGGGATTTTCGGCGATAAATCCCCTGTAACGGGGCACGCACATGCGGTCACCCTTAGGGGGGTTCTGGGTGACCAGGGTTACCAGCGTTACTTTCAGGACCAGGTCAATCGTCAGATCATTCGTGATTACCTTACCAATGCCGTAGTTCTGGGAGTGATCAGTGCTGGAGGCCTTGCCGCGTTCGCATCACAGATGGTGACCGAAGACGGTCGTTCAGCCCTTTCTTTGTATATGCTGATGAGTTCTGTCGAAGAAGCTAAGGATTTGCCTGCTATAAACAATGAAGCGGAGGTGCTTAAACCGCTGCGGCCCCAGGCGGTTGAGCACTCCCACATTAAATTGGTGCCAAACTAGCCCGCTCGGCTGGCTGGATCTAAAAATAGTCCCGTGAACGGCTGCATAATGGCCCGGTCGACCGCTGGTATTTAGTTCATACAAGGGTTGATAGCATAAAAAATGGCATTTTTTTAAAAAAATGTCGGAATAACACAAATATATTTAAATAAATGGCATAAAAAGCACCCAATATTTAAATTAGCAAAAAATATGGCACTGTAGTCCTTGTTACCACACCTCACCCGTCCTATAACTGAGCTGTAACCGCGCAGAAGGTGGTGATCTGGGAAGGTGATTTTCGGTTGGTAGAGACCAGGCGAGATAAGCCCCGCCCCGGAGGCCTTAACAAAAAGCGAAAAAAAGATCAGTGAGGTAAGCAGCGATGTTGACTATAACGCCGACGGCAGTTCTGGATAGCGTCCCTCAGGCGGGCCCCGAAGTTTTTGCAGTCATTGGGGGGAAAAAGGTATTCCTGCCCGCCGAAGCTAAATACGTCATGCAGGACAGGCGTGGGCTTTGGTATTACAGCGCGCGCAAGCCGCGTCCAAAGGAAGGGGACTGGACGCCGAATAAAACAAGTATTGCCTGCCTGACCGAGCGAGGCTACGTGCGAGCCTTGAAAACCGATACGGTCGCGCAATGGCTGGACACTTGCCAGCGGACGATTCGCATGGTGGCGTCCAAAAATGGTAACGATCGGCGTCCCGCCGAGGACTGATTAATCGATAGAGCGCTCGCCACCCGGTTAGTTTGAAGTTGGTCGGTATGGGTGCAGCGGTAGTATCTGCAGTGCTGCCCAATGTGGCTATTGCAGCTGCGTCGATAGACGGCGGTGTGCTGGCAGAGAATTCTCTCTCAGCAGCTTACACGGCCGCCAGGTCACGTTTCAGTAACATCTCACCCCAAATGCTACGAAGACTCCTGCGCCGGGCAATCACCCGCTGTTCCATTGCCCATGGTGCTAAACCTGAGTGAGAGTAGAAGGGCGCGGGGTAGCTGCTTCGAGGCAGATGCCGCTAGGGTAAATATTGCGTCCCGTTTTGCACCCGTTCGAAGACTTCCCGCCGATTAGTTTGCTAGACTGACGCCAAGTTCTGCGATGCCATACCCAAAAATGAAGTCACCCGACGTTGAATCAGCGCCGACCTCGCCCGAAGATGCGGCGCGTCTGATGCGCTTTGCCACCTACGCATCGATTACCGTGGCGATTACACTGGTCGTGGCCAAAACCATTGCCTGGGCGATGACTGATTCTGTAGTCCTTCTAGCCACCCTGATCGACTCCGTGTTGGACGGCTTTGCCTCGCTGATTAATTTGTTTGCCGTACGCCACGCGATCACGCCGGCGGATAAAGAACACCGCTTTGGTCATGGGAAAGCGGAAGCACTGGCGGGCCTGGGGCAGTCGGCATTTATTGCCGGGTCTGCGGGTTTTCTGCTGCTGGAATCAGGTCGGCGACTGCTTGATCCGGTTCCATTACAATCTTACGGTGCGGGCCTGGTGGTTATGATGTTCTCCATCGCCGCTACACTGGCCTTGATGACCTTCCAGCGGCATGTGATTCGAAAGACCAACTCCACTGCAATCAAGGCCGATGCACTCCACTACCGTACTGATTTCATGGTTAACATCTCGGTGATCGTTGCATTGGTGCTGGCGGTAGAAGGCTGGGGGGGCTTTGACGCCGTGTTTGCAATCGGTATTGCGATTTATATTTTGTACAGTTCCTGGGGGATTGTGCAGCAGTCGCTGGACGATTTGATGGATCGGGAACTGCCTGGTGAAGAGCGCGAGGCGATAGAACAGATTGCTCTGGCCCATGCGGAGGTGCGCGGCCTGCATGACCTGCGCTCTCGACGCTCCGGAATCGCAACCTTTATCCAGCTGCACCTGGAACTGGATGACGACCTCACCCTGTTACAGGGTCACGTAATATCAGATGAGGTCGAGATGCAGTTGCAGACCTCCTACCCTTCCGCTGAAATTATCATCCATGTTGATCCGGCGTCGGTGGTACCCCACGAACCCGTCCCCGTCTTTCTTCAGGACTAGCACTGGCACTCGCTCAGAATTCGTACTTCACCCGTGCAAAGAAGTTAATGCCATAGCCGGGCAGCCGTTCGCCGATAGAAATATCCGGGTTTGCGGCGCGGTTGTAGCCGCCGAGGTGGTTTTCGTAATTCTCGTCGAACGCGTTGTTGATGCCAGTAGCCAGTTGCAGGTTTTCTGTGGCTTGCCAACTGCCACTCAAATTGACAAGGGCATAGCTGGCGGTTTTTTGCTCGTTGTTGGTAGCACTTATTTTATCCTGTTTGTCGTAAACAACACTTTCGATTGCGGCCGTCCATCTGTCGGCCATGTACCTAAGCTGGAAGGTCCCATTCAGAGGGGCTATGCGGTAGAGATTGTCATCGCTAGAATCATCGCGCTCGCCACGTACATAGTTCACCAGCCCCGACAACGACCATTGCGGCGTCATGTGCCATATCCAGTCCATATCAAACCCATACAGTCGGGCATCCACGTTGGTGTACTCTAGGGGGTCCGGGTTGTTGGTGCCGTTCATCGCATTCATCATGCGCACAAATGCAATAGCGGCCTGGTCCCTACTGGGCGTGCCCTGAATATAATCGTCCACCTGGCTGTAGAAAACTCGCGGTGAAAAGGTCACTGTGCCGTTGCTGTAGTCAAGCCCTGCTTCAATTTGCCGTGAAACTTCCGGATCAAGATTGACGGAGCCCGTGTAGGTGAAGCCATCGGCGAGTCCGGCTGTTGCTTGCAGGGGGAGCCACAGATAGCGCTCCTGATAGCTCGGTGAGCGGTTCTTCTGGGCGATACCGACATACCAACTACGCTGGTCCGTGGCCCGATACCAGGCTTTGGCGACAAGGTCGAGATTATGGTCTGTTTGCCGGCGGCTGTTGTTGTTGAAGGCATCCCGCAGAGCCTGCGCCGGGGGCATCATCATGGCGGGAGTGCCGTTTACCTTATTTGCGTTCATCTCAACCCGGTTGTAGCGAAGACCGAAGTCCAGTTGCCACAGCGTGTTCAGATCTTGCTGACGCTCCAGGAATGCGCCCAATATTTCTCGTTCGGCGTTATTGAAACTTTCCACAAAAAATATCGAGTTGTTGGGATTATCAATATCGGCATTGTGTTTCTCACTAAAGCCATCAATACCGAAGGTGGAAGCTCCATTCTTATCGAACAGCGTTGTTTTCAATTTGAAGCCGATATTTTCACCAGAAGCGGTATTGCGGCGCCATTGGCTTGCGGTGGCAGGTGCCTGACGCAGTTTGTAATTGGTCATTGTGTGATCGAGATCACTGCCGTAGAAGGACGCGTTAAGGCTTATCAGCTCGGCGCGTTCAAAGTGATAGTTAAGTCCGTAGAGATTGCCCTCAATTGTTTCGATATCCAAGGGTAGCGCTGGCGTGCCAGTGTCACCGGTATCGTTATAGCCATAATCCAGCTGCACTGTGTGGTTACCCGTGCGGAAGCCGTAGCCTAGATCGTAGCGCTGACGTTCGTATTCGGTTGGTCTGATGTGGCCATCGGAGAACTCAGCGTCATCGCCGTTTTCGGTCATCGCTGCCAGTCTGACTCGGTGTTGCCTATTACTGGCGACAACTGCCGAATCGACGTGGTAGGAATCGTTTACGGATTGGGCGTTGGCTATCACTCGGCCGGCGAGCTCAAAATTTTCTGTGTCGGTAAAATTGCCGCGCAGTGACTGGACGTCGATGGCTCCACCGATGGATTCCTGGGCTACGCTTACCGGGACAATCCCTCGATAGACCTCCAGCGATTCTAGCTGACCACCCACGGCGTAAGATAAGGGAGCATCCATCCAATTCGGCCCGGAAGGGGCAATCTGAGTTTCATCCATGGAGATTGCCACTCGCGAGCCGTACATGCCGCGATACTGAGGAATGCCCGTGAGAGGACCGTTACTGTTGACGTTGGCACCAGGCGCTTTTTTCAGCAATTGTGCTATGTCGGGAGCGATTTCCAGCCCGTTGGCAACATCAATGGTGCGTGTGTCATGGCTGGCTGTGACAACCAGCTCCTCGAGATGGTCTGCGCTAACACTGACGGCAAACAGTAAGAGGATGAGGGTCAGCCAGCGCTTATCTTTTGACATGGGTGCTCCGATGGGGGCAGTTGGAGTTACGCGCCAATATACAGGTGCTGAAGAAAAAGTGTCCAGTTACAGAATAGCGCACAGCTGCTTGCGTGGAGACGCCGTTAACAGTGGCGGAATAAAACCACCTGAACCCGAGTCCGGAGCCAATGGGGTCCTATTGATCACGCCAAGGCATTTAAAACAATTAAGTAAGTAATAAAAATTTAGAATTCAGTGGATAGTACACACCTGATTGTGCGGCTAATTTCACCAAGTTTCCGTTAGTGAGTGCTGCCGGCGGCTCTAAAGCTTCTGATTAACACTGAATAAGTGGAGAGAAACTATGCCTCAGAAATAGAACTGCACAAAGCTCCCAATGGCTGTGTTGCCGATCTCAGTGTTGGCCGCAAGTACTACCCTGGCGCGCATTGGAGATGGGAAAGACCGGGCACGGCTTTTTTGGAAGCCCCACAGATAATAATACCGATGGCATGGACAATGATTCCTGTCGGGCTCCGTGCCGTAAGTTTCTTTGGTGCCCCGGCTACATACGGTACCAGCGCGATGATTGCAGGATACTTGAACGCCCGCAAAACATACTGTATGTTCAAATCCGGTTTTCAGGCGGGTTGGCGAGTGCCAAGCCGCCTTTGGTATCTATACTGAAACGGTGTTTTTCGGCGGCCAGTTGGCCCGGCGAGACCAACCCGGATCAACACAAGAGGTAACCCCGTGATTGACCTTGAACAATTCCGCCAGGAGACACGAGCCTGGCTGGCCCAGAATTGCCCCGAGAGCATGCGTCAGCCCGTTAGAGGCTTTGATGACTTTTACAACGGCGGGCGTAAGCCTGAAATTGATCACCCGGATCAAAAGCTCTGGTGTGACCGCATGTCCGAACGCGGCTGGACGGTCCCGCACTGGCCAAAAGAATTCGGCGGTGGTGGGCTCAGCAAAGAAGAGGTGAAAATCCTCGGTGAGGAAATGGCTCAGATTGGCGCGCGACGTGCACTGGACAGCTTTGGTATTTCCATGCTCGGCCCGGCGCTGTTGCACTTTGGTTCCGAGGAGCAAAAAAAGGAGCACCTGCCCAAAATTGTGCGCGGTGAGATTCGCTGGTGTCAGGGCTACTCCGAGCCTAACGCGGGTTCCGATCTGGCCAGTCTGGCAACCAAGGCTGACGACAATGGTGATCACTACGTGATTAATGGTCAGAAAATTTGGACCTCTTACGCCGATAAAGCCGATTGGATCTTCTGCCTGGTGCGCACCGACAATTCCGGCACTAAGCATCAAGGCATCAGTTTCGTGTTATTCGATATGGATCAGCCGGGAGTTACAGCTCGTCCCATTAAGCTCATCAGCGGCAGCTCGCCTTTTTGTGAAACATTTTTCGACAATGCCATCGCCGATAAAAAGAATCTCGTGGGCGATGAAGGTAATGGCTGGACCATTGCCAAATATCTGTTGACCCACGAGCGTGAGATGATCTCCGGGTTTGGTGCTGCGCCCAAGAAATCGGTTGGACAGGTTGCAGTGGATGCTATGGGGACAGACGCTTCCGGTCGTCTGGCAAACTCGGTATTGCGCCAGACAATTGCCCAGTATCAGTTAGATACCATGGTCTTTGGCGCCACCATGGCCAGAGTAGGTGACGAGGCCAAGGCTGGTCAGGGCATGGGTGCCGCATCGTCCATCTTTAAATACTACGGGACTGAACTTAACAAGCGGCGCAACGAGCTTAACCTGGCCGCCTGCGGCGAGAGCGCGTTGGGTTGGGAAGGGCAGGAGTACCGTGATGGCGCGCTTAGCCGTGACTGGTTGCGTTCCAAGGGCAACTCCATCGAAGGTGGAACCTCCGAAGTGCAGCTGAATATTATCGCAAAGCGTGTATTGGGTCTTCCCGACGCGTAGCCCCAGACAGAGGATTATCGACACATGGCATTGGTATTAAATGAAGAGCAGGTAATGCTCAAGGACTCCGCTGCAGGTTTTCTCGCTCAGAATGCAACCGTGGCGCACCTGCGTGCATTGCGCGACAGTGATAACGAGCGTGGTTTTAGCGACGAGGTCTGGGCTGAGATGGTGCAGATGGGATGGGCAAGTATTGCTATTCCGGAAGTGTATGGCGGGCTCGGCTACGGTTACACCGGCCTGGGCCTGGTGCTTGAGCAGATGGGCCGCAATCTCACAGTCAGCCCCCTGGAATCCTCCGTACTGTTAGCCGCGACCCTGATTGGTGAGTTGGCAAGCGCTGAGCAAAAGGAGCGTTTATTGCCAGCGATAGCAGGCGGGGAGATGTTGGTTAGTGTTGCATTGCAGGAAGGCCCGCACCATGCGCCGTTGTCCTGCGTGTTGAGCGCCGTCGCCGACGGAGATGATTTTGTGCTTAATGGCACTAAAGTACTGGTGCTGGACGCCAGCGCCGCGGACACTTTTATTGTGATTGCTCGTAACAGCGGTGAAGCTGGTGATGAAAAGGGTTTGAGTGCGTTTCTGGTAGATGCTGTCACGTCCGGTCTAACGATTGCGCCGCGTAGCTTAGTGGATTCGCGCAGTGCTGGAGCGCTGCTGTTGAAGGATGTCCGTGTCCCCGCGACTAATATGTTGGGCATCTCAGGCGAGATTTGGGAAGGACTTAATCGTGCGCTGGATATCGCCAACATAGGACTGGCGGCAGAACTGCTAGGACTGTCGACGGAGGCCTTTGAGCGAACCCTGGCTTACCTTAAGGAGCGCAAGCAATTCGGACGTGTCATTGGTTCATTTCAGGGTCTGCAGCATCGTGCCGCCGAACTGTTCGCTGAATTAGAGCTCGCCCGCTCCATTGTGCTGCAGGCATTGCAGGCAATTGATGCAGGTGAGAAGGATTTGTCTCTGCTCGCCAGTGCCGCCAAGGCCAAACTGTGTGAGGTTGCCCAGCGAACTACCAACGAAGCCATCCAAATGCATGGCGGAATTGGCATGACAGACGAGCACGAAATAGGATTTTTTATAAAGCGTGCCCGTGTGGCACAACACACCTGCGGCGATTACAACTATCACCTGGACCGATTCGCTACGCTCAGTGGGTTTTGACAACTTCAGCAAACGGAACGCAGATAATAATGAGTTCGGAAATACTACGATTTAACGAAGCGGTTGCAACGCTCACGTCACAGGGGCAGGCGTTTGAGGTTAATACCGTCGAGTTGAGGGGTATCTCGTACCGCAATTTTGCGGTACTACCAGCGAACCTTGGCGAGTACTTTACGGTCATGCTGCAGCACGCACAAAAAGATTTTGCGGTCTATCTTAAAGAGCGTTACACCTATACCGAAGGTTATCAACACAGCTGCGAATTTGGTGCAGCTCTACTAGAGCGTTACCGGCTCTCCAAGGGGGATCGGGTAGCAATACTCAGCCGTAATAACCCACAGTGGATGATGGCCTTTATTGGAACGACCGCTGTCGGTGGTGTTGCTGTTCCAATGAATGCATGGTGGACTACCGAGGAATTGGACTATGGCTTCGCCGACAGTGGCGCGCGGATTGTTGTCGCTGATCGAGCGAGGGTGAAGCGACTGCTTCCTATTGCGAAAAAGTATGGTCTGCAAATCATTGCTATAGACGATTGCAGCGATCTGGGTGTCGAGCAAACGCCGTTTGCCGAATTGTTGCGCGACCATCACGGCGCCAGCATGCCAGCAGTGGAGGTAGCCCTGGACGATCACGCCACCATCATGTACACCTCGGGCTCCACCGGTCATCCCAAGGGCTCGCTGTCATCGCACCGCGGCGTGTTATCCGCGCTTTACAGCTGGATGTGCATGGGCGTGGCCACCAAAATCGCGGCGACCCAAGAGGTGCGTGAGCAGGGACTATCCCCGGCGGCTCTGGTGACTATTCCCTTGTTCCACTGCACTGGAAGCCATTCCGCTTTTATGCTGTCTCTGGTTGTAGGTCGCAAGATGGTGATCATGCATAAATGGGACGCCGAAGAGGCGCTGCGACTGATCGAGGCAGAAAAAATCACGTGGTTTAATGGCGTGCCGACCATGTCAGCAGAGTTGCAGGCCGCAGCCGTGAATACTGATCGTGATATTTCCTCACTGACTGAAATCATGGCTGGTGGTGCTGCACGCCCCCCGGATCAGGTGAAGAAAATCAGTGGTACGTTTAAAAAATCGGCACCAGGAATCGGTTACGGACTGACCGAAACCAATGCATTGGGCACAGTGAATGCCGGGGCTTTCTACATTGCCCGGCCCGACAGTGCGGGTCGAGCGGTGCCGGCGGTAACAGAATTTCGAATTGTGGGAGAAGGTGGTGCAGAACTGCGTGCGGGCGAGCGCGGCGAACTGTGTATCAAATCCCCAGCTAACATATTGGGATACTGGAACAAGCCCGAAGCCACAGCCGAAGCCTTTGTCGATGGTTGGTTCCACACGGGTGACGTCGCCTACCTGGACGAGGACGGGTTCCTCTATATAGTCGATCGTATTAAGGACATTATTATCCGCGGTGGCGAGAACATCAGTTGCCTGGAAGTGGAGGCGGCAATTTATGCGCATCCGGGTGTTAATGAGGCGGTAGTTTTTGGTCTGCCAGACGATCGCTTGGGGGAAATTGTTGGTGCTGCCGTAGTAATGCGCGAGGGAATTGAGATGAACGCTGAGACTTTGCGTGATTACCTGACCGAACGGCTGGCTGGGTTTAAGATACCAGCTCAGGTCTGGTTTCGTACTGAACAGCTACCGAGAATTGCCTCTGGCAAAATATTTAAACGTCAAATCAAGGCCGATTACACGGCTGAACTGGTCGCTTCTTAGGGCGCCGATTTAGAACGAGTTTTAATCCGAAAAAATACAAAGACAAATACTAACGGGAACGGGAGAATGACGATGGATTTGGGAATCAGTGTCAATGTGGCGCCGCTACTGGCAGAGGTAAGACAATTTATAGAGGAAGAAGTTTTGCCGGTGGAGCATGACTATTACTCCGACATTGAGGTGGGTGATCGATGGGCGTTCACCGATCGTCAAACAGACATTCGGGAGCGATTAAAAGACAAGGCCAAGGCCAAGGGCTTGTGGAATTTCTTCCTTACCGGTGGGAGTGGCGGATCGGGTCTCAATACGGTGGAGTATGCCTATCTCGCAGAGGAAATGGGTAAGTCGCACATGGCGGCAGAAGTCTTTAACTGTGCTGCTCCCGATACGGGCAATATGGAAGTACTGCATAAGTACGGCACAGAAGCGCAGAAGAAGGAGTGGCTGGAACCACTTCTTAATGGAGAAATTCGCTCAGCCTTTGCCATGACCGAGCCTGGGGTGGCTTCTTCCGATGCGACCAATATCTGTACCGAGGCGGTACTGGACGGTGACGAGTGGGTTATTAACGGTGAGAAGCATTATGTGTCAGGGGCCGGTGATCCGCGCTGCAAGATTATGATCGTGATGGTGAAAACCGAGCCAGACGCGGCCAAGCATGTTCAGCAATCACAAATACTCGTGCCTACGAATACGCCGGGCTTTGAGAATATCAGGCCTATGCAGGTGTTTTCCATGGACGATGCTCCCCATGGTCACATGCATCAGAAATTTACCAATGTGCGCGTACCCAAAGAAAACATTCTGCTGGGTTCTGGTCGTGGTTTTGAGATTTCCCAGGGTCGTCTTGGGCCGGGTCGTATACATCACTGTATGCGTGCGATTGGCGCCGCCGAAAAAGCGCTGGAACTGATGTGTACGCGTGCCGTTTCGCGGGTCGCATTTGGCAAGCCGTTGGCGCGTCTGGGGGGCAATATCGACATCGTCGCCAATGCCCGAATGGATATAGAGCAGGCACGCCTGCTCACCCTCAAAACGGCGTGGATGATGGATAATGTCGATGCCAAGGAAGCCCGAGTGTGGATCTCCATGATCAAAACCGCTGTTCCTAATATCTCCATTCGAATTGTGGACGAGGCAATTCAGATGTTTGGCGCTCTGGGCGTGTCGCAGGATACGCCATTGGCACAGATGTACATGGGCCAGCGCACACTGCGTCTGGCGGATGGCCCCGATGCCGTACACCGTATGGTGGTGGGCCGAAATGAGCTGAAGCAATACGTCTCTGCGCCCAAGGGGACTGCAACCTCCCGGGACGGCTAATTTCAGACCCTCCGGCCGTGCGGGCAGTGCAACTGCTCAAGCGGCCGCTATTAATGTTCAATTTCTCTTTTAAAATGCGCTTGGCTGAGGTAATTTCATAGTAATAACTATATAAATAGGGTGCAATCCGATGGTGACATTTAACAGGCAATACGCACAGACTTTGGTGGCCGTCGCTCTCATGGCTGCGGTATCCCAGACCCGGGGAGCGACCAACGGTCTGGAGGAAATTATTGTTACCGCTAACAAGCGAGAAGCCTCGCTAATGGATACTGCTGCCTCAATCAGCGCCTTTGACAGTGCCACACTCAACCAGTTGGGGATAACGGGCAGTCAGGACCTGGTGGTACATACGCCTTCCCTTTCGATTACAACGTTTAGGGTTAGTATCCGCGGGGTGGGGCGACCCAATCTGGCAGTAGGTTCAGAGCCAGGAATCGGTATCTATTGGGACGGCGTGTACAACACTGAAAACGGCATATTCAACTACTCCGAGTTCATGGATATTGAGCGCATTGAAGTATTGCGGGGCCCACAGGGCATCCTTTACGGGCGAAATTCGGTCGGCGGCGCGATCAGCTTTATCAGCAAGCGGCCCAACGAAGAGTGGGGCGGTAACGTCACCGCGCAACTCACCAATTACGACGGCAGACTAATTCAGGGGTTGGCTAGCGGCCCGATCACTGACAAATTGAGTGTGTTGGCGGGTGCGTCTTATATCAGCCACAAGGGATTCCAGAAAAACACGTACAACGGCAAGGACTATCAACAGGACAAAACGCCCTACGGTACGG
>JAPKAY010000070.1 GCA_028825045.1 Halioglobus sp.
CGATTACCATTGATAGAGAGCGTGCCACCGTTTACCAACCGTCGGTAGGCCGTGGGCATAGGGGTAATGTAAGGACCAAACCCGCCAAAGTGCTCGCGTGACGACGACACCTGTTCTGCGGTGTAGCCGGAACGCACCATATGTTCCTCTGTGTTCCAGCTGAAATGTTCCCGCGTAGTGCGACTGAAGGCCAGTCCGGTGAAGTATTCGCCTTCGCTGATATAAAAGGGCACCCTCCAGCGTTCGCACAGCCAACCGGCCATACCCGTGTGATCAGGGTGAAAGTGTGTTGATACGACCGCCTTTACCGGCTTGTCTTTCAGGTATTTCTCAAATACCTGTTCCCACAGTTCCTGTGTGGGGCCAATCGCAATACCGGTATCAATGATCCACCAGCCGTCGACATCTTCCAACAAATAGAGATTGATGTGATCGAGCGCCATTGGCAGCGGCATGCGCAGCCACATTACCCCCGGGGCAATCTCCCGCAATTCGCCGGAATCCGGTGCGTCTTCGAAGAGATATTTCAGCATCACTGAAGGGCTAAAGCCCCAACTCCTCGATCAGTGCTATTACGTCGTCATGGTGGGATTTGGTTTTAACTTTATCCATTACGTGTTTTACACGACCGTCCTTGCCAATAATAATCGTAGAACGCAGCACACCCATAAATTCTCGCCCCATAAACTTCTTCAATCCCCAGGCACCATATTTTTCAGTGATGGGGTGACCCTCGTCTGAGAGCAAGGTGAAGTTGAGATCCTGCTTATCAATAAACCGGGCCAGCTTTGCTACCGGATCAGGGCTCACACCCAGCACTACAGTATTGAGTTTAGCCAGCACTTTTTTACTGTCGCGAATACCACACGCCTGCACAGTGCACCCGGGCGTCATGGCTTTGGGATAGAAGTACAACACGACATTTTTTTTACTCCTGAACTGCGAGAGCCGCACTTTTTTACCGTCTTGATCCAACAGTGTAAAAGCAGGTGCCATTTTGCCAATTGCCGGAAATCCCATGAAGTGTCTACTCCTGTACTGTGATTATTTCTGTCGCGGGCGATGATCTATCGCAGAGACCCGCACGGGAAAATCGCCTGTCGTCGCATCGGAAAAATAAGACTTGAGTGTCTGTGTTACAACCGGAAAGGCAATCTCGTCCCAGGGAATATCCGACTCTTTATATAGGCCGGTTTCAAGGCTCTCCGGACCAACATCGTGTACGCCATTGTCTAGGTCGCAGAGATAAAACATATAAACCTGACTGATATAAGGCACATCAAATATACGGTAGAGATCGATGTTACTGACCTTAGCCCTGGCCTCCTCCCAGGTTTCACGCGCGGCACCCTGCACCGTGGTTTCTCCGTTTTCCATAAACCCGGCGGGCAGCGTCCAGTAATTCTTACGTGGCTCAATGGCGCGCTTGCATAGCAGAACCCTACCCTCGTATACCGGCAGGCAGCCGACAATAACCCGGGGGTTGCTGTAGTGAATGAGCTCACAACTGCTACAGACAAAACGTTGCCGGTCGTCTCCCGCAGGAATTTGCAGGATTACGGAATTGCCACAACTGGTACAGAATTTCATGAAGTCAACTCAGATAAAACAGGCGCATCAGTATAAAGGCTTACGCGTGTATTGGAACACCCTCAACGGCAGATGTGAAAGCCTGTTACCCGGTGAGATTGGGCCTAACGTAATTCGTGATAACCGCCAGAATAGAACAACAGGGGCTCTCCTGTGGAGCGCTGGTGCATCTCCCTCACCCTGCCCAGGATAACGAGATGGTCTCCTCCTTCATGAGCCACCTCCAATTCACACTCAAACGTTGCCAGGGCATTGCGAATGACAGGTGAGCCATACTTCCCCAGGTGAAAGTGGGCTGCATCCAACTCATGCTGACCTTTTTTGGCGTACTGATTGGAATGAGCCTGCTGCTCGCTGCTCAAAATATTTACGGCAAAGTAACGGGGACGGGCAAAAATATCGTACACATCTGAGTTATTTTGCAGACACCATAGGAGGAGCGGAGGATCCAGCGACACCGACGAAAAAGAATTAGCCGTCATACCCACCGCCTGCTGCGCGTCCGAAACTGTGGTAATCACGCATACGCCTGTCGCAAAACGTCCCAGCGCATTTCTCAGTTCCCGAGCATCAAAACTCATTCCGTTGGTTCTCCGATCTAGTAATCATCATGCCACACATTGTTTATTGGAACTCAGAATACGGGTTGGACACATCCCCTATTCAGGCTATGGGACTCCATCGTCGTGCCAGCGAGAGGCTCTTACATTATCTTCGTCGCGCGCTGACACCCAGTGTTCGCCCCCCGGTCCCAGCTCTTTTTTCCAGAAAGGCGCGCGCGTTTTCAGATAATCCATAATGTATTCGCAAGCGCTGAACGCAGCCTCACGATGGGTGGAGCTCACACCTACCCACACAATGGGGTCACCAGGAGATAGGATCCCCACCCGGTGTACGACAGAAGCTGCGAGCAGCGGCCACTTTACGGCGGCTTGTTCGACGATTTCAACAATACAGGTCTCGGTCATTCCCGGGTAGTGTTCAAGCTCCAGTGAGTGTACCTCCCTCTGCTCGTTCGCACTGCGGACATAGCCCGTGAATGCAACCACTGCACCCTCGGTGCTTGAGCCCGCCAAAAGAGATGCTTGCAGGGCCTGGACATCGAAACCTGCTGTTTGCACCTTTACTGATACAACTGCAACGCCCCCCATCTCAGCCGCCCGTTACAGGGGGGAAGAAAGCCACTTCATCCCCATCCGCTAAAGCGCAGTTTCCCCCAACGACTACTTGGTTGACCGCACAAATCAAATTTTCCTGCTCCAGAACACCGCGCCATTTTGGCTCGCGCTGGGACCATAACATTGCCCGCAGGTTCTCCAGGTCCAGACCCTGATCCGGTAATGCGATATCCAGCGCAGCACAATCCAATTTCTCTCTAACGCTGGCGAAGAAAAGTACCTTTAACATCAGGTGTCGCTCTCCACATCTCTTCGCCACTTGCCAGACTTTCCGCCATCTTTTTGACGTACGCTTAGACTGTGAATCTCCATGCCACGGTCAACGGCCTTACACATATCGTAAATTGTGAGTGCTGCCACTGAGGCGGCCGTGAGCGCCTCCATCTCTACGCCTGTTTTGCCTGATACTTTACATTTCGCCTCAATTTCCACCTGCTGAGATTCTGGCACTAAATGAAAGCTGACTTCTACGGAAGTCAGCATCAGGGGATGGCATAGAGGAATAAGATCAGCGCATTTCTTGGCCGCCTGGATTCCAGCTATGCGAGCAACTGCCAATACATCACCCTTCTTATGTGCACCCTGCTCCAGCAGTGCGAACGTTTGCGGCAACATGGAAATCGTGGCCCCGGCTACTGCGATGCGCTCCGTGATCGGCTTTGTTCCAATATCCACCATGCGGGCGGCGCCCTGATCGTCGAGGTGGGTTAATTCACTCATGGGGCACTCCGCTGGTATGAACGATCAGGTCGGGTGAGTCTATCCAATGCCGGTATGGATTGAAAATACAATTGAGCGCTTAAGTCAGTGAAATTGGCCGGGGAAAACTTATCACACTGCCGGCAATCGCGTACAGTAAGCCGATTTATCAAAGGAGATTTGACATGTCAAAACTTTCACTGGGCCTGCAGTTGGGCTACTGGGGCGCATTCGCACCCGGGAAGGCACACGTTGAAATGGCGCAGGAAGCTGAGAGCTTAGGTTTTGATTCAGTATGGACCGCCGAATCCTGGGGTAGTGATTGCTTCACGCCATTGACCTGGATCGGTGCTCATACCAAGACTATTCGACTGGGCACCGCAGTGGCGCAATTGTCAGCACGCACGCCTACCGCTTGCGCCATGGCAACGCTGGCACTGGATCACCTCTCCGAAGGACGCATGATTCTGGGCTTGGGCGTATCTGGACCGCAAGTAGTGGAAGGATGGTATGGACAACCTTATAGCAAGCCGGTTACTCGAACACGAGAGTACGTGGATATCATTCGCAAAGTACTGGCGCGCGAAGCCCCCGTGACCAGTGACGGTGAATTCTATCCTCTTCCCTACAATGGCGCTGGTGCGTGGGGCATGGGTAAACCCCTTAAATCCATTACCCATCCGCTGCGTGCCGATGTCCCCATCTACATCGGCGCTGAAGGTCCCAAAAATGTCACCCAGACGGCGGAAATCGCCGATGGCTGGCTACCCCTGTATTACTCTCCCTATCGTCAGGAGGTGTATGCGGACCAGTTAGTCGCTGCCAAGCCCGGTTTTGAGATTGCACCCACTGTCATGGTAAACATCAATGACGATATGGAGCAGGCGTTGTACCCGGTGAAGGCAATGCTGGGGTTCTACATTGGCGGCATGGGTTCCGCCAAGCGTAACTTTCACAAAGAACTGATGGCTCGAATGGGATTTCCCGAAGAGGCAGACGCCATTCAACGCCTGTTCTTTGAAGGTAAACGTGATGCGGCAATCGCAACTGTACCCGATGAATTTGCCGATGAAATTTCTCTGTCAGGGCCAAAGGACCGAATTCGAGAGAAGCTTAAAGATTGGGAGAATTCTCCGGTGACCTCACTGTTAATTAACGGCGATGTCACTTTGTTGCGTGATATGGCAGAGCTGGTACTCTGACGACTATCCCCCAGGGGCAATTTTTCGACAGGAAAGGGGCACGCACATTTCTACCCTTACCGCTCGCGCACGACTGCTCTACAGTTCAGGTGTTGTTAACTATGCATTGAAGGACGCCGCCTTTGGCGCATTTATCCTTTTCTATTACAAACAGGTGCTGGGTCTCAGCGGTACGCTGACCGGTATTGCCATAGCGATTTCTATTATATGGGATGCGGTCTCCGATCCTTTGGTGGGTGCCTGGTCTGATAACCTCCGCACACGATGGGGCCGCCGTCACCCGCTCATGCTCGCCTCGGTATTGCCGATCGCGTTGTCTTTCATCGCACTATTCGCGCCTCCGGCGGCCGCTCTACAAAGCCAGACTGTGTTATTTTTTTGGTTATTGGGTACCGTCATTGCACTGCGAACTGGGCTCACGTTTTTTATGATTCCTTATCTTGCATTGGGCGCCGAGATCGCTTCGGACTACCACGAACGCACTCGCCTGGCGAGTACGCGCACCAATCTGGGCTGGTTTGTGGGAGTTGCTACGTCCGCCGTTGCTTTGCTTCTCCTGTTTGCCGACAACGCAGGTGTCGACGGGCGTTTCATCGTCGAGAACTATCAACGCTATGGCTGGATCAACGCGGCCGCTGTGCTTGTATTCAGCGCAATTTGCCTGTGCGGCACGTGGCACTATATTCCCACGTTAGCCAAATCCACCACTACGCCTGGTGATCACCTTCTTCGTAATATTCTCTCGACCTTTCGCAATCGAAATTTTCGCTATGTCGTTCTTCTGGAGACCGCGGTAGGTGGTATGGGCGGCATTCTCAGCACCCTGTTGATGGTGAATTTCACCTACTTCTGGGAGTTAAGTACGCTTCAAGTATCGCTACTATTTGGCGGCCCACCTATCCTCGCTATATTCATCGTCACTCTCAGTTCTGGCTTTCTAAATAGACATTTGGAGAAGCAACAGTTATTGCAGCTAAGTTGTGCCGTGTGTGCCCTCAACTTTCTTTGGCTCACGCCGCTTAAGCTTTTAGGTTGGTTGCCTGAGGAGGCAGGGATCGTATTCGCCCTGGTGTTTGCAAACTATGCCCTGTGGGTTACGACCACCATAATGCGCACAGTCGCCAGTCATGCCATGCTGGCTGACATTGCAGATGAACACGAATTGGAGACCGGTCAACGTCAGGAAGGTGTAATGTTTGCAGCCGCCTTCTTCGCCTCCAAATTTATCAGCGGCTTCGGCTATATAGTGGCTGGGCCGTTTCTGGACTTGATCGGTTTAGACGCAGGCGCGCAACCTGGGGAGGTTCCCAGAAGTGTGATTCTGGGTTTGGGTCTCATCATGGGGCCGGGGTTGGCCGTTCTTATGCTCATACCCGTGTGGATGTCATTCAAACTCAGGGTGAGCCTGGCGGGTCAATTAGCCGTGCGTAAAGCACTCCGTGAACGCTCAATAGATCATTAGCTCTCAGATACGGCTTACAACCGCACCCACTTTTCCCACACAAAATGATAATCCCACAGTAAGCGATGTGTTTTTGAAAGCTCTTTGCGAATTTTTCTGCGACGACCATAAGCGCCCGGATGCCACTCGTGAAACTGGATCATATAAGAGTCGACGTTGCGTAATAAATCAGCTTCAATCATCTTTTCCAGCAGAGGGAATTCAGCCCCTTCTATATTGATCTTCATCAGATCAACCTGACCGAGTTCCAGTTCTTTCCACACGCGGTCTATTGCACGTATCTCCACTGTTTCGCGCGGCAACTCCGCATGGCGCGCCCGATCTTCATACATGGAGGAGCCCAGGCCATTTATGGTGAACTCCACCGTCTCGTCATCTTCGCCAAGGCCGTAGGGAAGTGTTTTAAGCTTGGGATTGTTCTCAGCTCTTTGCGCCAAGGCGTTGTATGATTTTGTGTTGGGTTCAAAGGCATAAATGATCGGGTCATAACGCTCGATAATATTCTGAGCCCACGAACCGTTGAATGCGCCGACATCAATCACAACACTGTCAGGCTCGAGATCCGCGTCGTGTAGGATATGCTTATTCATTATTGTTGCGCCCATAAACTTAAAGAACGATGGACGGTAATAATGCAACTCCATAGCAGCTTTACCAAAGCCAGTTTTGTCTTTGAACTTGCGGCGCACATACATGGTGCGCGGCAATAATACCGCTTTCTTTAATTCATAAAGGCTTGGGAGTATTTTTTTCATGATTGAATAGTGGAAACACCAATTATTTGTGTCAGATTTATTTGTGTCGATGGTACTATAATGGTACACCCATGTCGATGAGAGAAGACCGTGCAATCGACCCCATCGTTTGGCCTTGACGGTAAGTCATCGATCGGCATTTTGTTGCTAGCACTGCTTCTTTTCTCCTGGTTTAGTGGCGTCAAAAACATAGTGGCTGAGTGGGCCGGCACCCCGGAGGAATCTCAAACCTCCCCTACTCCCAACGTACTGATGATTGTGGTGGATGACCTCGGTTACGATGACACTTCGGCTATTAACCGGGGCGGGTTAACGACCCCCAGCATTACGCAACTGGCATCCAGTGGGGTCACATTCCGGCGCCACTACGCTGACTCCACCTGCACACCTAGCCGAGTTGCCATGCTTACCGGGCGCTATCCTGAACGATCTGGGTTTCGGCCAGTGGGTGTTGAAATTCCAGCAGAGTTTTCAACACTGGCACAACAATTCCAGGAGGCCGGGTACACCACTTACCTGACAGGCAAGTGGCATGCAGGTGAGGGAACTGAACAGGCAAAACCCGAGAACAAGGGCTTTGATAGTTGGTTTGGGTTTCTCAATCAGTTTGAGCTATCCGGAGAGATCAACACACTGAGCAAGGGCCGCTCAAAAAAGCCCCGATACAACGACCCGATGCTTCGCACCAATGGCGGGGAACTCCAGCGCCACACCGGCCACCTCACCGATATTCTGACAGATCACACCGTTAAAAAAATTCATCAATTGCAGACTAAAAAGAAACCCTGGTTTCTCTACCATGCTTTTTTGGCCCCCCATGCGCCGATACAACCTGCGACACGCTACGCACAGAATTTTCCAGATACTCCAGAAGGAAAATACACAGCACTCATTACTCAATTGGATGATGCTATTGGGCGAATCCTGGACGTTATCGATAGAGATAACACGCTAGTGGTGTTCGTTAGTGACAATGGCGGCACTAACACGCAGCGAAATAATAATTTTCCATTCTATGGAAAAAAGAGCCAACCTCTGGAGGGTGCATTTCGAACACCACTGATCTTCAGTTTCCCCGGTGTCCTGCCAACAGGAAAATTTGTCGATGATGTAGTAATGAACGTGGATATTTACCCGACGCTCCTCGGTGCTGCGCGACATCCGCCGCCGAAGGGCATCGACGGGCAAAACCTCTGGAATCTGATGCTTCACGATAGACCACTTGAAACTCGCATCAGAAGCTGGGAGGGCTATCACCCTAATATCAACACGCTGAGCTATAGTTTGCTCTCCTCTTCAGGAGATTGGCGGCTCACTACAAGGTTCGGCACCGTGCCACTGTTGTTCAGCTTGTCAGAAAGTCCACCGGGAGAGATAAACGTTGCGGACAGCAACGAAACCGTTGTCACCCAACTCACATCGGATTTTTGGCAGGATCACTGGGCCAAGGCCCGTGTTCCGGTGATCGGGCGACCAGGCAGCGCGAGTGATCAGACTCTGTATTCGGGTTTCGATGCATTGCGGACGCCCAATCGCTTCGGTTTCGCCATTGGTCTGGAGATTGGCCCGCTGTCGATCAATGAACTGAGGTCCACAAATAGCCCTTACCATATCCTCGCCGGACAGAAGGGTAGTTGGGAATTACGCTACCGACCAGAGACCGGGCTGGAATGGCTTTTGGATGGCCAAGTGTTAAAGGACGCTCACTTTGACCCGGCGCGTTGCAACGCCATTGTTTTGACGGGCTACTTACAACCACGCGCACATCTGACACAAAAACATCCACCCGTCTCACCACTCAAAATGTACTCATCCGGTTTTCTGCGCGACTCTGTGTATGATCTGGACTTCAATGAAGCTAATTTCAAGCCACTGGACTCACCAACCTATGTAAATTTTCAAGGGAAGGCGATTTTTGCCAGCACCATCCTGAGCGCATTCTCCGACAGTTACTCACCACGGGGCGAGACGATACTCCAGAAAGAACTCATTCGGTTGTACAAGGAGGAAAAATTATCCATCTCCAATGTCGATTTGATGGATTCACAGTTGTGCAAGGAACACCATTAATACCCATGATCCTCAAATCGTTATATGCTGCTGGATACCTAAGCTGGCTGACTAAAGCTACCAAGGCAACTTAGCGGCATATAACTACTATCAGTGAGAGCAATACCGATATGACCATATCCTTTTTACGCCTCTGCTTCTTCATATCGCTGCTCAGCTTATTAGCCACCTGTGCGAGGCATTCTTTAACTGAAACACCACCGCCGTCCACCGCCGCTATACCCCCAAGTACAATCGAGGCGCAACCGGTATCAGGCATGGTCGATTCCAAGCGTTTGATACAGGCTAATGACGAACCCGGCAACTGGATGTCGCATGGGCGAACTTATAGCGAAGAGCGTTTCAGCCCCCTGTCGCAAATCAACGAAGGTAATGTCGCAAAGTTGGGGCTCGCCTGGTATTACGACCTTAAGACCGAGCGCGGGGTCGAGGCTACATCATTGGTAGTAGACGGTGTGATGTACACGACGTCTGCCTGGAGCATAGTACACGCCATTGATGCAAGAAGCGGAAAGCGATTATGGACGTTTGATCCAAAGGTCGCTGGCGAAAAAGCAAAGCATGCATGCTGTGATGTCGTTAATCGCGGGCTTGCTGCGTGGGGGAATCAGATGTTTTTCGGTGCGCTGGACGGACGTTTGTTCGCATTGGACGCAGCCACCGGTAAAGTGAACTGGGAGGTTGCAACATTTGATCCTGCGCTACCTTACACGATTACCGGGGCGCCACGAATCGTGAAGGGTAAGGTAATGATCGGTAACGGCGGCGCTGAGTTTGGCGTCCGCGGATATATCAGCGCCTACAACGTAGATGATGGGTCGCTGGTGTGGCGTTTTTACACCGTTCCGGGCGACCCTGACCTTGGCTTTGAGAATGATGCCATGAAAATGGCAGCCCCAACCTGGAAAGGGCAGTGGTGGAAACTCGGCGGTGGCGGTGGCACGGTATGGGACTCAATGGCCTACGACCCCGAGTTGGACCTGCTCTATTTCGGTGTTGGCAATGGCACACCCTGGAATCAGGAGATTCGTTCACCCGGTGGTGGCGACAACCTGTTCCTGTCGTCCATCGTGGCAGTCAGACCGGATACTGGCGAATATGTTTGGCACTACCAGACCACTCCGGGGGAAACCTGGGACTACACCGCGGCGCAGCACATAATTCTGGCGGAGCTTAAGCTGGACGGCGTCGAACGCAAAGTGTTGATGCAGGCGCCAAAGAACGGTTTCTTCTATGTGTTGGACCGCGAAACAGGCCAGCTACTTTCCGCCGAAAACTATATCGATATCACCTGGGCCACCCACGTCGACATGAAGACTGGCCGGCCGGTCGAGGTGCCCGAAGCACGCTACAAGGATGCGCCATTCCTGGTGTATCCCTCCTACCTGGGTGGACACAATTGGCACCCGATGTCCTTCAACCCGAAGACCGGCCTTGTTTACAT
The DNA here is from genome assembly GCA_028825045.1 of Halioglobus sp. Lineage (GTDB taxonomy): Bacteria > Pseudomonadota > Gammaproteobacteria > Pseudomonadales > Halieaceae > Marimicrobium. The sequence continues at coordinate 10,401 of JAPKAY010000070.1, forward strand.
TCCGGTTCTGGATTTTCCAGCGATGTACGGCCAGCCCGAAGAATTCATCTATAACCCCGGAGTCGGAAACGTAGGCACAGATGGTATTGTGGGGGGGCTCCCTGACGATCAGGCCGAACGCGATGCCATTGGCGCGCTGATTAAGGGCCGATTGCTCGCGTGGGATCCGGTGAAACAGCAGGAAGCCTGGCGTGTTGAGCATTCCGGCTCATGGAATGGAGGCACACTTACGACAGCGGGTAACTTGGTGTTTCAAGGCACGGCAGACGGTAAGTTAGTTGCCTACCGCGCTGATAACGGAGAGCAGCTGTGGGACTTTGCTACGCAAACTGGTGTGGTTGCACCCCCCGTTTCTTATGAGATTGACGGAGAGCAATATGTCTCTGTTAACGTCGGCTGGGGCGGAGCCTTCGCACTGGTATTTGGTGAATTTGTGCAAGCGGAAAGCCTTCCCAATATTAGTCGCGTACTCACGTTTAAGATCGAGGGAAAAATCAAACTTCCAGAAGTGGCCTGGCGGCCGACAGTGGTGTTCAATCCACCGGAACTTTTGGCTGACAAGCCAACACTCAAAATGGGACTGGCAAGCTATCAGGACGTTTGTATGGGCTGTCATGGACTCAATGCGGTATCTGGCCTGCTCATACCTGACTTGCGCGGCTCAGCCTACCTCTGGAATGAGCAGGACTGGAATGACGTGGTACTGGGTGGAAAGCTAAAAGATAAAGGTATGGCCTCGTTTGCGGGGCATGTCAGCGAACAGCAAAGCCTTGCCATACGCTCATATATCATTCAGCAGGCTCAACGCGGACTCGCTTTGCAAGAGGCGGCAGCCACAGCTTCTGAAGTTGCGCCATAAAGCGCACCTGCTTGAGTGTGCTGTTTGTTGCGGCAGACTATTCAGAAGTAGATAGGTTTAAAATAGGCGGGCAGTCTGGGATGGAAACAAGTCGAAACAAAAAGAAGAAGAGCAAGAGCAAGTTTAAATCCCATAAACTCTTGGGAAGCATCCATGAGTTGCTATCGTGGCCAATTGCGATCCTCTGTTTGACGTATTCGAATAAAGTACACCCAGATTACGGAATGACCTGGGGAAAGCGCATGCTGCTGGGGTTTCGGTTCAGACGCAACTTTAAAAAGGTTAGAACGGGTACTTCATGGCGAGCGCATCTGGTTATGGCAATGAAATTGCTGGAAATGTCGCCCCAAATAAAAGGATCGGTAGTGGAGTGCGGTTGCTGGAAGGGCGGTGCAACGGTAAACCTTTCCCTGATCTGTGCACTCACTGGACGCACCCTTAAAGTCTATGACTCCTTCGAAGGGCTTCCTGAACCCACTGAGGGGGATCCCGTTGCTGCACGCGCGTTTAAGGACGGATTCATACCCGGGGTGTTTGGTGGCACCTTGGACGAAGTAAGGAAAAACGTTAGTCGCTATGGGGCTATAGATGCGTGCCAATTTTACAAGGGCTGGTTTTCCGAAACGCTACCGCATCACGAGGGTGATATTGTGCTCGCTTTTTGGGATGTGGATTTTCACTCGAGTCTGCACGATTGCTTACAGAATCTTTGGCCCTCAATAGTTGATACCGGGTTGGTGTTTCTTGACGATTATCTCGATCTCGACTATTGCGCAGTCTTTTACTCGGAAAAATACTGGAGCAAATACTTTAAATCTGCCCCGCCCGGGCTCATTGGAGCTGGGACAGGCATACAGGTGGGAATGTTCTACACTGACCCATCCCTTAGAATAGGCCACAAACGAATCCATGGGGCTGAGAGTATTACCTATTGCATCAAGGGCACCCGGGCTATCTGGGAGTTTTATCCAGATGAAAATCATGCATCTCCGGGTTCGTAGCGCGTTTGTATTTGGGCAGCTCATTTAGCTGACATACTGGGTGAGCCTGGCTGAAGAAGGGCCAGGATTTTTATTGTGTGCGTTGTGGTGATGAGGTCCACCCAGTGAGGGGACTTTATGCGCGTCTGTTTTGTCTCTTTTTTAATGAGAAAACCGCGTTAGTAAGGAATGATAGATTTTAAGGATACGGATGGTAGCCCTGAGAGGGAGGCTTAATCTATGGGATATGGCGGTGAGGGAGAACGCCACAAACAAGATCACATGGGACGTATAAGACAATTTGTAGACATTTTATATATTTAAAACAATAACTTACTTTTCCTATACCGTCCGGCGCGAGCTTTACTATCCGTAATAAGTGACGGTGGTATTGGCAAGTTAACTCTTCTGGATCTGGAAATCCGCGTTTCCAGATTCATGCCACTGCCCTACTCCACTCTCCAAACGCACTCATCCTGAGATCCCGATAATGCTCAGCGCGAACAAGATGTCTACC
>JAPKAY010000071.1 GCA_028825045.1 Halioglobus sp.
GCATCGAGATTTACGCTGCGAAAAATGTCACCAAAGGGTTTCGCTTCTACATTATTGACGTTGAGCGTGACGAGGCGATTGCCAGGGGGAGGGCTTTGTGTAAAAACAGCTTTCAACGCAGGCGTTGTTTCTCCCCAGAATAGATTTACGATATTGCCTGGTATGTTGAAAGAGCAGTGAGGGTGTTGATCGCCACACCCTTCCCATTCAGAAAAAAACCAGCCTGCTCGAGGCTGCGCTATATAGGTGACGTCGTAATTGCCCAATACATAATTGCCACAGGGCTGATCTTCCAGTAAGCAATCATTTTCCCCGGTAGAGGAGTTAATGTCGCCATCACCCGCTATCTCCAACGGATGGGAGCAGGCTGTAACGAAGATCAGGAGTATCAGGGCGCTCAGTGTTCTCATCACGCTACCATTCTCTGCCAAACGACTATCTTACTCGCTGCTGGCACGGTGATGGGTTTTTCTTTGCAATGTTGGGACTGAGAACCCAGTTTTTCCAGATATCGGTGCTTAACGTCATGCTAGCGGTAATTACGCCGCTTAACTAAGGCCGATTTTGCAGCGCCAGCCCACCCCAGGCAGCTATTTTCAGTGTCTAAAATCGCGTTATATCTGGCTAATGTGTCGAACTACGTGCATTGGGAAGGAAATGGCGCAGCTAGAACCGCCGCTTGACGCCAAAGCCTCGCCGGAATCTAAGGACAGCTACGTGAGCCACGGAGGCATAGGTTTGTGCGCAAGCGCTCGTTGAGTTGTCAGTAACCAGGGGACAGCGTGGGTGAAAGCCTTGTGCCAATAACGCTATTCTTTACCCCGGCCGGGGCCAGGAAGGCGACTCTATCCGATGGCTCCGCGTTGCAAAACCCCAATCAATTTGGTCCATTGACATAGGGTGCAATGTGGCTCAGGTTGCCCGACTGGGCGGCTGGATAACTACTTGATTGGTGACAAACAAAGCAGTTAAGATTGCCGGTTGGACTTGTCGTTCCCCCCGTGCCAGGCGTAAATGTCCCCTGGAATGTTGTTTCCATGACGGTGTTTGCAAGCTGTAGAGAGCCACGTTGTTCAGTGGGTTCAAGTGTGCCCTCATTGTTAAACCAGATTCCGCCTATCATTTGATAGTTACGCCAAATAGCCTGCGGGTCTGAGGGATCAAGCTTTGCCAGATAGCCACCCTCACCAATAATCTGCTCGTTGAGCGCACGAATATTGGCTCGATTCTGCTCTGACTGACTATCAACGTTCTGGGTGCCCTCGGGGAACACGCGGCATACATTGGTAGAGTCAGCCAGATCAGGGGGGCTACCGGTTTGATCTGATCTTCCCTTGTTGATATAGATATTTTCGGAATTGGTGCATTGCGCGGTGCAGTCTGAGGGATTGTCGGATCCGATACACTCGGCACAGGAATTCGTCATCATTGTCCAGCCATTCGCGGGACGTTCTGGCGACGACGCTGAAGGAACGCAATCCGGCGCGTTATCAACATGCTCCCAGGTTGTCCAAATCATTTCAGGATGCAGTGGTGTGGTCTGTGCCAGGTGAAAACCAATTAATCCCAATTGCACTTGATCGCCAGTCTCCAGGGTAGCGCCTACAGTGTAATAGCCACTCGCATCCGTGTCGGGCGTGATATACCGCCACGCTGTTTTGATCTCGACCAGGTTGTCAGGCAGGGTGGCGGCAGAGCCGGCGTTGCCGCACAGGTTGCGGCTGAACCTAATATTGTAAAGTACGATATCACCTTCGCTCGATCCTTCCGGCCCAACCGAGTAGATTTCAACATTGGTACCCGCTTCCGGGCCACCCGGGCCAGTAGTTGCGCTGGTGAGAAGGGTTAACAATTCTTTATTCGACTGCGCCGCACAGCTATCAGCCTCCTTTCCCAGATAATTGGGATAATCTTCAGTCACTTCAAAGCGTCTCTCATTGCTCCCTTCCACCGCAGGTTCTGTCAGGTACAGGAAGGATTCCCAACCCATAATATTAAAATCGCATAAATCTGCTTGTGTATCGCCGGGGACTTCGGTCTGTAGCGCGGGCGACAAAACCTGTGCTTGACTTATTGTGCAGGCATCTATGGCAGCGGGAGGACTTGGCTGTCCGACGGTTGGACCATCGGTATTCCCTGATGAATCGGTACTCCCTGATGAATTGTTACTATCACTGCAGCCTGTAATCAAACATGCCGCTATTGCAGCAACGGCAAAGCCTCGTGTATTCGATATGGATATTTTCATAGTTAGCTCTACCTGTGAATTGGAGATCTATGACCCTTAACGTCATGGTTAGGTCGTTAGCGCACATGATGGGGTTCAGCATATGCTGGGATGGGTACAAACAAAACAGTGTTCATAACGGCTGAGGTATCCGTCTGAGACATTGCCTGTTTGCCGGGGCGTTCGTTCATTGGCATTTAGGACAACGCTTCGTAACCCAGGGGTTGCTGTGCTGGTAATCCTCCCCCTGTAGGCGCATCCAGATCACCAGGTTGGTACGAATGCCAGACTCTAAAGGGGTGACAAAGTGACGTTGATTGCCAGCATGCAAAACGGCGTCACCGGATCGAAATCTAAAGCGGGTCATAGGTTCATCAGGCGCGGTATCAACATGGCTTCGGCAGCGTGTACCAGTAAAAATCAGGTCGGCACCTTGAGTCCGACTCTCCAGACAAATATTAATTGTTATATGGCTTGCGTCAACATGCAATGACAGGTCCTGGTTGGCATCTGCACTATAGCGAGTGATAAAACTGTGATGGCTGGAAAAATAATAGCCCGGCATACCGGGGAACCTCTCTTGTAGCGTTTTCTTCAGCTTGGTGTTGACCAATTCATCAACCCATGACCTCAGAGCTGGACTGTGCACAATCGCGCCGTATTCATGCATATTGTTGGGATTATCCGGCGTATTATTGTCTACTACCGGCTGGTTTTTTATAGCATAGAGTAGACTGCGGCACTGCTCTTCACTCAGCAATGGCGCCATGAACACATCGTTTGTGAGCGTCTCCCAGTGGTCAGATATGTTGATGTTTGGGGGCACGGTAGTCAACGGATAGCCAGTTTGTTAATTGAGCTCTAAATGTAATTCTGCCGGCGTGGCAACAAAGACGGGAACCGTCTTTTCAGTGGTGTACATGTTGACAGCGAGACATGTGCTTCACCGCAGGTCGCATAAGTCTCGCTGAGAGGGTCAGGCCGTTTGGTTCGGCCTGCCTTCGGCGGCGCGCAATCGCGTACCTGCTAGGTAACGCTCCGTCTCGCGCCGAGCAGCGCAAGACTGAGGCCTAGCAGCAGTAACGTTCCAGGAACGGGCACTGCTTGTTGTGGAGTGACACCCACCGTGCCACAGACGTCTAATTTGCCGTTCGGGCCATCACCGCAGACTTGCTCACCCAGGTAAACAGATTCCAAAAGCACAGCGGGGTTGCCCGATGTCCATTGGAAGGCCAGGAGGTTGGAGCCACCGGCATCTGGATTCAGGGCGAAAGAGCCAGCGTCAAGGATGTCTGTGGCAACATCAAGTGTGAAATCCAGGAGAGCAGAGACGTCGAGGGTGCCGAAGGCGCCACCTGTTGCTGTGCCGCTGAACTGCCCGCTGGGATCAGTTGGGTCGTCCAGTACGAGGTCAATAGTGGCCAGGACTGCGCTTCCAGCGCCCAACACTTCATACATCATGCTGGTGATCTGGCAAGGCCCGCCAGACACACAGGTCAGGTCTGAAGCCCCGGGGGTGCCCGTCAGTGTGCCCGCTGCGCTGTACACATCACCACCCAGCGATGGTGCAGCGAGTGGTGTGTTGAGGTCAATGTGTACGTCATAAGTGATTGGGGTCGCAAATGCCGCGGTTGAGTAGATACCCATGGCGAGGGTCGCCAGGATGCCTGCAAGAGTCTGTCGGAGATACATAGTATTCACCTGTGCTTTCAGAAGGGCGTGCGGCCCAAGTTGATCGTGTAGTTTATTAAGCAAGAGTCGTGCCAGTACTGTAAAATCAATGACTTAGCACAATGGCGGTGATGAAAATGTAAAATTTCCTGACAAAGTTCACTGCAAAAAAGAGTACTGAGAAGCTAAGTTGCCGAATTCGTAGGTATTGAGTGCGTCGGGCAGGGTGTTGGTTTCTAGCTATCGGGTAAAACCGGGTAACCGTGCAGTTGAAGATTGTGCTGTTCGATGACGTCCTTCCAGTTTTGATGTTCTCTTGGCGGGAGGTATTAGATGCAGCAATGCGATGTATTGGGTCATAGCTCTTTGCATAGAATTTTCTAGCGCAGATAGCCAGTGTTGGGTTTGTTGCGTTACAGATAGGAGTATTCTTGCCCTAAAACGGGATGTCCTCATCCTCGTAGGCAGGCGGTTCGGGGATGGGTGATAAGGACGATTGCCCCTCCGGATTAACTGCGCTCCCGTCTCCTGAAGTAACAATTTTCCACCCTTGGAGATTATTGAAATACCTCCCGTTGTACTCCCGCCCGCGGATATCAAATGTCACAGTAATGTCCTGCCCAACCTGAAGGCTGTCAAGCAGGCTTATCTTATCCTGAACAAATTCAAGGTTGATTTCCTGCGGGTACTTCCCGTCTTCCACAATTACGACCATTTCCCGTTTAGTGAAGCCACTATCAAATGTCTTCGCTTCTTGGATTATCTTTATCTTTCCAGTTAAATCGTATGCCACTTAATAATTACCTGGTAATGAATTTATGCCTCTGGGGTCGCTACAGTTTATCCATCTAATCGCCCTATGTCTTGTGGGCGACAGAAGGGGCTACTGACGGGGTATGTGAAGTGGAACGACACGACATAGTAAATGGAAATGAGTGGTTGAAGTCTACGTTGGGCAGACCACGCATGCGCCCCGCATGGGCGCAGCGAATGTTACTAGCGCTATCCGCTTCAACGATGGGTTGAGCGGGTAGCGTACCCTGAGCCAGGTTAGCGATCTGCCCGTGGTAGTCGCAGGTTTATGACGACCCCTGAACCATCTGCCAGGTTTTCCGCACTGACCCGCCCGTGATGAAAATCTGTAATCAGGCGCACGATATGCAGGCCAAGGCCCAGATGTACATTGTCAGTTTGTTCCTTGCGTAATGACACCATGGGGTCGAAAAGTCGATCCTGTATGTCCGAGGGTAGAGTGGGACCTTCATTGAAGAGGGACAGGTTCCAGGTATCTGCTGCCATACTCAGTTGCAGTTTGATTTCGTCACCTTCGCGGCAGAAGGAGGCGGCATTTTCCATGAGTTTGTCCAGGGCCTGTACAATCAGATCCGCGACGCCTGTTACCGGTGCGCAGGAGACCTGCATATCCAGCGATAGCCGGTGTTGTGTATAAACACCGCGGTAGGCCGTAAACAACTCACCGACCAATGGCACTAGATCAAGTTCAACTGACAGATTTTTTTGAATGCTTTCTTCAAGGCGATTTGCCTCGCTCATTGCGGTCAGAATGCGTTGTAGTCGCGACAGTCCTTCGCGGGCACGCTGCAGGTAGACATCATGCTCAGTTGTCTCGGATCCCGACTGCTCCAGGTTGTCCAGGGAACTCTGGATGACGGCAATGGGGGTACGCAGTTCGTGAGACAGTTTGCGACTGAGGGTACGCAGGTAGTCATTGTACTCCCGCACGCGGTCAAGCAGTTTGGCGTAGTGTCTGGATAATTCACCAATTTCGTCCCGCGCTTCACTGCGCGGAAAGTCTTTTGTTACCTGTCCATCAGCGTCGATCGCATTGTTTGCCGCATGGGACAGTTTGCGAATACGCCAGGACAACAGACTGGCATAGCCCAACAATCCCAGCGCGCCGGTTCCCAGTGCTGACAAGCTGTAGCTTAGTAAGCGGCTAAAGGCCTTATCGGTAAGAGAAAGGTAGGTCTCGCCGCTCTGGCTTACGATCACAGCACCAATAACGTCACCTTTATCGACTATTGGAGCGGCGGCGGATTGGATAGTGCGTGTGCGGTAGTTCGGGTCGCGGTAGCGCTTATTGGCGGATGCCCCGGCGAGTGCGCTGCGAATCTCTTCACCGCGCAATACACCGGGACGGGTAGTTTTCGGGGGCGAGGGCAGGGTGTCCTGGGAAAGAATGCTGCGGTAGATCAAGCGCAGTAACCAGAAGGTATCGGTATCTGCCGCGCTGGGGGTGTCGTTCGTTGTCACGTCCGCAATCTGCCAGTTGTCTTTGTCCACCACCTGGATGCGATTGTCCTGCCGACTGAAAGGCTCAAGCAGGGCTTGAAGGCCCGAGGGACTGTAGATTAGCCAGGGCGGTGCGGTGATGTCCACATGACTGATATTGCCCGCTGTCTCCGTCACTTTACTGTCCCCGGACCCTGCGTTTACCAGATAAAAACCCAGCCTCCCGCCCGTGTAACTAAGGGGAATTTGTAGTTCCAGGGTATAGCCGCGATCGGTGTCTTGCCAGTAACCCTGAATGTAAGCCGGGTCAATACCGCGCTGGCGGGGACTGCTTGGTTTGGCTCTTACCTTTCCTGGTGCTGCAGTCGCAATGACATAGTCATGCTGTCTGTCGCCCTGCCAAAGACGCAGTACCAGGCGGTCTCCATTGGGTTCAGTTGAGCGTCCCGGGTTGTGATAGATCACCTCGGCGTCGTTCACCTTCAGCATCAGATACAGGTTGTCGTCGCGGGTCTGCGCGCGGCAAGTAACCGCCAGGGAAGAGCTCGGGCCACCGCTGCAGGGAATGCCTTTCACAGCTTCCCAGTCATCATCGTAGCCATCGATATAGACCTGCTGCTGTGTGGGGTAGGCATACAGTGACCGCGTGTCGGCCACTGCGTTGCGGCGATCTGTGTTGGGGTATAACAACTCTTCCTGTGTACCCAACACAGTGGCTATTGCCTGGGCTGTCGCCTGTAGGGACTGTTCCTGGCCCTTGCGCATGGCCCCTTCCATTTCGCGGATAAACTGGCAGCCGGCCCAGGGCAGTGAGAGTAGCAAGAGACTTACCAGCAGCAACTGGCGACGGAGGTTCACGGTTTATTTCCCTGACCAGCGATAACCCGCTCCATAGATAGCATCGATTTTGTCGAATGTGGCGTCGACGTCCAGGAATTTGCGACGGATGCGTTTTATATGTGAGGTGATGGTGTTGTCATCCTGGACCACTTGCGCTGCATCCATCAGCTGCTGCCGGGATTTTATCTGTCCCGGTCGCTTGGCTAACGCGCGCACTATTCGAAATTCAGTGAGTGTCATTTCTATGGTGTCGTTACGCCAGGTGGCGGACATGCGTTCCACGTTCAGCGTGAGTGCGTCCTGCTTTAGAATGTCTTCCTGCTGCTCCGGTGCGCGCAATGCCTTCATCCGTCGAAACAGGGCGGCTATGCGCGCTAGCATGTGATCCTGGCTGATGTCCTTGGTCCAGTAGTCATCTGCCCCCAGGCGTAAACCGGAAATCATGTCCAACTCCGAATCCCGTGCGGTGAGGAATACGATAGGCAGCTCAGGGCAGCGGCTGCGCAGATCCCGGCACAACTCAAATCCCCCCTCAATGTCATCGCCCAGGCCGATATCGATGATGGCAAGATCGGGAAGCTGTTGCCGGAAGGCGTCGCTGGCGCTGGTCTGGTCCCGGAAAAGTGAGACGCGAAAGCCTCTGCGCTGCAGGGCGTCGCGGTAATTGGCAGCGATGGCAGTTTCATCTTCGACGATGGCGATATGGTGTGGCATAGGTCAGTGGTCCCGGTAAGTGTTCGCTGATACCCATACTTCCAAATAAGCCAGCCAACCTCAAGAGCCTGCCACAATTCGCCACAATGTATCAGGGAAAAGCCACAGTTGGTCCCGAATTTAGCCACCTCGATCCTTTCTAATGGGTAAAAACACAGGGAGAGATCGTATGGCTTACAAAATTTTTTTCTATCACTGCTACGCCCGTGACGCACGCCTTTTCGGCAGCACGCCACTGTGGCTGGCTTTTCGTTATATGTCGGGCCCATTGTTGGGCAGTATATTGCTGTTGTTGCTGTCCGCTGCGCCTGCCGGGGCGCTGCCTTCAGAAACCCTCGATGAACCGGGATTGAATGAGGTTGGCAGCGGACACCTGTTGATGCGGGATGAGGTCAGCGGTCACTCGATGCCGGCTGTGGTGCAGCGCAGCAAGGTCCACTTTGATGTCAGTGGCATGATCGCAACAGTGCGGGTGGAGCAAACTTTCCGTAACGATACAGATCGCTATCTGGAGGGCGTGTACGTGTTTCCACTGCCCGATGATGCCGCTGTGCGCTATCTGGAAATGCAGTCGGGCGATCGTCGCATTGTGGGAGTAATCCAGGAAAAAGCGGAGGCGAAGAAAATCTATCAGGCGGCCAAGAAGGCAGGGAAAAAAGCCAGCTTGGTGGAGCAACAACGGCCCAACCTGTTCACCAACAGGATCGCCAATATTGGTCCCGGTGAGGAAGTTACAGTGCGCATGGACTATGTGCAGGCGGTGGAATACAGCAACGATGTATTCTCCCTTAGATTTCCCATGACGATTACGCCACGCTACATGCCCGGCACGCTCGTCAGTGATGCTGAAGAGGTGGAAGAGGGTGAGACCCTGGTTGTGGACAACTATCTGGGCTGGGCGAGACCAACCGACCAGGTGCCCGATGCCAATGCGATCTCGCCCTTATTACACCGCTTAACGCGGAGCGACTACACGCCGCTCAACCCTATCGAGATTACAGCGAAGCTGGATATGGGTATGCCCCTGGCCAGTGTGGAATCGCCGTATCACGACATAGCACTGTCGCGCCGGACCGGCGTTTATAGTATTAGCCTGGTCAGTGGTGTCAGTGAAATGGACCGCGATTTCGTACTCAATTGGCAGCCGGTTAGCGGTGTCGCGCCGCAGGCGGCAGTGTTTACCGAAAAAGTTGGCGATGAGTATTACGCTCTGTTGATGGTGGTGCCCCCCGCCGCCAAGCGCATGGCAGCGAGTATTCCCCGGGAGATCATATTTGTAGTGGATACGTCCGGCTCTATGGGTGGAGTGTCCATAGAGCAGGCGCGCTCGAGTGTATCCACGGCTCTTGGGCGACTGCGCCCGCAGGATTATTTCAATATTATTGAATTCAATTCTGATTATCGCGCCTTGTACCGGACATCCATGCCCGCCAGTCGCCATCACATACAAAGGGCGCAGGAGTTTGTCCGGCTGTTGGATGCATCCGGGGGCACTGAAATGTTACCCGCCTTGCGTGCGGCCCTGCCACGTGACAAAGGCCTGTACCAGGAGACGGCTGCCTTACGTCAGGTGATTTTTATTACTGATGGGGCTGTCGGCAATGAGACAGAGTTGCTTCAGGAATTGTCGTCAAATTTGGGCGACAGTCGCTTGTTCACGGTGGGCATCGGCTCTTCGCCCAACAGCTGGTTCATGCGTAAAGCCGCCCAGTTTGGACGAGGTACCCACACGCATATCGGTGACGTCAACGGGGTCGAGCAAAAAATGGCCGCATTATTCGAGCAACTGGCACGCCCTGCTGCAGTGGACTTTACGGTAGATTGGAGCGCGCCGGTGGATGCCTGGCCGCGCCGAATACCGGACCTCTATCAGGGCCAACTGCTGGCGGTGGTGGCGAATGTTGGTCTGACATTACCGCAGGGCGAAATCACGGTAAGGGGCCGGGTAAAAGGGCGCCCCTGGGAACAACATCTGCAGCTGTCGGTTGGCTCGGATGCCGAAAATGCGGGCGGGCACCCCGGTGTTGCCAGTCTCTGGGCAAGGCGCAAAATAGCCGGACTGCTGGATGAGAAGATAGCCGGGCGTGATGAGGTGGCAGTGCGCGCCGAGGTTCTGCCGCTGGCGCTGACGCACCAACTACTCAGTCCCTACACCAGCTTCGTGGCAGTGGAAGAAGTCATCTCTGGGCCTGCGGAAGAGTCGATTGACAGTAAGGCGGTACCCAATACGGCACCCCGGGGGCAGAGTCCACAGAGCTATGCTTATCCGCGCACCGCCACAACGGGTCCTGCGAAGGTATGGTTTGGCGTTCTCTGTCTGTTTGTTGCCCTGCTAGTCCGCCTGCTGCGCCAACCGGAGGTGGACCATGTTCCGGCTAAAAGTGAATAGACGCTATGGGGATGTCATCGTCCTGTGCCTCCTGCTTCTTGGCATACAACAACTGAGCAGCGCTGCGCTAATTCAGGCGAAAGCGCGGCTGGCGCCCCTGTTGATAGAAAAGGCCTGGGAACAGACCCTGCGTTCGGGGGCACCCGCCGTCAAGCCCTGGCCCTGGGCCGATACCTGGCCGGTCGGGCGACTGCGTGTCGAGGCTTTGGATGTTGATCTGTTGGTACTGGAGGGAGACTCCGGGAATGCCCTGGCCTTCGGTCCTGGCCGCGCGTTGCCATCGGCCGAGTTGGGGTCAGGAGGTACGGCGGTCATCGGTGGTCATCGTGATACCCATTTTGCGTTTTTGCAGCAGTTGCGCAAGGGACACCTACTGCAGTTGCAGTTAGCCTCGGGGGAAAGCCTTGAATATCAGGTGCAGGCGTTGCGCATTGTGGACGCGAGCCAGGTGCAACTGCCGGTTAACACCGCGGTCGAGGCACTGCTGCTTATCACCTGTTACCCCTTCGATGCGCTGCGGGCGGGTGGTCCGTTGCGCTATGTGGTAACGGTGTTGCCAAAAGATGCAAAATTGACGATCTGATGCTCACCTGTGAGCTCTGCTTCCACTAACACCCGGGCGGAATCTGTGGCTGCGGACCCTGCTCGAGCCCATCAAAAACCGTTTCGTGGTGGTAGTCCACGGTGCGTTGATACAGCGTTACACCGGTTGTGGCCGTGTTGTTACCCAGCCCCGGCACATGGCCGCCGTTCACCACCGACTGAAAATCCAGTGGCAGTCCGGCAGCGATGGCGAAGTCCTGCAGGGTTAGGGCGTCTGAATAAGGCACCGTGCCGTCGTTGGTGCCATGGATGACCATGAGCGCCGGATCGCTGCCAGTGGGGTCGTCGAAAGGGTTGCCAATGTAGCACCCGCCCAGGCTGCCGGCCAGGTCAACCACCAGCGCCACGGGCGGTCGATCAATACCGAAATCGTCCAGGCAGTACGCGGTAATGAGTGATGTGAAGGCCCCCGCTGAGCTACCCCACAAGGTGGTCCACGCATCGTCCACATCGCTGCGCGCCTGCAGGAAATCCAGCGCCGTTAGCGTGTCGTCCGCTGCCGAAATCGCTGCCCGCACCTGTTCTGGAGCGTTAATGCCGCCCGCCAGGGTGTACAGCGTTTGCAAGCGACTTGACGGCACGGGGTTATCGCCGACCAGTCGGTAATTCATTGATGCAACCAGCCAGCCTCGCTCGGCGTACTGGGATGCGTTGTTCAGTATGATGCCATTGGTCTTGCTGCCGTTATAGAAGCCTCCCCCATGAATCATTAACATCAGCGGCAACGTGTTGTTGGCGTTTACCGGTGTTGGGACATCCGGAATGTAAAGATCGAGTTCGAGATCTATGAAGCTGCCACCGCCATCCACCTCACCCTGACCGTAAACGATATCGCTTTGCACCGTGTAAGTATAAAAGGGGGTGGAGAAGGGCACGTTGCGGACGGTACTCTGCGCGGTAGCGTACCCAGAAGATAAAATAGAGAGGATAAAGGTCGGTAGCAGCAGACGGGGCAGGGTAAAAAGCTGGCACCATCGGGAGCGGTGCGACGCATTCGGGGCATAATTCAACGATCTGCTGTTTAACATTTGTTTATAGCCCTCACGCGCTCAACTGAATATACGTAGCGTAGTTTACACAATAGATTTGGTTGATACGTAGGTAAACCACATGGTGGATCATAAAAAAAGCGAAAAACCCTTCGCTGCCATAAGTCCTTTTGGAGATGGCGAAGTGTTTGATGTGTATCTCCAGGTCAAACGAGATGTGGCTGCGGCTAAGGGTTAATTTAAAACCCGTCTCCCGCGTCAGCGTGCCTTCTGCCCCGGCGATGAATATGTCTACTTCGCGTTGCTGAAGGGTACCTGCCAAGTCCAGCGAAGAGATCAATTATTTTTCTGCGTTTCCTTATTGGATATGCTAAATAATAAGTATCGTCTGCGCATACTAAGCATCTTCCCCAAGTCCAGGTGTTGTTGGGCCTAAAGGTGATTGTGATCTGTCTCAAGTTTCCTGCAACAACTTTTCTGGCAATAACCGCAGTGTAGGTCTGAACTATTACACGGCATTGTTGTCAATAGCCGTTTATGGCCATTTAAAGATTCACGTAGTGCAGACGGCGCGTAGTAACATACGGGCAGGTGCAAGCAGGCGCAAAGTGAGCATGCCTAAAAAATTCGGATTCCGCATTCCGCCGCGTAACGCGCACAGCGGCCGGCAGGGCTAGCCAATAGGCTGCCGAAATACATGACAACGAAAGGGTGTTGGGCGCCACGGGCTTGGCGTTCCGTGGCCACTATAACGTGTCCCGACACAAAAACGATAAGGTAGGTATGACCATGGTAGTAGCTAAACATTTTCTCGGCACAAGTTTACTGGCCCTCACAATGGTGCTGGGTGCCTGCAGTGATAGCAGCAATGACGACGACTTTGCGGCTGCGCCAGTGGCGCCCGACGAGGGCTCTGTGTACGACCTTGCCCATGGCTGCTTTGCCGTGTCACCGGCCGATAATGCCGTGCTTGCCA
>JAPKAY010000028.1 GCA_028825045.1 Halioglobus sp.
GGTGGACTCGCTGAGCGTGTGAGGAAACTCTTTCCAGATCGCCGGTGGCTGGCAGTTTCCCAGTGGTGAAGGAAATTTGATGTCAAAACCAGAGAAGTAATAATTGCGATTGGATGCCACCCACGTCAGGTAACCATAGGCAGTATTGGCATCTTCAAAAGCCGGGTGAGTCATCTTGTAAATCCACTGTGAACTTACAAGGCGCTGTTGGTCCCATACGCCGTCGTGTACTAGCAATGTTCCGAGGCGGGCCATGTCGCGCAAGTTGGAATGCCAGGTGGATGCAAAACTCTCTCCCGTCCATGCGCTCATGTTCATGCCGAGGCGGTTGAATATTTCCAGCTGGGCAAATTCACCGGCCGTGGTTGTGCCACTGAAACGTTCGCTGTCCTGCGCGATCACTTCTGCAACAACGTCACTCAGTCTATTGATTTCACGGGAACCGCCGGCATCGTAGGAATAGATGCGCTGGCCGAACTCCAGGCTCTCATTGTATCCCAGCATCGCAAGAACGTGTGCAACCTGAGCGTCGGGGTTGAAGCTAATATCATCGACCCAGGCGTCCATGCGATCCGTGTCGCGCAGTGGCTTCGGCAGATCTTCGCTCATTAAAATCGCGCGCCCTACCAGAGTGGCGGCCAGCGTTTTAGTGGAAGAATAATTATTAACGGGCTCATTTTTTCCGGGCATATCGGGGCGGTAGAATTCATGGCAAAGTTTTCCGTAGCGAACGATGGCGTAGGAGAATGGTGCGGTTTCATCGACGTTGGCGAGAATGTCCGGGTCCAGGCCACATTCTTCAATTAAGGCCTCCGTTGCTACCAGCTCCCATGGGCCAGTGCCGGGGTCGTTGAAGACCGCCAGTGCCGGGTCCTTCGTCAATGCGGAGGCGTCGTTGCCATTCCCCGCCAAGGAGGAGCCACCCGAGCCCCCGCCTCCACCACAGGAGGCGAGCACTGTGACCAGTACGAGTAGGGGCGCGCGAACCAGAGACGTAATAACAGCGATCATGAAACACCTGCCAGTAAAATCCCAAGTATAGGGCAGATAAAAGGTGTGCCGTTAGTAGATATTCTCATCAAGCAGCAGTGGCCTGGTTCACCGGAGGTCTATGTCAGTTGTGTCTGACGGCAGCGACCAGAGGCAAAAGCATTACACATAGCAAAGGACAAACGGTAGACTCTGCTGATGTGAGGCAAATATATTTAGCGGAAACAGTGGCTTACTGAGTGCTAAATATAGCTCCTATGCCCACAGTGGGCATCGTCCACGCTATGCACTATATTAGACCCTGACCCATACGTTAAAGGATTTTCTGTAGTGCAAAAGTTTTTGCGGATCGCCGCCATTATCTATATCGCCTACGTCGCGATCGCTCTTCTAATCATAACCCCGGCTCTCAACTACTTCCCACACAAGTACGTGCAAGACACGTATGGGCGCCAACTACACACTGACTGGGTGCTGCTAAATCCCTTCATAATCAGCTTGGATGTGAGCAAAGCCGAATTAACCGCAACAAACGGCAAGCCCTTTGCGTCCTTTAGCGAGGCGTCGATTAATCTGTCAATGGAAAGTCTTTGGCACAACGGCTGGGTATTCGACAGATTGAAAGTACATGATATTTTTGTCGACTTGGTGCGCGAAACCGATGATGAATTTAACTTCTCCGACCTTCTGGCCAGTGACTCAGAAGAGCAATCACCCGAGCCAGATACCAAAGCCATACCTGGCGTAACCGTCCATGACCTCGATATCCACGCCAACACTATTTTGATGACAGACAACGCACGGGAAACGCCTTACCACAGCGAATGGAGCGGTCTTAACGTGCAGGTGAAGGATTTATCTACGGTGCTTGAGGAGGGTCAACCCTATATCGTGGATGTTGTGGGCGAAGGTGGCGGTAAGTTGCACTGGGAAGGCACGGTGTCTATCCCCAGTCAAAGCAGCCAGGGTCTACTGTCACTATCCAATGTAAGCCTGCTGACCCTATGGCGTTTCGCCGAGCCGTGGCTGGAATTTGAATTGAAGGATGGACGCCTTGCAGTCGGAGGAAAGTACGCAATCAGCTGGGACGACACTTTCAGTTATCGCATCAGCGAGGGGCATATCGGACTTTCGATGCTCGACATTGTGCCTGCAGACCCGAGTCAACTAACCGACACCCTGCTCGGCCTCGACAAACTGGATATTACCGCTGTGGAGGTAGACAGTAAAACTGCCCGCGTAACCATAGACAGCTTGGCAATCGATGGCCTGCAAGTAGCCACCTGGCTTGAGGACTCGCAAGTAAGCCTGCAACAACTTTTTACCTTGGACCTGTCCACAGATGATTCCACAGCGACTGATGAAGAGGCCGCCAAGGAAGATGATGATAGCGCCGCCTGGAACGTCGTGCTAAATCAGGCACAGATGACGAATAGCGGCCTGCGCTGGCGCTCAAAAATCACCGAGCCCTCGCAGCTTGAGATAAAACCGATAGAAGCCTCCGTCAAAAACATTACGTGGCCGCTGTCCGGAGAAACGGCACTCTCCCTAAAACTGGCCGTGAATGAGCAGGCCAATATTGATATTAACGGCACACTAGCACTTGCTGAGGGGAACGGCACATTCAGCTACACGCTGGATGGTCTGCCTCTGGCCTGGTTCAACCCGAACCTGCCCGGCGCACTCAAGGCGAAGATTTCAGGCGGCCAGGCGGGAGCAGATGGCCAATTGACACTGCAGAAATTTGAACCCACAACAATAGCGCTAAACGCCATCATCCGCGATTTCTCTGCCAGCCAGGAAGACGCCGAAACCATGCTCACAGGTTTTAGTGCCGTGCGTTTTGACGGTTTGAGCGTGGACATGGAACAACACAATCTGGTGCTGGAAAAACTGTCAATCGAAAGCTATACGGGTCGCCTGCACATCAAAGAAGATGGATCCATCAATGCCTCCAACGTCTGGAAAGAAGAGGTTGGCGATGAGGCCCAGGAGGTCGCCGAGAGTCTAACCGAGGAAAAACCCTGGTCTATTAGCGTTCCTGTAATACAAATCAGTGACAGTGAGATTGATTTTATGGATCAGTCTTTGCCCATTCAGTTTCGCACCGTCATCGGTGAGCTCGAAGGAGAAATCCTCAACATCAGCTCGGATCCAGCAAGGGCAGCCAAGGTGAAAATCAAGGGCTCGGTTGATGGTTATGCACCTGTAGCACTCACCGGCAACGCGGCGCCACTTGCCTCACCTGCCGACCTCGACTTGAACCTGACTTTCGACGGGGTTGATATGGCGCGTTTGTCACCCTACACAGGCACTTACGCTGGATATGCGATAGACCGCGGACTGCTCAATCTAAAACTACACTATGCTCTGAAAGACGATCGCCTCCAGGGCGACAACAGCATTCGGATCGAAAAACTGAAACTGGGTGAGAAAGTGTCCAGTGATAAATCGGTGGATCTGCCACTGGAACTTGCGCTGGCGATCCTAACCGACTCCAACGGCGTAATTGACCTGCAAGTACCAGTTTCGGGGAACGTCGACAACCCGGAGTTTGCGCTGGGTGGGGTCATATTCAAGGCGTTTATTAACATCCTTACCAAGGCGATCACCGCACCTTTCACATTGCTGGCCGGCCTGGTGGACAGCCAAGAAGACCTGCAAACCATCACCTTCGCCTCGGGCTCGACGCAGTTAGATGCTACCAGTAGAGAGAAATTGACCCAACTCTCCACCGCGTTAGAACAGCGTCCGCAGCTATCACTAATCCTCACTGGCCGTCTCAACCTTACAGCCGATCGCGAACGTATGCAGAAAAACGCACTTAAAGTGCAATTGCTCGCAGCGGGACTGTCTGCAGAAGAAATCACTGCCAAGGGCCCGGATTGGGAAGAGGCTATCAGCAGACAATTTAAGGCTCTAGCGACAAGTAATACTGATGAAGCAGCACCGACCGCGCGCGAACAATATTTGCTGGTCGTTGAGAGTATCGATATACCCGATATACAGCTGCAGGAACTCGCCCAGGAACGTGCAGCAACCGTAAAACGCTACCTGCTCAACGAAGCGGCACTGGCTCCCGAGCGTGCAGTCGTGGGCAAGGCCAACCTCGAAGACGAAGACAATAGCTTTAGCGGCGTGGAGATGGGGATAGAAAGTTAGGGAGTCCCCGCACCCCCGTTAGACAGCCTAGGGGACATAGACAAGACCCCCATCACAACTGACGCAGTGATAGCGAATTCTCCCGCGCTTCGCGCGATTGTGCCGTGTGGTAGACACCTCGTGCAACTGACAGCCACAGAAGTAGCGGTGCGTCGCCTGGCGGCGCTGCGGCACGCCTTCCAAATCCAAATTGAAAGTAACATCTGGGTCAACACCAAATCGAACCATAAGATCCTGCCACTCAGGCCCATGGGGCTTCACACCGCGGCGGGGATAGACTTCGTGCACGACAAAATGCGCCACCTCATGCGGCACCGTATCATGCAAGTTTAGCTCAAAATATTTGCCAAATATCCAGGGGTTGTAGCGAATCAGCCGTCGCTCGCCAATCGTCTTGAACATGCCCGCTGATTGCCCCCGGAGGTCGAACAGCACGGGCACACGATCGAGGCGACGATCAAAAATACTCTCCGCAAGACAGATATATCCCTCGGTCGCCACCCGAGCCTGGTGTTGTTGCGGCTCCCCAATGGGTTGAATCTCGTATGCTAGCGCCACTATTTTCCTCGAGAGGTTGGTGGCGCCCCAAGAAAGCGAGCGCCAATTGTGTAACCGTTTATTGATCTAACGCCGCTGCCCGATCTATTTAATGGCTATTGGGTATGCCACTCGTTGCTTTCTACGGCGCTAGTTATTGCTTTCCAAGGCTGCAGAGGCCGGTGCCCAATGAGTGTCGTGCATGCCCTAACTGGGTGTCAACCGGGAATAGTTACTCCGCAAAATAGCTCCCCAGCGCCGGGGGCGCCCGCCTAATTGACAAGGCGGTAACCCCTGGACGATACAACTTCCCAGTTTCCAACCAGAGGGTCAGCGCTTACCTGACAGCAGGCACCGTCATAACGCCAAATTACAGCTCCATTCGAGCTGACACCTGCGCGCTACAGCCCTTTCCCCGAGAAGAGGCCCATCGGGGTACACTGAAGTTTCTCTTCACTGTTTGCACCCACGGCGCGCAAAGACAGTGTAAGCTCCGGTACATTAATTTGATGCCGGCCGTCATTGTTCGACACGCACCCACGGCACAGACTTTGCCACGGCTTTTCACAGCACCAGACAATCGATGAAGAAAAGGTTATGAAGACACAAACACTCGATATCCAAAGCCTCTCAGAGTACCTAACACAGCATATTCCTGGCTTCACCGGGCCTCTCTCGGCTGAAAAGTTCGACGGCGGCCAGTCCAATCCCACGTTCAAGATATGCAGCGCCGACGGACACCCTTATGTTCTGCGCCGCAAACCACCAGGAGAACTCTTAAAATCCGCTCACGCCGTGGATCGGGAGTTTCGTGTTATCAGCGCCCTGCGCGATACAGATGTACCCGTTCCGAACACCCATGTATTGTGCGAAGACGAGAGCATTATTGGTTCCATGTTCTACGTGATGGAATACAAGGAGGGCCGGATTCTGTGGGACCCCCTACTTCCGGAGGCCGCTGACAACACCGAGCGCGCCGCTATCTACGATGCGATGAACCAGACCATGGCCGCCCTGCACAACGTCGATATTGATGCGGTGGGGCTTAAGGACTTTGGCCGGCCGGGCAATTACTTCCAACGGCAATTGGATCGCTGGAGTAAGCAGTATCACGCCTCTGAAACCCGCTCCATTCCTTCCATGGAGTCCCTGATGATCTGGCTGGCGGCCAAAATGCCTGAAGATGATGGCACAATCACCCTGGTTCACGGCGACTACCGACTGGACAACATGATGTTCCACCCCACCGAACCCAGGGTTATCGCGCTGCTCGACTGGGAACTGTCCACTCTGGGTCATCCGCTGGCGGATCTGGCCAACCAATGTATGGCCTGGATGCTGCCCCGTGAGGGACGCATCAAGGGTTTAGGCGGTGTGGACCGCGCTTCACTGGGCATTCCCACAGACGAAGATTATATCGCCCGTTACTGTGAGCGCACCGGTCGCGATGGCATCGAGAACTGGAATTTTTACCTGGTGTTCTCCCTGTTCCGCCTGGCAGCCATTTTGCAAGGAATCGTCAAGCGTGCGCAAATCGGCACAGCGTCCAGTGCCGAGGCAGATTCCCAGGGCGACGCCGTTGGACAACTGTCCGATTTGGCGATGATGTTGACAGACTGATTCACACACCGGCAGATACAGACCGGACACTTTTATTGTTCACTTACAGACGAGGACTATGACAATGGCAGATGAAGTATTGGTAGACATTACTGACGGCATCATGACAGTAACCCTGAACCGCCCAAAGGCAAAAAACGCCGCCAACAAAGCGCTCGCCGAAGGCGTGGCTGCCGCCTTGGACAAACTGGATAGTGATGACGACATCTGTGTCGCCATTATCACCGGTGCCGGCGGAACATTTTGCTCAGGCATGGACTTGAAGGCGTTCGTCACCGGCGAAGTCCCCTTCGTAGAAGGCCGAGGGTTCGCAGGTTTAACCGAGCGCTCACCGCGTAAACCCCTCATCGCTGCGGTCGAGGGATATGCTTTAGCCGGCGGCCTGGAAATGGCTATATCCTGTGACCTGATCGTGACCGCTGACAATGCCAAGTTCGGCATCCCCGAAGTAAAGCGCGGCCTCGCTGCCGCCGCTGGTGGACTAATGAAGCTGCCGCGACAGATTCCTTCGCGCATAGCGATGGAACTGGCGCTGACGGGCGATTTCATCAGCGCGCAGCGCGCTTACGAACTCGGCCTGGTGAATGAGATAGTGCCCGCAGGCACTGCACTGGAAGCTGCCAAGGCCCTGGCCGCGCGCATCGTTGCAAACGGCCCGCTGGCAGTTGCCATCAGTAAGCAGGTGGTACTGGAATCTGCCGAGTGGTCTGCCGAAGAAATGTGGACGAAGCAAAATGAAATAACCACACCCGTATTTTCCAGCGAAGATGCCATCGAAGGCTCTGTCGCCTTTGCTGAGAAACGCGCCCCCAACTGGAAAGGCAAATAAGGAGACAATACAATGTCAGACGCATGGATTATTGATACCTGTCGCACCCCTCGCGGCATTGGCAAAAAAGGCAAAGGTTCATTGGCCGACCAGCATCCGCAACACCTGGGTGCTACAGTGTTGAAGGCACTCGCAGAGCGCAATGACATCAATACGGCTGAAGTCGGCGACGTTATCTTTGGTACCAGTTCCCAGCGCGGACGCCAGAGTGGCGACCTCGCACGCATGGCCGCACTGGAAGCCGGCTACGACATCCGCTCCAGTGGCATGACACTGGACCGCTTCTGCGGTTCGGGCATCACCTCGGTGAACCTGGCCGCCATGAATATTATGTCGGGCTCCGAGGACATGGTCATCGGCGGCGGTGCGGAAATGATGTCTATCTACGGCGAAGAAGGTGCTCCCATGAGTCCATTTTTGGACAACGGCAACCTGGCGCTGCGGGAACTCCACCCCCAACCACACCAGGGGGTCTGTGCAGACGCTATAGCCAGTATGGAAGGCATCGACCGGGAAGCACTGGACGCACTGGCCTTTGTGTCACAGCAAAACGCAGCCAACGCCATCAACAACGGCTACTTTGACAAGAGCCTGGTGCCGGTTTACTCACTGGACGGGACACTGGCATTGGACAAGGAAGAGTTTCCTCGCCCTCAGACCAGTCTGGAAGGTCTGGCTGAACTGAAAGCTTCTTTTGCACCCATGGCCGATTACCCGCTGGATGATAGCGGTATCACCTTCCGCAATATGATTCTGCAAAAGTATCCCGGCCTGGAAATTACCCATATGCATCATGCCGGAAACTCCTCAGGGGTTGTCGATGGCGCGGGTGCCGTGCTGCTGACATCACCTGAGTACGCTAAAGCGAATGGCATGAAACCCCGTGCGCGTATCCGCGCCATGTGCAATATGGGCGACTGTCCTACCCTGATGCTAAACGCGCCGGTGCCGGCTGCGAAAAAAGTGCTGGAGAAAGCCGGGCTGACTATAGGCGACATCGATTTGTTCGAAATCAATGAAGCGTTTTCCGTGGTAGCGGAAAAGTTTATCCGCGATCTGGATCTGGACCGCAGTAAAGTCAACGTCAACGGCGGCGCCATGGCACTGGGACACCCTATCGGGGCGACCGGAGCACTGCTGATTGGTACGATTTTGGATGAACTTGAGCGTCGTGACCAGCAATTGGGTCTGGTGACCATGTGCGCTGCCGGCGGTATGGCCCCGGCAATTATTATCGAACGACTTTAAAACCCCGCCCATGCATGGCGATTAACCATCGCCATGCACTTCCTCACATCCCCACCTTCCCGGAGTCCCGTGTGTTTGAGTTCAGTGAAACATCCCTACGCTATCAGGAACAACTTACGGCCTTTATGGCGGAGCACATTTATCCTCGGGAAGGTGAATACACCGCACAATTACATTCGGCAGCAAACCGCTATAGCTATCTGCCTATCATGGATGAACTAAAGACCAAGGCTAAAGCAGCTGGTCTGTGGAACCTGTTCATACCGCCCTCACTGGCAGAGTTCAGCGATCACGGCGGTCTGACGAATTTCGAGTACGCACCCCTTGCTGAAACAATGGGCCGGGTGCTGTGGTCGCCGGAGGTGTTCAATTGTAATGCGCCGGACACCGGCAATATGGAAGTTTTCATGAAGTACGCCACGGCGGCGCAACAAGCGCAATGGCTTGCGCCACTATTAGAAGGCGATATTCGTTCCTCTTACGCCATGACAGAGCCCCAGGTCGCCTCCTCGGATGCCACTAATATTGAACTTGGCATTGTGCAAGATGGCGATGAATGGGTATTAAACGGTCGCAAATGGTTTATCACCGGCGCGCTGTACGAGCGCACCCGTATCTTTATCGTGATGGGAAAGTCGGACCCGGATAACCCCAATCGCCACCAGCAGCAGACACAGGTACTGGTTCCGAAAGATACGCCAGGCCTGCAATTGATTCGCCCGCTCACAACATTGGGTTATGACGACGCCCCTCTCGGTCACGCCGAGATGGTGTTTAAGAATGTACGCGTGCCACTGGAAAACGTATTGCTTGGTGCAGGCAGAGGCTTTGAAATCGCACAGGGGCGACTGGGGCCAGGCAGAATCCACCACTGCATGCGTTTGATTGGGGCGGCACAACGCTCGCTGGAACTGGCTTGCAAACGCGTAGCCTCGCGCACTACCTTCGGCCGCACTCTGAGCCAGCATCAGTCTGTTCGCGAAGATATCGCTCGCAGTTTTTCAGAGATAGAAATGGCGCGATTGCTTGTCCTCAAAACCTGCAAAAAAATGGACGAGGTCGGCGCCAAGGCGGCACTGGACATGATCGCAGCCAGCAAAACCACGGTACCCTTACTGGTACAGAATATTATCGATCGCTGCATGCAAATGCATGGCGCCGGTGGACTCACAGCAGACTACTGCATGGCTGAGGCCTTCAACTACGCGCGCTGGTGTCGCCAGGCAGACGGCCCCGACCAGGTGCATCAGATGGCCCTGGGGAAACAGGTGATTAATCGTTACGCCGACTCCTGATCTTACACAACGGATTTGTTAGTATCCGACTATGGACCTAAAAGCACTCGCCCTGCCAATCTTTGCCCTACTGATACTCGCAGAAGCCGTCATCACTGCTACTCGCGGACGGAATGCCTACATCGGGCGTGACTTCGGCGGCTCCATGTCGCAGCTGAGCATGAATGTCCTCGTAAAACTGGGCGTGGACGGCCTGGTAATTGGCCTGTATTTTTTCCTCTACCAGTTCCGGCTGTTTGATATGGAGAACAGCCCCCTCCAATGGTTGTTTACGCTGGTGGTGCTGGACTTTTTCTTCTACTGGTATCACCGCGCGTCTCACCGTGTTCGCTTCCTGTGGTGTGCACATGTGGTACACCATTCCAGCGAACACATGAACTTCGGCACCGCACTGCGGCAGTCTCCCACCGGGCCGCTCACCATCGTAATGTTTTACTGGCCGCTTCCGCTGTTAGGCTTCCACCCGCTGGTCATTGCCAGCGCCGGTGCCGTGGCAACCATTTATGGTTTCTGGACCCACACCGAAACCGTGCGCAAATTATGGCGGCCGCTGGAGTGGGTGTTTGTCACTCCCTCCCACCACCGCGCGCACCACGGTTCTAACCCGGAGTACATCGACAAGAACTATGCCAACCTGCTGATAATCTGGGATCGACTATTTGGCACCTTTGAGCCGGAGATTGCGCCGGTGCGTTATGGTCTGATCAATAACATCCACACTTACCATCCACTGAAAATTGCTTTCACCGAGTGGTATAAATTATTGCGTGATACCGGACGAGCCAGATCGATAGGGTTGGTAAGACAACTGTGGACTAAACCGCCGGGGTGGCAGCCCGTACAGAGCGATAACCAGGAAACTTCCGCTACGCCTTCTGCAGCCGACTGAATTTCGTCGCCAACGCAAGCTACCCCTTTCTCAACTATCGACGCAGAATAAAAACGTACTGTTTCGACTGCAGGACAATGGGACGGGTACTTATCAATGGGGCCATCTCATTCTGTGCCACGCAATTAGAATTCACACAAGCCAACGACGCTATAGCTGAGCAGCTCTAGGCCGCACGTTTAGCACCCCCACGGTCCTTCGACGAGGGTTTACCACCTGCCGACGGTTTTGCCTGCGGGGTACTCTTCTTTCGCTTCGTGGCCGATTTCTTTTTCGCAGGCTTCTTCACCTGATCCGAATGCACCCGGTGTTCACGTAGTGCCTCGCGATCAGCGCGGGTAGGCGTAGGGCGGCGACGCGAAGTGCGCGGCCGATGGTATTCAGATTCCTCTGGACGTAAATCCCCCTGCTCAAAACGATGCAGGATTTCCTCCATAGTGCGGCTTATCTTGGTACAGGTGCGAATGGCCTCTACCACCGGATAGGTAGAGCGCTCGCCGCCTTCCATCAATGCAATCAAATCTGTTTCCGACAGGTGGGAGAGGAGCTTGGCCGGGTTGTACCAGCTAAAATTCGGGACAATATTAATGTCACCGCTGTACTCCTGATCCATCAGCCCGTGAATGCTGCTCATCAACATGTTGAATCGAGGCCAGGTCTCGCTACGTTTCTGCACCATGCCCCGATAGAAATTCAACACTTCGCGTCCAACGCCAATCCCCAAAGTACCCAGTGCAGCATTCAGCGCATTACGCTCCCCATCGCTCTTGAGGAACGGTATAGCGATAGGATTTACCATGCTCACGATATAATGATTGGTGGAGTAAAGACGCTGAAGACGCTTGGCCGGAAGGTCATCCGCAATAGAACCGTCCACCCATTTACGCGTGGGAAGATAGGGCTGGGGCTCTCCGTGCTGGTTTTTAGCCATCAACATCACTGGCGGAAACACACCAGGCACAGCGCAGGATGCCATTACCGCAGCCCGTACGTAGACATTGGGTGACGTGATGGCATTGAGCAACCTCGATCGCTGATGCAACTCCGCCGGTGCAATCGATATACTGATCTGTCTACCTGTTTTCTCGTACGCTTCCTGGAAGGTCAAATCGGGAATCATTCGAGCAATAAGCTTCTCCAGATCAGCCACATCAATCTGTGGATTCGCCCCGAAAAACATTCGAGTAAAAAGACTCCCTTCCCGCTCGACCTCAGAGAGCACATTCGCGGGATCGTAAAATCGCTGTAATTCCTTGTCATTATGTGTTCCCAGGGTTCCCGCAACCAAGGAACCGGCACTTGATCCGGAAATAACCCGCGGCAGCAAATCCTGATCCAGCAGGTTCTTGACGACACCCAGATGGTAGAACCCGAGTACGCCTCCTCCACTTAACATCAGAGCAGAACGGCCAAAACAAATATTAGCCCGATAGAAAAAATCGAGTTTCTGCTGC
The DNA here is from genome assembly GCA_028825045.1 of Halioglobus sp. GTDB lineage: Bacteria > Pseudomonadota > Gammaproteobacteria > Pseudomonadales > Halieaceae > Marimicrobium. The sequence continues at coordinate 12,025 of JAPKAY010000028.1, forward strand.
ACGTCTATTTCATCCGTATCCAGCTCCGCGAGAAAACGCAGGGAGTCGTCTACCTCGTCGATATATTGCTCGATCAGGGTTTTCGTGCCAAATTTCGCGCGACTGTAGAGGCTGTGGCGGCCCATGCCCCCCATATTGCCGTGAATACCCTCATTGAGCGTGAATAACAGTCCCTGATAGTCGTGGCGCGCGCGCAATCTTCGTAATGTATCCAGTCGCAGTCGAATCTGTGCGTAGTCATACTGGCTGGTCTGGTCCACCTCGCGCCAGCGCTTTTGACCCGACAGTCGATCATGCTCTTTGGCAGCTTCGCTCCACGATTCATAGCCCAAAGCCTGGTCCATGTGTTTCTGCAGAGATTTCAATTTACGCGCGTTTTTCAAGGGTGTATCTCTCCTGTCGGTACTGTTTACTAGCTGCTTGCGCAGAGCACCTAGGATAAGCCAAATGGTGTACAACGCCTAGCATTGCATCGGCACTTAACAGGCGCAGAAACCGCCCCTGTCAAGCGCCGGACAACATTCATTTCAACACTTGTAGGCTGCACTTTTGGCTCGATTTGGTCACTGTAGGTGCACGCAGGACGCAAAGCACATAGAATGCTCACTGGTTTGATGATATTGCGGCTCAACGCAATTCACATACGCACGAGAGGAAGGTCTTTGCGCGCATATACTTTTGTTGTCCTGCTGTTGTTGCTTATATTTGGCAGTGTGGCGGGCTATCTGTACAACAAATTCTCCACGCTCGCCGGTATGGATTTTACGCCACCCCCGATCACTATCGCAGCCGCAACCGCACAATCGGCGGTCTGGCCCTCGCAACTCGAAGCTGTAGGCACCATTCGCGCAACCCGCGGCGTAGAATTAAGCGCAGAAACCAGCGGCGAGATTATTGCCATCGAGGTGCGTTCCGGTGAACAGGTGACCGTCGGACAAGCCATCCTCACGCTCAACGACAGTGTCGAACGCGCCAGTCTCCGTCGACAGGAGGCAAATTTGACACTCGCCCGCCTGCTGTTCGAGCGCGACGCAAGTCTGATCAAAAATAAATCCATACCCCAGAGTCAATACGACAACTCTCAGGCTAATCTGGACAGCGCCATCGCACAGCTGGCAGAAACGGATGCCCGACTGGCCAACAAGCGCATCGTGGCGCCATTTGCGGGCACCACTGGCATCATGAAGGTCAAAGTGGGCGACTATATCGAGTCGGGAACACCTATTACCCACTTACAGGACCTCAGTGAACTGGAAATTGACTTCTCTGTTCCCGACAGGTACTTCCCCGCTTTACGGCCGGGGCTGAGCATCGATGTACTCACTCCGGCCTTCCCAGATAAGGTATTTAAAGCGAGTTTGGCTGCACTGGATGCCAGTGTAGACACGGGCACCCGAAATTTGCTGCTGCGCGCCAAGCTGGAAAATAGTACGGGCCTCCTCCCTGGTATGTTCGCCCGCCTGATTGTCGACTTGGACCAAGCCGTTCGCGTAGTGACAGTCCCCGAAACTGCAGTCACCTATTCGCTGCATGGCAATACGGTTTACGTCCTGACACAAGGCAAGGGGGAAACGACAGCGCGACCACGTGTGGTGCAGACAGGCGACACACACGACGGTGAAATCGCAGTCCTTGATGGTCTTCTCAGCGGCGAATGGGTGGTGACGGTCGGTCAGAACAAATTGTATCGGGACGCTCGCGTGATCGTCGACGACTCCGTGGAACTCTAGCCCTAAATGGCCTTCACCGACCACTTCATACAACGCCCGGTACTGGCTATTGTCGTCAGCAGTTTACTGCTGCTGCTGGGGGGCACCGCGATTTCGCGCGTGAATATACGCGAATTTCCTGAGATTGAGCGCAGCGTCATCAGTGTCGAGACATTTTATCGAGGCGCCAGCGCCCGCACGGTTCAGGGCTTTGTCACCACCCCATTACAACTGAGTATCGCCGGGGCCAGGGGCATCGAATACATGTCCTCCAGCAGCAATCCGGGCTTGTCCGAGATTCAGGTGCATGTACGCCTGGGTGAAAACAGCAGCGACGTTTTGTCTGAGGTTATCGCCAAGGTCAACGAAGCCCGCGGTGACCTTCCCCGAGAAATTGAAGACCCGGTGGTCTCCACCACTTCGGGCGGCGACGCCATGATGTATCTGGCGTTTTACAGCAAGCAAATGACTCCGTACCAAATCACCGACTATCTGGTACGCAATGTTCAACCGGAGTTGGCCACTTTGGAAGGCGTAGGAAAAGCCAATATTTTTGGTCGTTTCCTGGCGATGCGTATCTGGCTGGACCCAGTACGCATGGCGGCCTTCGGCGTAACGGCGACCGATATCAGCGAAGCCATTAAGCGCGACAACTACATCGCCAGTTCAGGCTCCACAATAGGGAATCTAGTGCGTGCGACGGTCGATGCGCGCACCGACATGAAAAAGCCAGAGGATTTCGAGAAACTGGTGGTTCGCCAGGTCGATGAAAAGCGAGTACGGCTGGGGGATGTCGCCGATGTGGAACTCTCCGCGGAAACCACTGAGTTCAGAACGCTGTCCAGTGGACGCGATGCGGTGTTTATGTCGGTGCTGCAAACACCCGACGCAAACCCACTGGACGTTTCTCGTCGCGTGCACGAGGCAATACCAGGCATCAGAGACAACTTGCCGGCTGATATGGAGCTATTTTTGGACTGGGATGGCAGTATCGTCATCGATGAAGCGCTCAAAGAAGTCGTTTCTACGCTGTTTGAGGCAGCCTTAATTGTCATCCTCGTGATTTACCTGTTTCTCGGTTCTTTCAGGGTGGTGCTGATCCCTTTGGTGGCCATACCCCTGTCACTGGTTGGCGTTGTTTTTCTGATGTTGGCAATGGGCTTTTCCCTCAATCTGCTGACCTTACTTGCCATGGTCATTGCGATCGGCCTGGTGGTAGATGATGCGATAGTTGTAGTGGAAAATGTGCACCGACATATCGAGCTCGGCGCCTCTCCCCGAGAGGCTGCTCTGGCAGGTGCTCGCGAAGTCGCCCTGCCTGTGATGGCAATGACCTTAACACTGGCCGCCGTTTACGCACCCATCAGTTTTATCGGCGGCCTGACTGGAGCGCTGTTCAGCGAGTTCGCCCTAACGCTGGCGGGGGCGGTAATAGTGTCCGGCATTGTCGCCCTCACTCTGAGCCCGATGATGTGCTCTCGGGTCCTCAAGGACAAAGAACACCAGGGGCGTTTTTCGACCTGGCTCGACGCGCGCTTTAATCAACTAAACGGACAATATCGACGCCTACTGTCGATTTGCCTTGGTAATCGAGGGGCAGTCATTCTATTTGCCACCGTCATCCTCGCCAGCTTGCCGGTGCTGTTTACGCTAGCACAGGAGGAACTGGCCCCGGAAGAAGATACCGGGGGACTTTACGTGACGGGTATTGCTCCGCGCTACGCTAACATCGAATACATTGATTATTTCATGGACGAGGTGGTGCAAATATGGAAAGGCATTCCTGAGTTCAGCCACTCATGGCAAGTAATGTTTCCCAGCAATAATTTCGGTGGTATCACTCTGCATCCCTGGTCCGAGCGAGAGCGAACACAACAGGAAGTACATGCAGAATTCCAGAAGAAACTCGGTGGCGTGGCGGGAATGCAGATGTTCGCTTTTGGTACGCCTCCGCTACCCGGATTCGATGCCGGATTGCCTGTGAGCTTTGTCGCCGCCTCCACTGCAGATTATCGTGAAGTAATGCGTGTAGGAGACGAATTGGTAAAGGCAGCCCGCGAGTCTGGCCTCTTTATTTTTATTACCCAAAATCTTAAGTTTGATCGGCCAGAGGTAAAAGTTAATATCGATCGGGAACTCGCAGCCCGTTTAGGTATTTCCATGCGTGATATCGGAGAAACTCTAGCCATTATGCTGGGCGAAACTGAAGTTAATCGCTTCAGTCTGCAGGGGCGCTCATACAAGGTTATTCCTCAGGCCGGAAGTGGTTTTCGCCTGACCAAACAGGAGCTGGAAAAATACTACCTGCGCACGACTGGTGGCGAATTGGTGCCCCTTTCCGCCGTGATTTCGCTCACATCTGAAGTGGAGCCAAATGAACTGACCCAGTACCAGCAACTCAATAGCACGACGATTCAGGGAATCATGATGCCGCCCAACGGCCTGGGCGCAGGGCTGGAATTTTTGCGCGATACGCTGCAAAAAATCGCACCTAAAGGTTTTAAAGAGGGGTACACCGGCGCTTCCCATCGCTTCATGCAGGAGACCGCCTCATTTCCACTGCTGTTTGCGCTCTCGATTGTGCTGATCTTTCTTGTATTAGCCGCACAGTTCAACAGCTTCCGCGATCCCTTTGTGGTACTGCTAAGTGTCCCGCTCTCAATTTTTGGCGCCGCGGTCCCAATAGCACTGGGATTCGCCACGCTGAATATCTACACGCAGATTGGCCTGCTGACGCTAATCGGACTTATCACCAAACACGGCATTCTAATCGTGGAATTTTCCAATAAGCTCCTGTTGCAAGGGAAGACCCGCCACGATGCTGTGCTGGAGGCAGCGTCACTGCGACTGCGGCCAATCCTGATGACGACCTTCGCTACAGTGTTGGGGGTGTGGCCACTGGTGATCGCCAGCGGACCGGGGGCGAACAGTCGCTTTAGCATCGGGCTTATGATTACTGCGGGTATGTTGGTAGGTACCTTGTTTACACTATTTGTTATCCCGGTATTTTATTTGCCCTTTACCCGACGCGGTCAGCAACCGCTTCCAGCACAGGAGCAACCTTCCCTGGCCGGATAACCAGCAAAAAGCTGGCATATTACAGGGCTTTGGTAGAAATGACCGACACGCCTTAACGCTATAGAGCACACCGCTTAAACTACCTATGACACAACTTGGGTATTCATCCACTTTTACGCTATCGTGCATTTAGTGCAACAAGCAGAGGAAATAACCGTGACGGCAATACACAAGAAATTTTACTACCGACTACGCCAGGCCCTGGCCACTACTGTGTTCCTAAAGCCACAGCCCAAGCCGATGATATACCTGGGCTCAGGATCCACCATTCAGCTGAGCCAGGCCATCGCCCGATTTGGTTTCAAGAAAATTCTTGTCGTAACTGATAAACCGCTGCGCGATCTTGGCGTACTGGACACTACCTTGAATGCTCTAAACAAGGCCGGCGTGGAGACTGCTGTTTTTGACGGCGTACTACCAGACCCCACCGAGCAGGTAGTGGACGCTGGTATTGCCTGTTACAGACAGGAACGCTGTGACTCTGTGCTCGCCTTTGGCGGCGGCTCTTCTATCGATGCAGCGAAAGTTATTGCTTTGGGAGCGGCGAACGCTTGCAACTCGGCGGACTGCATCGGCATCGGGCAATGCAAACTGCCGGCCGCGCCGTTCTTTGCCGTACCTACCACCGCCGGAACAGGTTCAGAAGCGACGTTTATCGCTGTAATTTCCAATAATGAAACACATGCAAAAGGCGCTGTGATAGACGCCAGCCTGATACCCAAAGCTGCCGCGCTCGATCCGGAAGTGATGCGCGGCCTGCCCCCACATATTACCGCTGCAACAGGCATGGACGCACTCACGCACGCCATAGAGTCGTATATCGGACGATGGGAGACAGACGAAACCAACTATTATGGGCTTGCGGCCTGCCGTCTCGTGTTCGATAACCTGGAAGAAGCCTGGAGCAACGGAGAGAATCTGGAAGCGCGAGAAGCAATGGCGCTGGCATCGCACTACGGCGGACTGGCCATTACGAACGCGCTGGTGGGCTATGTGCACGCGATTTCGCACAACCTGGGCGCAAAATATGGCGTACCGCACGGTCTGGGCAATGCCATAGTATTACCCCATGTGCTGGAGTTAATGGTGGATGACGCCACAGAAAAACTGGCGGAAATCGCAGTGTACTGCGGTATGGGTGATCGCGCCGATGGCAGCGGCGCACTGGCGCGCACTTTAATTGATCGCGTATGGGCACTTAACGAGGCAATTGAGATTCCGCGAACAACGGATGTCATTCAAGCAGGTGATGTTGAGACGTTGACCGATGCTGCGTTGACTGAAGGTGGCAACTATCCTTCCCCGCGATTTATCAGCCGGGATGAATGTCGCGGGATACTGCGAGCGATCAGCGCCTGAAAGTTCTCATTTGACTACTGGTGAATTGGCGACAACGCTCCACTTGATGACGAGAACACCCTAGTGCGCAGCGTGCCCTCAGCCCCCAGCTAAGGCGCATTGGCAAGATCATAAACACCCGGCGTTCCATCGTACCCATCACCAAAACAGGGCTGTGCGCCACAGACATTCACCACCTCGCCGGTGCGCCAGAAAACCGCTTTCTGCTCCCAAGCGCGCGTCTGGCCCATCGGCATGCCGTGGGTATCGTATCCCAGGTTACGCGGCAGGTTGTCTAGCCGCTGCAATGGCGTACCATCACGGCCATTAAGAGGGAATGGGCCCGAATCCCAGTGCATTACGACATTGCCCTCATGGGGATACGTAGTGATCGGCTCAATGTCCAAATAGGGCTCTACCGCTATATGTCGGCCCTCGACAATACTCGGATTGTGGCGTTTGACTTCAAGCGAGCGCTGCATAAGCTCCGCCGCTGTTTCCGTCAATATCTGATCTCCAATGGGCGCGTTAATCAGCACCCGACTAAGCTTACTGCCGGGCAAAGGGTTGCGGGTAATATGGTTTGCATAACCGTTACTATCGGCTCTATCCCACATAGTTTGCACCAACGCGAGACCCAATGGCTGCATTACGGGATCAGGATAGGAGGGCTTGTAAAGAAGGGCGAAGGTGTCCCAGATATTGGAACGAGGAATAATAAGCCCCCAGTTCATTCCCGCAAGATCCAGCACTGAATAATCAAAATGCGGGCTTAGAGCAGTGAGCGTACCCCCATACACCGAGCCCATAGAGACGCCGTTGTACTGCACGATCCCGGAGGTGAACAAGGCATTACCGCTGTCATCCTGAAACTCCGGAAGGGCCTGGAACCCCCCCGCGTTCACGATGGCCTCAGACAAAAAGATCTTATTCAGAAAGGCCTGCTGTAGCCGATCAGGCATTGTAGGAAAATGGCTGAGATCGCCGAGTATGTCAGTGATTATGGAAACATCCTGGTTGGACATACCCCAAAAATCCATACTGCAGAATATGGCGTTAGTTATCTGTGCACCGAAACCCAATCCAGTGAAGCGATCACCCAGGAAACCATGGCCCACTATAACCGCGCGGGAATCTGTGTCGCCATCTGCCGCGTCATCAAATGCAGCCTGCGAAATGTTGCAAACAAAGGGGACCTCGACAGTACCATCACCCTCGAATTGCTCGGGCAAAGCGTCGGGGTCGTCACTCCCGAAATTCAACCGTGACCCTGGGCCGGCCGTGGCGGTATCCAAAAAGTTGGGGACGTTTATGGTTCCCTCAATAACTCGCCCACTTGATTCGCCCTCATCAGCAGTCCTGTCTACAACAGAATTAATGGTAACTGCTGGCGCCGCACCAGAAAGTCCGGCGAGACTGGTATCGCGCATGTGCAAAACACGGTTCGTGGTGTTTTCAGTTGAAACTGTTGTGAAATCCCACGTCAGGTATAATTCGTTGCGCTCAATACCCACATCAGTAAGACTGGAAAACAGTGACTCAAAATGCTCCCGGCGAGCCTCAAGCTCTGGCACTTCGGATGGAATTGCTTCTCTGAAAACTGTAAATGCGGCGCCCGGTTCAATAATATTACCGCTGCTATCCACCAGGTTTTGCAACACAACGATATAACGGCGTCCATTTTGCAATGCCTTCCCGGCGTGAAGCATGAGCGCTTGTGGTTCACCCTCCTGGGGGTTTTGGTCAAGTTCTGCCCAGATCAATTGCCGCTCTCCGGTTTCGGCATCAATCAGCTGAATTGGAGCGTCTGCATCCATTGAGGCCGCCATATCGACAATGGAAGCCGCCCCGGTGGCGTCAAGATCAATATCGTCAACAAAGGCCAGAATTAACGACCCTATTGAAAAGCCGTCACTGCGATTTATTTCTTTGGGGTCAATAGCGACGCCCATTTCGTTGACCGGCATCCCCAGAGGACTAAAGTTAACGCGTTTTCCAGTCGGGGTTGCCGCATCCTCACGCGTAAAAAAATTATTGGGAAACGGAAATAGACAGTATTCTGTCTGAGTGATGTCACAATATTCCGCTTGACTGACATCAATGGTTTCGGGATCGACACTGAATGTGGGAGCTGAAAAATTGTCGTTATTGTTGCCGTTGGAACAGGACGCCAAGACAACTACCAAAGGCAGTATCCGAATAATTGTTTGATTCATGAATCACTTCTTGTCGATTAGTCTGTTTTGCTGTCACCGGCTTTATCATCGCGACGCGCAGCATCGCGATACTCCTCGACAAGGTGACGCTTGTATAGCTTACCATTGTCCATTCTTGGCAGCTGGGGATGAAAATCCATTGAGCGGGGCATTTTAATGTCGGAAATGCGTTCACGCAACCATTCCATGATTTCAAACGCAGTCTCGTCCGTGGCATCGGCCCAGTTCATCGGCTGTATAACTGCCTTGACCTCTTCACCAAACTCCTCGTTCGGGACTCCAAATACGGCCACGTCTGCCACCTTATCGTGACCTGACAGGATGTTTTCGACTTCCTGAGGATAGATATTCACCCCGCCACTGATGATGGTAAAGTTTTTGCGGTCTGTGAGATAGAGATAGCCGTCTTCATCCACATAGCCGACATCTCCAGTAGTAGCCCAGCCCTTGTCGTTGTAGGCCTCGGATGTTTTTTCCGGTTCGTCGTGATAGTGGAATTGCAGTTGCTGGCCACCAAAATAGACGGCGCCTGTCTCGCCCTGAGGCAACTCATTGCCGTCATCATCCAGGATATGCAGCTCGCCCATCAGCACGGGGCCAACCGAGCCTTTATGGGTCAACCAGTTCGCGGAATCGATTATGGTGACGCCGATTCCTTCGCTGGCAGCGTAATACTCCACAATGATCTCACCCCACCAATCGATCATCTTTTCCTTAATCTCGACCGGACAGGGGGCCGCTGCGTGGATGGCAACCTGCATGGAACTGACGTCGTAGGCCTCACGAACTTCCTGCGGCAGTTTTAACATGCGGTTAAACATAATGGGCACCCATTGACTGTGCGTTACCCGGTGCTCCTCGATCAGCTTCAAGGCCAACTCGGGATCAAACTTTTCCATGATGACCGAGGTGCCACCGTTGAAGAGTGCCAACATGTTGTAGTGCAAGGGTGCTGCGTGATAGAGCGGTGCAGGTGACAAATAAATCGTTTCTTCACCAAAACCGAAAAGCACTCCGATGGTGGACACCAGGGCAGTCGGCGCAAAGACATCTTTATCATAGTTGTCGACGAACACACCCTTTGGCTGGCCCGTCGTACCCGACGAATAGAGCATCGGTGCACCGTTAATTTGATCGTCTATGGGTGTATCCGGTTGCGCATCGGTGGCTTCTTCCCAGGACTCAAAGCCTGGCTTTATGCCGTCTACCATGTAGTAGTGCTCTACATCGGTTGATTCAGAGAGCAACTCCTGCGCCACCTCAGACAATGCAAGTGATCCGATGAATAATTTGGCGCCGCAATTATTTAAAATGTAGGCCGTCTCGTGCTTCTTCAAGTGCGTGCTAATGGGCGTAAAGATCAGCCCGCTGCGCTGCGCTGCCCATAAGATCTCAAGAAAATGCCGGTTATTCTCCAGCATCATCCCGATATGATCACCCGCCTTTAGCCCCAGTGATCGAAACAGCTGCGCGCCCTGGTTAGAACGCTGATCCAGTTGCTGGTAGGTCACCATTTCGCCCGAAGCACCCATAATAATAGCGGGCTTATGGGGATAGGTCTCGGCGGTAATACTGGGATGCGGCATAGAATATTCCTTTCGTACTGTATTTAGCTGTAGAGAACACTATAGAATTTTCAACTCCAAAGGGACAGCGCTTCAACGGAAACGCATCACTCCCTGTTGCATGGTTGTCGCTACCAATCGACCCTCCCGCGTAAAGAAGCTACCCCGGGCGAGACCACGGCCGCCAACAATACGCTCTGCTTCAACCGTGTGCAGCAACCAGTCGTCGGCGCGAAACGCTTCATGGAACCACAAGACGTGATCCAGGCTGGCCACTTGAAAATCCTGACCTGCAAAGTGGCGCCCGTGAGCGATCAGGCACACGTCGATGAGAAAGGCATCGGACAAATAGGTTAGCAACGCCTGATGCACACCCTGTGTATCAGGCACTGGCCCGGTCGTCTTCATCCAGGCTTGCAACACCGGCTCACGGGCCACTGGATTATCCCAATCTACCGGCTCAACGACCCGGATATCGAGATCTTCCCCGGTGGTAATCATAAAACTCTCGTCCAGCTTGCCCGCCTCCAGGCTCAACTGCCGTTCGCTGGGCAACGACTCCGGCGGCGGCACCTGAATCATGTCGGGCTGGTAGTCGTCCCCGCTGGATTCCGCCTGAAACGACAGAGAACTCACCAGGATGGGCTTACCGTCCTGTAGCGCTACCACCCGGCGGGAACTGAAACTCCAACCGTCCCGGGCCCTCTCGATTTCAAATTCGACATCCTTGGCAGGATCACCCGGACGCAGAAAATAGGCGTGCTGAGAATGCAATACGCGCCCCGCATCAACAGTTGCAACAGCAGCGCTCACGCATTGGGCCAATACCTGTCCGCCGTAGACGCGAAACGCCTGCGGGTGCATGTTTTTGGCAGTGAACCTGTCCTCTCCCGTGGGTTTGGGAGCAAGAACATCGAGCAGTTGGTCGAGCATAGCTATCGCTTTTATCCGGAGTGAAGCGCCATTATCCAGATTTGTGCTGCCCTGCCAAACATAAGATACAAAAACTAAGCCACGCGGCAGTGCCTCCCGGTGCCGTAATTTGATATTCTCAGCGCAGGTCAGCCCCGAATTGACAGGGAAACACCATGCACAGCACTCTATCCCCGGGCGAACTGCGCGCAGCGATTCGAACGGGCGAATTCGCGAGACACACCTCGGGCCAGGCACCGGGTTTCGTGCACTGCAATATCGTCATTTTACCCGCCGACCGTGCGCTTTCGTTCCTCCGGTTTTGCCAACTCAACCCCAAACCCTGTCCCCTGATTGCCATCGGCGAGGCCGGCAACCCAGAACTACCCAATTTGGGAGAAATTGATATACGCACCGACCTGCCCAGCTATCGCATATTCCGCCACGGCGAATTGGTCGAAGAATTACCTGACATCACAGCATTGTGGCGCAATGACCTGGTGAGTTTCGCCCTCGGATGCTCTTTTTCGTTTGAGGAAGCGTTACTCGCAGACGGCCTGGAAGTGCGCAATGCCACTGAGGGCGTCAATGTTCCCATGTATCGCACCAACCTGGACTGTGCCAGCTCAGGCCCCTTTAGCGGCAAAATGGTGGTCAGCATGCGGCCTTTCCGGGCCGCGGATGCAATACGCGCGATACAAATCTGTACGCGCTTTCCATCGGTGCACGGCGCACCGATTCACCTCGGAGACCCCACCCAAATTGGCATCAAGGATCTGGCCCAGCCGGACTTCGGCGATGCGGTCACTATTGAAGAAACAGAAATTCCGTTATTTTGGGCCTGCGGCGTCACGCCGCAAGTGGCGCTGGAGGCAGCCCGGTTGCCATTCGCCATCACGCACAGCCCGGGGTGTATGCTGGTGACCGATATACGCAACAGCCAGTTGGCCGTGCTGTAAGGACAGGATCTATAGATGCTACTGAATTGTGACTTAGGGGAAAGCTATGGCAGCTGGAACATGGGCGCTGATGCTGCAGTCATGCCCCACATCGATCAGGCCAATATAGCCTGCGGCTTTCATGCGGGCGACCCACTGACCATTCGCCAAACCCTGACGCTCGCCGCAGCGCACGGAGTGACCGTAGGCGCACACCCTGCCTACCCTGACCTGGTCGGCTTCGGTCGCCGCAGCATGACACTCAGTAGCGATGAAATTATTGCGAGCGTGCACTACCAGGTAGCCGCGCTCGACGGCATGGCGCAAAACGAGGGCCTCACACTGGACTATGTCAAACCGCACGGCGCCCTGTATCACGACATGATGGCGCGGGCGGAAGTGCGAGCCGCCATTTTACAGGCAGTACGCAGCTACAACCGGCCCATGACACTGGTACTACAGGCCACCGCACAGGCCGACAAGCACCGAATAGAGGCCGCTGCTGCCGATGTGCAAGTGCAGTTTGAGGCCTTCGCAGATCGCTGTTATGCGGACGACGGCACGCTTGTACACCGCAGCAAAGCAGACGCGGTGCATCCCAGGGCACGGATGCTGGAACAGGTTGCGCAGTTGGTTCACCAGAGCACCATAACCACTCAGAGTGGCCACACGATTCCACTTCAGGCCGACACGCTCTGTGTACACGGAGACAACCCGGAGGCTGTGCGGGCTATCGAGGCAATTCGCAGCCTCCTGACCCCCGGCTGAAATCCTGTGAAACTTCAAACCGCAGGCGAAGACGCCTTGATGCTGTATGTCCAAGAAGCAACCCTTGAGGAGGCTTCCCTGCGCGTTCAGGCTGCGGTGGTAGCCATCGAGCAGGCACTGGGACCAGACCTGGTTGACCTCGTCCCCTCCTATGCTTCGGTACTCATTCTCTACAACCCTCTGCAGTCTAATCAAATCACTATTGCTCGCCGCGTGCGCGGGGCACTCAAGGCACTACCCACACTGCCAGAAACCGCAGGCCGCACCATCGTCCTGCCCGTTTATTATGCACTGGAGGCAGGTGAGGATCTGGAGGCCCTGGCTGAGCGCGCGGGTCTTTCGGTCGACGCTGTCATTGCACTCCACTGCGCTTGCGATTATCGCGTATACGCCATTGGCTTCGCACCGGGATTCGCCTATCTGGGAGAGGTGGATGAACGCATCGCCGCCCCGCGCCTGGCAACTCCCCGACCACACGTCCCCCGCGGTGCAGTCGCCATTGCAGACCGCCAAACGGCTGTTTACCCCTCTGTTTCCCCCGGCGGCTGGAACCTGATAGGACGCTGCCCCGTGCGCATGTTTAATCCAGACACACAACCTGGGATGCCCGTCGCAGTGGGTGATAGTGTGCGCTTCGAGCCCATCAGCCGTGAACGCTTCCTGGCACTGGGCGGGGACCTGGCATGAGCATGATTGTGGCGCAACCGGGCATACTGAGTTTGCTTCAGGACAGCGGCCGCTGGGGCCACCATCGACTGGGCCTCAGCAACGGTGGCCCAGTGGACCGTGAGGCGTTCAATTACTGCAACAGATTACTGCAAAACCCCGCAGAGACTACCGCTGTTGAGGTCAGTGTTGGCGGTTTGCAGCTGGAGTCTAAGGTGGAAACGTTCATCTGCCTGACCGGCGCCAACATGCCCCTGAGCATCAACGGCGAAGATCGCGCTGCGTGGGAAGTACACAAGGTTATAGCTGGCGACACCATCAGTCTGGGCTTTGCACAATCCGGTTGCCGCAGTTACCTGGGCGTTGCAGACGGATTCACCATCGTTCCTGCACTCGGCAGCACCGCCACGGTCGTGCGCGAAAATATCGGCGGCCTCAACGGCGACAAGTTACGGGCGGGCGACCAATTGCCCTGTCCTGTTATCGCTACTCGAACACGCTACTATCTGGAGGATCGTTTTCGTCCACGGTATCAAAAGACGATGACCGTGCGCGTGATACCTGGCTATCAGCAGCGTCATTTCAGCCGCGCCGAACAACGTCGATTTTTCGGTAGCACCTACACCGTTTCCGAGCGCTGCGATCGTATGGGCTATCGCCTGGAGGGACCCGCCATTAGCTGCAATATCGACGGCATCGTGTCAGAGGGCATTTGTTTTGGCGCCATCCAGTTACCGCCGGATGGGCAGCCTATCGTGTTATTGAATGATCGCCAAACCATCGGTGGCTATCCCAAGATTGGCTCAGCTTTGTCAATAGATGTATCGCGTATGAGTCAGTTGGTCGCGGGAAACACCGTGCACTTCGCCCCAATCAGCCACCACACCGCCCGCCGTGCACTGCATCTGGCGCAAAGGTTTGCCCTGGGCCAATCGCTGCAGGCACGCTGACCATGGACGAACTGCGATTGAGTTATGCGATGGAGCAGCTATTGGTCGCGCGAAATCTGCGTTACATGAAAGTAGCCAGCGCCGCATTACAGCCCGGTTATTTTTTGCGCGGCGCTAGACTTCTTCGGGATCTTAAAGGGCCGGTCATCATTGCGACCGGCTTTCCCGTTGCCGACTCCTTCGAGACTGATGGGCCTGTTGGCGCTATCGCGCTATACCGGGCACTGCAACTGCTGGGCGCAAAGCCGCTCATCGCCTGCGGCCCGCCGCTGTCTCAGGTGCTGGCAGATGACTACAACGTACTGGGTTTTTCGGCGCGGGATCTCCATGCTGGCCGCGCTGAAGCGACGACTATACTGTCGAAAATACAACCACAGGCCATTGTTTCAATCGAACTGCCGGGAATCGCTGCCGACGGTCTCTATTACAATATGCACTCAGAAGACATCACCCAACACTGTCCATTTTTCGACCCCTTCATCAGCCAGGCCAACTGTCCTACCATTGCCATTGGTGACGGCGGCAACGAAATCGGAATGGGAAATATCACAGTTGCCCTTGAGGAAATCGACATCCGCCCATCCGTCACCCGTTGTGATGAACTGTTAGTGGCCGATGTCTCCAATTGGGGAGCCTACGGCCTGATTGCCTGGCTGGCTTTTTGGGCAGGACGGGATCTGCTGGGAGACGTTTCGCCGCTACAGCTTCTGGACTACCTCTGCACTCGCGGGAGTGTCGATGGTGTCACCGGTGAAAATACGCCCACCGAGGACGGGCTGGATGCGACTGAGGGACTGCGCGTTATTGCACAACTGCGCGCACTGACTAATTTCACGCACGACTAAGTGTTGGGGCTTTTATATGGGAGAATGGACGCAGATATGAGTATGGTCTATTTAAATGGCGATTTCATGCCAATGCGCGAGGCGCGAATCTCACCCATGGATCGCGGCTTCCTGTTTGGTGATGGAATCTATGAGGTCATCCCCTCCTACAAGGGCCAGATGGTTGGGTTTAAGCCACACCTGGATCGCATGCAAAGTGGACTGGACGCGGTCGAAATTCAGGTGCCACTGGATCACAATGAATGGCGGGACATCGCCAAGCAGTTGATCTCCTATAATGGAGGTGGCGATCTGGGCATTTATCTACATATCAGTCGCGGCGCAGATACCCAGCGCAATCATGCCTATCCCGAAGGGATCACACCTACCGTTTACGCTTTCGCCTACGATATTCCGCCCGCGCCGATAGCCGATAAGGACGCCGCCGTAACGTACACTGTCGCCACCGCAGAGGATATGCGCTGGCGTCGCTGCAATATCAAATCCACGTCGTTACTGGGCAACGTCATGCACTTCCAGCAGGGTTATGCCCAGGGGCAGAACGAAACAGTCCTGTACAACAACCTCGGCGAACTGACAGAGGCTGCGGCATGCAATGTCTATGTCATTAAAAATGGCGCTGTGGCGACCCCTCTGCTGGACGAGCAGAAGCTCCCGGGAATTACACGCTATATGCTCCTTGAAATCCTACGCCGGGACGGCGGCATTCCCGTGGAGGAGCGCATCGTCACGCTGGAAGAGCTAAATGATGCGGACGAAGTCTGGTTGTCCAGTTCCAGCAAGGAAATCGCTCCAGTGATCGCGGTGGATGGTCGCCCCGTTGCAGATGGTAGTATTGGCGACGTATGGCTGGCAGCACAAACACTGTACACCGCGCACAAGTTTGACTTCTGATGGCCAGACCCAATCAGGCAGAACTCGATCTCGGTGCACTGCGGCACAATGTCAGCGTCGCCCGCCAACTCGCACCACAGTCAAAGATGCTGGCTGTAGTAAAAGCCAATGCTTATGGCCACGGCGCGCCAATCATCGCCACCGCATTACAATCACAAGTCGACGCTCTGGGTGTGGCCTGCCTTGAGGAAGCGCTTGAGTTGCGCGATTGCGGCGTTACCAGTCCCGTTCTCTTACTGGAGGGTGTGTTCGAAGAAACGGAAATAACCACTGCAGCACAACTTGGCTTGTGGGTGACAATTAGCAATGAGCAACAATTGAAATGGCTCGAAGATGCCAAGCTTACAACGCCGTTGCACTGCTGGCTGAAAGTAGATACGGGCATGAATCGGCTGGGCGTGGCGCCTAAACAAGCCGGAGACTGTCACCGTCGCCTTACGGCCAGTGTGAATGCCACCACCGATATCGTCACCTATACCCACTTCGCCACGGCGGATGATGTCACCAGTCAAAAAACGCACGATCAAATAGCACGATTCGATGCGCTGTCTTTAGATGCACTGCGCAGCGCTGCAAATTCGGCCGGCGTACTGGCGTGGCCTCAAGCGCATTACGAGTGGGTTCGTCCCGGTTATATGCTCTACGGCAACTCCCCACTTCTGGTTGAGCATGCGAATGCTCGATCCCTCAAACCCGTAATGACGCTCACCTCTGCTGTAATCTCCATACGCGACGTTCCCACCGGTGAGACTGTAGGCTACGACGCTACGTGGATAGCTGAACGAGCGTCTAAAATTGCCACCGTCGCCATCGGTTACGGTGACGGTTACCCGCGCCAGGCGCCCAACGGTACGCCCGTATTGATCAATGGACAGCGCGCTTCGCTGGCAGGAAGAGTTTCGATGGACATGATAACCGTCGATGTCACAGACCTGCCGCAGGTGCAACTCGGCGACGAGGTGGTGCTATGGGGCAAAGGACTATCACTGGCAGAAGTGGCGCATTGCGCAAATAGCATCGGTTACGAACTCACCACGCGCATGCCTGCGCGAACACCCAGGATCGTGGTCAGTGAATAGCCTTAGTCACACGACCCAGAAGCTCGAACCCACACGTGAGTAAAAGTAAAAGCGCACTATTGTCTGGTGCACCAGCCTGTTCGCAGTTACACCAAATACCGGCCGAACAAAGTAGCGCCCAGCCGGATGGGGTTGCGCTGTGGTGGCAGGGTAACGCGGTGAACTACGCCACCCTGAACCACAACGTGCAGGCTGCAGCTGTTCGCCTGGCAGCGCAGGGTAAACCTGGTGAGCGCATTGCAATACTGTCATGGAACTGCCCGGAATTTGTGGAGTTACTCTACGCAGTGCCCGCCAGCGGAAGGGTTATGGTTCCCCTCAACGCCAGACTGGCAGCGGCAGAGCTGCTCTATCAATTGCAGTCCTCGGGCGCCGCCACCTTATTTGCCGATCCCGATTTACTTGCGCTCCTCCTAGCTCATGCCGACTTCCCAAGCCGCGTCAACGTTATCCTCTTGAACGGAGACTATATCGATTGGCGTCAATCAGCTCGCACCGCCGATCTTCCGCTCACCAAACCGGAAGATCCCGTATGGATACTCTTCACCTCCGGTTCCACCGGACGACCCAAAGGTGCCGTCCTGACCCACCGCTCTTTTATGGCGGGGCTACAATCGGCAGCACTCGCGCGCCCGGTCGAGCCCGGTGACAAATTCTACTATCCGTTTCCGCTGTTCCATGTAGCGGCTCACAATGTCCTGCTGCAGCACTTGTATGGTGCAGCTGTCGTGCTCGCCCGCTCCTTCGATGCAACCGATACGATAGCTGCCTGCCGCGAACTGAATGTAACCACGATGTCACTGGCGCCCACGATGATCGCTTTGCTGCTTGATCACCCTGAATTTCACCCAACAGATTTACATTCAGTGCGAACTATTGGTTACGGTGCCTCTGCAATGCCACAAAGCCTGTTGCAGCGACTACTGGCCGACACCGATGTCGGTCTGTGTCAGAGCTATGGAATGACAGAGTTATCCGGCAGCGTGGCGTTCCTTACCGTGGCGGATCACCGACTCGCTGCAAGGGAGAAACCTCATCTTCTGCAATCGGTGGGCAAGCCCCTGCCGACCGCGCAATTGAAGTTGTTGGACGATAACGGGGCTACATGCGCTACCGGTGAGCCCGGCGAAATTCTGGTGCAGGCACACCAATGCATGGATGGATACTGGAACGATAGCGCAGCCACTGCAAATGCGTTGAATCATGACTGGTTGCATACTGGCGATATCGGCCGCTTCGACGAGGAGGGATACCTTTATATTGTTGATCGCAAGAAAGACATGATCATCAGTGGCGGGGAAAATATCGCCTCCAGAGAAGTGGAGGAAGTATTACGTCAGCACAGCGCTGTGAAAGACTGCGCCGTCATCGGTCTTGCAGATGCAGATTGGGGAGAATGTGTTTGCGCGGTGATCAAACCTGACGGTGTCATCAGCGATAGGGAACTGTCTGATCACTGTCGCAGGTTTCTTGCCGGGTACAAAACACCAAAGCATTGGTTTCGTGTGGAGGATTTACCGCTTAATGCTGCCGGGAAGGTCGACAAGCCACTGTTGCGAAGACAATACGAAGCTCAGAGTAGCTAGTCCATACCAGAAAAGCCGGGGCCCAGCTTGTCGGGCGTGCACTAGCTACTGTTTTGGGAATCCAGAAATTCGGAAAACTCGTTCTCGTAAAGCCTGAACAATACCAATGCTATTGAAAAAATCAGTGGTCCATAGATCAACCCAACCAGACCAAACAAGTGTAGACCACCAATCAGTGAGAAAAACACCACTACCGTGTTCATACTCGCGCCCTGCATGAACAGGGGGCGCAGAAAATTATCGATTGAACCAACCACCACCACACCCCACACCAGCAAGAATATTGCCCATTCCGTTTCACCTGTCACCAACAGAAAAAGAGCCGCAGGCACCCAGATCAGCGCCGTTCCCACCAGCGGAATCAGCGAGGTGAATGCCATAACTGCGCCCCAAAAGACACCGGGGAAACCCGCTAGCCACAAACCAAAGCCGCCTACCACCCCCTGAGTGACGGCGGTTAACAAAGACCCCAGCAAAGCAGATTTACTAACAGTCTTCACCTCCTGAAACAAGATATCTTCTTGAGAGCGCGACAGTGGCAGAGCGCGATGCAGGAATCCCATCAATTTTTCGTGGTCTCGCATTACAAAAAACAAAACAAATAGCAACAGTAGAAAATTGACTATGACCCGGGTAAAGCTGCCCAGTATTGTTGTCGACACGCCAGCAAATTGCTTCCCCATTAGTCCCGCTGCCGCCAACGCTCTATTCCTGATATTTTCAGGCTCCAGTGCGCCATCAGGGACAACTTTTGTCACCCAGGACTTCGCTTCAAGCACCCAGGGCTGCAACATCAAATGGTGCACATTTTCCTGCGTCGCCCATTCACTGACGACAACGGAGTAACTGATCCCCTGCCTGAGCACTGCCACTAATAGCACCAGAGTAGGAATAACAATGATTAACAACAATATCAGGCAACTTAACAGCGATGCCGTGGTGTTACGCCCTCCCAATGCAACAACCAGTCGCTGATGGAGCGGATAAGCCAGCAGGCCAATCAAAATGGCCATGACAATTGGCTCAAGGAACGGCTTTACCATCCAGTAGCAGGCATACAATGCGACGGCCAGGAATATCAATAAAACGACGCGATGGGAGCCAACTTCAAATTTCGTCTGCATTATTGCATCCCCGTGTGCGGAAACATCGAGCCCACCAACATAGAGCTTTTTGAAAATAAATCAACGCCGAGCCACGGATCTCGCCATGATTACACCCAAAATTGTCATTTAAAATTTATTAGGGTTGTAACAAACTGCACACACTAATCAAGTATGATGGACGCAAGCGGGTTAAGTACGGCTGATATATACTATTCGGCGTTTCGCCCACCGCCGGGTGCTTTGTAGTCCGCCTATCAATCGGAACGTCGCGAGCTCCGTAAGCAAGGGAGACGCGCTTCCTCTATACTTCCAGCCCACTGTCGACTCAGGAAATTCCTATGAAAACGTCCAAAAACTCGCTCGGCACACTGTCCACCCTGCAAGCAGGGGGTAAAAATTATCAGTACTTCGCCGTCAATGGCGGAGAACTACAGGATCACGGCACCGCGAGCCGCTTGCCGGTGTGCACCAAGGTGTTACTTGAGAATCTACTGCGCCATGAAGACGGTATCAGCTGTTCCCGCCAGGACATCGAAACCCTCGCCGCAAGCGCCGGGCATGGTTCCGATCAGGAAATCGCCTATCACCCCGCCCGAGTACTCATGCAGGACTTTACCGGGGTCCCTGCAGTGGTGGATCTTGCTGCAATGCGCGACGCGCTGGTCAAACGCGGCATCGACCCGCAAAAAATCAACCCACTGTCACCGGTTGATCTGGTGATCGATCACTCCGTCAGTATCGACAAATTCGCCAGCGACAATGCCTTTGCACAAAACGTTGCCATGGAGATGGAACGCAATCTCGAGCGCTATCAATTCCTGAAATGGGGCCAGGGAGCGTTCGATGATTTCCGGGTGGTTCCGCCCGGCACCGGCATTTGTCACCAGGTAAATCTGGAGTACCTTGCCCAGGTTATCTGGCAGCACACATCAGATGAAGAAGTTCTCACATATCCCGACACACTGGTAGGCACTGACAGCCACACGACGATGATCAACAGCCTGGGTGTTTTAGGCTGGGGCGTCGGCGGTATTGAGGCCGAAGCGGCAATGCTGGGACAACCCATTTCAATGCTGATACCGGATGTCGTGGGCTTTGAGCTCACAGGAAAAATGTGTGAGGGCATTACCGCTACTGACCTTGTATTGCAGGTGGTGCAAATGCTCAGAGCGCACGGTGTGGTGGGAAAATTTGTGGAATTCTATGGCAGTGGGCTGGATCATTTGCCTTTGTCAGATCGCGCGACAATCGCCAATATGGCACCGGAGTACGGGGCCACCTGTGGGTTCTTCCCGGTCGATGAGCAGACCCTCACTTACCTGCGACTTACCGATCGCGATGAACACTCAGTGCAGCTGGTAGAAGCCTACTGTAAAGCCCAGGGCATGTGGCGAGGTGAGGATTACGCCACACCAACTTTTTCCGCGACGCTGAACCTTGATATGTCCACCGTTGAACCCAACCTGGCCGGACCTCGCCGACCCCAGGACAGAGTGTCTGTGAAGGAATTGCAAGCCGCGACCGATCAGTTTATTGAATTAGATGGCAAATCCAGTCAGCGTGATACAGCATTCCCGGTAGGCGAAGGCGAGGTCAGTATGCACCACGGCGATGTCGTCATTGCTGCCATCACTTCTTGCACAAACACCTCAAATCCTGCGGTAATGATCGGCGCCGGATTAGTGGCACGAAACGCTCTTGCACGAGGCCTGCAACGCAAGCCCTGGGTGAAATCGTCGCTGGCTCCTGGCTCAAAGGTCGTTACCGACTACCTGATTAAGGCCGGCCTGCAGGACTCACTGAACGACCTGGGCTTCAATCTGGTCGGGTATGGCTGCACTACCTGCATTGGCAACTCCGGCCCACTGCCAGCGCCCGTGGCAGAAACGATCACCTCCAATGACCTCGTAGCCTGTTCGGTGCTTTCGGGCAACCGCAATTTTGAAGGTCGCATACACCCCCTGGTAAAAGCCAACTGGCTCGCGTCGCCGCCGTTGGTGGTCGCCTACGCGCTGGCAGGCACTACCCGCATCGATCTCAGCCAGGACCCGCTAGGTGAGGATTCGGAAGGCAAGCCCGTGTACCTGCGCGATATATGGCCCAGCAATGAAGAGATCGCACATTTAGTGCAGACGGTTGACAAGGGCATGTTCAACAAACAGTACAGTGCGGTATTTGACGGTGGTGACGACTGGCAAAGCATCGAGACCGGTGGTGGCGCCACCTACGCGTTTTCCGACGACTCCACTTACATTCAACTACCACCGTTTTTCGATGAGCAGTATCAGGGCAACCGCAGCGATATTCTTGGCGCACCCATGCTGGCCATGCTAGGAGACTCCGTAACAACCGACCACATTTCTCCGGCCGGTGCGATTCCACTGGACAGTCCGGCGGCGCAGTATCTGCGAGATCATAGTGTTGCCGAAAGCAACTTCAACTCCTACGGCTCGCGCCGCGGAAACCATCAGGTCATGATGCGCGGCACGTTCGGTAATATTCGTATTCGCAACGAGATGACCCCAAACCTGGAGGGAGGTTATACACGTCTACACGGCCAAACCGAGCCCCTGTTCATCTACGATGCCGCCATGGACTACGTCGCCCGAGGCCTCAGCACCGTGGTGGTGGCAGGCAAAGAATACGGTACCGGCTCCAGTCGCGACTGGGCCGCCAAGGGCACATTGTTATTGGGCGTCAAGGCCGTCATCGTAGAAAGTTTCGAGCGTATCCACCGCTCCAATCTGGTTGGCATGGGCGTGCTCCCGGTGCAGTTCATGGCTGGAGAAACACGCAAGACGCTGGAACTGGAGGGCGACGAAACGTTTGACATTCTTGGTCTGGAGGGGGAACTGTCGCCCAAACAAATATTTCCTGCGGTCATTCACTATCCATCTGGCGAACGCCGTGAAATTCAGCTGCAATCCCGCCTCGATACGATGGTAGAGGTCCAATACTACCGCGCCGGTGGCGTACTGACTTATGTGCTCAACCGGATTACAGAACAAGCCTGATCAGGACTTTTGCTATGAGCAAAGTACGTGTAGAAAAAGATAGCCTGGGGGAAGTGGAAGTACCGGTGTCGGCGCTCTACGGGGCGCAAACGCAGCGCGCCATCGACAACTTCAACATTAGCGGTCTACCACTGCCTACCGGTTTCATCAGCAGCCTGGGAATAGTCAAGGCCGCGGCAGCACGGGCGAATGCAGATTTAGACCTACTGGAACCTGCAATGGCGGAGTGCATTACTGAGGCCGCCCTATCCATCGCGGAGGGTAAGCATCACGATCAGTTTCCCGTTGATATTTTTCAGACCGGTTCGGGCACCAGCACCAACATGAATGCAAATGAAGTCATTGCGAGCCTTGCCACGCAACAACTAGGACAGACAGTACACCCCAATGACCATGTCAACTGCAGTCAGAGCAGCAACGATGTGATTCCAACAACCATTCATGTTAGCGCTGAACAGGCAATTGTCCACTCCCTTGTACCGGCGCTGCATCAGCTTGAGGGTGTAATTTTAGACCGGGAAGGCGATCTGCAACACAGCATCAAAACGGGCCGAACTCACCTCATGGATGCTATGCCTATTAGCCTGGCCCAAGAACTATCTGGCTGGCGGACACAACTCACAATGGCAGGAGAACGCATCGATGCTCTCCGTCCGCAACTGCGTCAGCTGGCGCAGGGTGGAACGGCGGTGGGAACCGGTATCAATGCCGACTCGCGATTCGCTACCCGCTTCTGTTTCCATCTCAATGAGCATACCGGACAAACCTTCCAACCAGCGCAAAACTACTTTGCTGCTCTCGCCAGCCAGGACACTGCCGTGGCACTTTCGGGACAACTCAAGTCTCTGGCCGTAGCGCTGCTGAAGATTGCGAACGATCTACGTTGGATGAACAGCGGGCCACTGTCGGGACTTGGGGAAATCAGCCTCAGACCCCTACAGCCGGGTAGTAGTATCATGCCAGGCAAAGTCAATCCGGTCATTCCCGAGGCAGTGGCAATGGCATCTGCTCAGGTGATAGGAAACGACAGCGCCATCACCATCGCCGGCCAATCCGGCAATTTTCAACTGAATGTGATGCTGCCATTGATTGCACAAAACTTACTGCAGAGTATCAGGCTGCTCGCTAACAGTTGTGCGTCACTGGCGGAAAATTGCATCACAGATTTTGTAGTCAACGCGGAAAATATCGAAGCCAATCTGGCAAAAAACCCTATTCTGGTGACCGCGCTAAACCGGGAGGTTGGCTATAACAAGGCAGCTGAAATCGCCAAGCGAGCCTATCAAGAAGGACGCCCGATATTGGAGGTTGCGGCCCAGATGACGGATTTGCCAATTGAAAAGCTGGCTAAACTACTGGACCCGAAAAAACTGATCTAATAAAAATCTTGTCAAATCAAAGCGATTTTATTATCTAAATCAAATGTCACGATACTCGATACGGATCGAACAGTGCAGCTGGTGTACCAAAGCCCCGAACATGTGATGCCAGATAGAATGGCTTGAGGCCTGCAACTCCGCATCCGATGCGATTAGTCTCTCCCTGCCCGAACACCCACCAAAGAGATTCGGCGCACCTGAATTGGCCACCCCTACCGCCCAAATAGTCGAACCTCAGTGACGCTCCACCGTACCCTGGGTTAGGATGAACGACAACGGAGTACAATTATTTTACCCATGCAACGGTGTCCCGATTGAAAAAACTGCTCAAATATACCCTCGCTACGTTGCTTCTTGCAGCGCTAATAATCGGTACTGGCTTGCTGTGGCTGCGCTATGAATTCCAGCGTGTAGAGCACGACAGTCTTGGGCTGTCTCACTGGGATCAGGTAACTGTGCGCACCCTCAACAATACGCCCACAGAACAAGCACCCTGCAAGCAACAGTACTCACACAATAAGGCCTGGTTCGGTGACCTGCATGTCCACACGGCCGCCTCCTACGACGCCACCTCATTCGGCGTCACTACCACCGTGGATGATGCCTACAGCTTTGCCCGCGGTACTCCTTTGTCCCTGCGCCGACGCGGTGACACTCCAGATTTTGAGGCCCCCGTGCTACGTATCAGCTCGCCGCTTGATTTCATGGCAGTGACTGATCACGCAGAAGCCTTGGGCGAAACTCGACTGTGCTACAACGCAGACAACCCTGCTTACGGGAGCCTGGTCTGCGGTTTGTACCGAGGCGACGTACGACTGCCAGTTGGAGATCAATTACAATCGCTCGTTCGACTGGCGAGTTTCGCTGTATTCGGGCAGGACCGTTCAACCCGAATCTGTGGCGCAGATGGCTCATTGTGCCGCGAGGAAGCCATTACCGTGTGGCGCGAGAATCAGCTCAGCACCGAAAATTGGCAGGATTACAGCGCAAACTGTGAATTCACAGCCCTGCATGCATACGAGTATACGCTGGCGGATGAAGCTTCAAACCTGCATCGCAACGTTATTTTTAAATCGAGCACAGTACCGCAGGCAGCGCTAAGCGCTAAGGATGCTCCTACACCCGAGCAACTCTGGCAGTGGCTCGACAAAACCTGCGTCGCCGGCAACGATCGCTGCGATGCGCTGGCCATTCCGCACAACAGCAACTGGAGTAGCGGTCGCATGTGGTTCCCGTATTCCAATCGGGACCTACCCTTACAGGAGCAACAGGAATTGGCTGCCCTGCGCGCCAGACTGGAACCATTGGCGGAGGTTCTGCAGGTGAAGGGCGATTCCGAATGTCGCAACGGTATCGACAGCGTCATCGGTGCGCCCGATGAATTCTGCAATTTTGAAAAACTACGGCCCGCCAGCGAGCCTATTCCCGATTGCGGCGAAGATTTCAGCAGCGGCGGCATGATGCTCAAAGGGTGTGTTTCACGCTACAGCTACGTCCGTTATGCGCTCACCGCGGGACTGTCAGAAGAAGGAAAACTGGGAATAAACCCGTTCAAATTCGGCATTATCGCATCGACCGACACGCACATTGGCGCGCCCGCACCGGAACGGGAAAAAAACTATCTGGGGTCCCACGGTAATGACATGGTGCTGGAGGACCGTCTATTGAGCACAATAAAAGTGCCTGGCGACATTGCGACCGGCTCCCCGGTTCGCTACAACCCAGGCGGCATCGCCGGCATCTACGCCAATGAAAACAGCCGCAGCGCATTGTTCGAAGCCATGCGGCGGCGGGAGACTTTCGGTACCAGTGGCCCACGCATCACCCCGCGTTTTTTCGCTGGCTGGAATCTGGATACCTCCCTGTGCCAAAGTAGTGACTATCTGGCACAGGCATACGAAAACGGTGTGCCAATGGGCGCAGACCTACCCCCCTCACCAGCAGGAGCGAAGCAAAGTCCGGTTTTTGTCGCCAGCGCCAACCGTGATCCGCGGGACGAGGGTAACCTGTTGCAACGCATTCAAATTATCAAGGGCTGGATCGATGGCGAGGGCCGCACGCAGCAAGCGGTCTACGATGTCACAGGCCTAAACAAGGTCGACGCTACTGTCGACGCCCTAACATGCCAGGTCTCTGGTCAGGGTTTTGCGCAGCTGTGTGCCAGTTGGCAAGATCCGGATTTCGATCCCGCGATGTCTGCCGTCTACTACGCCAGAGTACTGGAAAACCCCAGCTGCCGCTGGAGTCACTATGATTGTCTAACGCTACCAAAGGATCAACGCCCGCCCAGTTGCAGTGATCCCGAATTGCCCTGGCAAATCCAGGAACGCGCCTGGACTTCGCCGATCTGGTATCAGGCGCCCGCCAGTTAAGTAGGCCAACCTTCGGTCACGGTACGCCCTCACCGTATCGAGTGTGCTTAAAGTCGAATTTTCATTTAACATGGCCGAGAGCGCCACAACCATGGAACGATGAAGACTTGGATTCAGACGCACTGGAAACACTTGCCAACGGAAGTCTGCTAGCGGCCATCGATCTTGGCAGCAATTCTTTCCACCTCATCATTGCAAAAATCGAGCACGGCGAGATTCGTCCGGTGGATGCTTTGGCGGAAAAAGTGCAACTTGCAGCGGGTCTCAAAAATGGCCTTCTGGCTCAGGACGCCATCGAACGTGGCCTGGACTGTCTGTCGCGATTCGCCCAGATGCTGGAAAGCGTCGAACCACAGCGTGTGCGGGTCGTTGGCACTCATGCACTGCGCATGGCAAAAAACCGGAGGGCTTTTACCCAACCGGCCCGCCGGATTCTCGGCTCGCGGGTTGATGTAATCTACGGCCTCGAGGAGGCGCGACTGGTCTATCTGGGCGTCGCACATTCCCTCGCTGACGACGCCCAGTCGCGTCTGGTCATCGACATCGGCGGAGGCAGTACCGAGCTCATCATCGGCCAGCGGTTTGAACCGCAGACGATGGAAAGCCTGCAAATGGGGTGCGTCTCCTATGGCAAATCCTTTTTTTCACAGGGCAAGATCAGTCGCGGAAAATATCGCAAAGCCTACGAACAAGCCCGATCCCAGGTTTATGTTATTCGCCACCGATTCCATTCAAAACGCTGGGAGGAGTGTGTTGGCGCTTCGGGAACACTGCAGGCCATTGAATCCATCCTTTCACAAAACGGCTGGGGGGAAGGCGGAATCGACCGGGACGGCCTGGCCGCACTGGAAAAGCGCTTACTCAAATTCAAGTTGATGGATGATATCCAGCTCGAGGGCTTGGCCACCCAACGGCGCAATGTCATTCTACCTGGCGTGGCAATCGCCAGTGCGCTGTTTGACGTGCTGGGCATCACTCACCTGCGGACATCCAGGGGGGCACTAAGAGAGGGGGTCATCTACGACCTTATGGGTCGTCTCCGTCACGAGGATGTGCGCGAGCGCACTGTAAACGCACTCATGCAGCGGTACGCTGTCGACACGGAGACGGCAGACATCGTCGAACGCCGGGCGCACACTATATTTTGCGCCGTGCGTTCAGGCTGGCAGCTGACGACGAATGACTGGGAGTTGCTGCATTGGCTTGCCCGCACCCATGAGATTGGCATGGCAATCGCACACAAGCATTTCAATCGCCACTCCGCCTACCTGCTAAGGAACGCAGACCTACCCGGCTTTTCCCAGGAGGAACAGGAAATTCTCGCGCTTCTTGCTCTGGGACAAAGGGGGAAATTGGGAGCTCGCTTCTTTGCTGAAGTAGCAGATAGTGAACTGCTAAGAATTCGTTATCTGCTCGGCATTATCCGCCTGGCAAGTCATTTTAAGTACGTGGAAACGCTAGAGGAATTACCGGATTTTTCCATCATTGCTGATGAAAATTCCTTGACCCTGGATTTTCCGAAAAGATGGCTGCAAGACCATCCGCTAACCACTCGGGAACTGTATGCAGAACAGGCTGTATTCAAGAAGATGGGGCTGACGCTGACCGTAAGCTGAGCCCGGGCGCAGCTGCTCAGCAGTTAGAGTCGCTCTTGAATGTCCCGGAGGTAATGAAGCAGGATCGCATTAACCGCATCCGATGCCTCCAGTTGCACCATGTGACCAGCCCCCGAAATCATGCGCGCCTCTCGCAACCCAGGAAAGATAGCCCGCATCAGGCCGATAGGATCGTCACCGTGAAACCCCTCCAGGTCGACATCGTGTTCACTGCCCAGAAAATAGGCAGGCACGTCGCTCTGCACGCCCTCAAAGGGTTTACGCTGTAGCCACTTCAGGTCAAAAGAGCGGTACCAATTGAGACCACCGGTAAAGCCGCTGCGGCTGTACTCTGAAACAAAAACCTCCATCTCAAGCTCAGACAACCATGGCCAGGGTAGTGGCGGTGGTTCCGCCATGGCATCGATATAAGCAGTACCCGGTGGATAGTTAAAGACATCAAAGTAATTGCCGGCGCCGCTGAGCGTGTGAAACACCTTGTGCAAGAATCGTCGCGGCTGCGCGGCCAGTTCCTCATCAGCTCGAGGCGGAACCCGGAAGTATTCAATGTGTAGAAAATGCTCCTCGCCCATACGCTGGTATTCAGTTAGGGGAGATTCATCCGGGTTGTGAGGTGCAGCCGGGTTTTCAAGCCCGATCACTGCAATGACCCGTTCCGGGTGGCGCAGGGTAAGGTCGTAGATAGCGAACGCACCAAAATCCAGACCCGCAAATACCGCTCGCTCCTCCCCGATGTGATCCAATAATCCGAGTAAATCACCGGTGACGTGATCAATATCGTACGCTGCCGGGTCAGCCGGCGCTTCCGTCTGCCCCATACCGCGCATATCCGGTGCAATCACACGATAGCCCGCTGCGGCCAAGGCACTGATTTGTCGGTGCCAGCTGAACCACAAATGAGGAAAGCCGTGGCACAGTACCACAGGCATGCCCTCCCCCTGTTCCACATAGTGCATGCGGATTCCGTTAATAGTCGCGTGGTGGTGTTGCCAGTCCATACATTAGATTTCCAAAACGAAAAAAAGGCCACCGCTGGTGGCCTTCAATCAATATCACAGAGACTACAAGTCGTATCCGCGCTCGTCGTGCAGCACCAGGTCAAGGCCCTGAGTTTCCTCATCGGTGTCGATACGCAAGCCTACCATCCTATCCACGAGTTTGAGAATAATGAACGAAGCAACTGCCGTGTAAACAAATGTAGCAACAACGCCGGTTGCCTGAACCGCGAGCTGGCCGCCGATACTGTCGATTCCATCAGAAAATCCGTTCCCGCTAAAGATGCCCAGTTCAGTGGCGCAAAAGACCCCGACCAGCAATGTCCCAAGAATACCGCCCACGCCATGCACCGGGAAAACATCGAGGCTGTCATCCACTTTCAAGACGTTTTTCAGGTAGTTGGTGGCGAAGTAACAGACCACACCAGCGCTAAGGCCGATTACGACTGCGCCGGCAGGCCCCACCGAACCAGATGCAGCTGTAATCGTACCCAGGCCAGCCACCATGCCGGTAACCATACCCAGCACCGAAGGCTTGCCGTGGCGTACCCATTCCATGGTCATCCAGGCAAGTGCACCACAAGCGGCGGACAAATGGGTAACCAGCATCGCCATGGCGGCGCTACTGTCCGCTGCCAATGCCGATCCCGCATTGAATCCGAACCACCCCACCCACAACATACCGGCACCGGTTACAGTCATCGCCAGATTGTGGGGTGGCATAGCGGTTGTTCCAAAGCCCTTACGCGGGCCCATCATCAACGCAGCCACGAGGGCCGCCACGGCCGCAGTAATATGCACTACGGTACCGCCGGCGAAATCCTGCAGGCCCATTTGGTACAACCAACCGCCACCCCATACCCAGTGGCAGATCGGGGAGTAGACCACTATCAGCCAAATGGTGCTAAAAATCAGCATGGCGGAAAAGCGCATGCGCTCGGCAAAAGCACCGACGATCAGAGCCGGGGTGATAATGGCAAACGTCATCTGAAATGTGGCAAACAACGTTGCGGGGATGCCGCCATTCATTGTGTCCATGGTAATACTGGCAAACATTACGTTACCGAAATCACCGATAAACCTGCCCTGCTCGACGCCGTCACTACCAAATGCAATGGTATAACCCACAACAAACCACACTAGCGACATGAGGCAGGTCAGCGCAAAACACTGCATTAGCACCGACAATACGTTCTTGACCCGCACCAGGCCACCATAGAACAGCGACAGCCCGGGGATAGTCATAAATAGTACGAGCGCAGTAGACGTTAAAACCCAAGCAGTATCCCCGCCATTGAGTTCGTCGGCACTGGCACCCATTGAAGCGAACATGGCCACTAGAAAAAGCGTAGTAGCATGAAATACTTTTAGCGTTTTGGCCATGGCTAGAGCGCCTCCTCGCCTGTCTCACCGGTGCGAATGCGAATACTCTGCTCCAGTGGCGTTACGAAAATTTTCCCATCTCCGATCTTTCCCGTGCTTGCTGCGCCGCACACAGCATCGATCGCCGCGTCTAGCTGATCGTCGCTAATTCCGATTTGGATTTTAACCTTGGGCTGAAATTCCACGATATATTCCGCACCGCGATACAATTCAGTGTGGCCCTTCTGCCGACCATAACCCTTGACCTCTTCTACGGTCATACCGGTGATCCCAATCTGATGTAACGCATCGCGAACATCATCCAGCTTGAATGGCTTGATGATTGCAGTCATCATTTTCATAGTGTTTCCTCAATGAAATTGTGCGGTATTTTTTTGATTATCGGAGGTTAAAGCGCAGCGCTCACCCCCAACAGAAAAAAGGGAGCGATCATCCTGCCACACTGTGATGGAAAGGTTAACCGCTTAGACTCTTCATTCGTAGGAAATGTCTACTCAGGAGCAGCTAGTCCTGGTCACCTTCACTGCCAAGTCCTTGTGCGCAAGCCAGGATTTTGACGTGCATCGGCCGGGGTGACGTGATATTGATACGGATGTTTCGCAGCGCGGGTAGGGAATCACTTGATAAAACCATTGGCAGTACGCAGTCTGGTGCTCACTATTACACTTTGGACTTCGGTGGGAATGACCCAAAACAGTGCAAATATTGCACCAATAGAGGTCACGCATCAGCCTCGACAGGTCATTCTCATTATTGGTGACGGCATGGACGAGCAGCAGTTAACGATTGCGCGCAACTACCTGAAAGGCAGCCAAGGCAAATTACGATTGGACCACTTACCCTTTCGCGCCTCAATGCAGATTTTAACTACCGAAGATCGGCAGAACGGTAAGCCCGTTTATGTTGCGGACTCGGCCAATACTGCCACCAGTATGGCAACGGGTGTGATAACCAGCCGGGGCCGAATTAGCACCCGCGCCGGCAGTGATACCACTATAGCGACAATAGTAGAACTGGCAGTGGCCGGGGGCTTACGTACAGGGCTCGTCACCACGTCCAGTATTACAGATGCCACACCTGCCTCATTTATCACGCATATTAACTTTCGCCTGTGCGAAAACCCCGATGCTATGGTTGACGTGAACTACAAGGGTATTGCTCTGGGAGACTGCTCCGAATATCTCAAGGCAAATGGTGGCGGCGGCTCAATCGCCGAACAACTGGCAGACTCCCCCGTGGACGTGCTGCTCGGCGGTGGCGAAAAACATTTTACTCCCATCGCCGAGGCTGAAACGATCAGCGTCAAGGCGCTGGCAGAACGTAACGGCTTTGAGGTAATCACACGCAAAGACGAACTGGCATCAGCTTCACAGGACAAACGTTTGCTCGGCGTGTTTGCACAAAGCACACTGCCCGTTCGATTGCGGGGAGAAGATGGTCGCGAAGCCGAGGAACCCGAGCCCAGCCTGCTCAATTATATCCACCCCTATCTCGGGGATGTCACTCTACCGGCGCCCATGGTGTGCGAAGCGAACCCGGATTTTGCCAACATGCCCAGTCTGCAACAGATGACGAATATCGCTCTTGATCGTTTGAGCCGCAATAACAACAAAGGTTTCTTTTTGATGATTGAGTCAGCATCCATCGACAAACAGTCCCATGAGCGCAAGCCCTGCGGCTCCATCGGCGAGGTGGAGCAATTGGATGAAGCTCTGCAAAGCGCATTAGCCTTTGCTGAAACACACCCGCGTACATTGATTCTGGTCACTGCGGATCACTCGCAGGCGGCACAACTGATTCCCGATGAAAGCTTATTCGCAGCCTACCCTATCTCCACCTACACTCCGGGTTATGTAGCTCGCATTGTGACTCCCGAGGGAAGCCATATGGCGATCAACTACGCGACCAGTAATTTCATGATGGAAGAACACACAGGAGCGGCGGTACCGTTACTTGCCAATAGTGAAGGGATTGGTCGAATTCCCACGTTTGTGCAGCAACCGCAGATATTTGGCATCATCCGGGAATACCTCGGGATCTAGCTTGCATCACAACGGTCCAACAAACACCCGATAACCGCTGCACACCATAAAGCGAAACAGGAACTCAGTAATAACTACAAGTTAATCCAGCTATTTAGCGCCCGTAACCGAAATTGCGTGCCTCGGTAATTCAACACCACAGAATCAGTCAAGATCTCGTCAACCTTCACGCCAGAAGCAGGGCTGCCACCCACCTTGAGCGTCTTGCCGTTAAGCACAACCGCGGAACGGGACGCCTGGCTGGCATAATCGTGGCGTTGGTAGTAAATCGTGGGAATACTGTCCTTGGTTTGTTGCGAAAGGCTCTCCAGAAAGGGTGAGGGATGTGCGGCCAAGCTAGCATTTTCCATTTCTTTCTGTGCGTTCCGCAATATCGCCTCGATATCAACAGGCTGTTCGTCGCCCGCGCGGGCCGTGCCGCTGGATCCAGCAGATTCTTTGGCCCGGGCAGAACGGGCATTTTTCGTTGTTGCACGCTTTTCACCAACCTGCGGTAACTGACCTTGCTTTAGATAGAGGTCGGCCACGGCCGCGCTTTCCTTAACTGCAGGAGGAGCGGCGGCCGCGAGTTGGTTCGGCGTGGCTGCAGTATGCTCTGTAACCAATGGGTCTGCTCCGCCAGAATCAGACGTCGGTAATGGCGCAGAGGTAGCGGCAGGTTCCTGCACCGGTTTGAATTCCGGCGCATCGGCTTCAGGCCCAGACACCTCCTGAGCCACATCCGCCCGTGTCTTAAGCTCGGCAGCCACCGAAGTAACCGCGCTGCCTATATTGCGGGAGAGCTCTGCCACCGGTGCACCTATGTCAGCGTTCGGTGCGGATGCGGGTGAAGTGCCGCGCTCCCAGACCAACCAAACAATCAGTAGCACTGCCACAAATAATGCAAACCAGGGGAGATACCGACGTACGACCGGTGCAACAGGTGCAACAGGTGCAACAGAATGTTGCGTCACCAAACCGGGAACCGGGTCCGCATCCTGCCGCGACCGGTTGAGAGCATCCAGTATCAACGACACAAAATAACCTCACTATGCATTGTCATTGCGCAGCCACCCTTCATGGCAGTGAAGGCTCACCAGAGGCGGCCTGTAAGTCTTGCCTGACTGCCGCCGCCGTCGCATCGATACCGAGGGCTTCATTCAGTTTAAGCAGTGTCTGTAGGCCAATTACGCCATCGTCCTGTAACGAATTTTCCAGCTGAAACAGACGCACTCGTTGCTGTAACGCGTTGTTGAAGAGCGCACCAGACAGCGGTTGCGGCTGGACGTCCAAGCGCGCAAATAATTGCGCGACCTGCGCTACTACGGCGGCGTCATCGCCCAATGCAAGGGATTGCTGGAAACCGAGCGGGGGCTGCCAAAGAAACTGATAACGACCTGTCCAAAGGGGCGCTAACTCTGCAAGCTTCACCTTCGCGACGCCGGTCTCTGTCACTATCCAGGCGCTGGGGCCCTCAATATCCAGCAGCAACACCTCGGCGGAAAACCTATCGCGGGTAATGGTCTCAAGCACAATCGGACGATTTATAACGACAAGTTCATCCCAGGTCCAGGCCTCGCTCTGTATACAGGCAACGCCATACTGGGTCGATTTCGCACAGGGATTCTGAGGCAGCGGCTCACTTGAGACAAGCGTCCACAACTGCGTCATCGCGCTCCTGGTGGGCTGCTGTGCGCGGGCAATATCGATTAGTTGAGATTCCAACGAGGCCGCACTCACAGGGTCGGAAGCTGATTTCATAGGCAAGAGCGTTGCCGGGTCGGCTGAGTCCGTTGGATCCGCATGCGAATCAAACAGCTCCGGGTATATAACATTGGGGGTAACACCGGGGGCATAGACACCCCAAAGCCACCATCCGACCGCACCCAGCAAAACCATCAGCACGCCGAAAACTGACCACCGCCAGACCCCGGTGTTGCCTCTGGTCTCACCCAGAACTTCAGACACCGCCACTGCGAGCATAGGTTTATCCACGCGCGTTTTATTGCGGCCATAGGCACCCAACAGCATACGATCGCAAAGCACATTGATCACGCGCGGGATGCCACGAGTGGCTTTGTGAATTCCCCTGACAACAGAGCCTGAGAAAATAATCCGCTCCGGGCTCATGCCGGCCACTTGCAAGCGATGGTGTATGTACGCTCCCGTTTCCTCGAGATTAAGCGGGTCCAAATTGTAGCGTGCTGTAATTCGCTGATTCAGCTGTCGTAATTCTGGCCGTGCCAGAATCTGCGCAAGTTCCGGCTGACCTATCAAAATAATCTGTAACAGCTTTTCGCTGTTGGTTTCCAGGTTAGTCAGCAGCCGGATCTGCTCTAACACGTCAAAATCGAGATGCTGGGCTTCGTCTATTAACAGGACCGTTTTACGTCCACGCGCATGATTGTCCAGCAGATAACGATGCAGTTTATCGGTTAGCGTTTTAAGCGTGTGTTTTTCCGGATCGTTCTCTATATCCAACTCGTCACAGACGCTGGCCAATAATTCGATCGCATTCAAAGCCGGGTTGAGAATAATCGCTACATCAGTATTCTGCGGCAGTTGTTCAAGCAAACAACGGTTTATCGTGGTTTTACCCGTGCCCACCTCGCCGGTCAGCAATATGAAGCCGCCACCGGCCCCTACCCCGTAAAGCAGGTGCGCCAGTGCGTCCCGATGACGAGCACTCATAAACAGGTAGCGCGGATTAACCGCTATAGAAAAGGGCGCTTCGTTCAGCCCGAAGTATTGGTAGTACATGCCGCCTCGAGCCAGTCTCCAGTGCTGTTTTAACAGCTGGCATTATGCCCAAGGGTTGACCGCAAAGCTATGTGTATACAGGGAGATTGCCGCGCTGATCGAACCGGCCTTGTATTCTTCCCCGCTGGGTCCAGACGGACACAGATGAATACCCTATATTGGAAGGCTGTCCTCGCTAGAGCCAATTAGCCTTGGCTGCACTCGTTAGCCTGACTCAGCTATCGTTAACCCAGAAACGCTCTTCTGTTCAATACGTTATAGGTTGGATATTGTTAGCACTATTTGCACTCAGTGTCTGGTACTGAGGCAAGCAAGACCCTGCGGAGACAGCAGGGGTTCGCAGCTTATTTCCAAACGATACTGTGGATGCTCCGGTTCTTGATTCGTTTTCACAGCACCTGCAACTTTTCTGGTGGTTCTGGAAGGTGACGTTACAGACAGCAGTATCATTAACGCTTCTAGCTCACCGCGGGCACCAGGTAGGCACCAATAGACTGGGTGTTGCTCTCAATATCCAAATCTTTATGCTGCTTCCAGGGATGAAAGCCCGGCTTGAAAAAGGCCAGCCAATCTTTGAACGGGCGCACCAGAAACCCATGCCGAGGACCGAATACAAATTGAATACCTGTTTTCCAAGTGGACCACTTCCCAATACTGCCATCCTTAAACAGCAGCACCGTCAGATTCACAAACAGGCCCAATAGAAAAAATAAGGTAGCCCAAAGCATGGCGAAACGCAGAAAGAAAGCACTACCGTTCGTTGCCTGATACACATCGAAGGCCACACCTTTGTGCTCAGTTTCTTCTAGCGCATGCCACTCAAATAATGCTTTGACAGACGGATCGAGCCCCTTTGCGGTCACTTCTGAATCGGTGAGCACCTGATAAGCAAGAATAGCCGTAAAGTGTTCCATGCAGACTGTCATAGCCAGTGCAGCCCGGCGCGCCCAAGGGCTGGTCTTGCCACGTTTGCTGAACCGACGAAGATCGCGGCGCACCCAGGACTCCAGCTTTTCGACCGGGTATCCGTGACGGGCGGCAAGGTCGTTCATCGCCTCGTGTACTAACGTGTGCTGCGCCTCCTGAGCGCAGAACTCCTTAATCTCACTGAGCAACTTCGGGTCGCCTATCTGGTCCCGGTAGGCCAGCACCGAACGAATAAAGAAGCGCTCCCCCTCTGGGAATAAAATAGAGAGGGCATTCATAAAGTGCGACTTAAACGGATCGTTGCCGTGAAAGTACTCGGGTGCATTTTGGGTTGCCTGGGGGTCAAATTTCCTGACCTCAATGCTCACTGGTGTGTTGGATTGATTAATAACTTCTGCAACGCCCATGGGAATGATCTCCTACATGTTGGGGCATACGCCCTGATTTATGTGGATAATAGTATTATCTGTTGAGCGTGTCAAATAATTATCTATAATAGGCGGTGCTTTGAGTTCAAGCTCGCACCGCGACGCGGAGCCGCTCATAGCCACCCAGCCCTTCCATCCATAAGCACAGGTGCTACAAAAACCCAATGACCAGGCGAGTAAAGACAGCACGAAAAACCAGGGACCGACGCTACCGCATGGCGGAACTAGTAGAGGTCGCTGGCGTCTCGCGCGACATGATCAAGTATTACCTGCGCGCTAACCTGTTGCCCAAACCCGACAAGCCGCGACGCAATTTATCTCTCTATAAAGAGGAACATTTGCTGCTTATCCGGCTGATACTTCGCATTCAGCAGCAGACCTCCCTGTCTCTGCCGGAGATTGCGGCGGCATTCAAGGCGGCCGACTACGACCCCACCACCATCGAGATCGAGCTGCTTTCGGACAAATACCACGGCGGCCGCAGGGATCTCATAATTCCATTTGAAGCTGATACTGGAAACAAAGTCAGTCTTAGCTTTCCACAGGAATTTCTGGAAGAACTGAATAGCGCCGGCCTGCTTGCCACTACACGTCCGCTTGACGACGATCAGGTAGAGGTTGCCGGGCTATTATGGGCCGCCCGTAATGAGGGCGTGCCATTGAGTTTTTTTCAGAAGGCGCAGGAGAACTTACAGACCTTGGCCCAACTCGAAGTCGATGCATTGATAGAGATACAACGACCTGAGTTAAATTACGATGCCGTCGTGGCGAGCGTGACCAACACCGACCGCGTGATCAACCGCTGGATCGTCAGCAAAAAAACCAGCCTGGCACGAGGTATGTTCCAGCGTATCATCGAAAACTCAGAAAACGCGCTCTCCACTATTCATCAGGCCATTTATTTTCCCAGCAAAGTTTTCCGCAAGCGCTTTCGAATTGATGAGGAACTACTGCTCCTGAGCAAACATGTTGCTGCTGACCCGCGCGACCTGGAACGCATTCACTGTGCCTCACGCGCTTGCCTGCTACTGACAGAATTTGAACGCGTGATCGGCTTCGCTGACGCCGCACTGGCTATCCGTCCCAATGACGATCTGGCAATTGCCTGCAAGTGCCTCGCCTTTGCCATGGCCAATAAGCTTGAAGAGGCTCAACTCTACGCGACACAGCTCGAAGCGTCGGACAGTCGTCATCCAATGGCGCTGGAAGGACGCCTGTTGACCTTGTTGATGCGGGCGGCGAAGCTGGGCGGTATGTCCGACACAACAGAGTTGCTGAAAGAGGCCGTGGAACTGTTTCGCGATCCGGCATCAACGCCCCCGAAGGGCGAAATGGACCGACTGGAAGCGTGTTTGTTACACGCCAGAGCAAACACACTTTTCCCAGACGCTATCAATAAGGGGCTAGAGGCGATCAAAGCGCTAGAGGCCATGCTTAAACGACTTCATAGCCACAGCTTTGAAGAACTCGGACTCCCGCTTGAAGGCATTAAAGCGGTATATCAGGTATGTGCTAACTACCATCTGGGACAGTTACTGGAAATGCAAGGGAATGTCGCTGGGGCCAGGGAATGTTTCGAACGAGTCATTCAACTCGACCCGTCCTCCAATTTTGGAGAAATGGCATACCTGAGATTGGGATGAAACCGCGTACTTTTACAGGCAGTACTCGTGCCGATCAAACTCTTATCCGACTAATTTGATAGCTAAAAAGGTGTGACCATGTTGAAGTGTTTGAAAACCCGTATAGCCCTAAACTACCCAATCCCATTATTGCTACTCACACTATCCCTGGCAGTTTCCGGGACTGCCTATTCATCTGAGCAGGGATGGATTCTGGAAAGAGAAGAAGACCGCATTAAAGTGTATACAAGGCCTGAATCCGACTCACCCTTCCTGGCAGTAAAGGTAACCGCAGTGATTAACGCGCCCTTTGAAAAGGTCGTTGAAGCAATGGGTAGCGGTGATGGCTGCGGCGAATGGCGTGCCGTGTGCAAATCGTCTGAGATCATGAGCACAGTCTCCGAAACCGAGAACTATGTTTACATGGTATTGGATTTGCCCTGGCCGATATCGGATCGAGATATGGTGATTCATTCAGATGCGGACATCGATTTAGAAGCCAAAACAGTGACGGTCAATCTGGTGTCTGCATCCTCCAGTCACCCCGAGCAGGACTATGTGCGCGCAGAGTCCAACGGACAGTATCTGATAACCGCCATTACCGATGAACAGGTGGAGTTCACCTATATTATGCACACTGATTTCGGGGGCGA
>JAPKAY010000125.1 GCA_028825045.1 Halioglobus sp.
GGAAAAATAATACGTGAAAAGATTCCTGCTCGGGTAAAGGTGTTACGCGGGCTTTCACTTCAGTAATGATACCCATGCGCCCCTCTGTACCAAGGAAAAACTCGCGCACGTCGGGTCCCGCTGATGAAGCAGGAATAGTGGGAATGTCCAAAGTGCCCTTTAGCGTTTCGATGCGGCCACCGGCGAACATCTGCTCAATACGTCCATAACGCAGTGACTGCTGGCCACTGGATCGGCTGGCTACCCAGCCGCCTATAGTGGAAAGTTCCCAAGACTGCGGGTAGTGACCCAAGGTATAGCCTTGAGACTTGAGTTGTGATTCCACATGCGGCCCGATAGTGCCCGCACCAAAGGTCGCAATTTGGCTCTCTTTATCTAGGTGCATCAGTTGATCCATGCGCGTCATATCGATGGTCAGCACTGGGCGGCCGTTTTCCTCCGGGTTTATGTGTCCGACGACAGATGTGCCTCCACCATAGGCAATAATATCGAACTGCTGCTCGCTCGCCAGTTGCAGTAAGGATCGAACCTCTTCAGTGCTGTGCGGGAACGCAACGGCATCGGGGAAAGCACCCACCGCGCCACTCCGTAATGCAAGCCAATCTGGCAGACTCTGACCACGGGCGTGCCGCAAGCGATCCTCTGCATCTAGGCTGTAGAGATCGTTCGGTGGAAGGCGCGAATCGGGCACTGTGGCTAAAACGTGCTCCAGGCTAGCATCCGGAAGAGGCTTGGATTCCCCGATAAGACCCTCTAAAAATTGCAGTGCCGCAGCACTCAGTTCATAGTCGAGCGCATTTTCGTCGTCGCCCCAGCCATTCCATCTCTTCATTTTCGACACCTGATACTGTTATTGGCCAATAAAACCGTGCTGTTGAACAGATACTTCACCTATCCACGGGGGTTTTCCTGACAGAGTCTGTGAGCGCAGATTTTAAACCTTTGTCTGATGATTTAGTAGAAAGTTCTGCGCAAATAGAAGCGTGTCTACGATACCCTGGACAATCACCTCTTCTGTGGCCTAAAAACCTCGGGTAAGTCGGTTGTAGTCTTGGTGAGCCAATAACGGGTTGATGCAGAAGTTGTATTTCTGATATGTCGGCTATAGGATCGTCGATTAAATTCGTATCATCTATTGATGGATATCGGTGCCGCGGCTATTCTGAGTGTTACACAATAAAGATTGCAAAGAGGTAGGTGCATGTACGATGAGCTAAGGACTGTCTGGGACGAATTAACGGCGGCCGGACAATTATTTGAGATCGAAACCCTGGAAGTGCGGGGCTCTCCCGCGCGAAGTTATAAGCATGCGCCTGCATCCTTGAGAGAGATTTGGCAGGGTACTGCTGCGTATCAGGATCGGGAATATCTTATTTTCCAAGACGAACGCTACACTTACGAGCAAGCCCATGAACTCGCTGGCTCTATTGCAAACTGGCTGTCGATGCAGGGCGTCCAACCCGGTGATCGAGTCGCAATCGCGATGCGGAATTATCCGGAGTGGATGCTGGCCTACTGGGCCGTTGTCTCGATGGGCGCTGTTGTCGTTGGTATGAACGCGTGGTGGGTGCCGAAGGAAATGCACTACGCTTTACAAGATTCGGTGCCCAAGGTGCTGATTTGCGATGAAGAGCGTCTTGTTCGGTTCGAAGAGATTCGCGAGGATTTTCAGAGCCTGATTGTTTGCGGAGTACGTTTGCACGGTGTTGCGCACAACAATGTGGTGGACTGGCATGAGGTTATTAATACTGCGAGCGCCATGCCCGAGGTTTCTATCGATCCCGATGATGATGCCTGCGTGTTTTATACCTCCGGGACCACGGGCACACCTAAGGGCGCCCAATTAACACATCGCGGCTGCGTAGCAAATTTGATGAATATCGGTTTCAGTCGTGCTGTACAGTCCACTGCACTGGCCAAGGCGGGTGTGCAAGCAAAAGGCGCAATGGAGCCGGACCAGATCCCTATAGCGCTCGTTGCCACGCCTTTGTTTCATGTCACAGGCAATAACTGCGTGGCGCAGGGAATCGCGGCTACCGGTGGGAAATTAATACACATGTACAAGTGGGATGCTGGCGAAGCACTGCGTATTATCGAGGCTGAAAAGGTGACAACCTTTAGTGCTGTACCCATGATGTCGCGCGAAATGATGCTTCACCCCGATTTTGCGACTAGGGATACTTCCAGTCTGAAAAGTATGGGCGGTGGTGGCGCCGCGGTGCAGCCTGACCTGACACGGAAAATGAATCAAACGATGAAAAACGCAGCGCCAAGCGCTGGCTATGGTATGACCGAAACGTGCGGCATTATTTCGGCCTTATCAGATGTTTATTTGGTGGACCGCCCAGAAAGTGTTGGTCGCGCCATGCCGACGTTTGAAGCCAAGTGTGTCAATGAGGCTGGGGAGGCTGTTACCGCCGGCGAGACTGGAGAACTCTGGGTACGTGGTGCCTGCGTCATTAAAGGTTATCTCAATAGGCCAGAGGCCACGGCAGAGGAAATAACGAATGGCTGGTTACACACAGGTGACATAGCCTATATGGATGGAGATGAGTTCATCTACTTGGTAGACCGCGCCAAGGATATGGTCCTTCGTG
>JAPKAY010000003.1 GCA_028825045.1 Halioglobus sp.
CATCAGTGTTGGCTTCACGTACGGTATCGCCCGACAGACGCTTCTTGCCAGCCTCCAAAAAGTCCTTGCTCCAGCGGCAATATAAATTGGGATTGATGCCCTCACGACGACAAAGCTCAGCGATTGAGCTCTCTCCCCTGAGACCATCCAGGACGATACGGATCTTCTCCTCGGTGGAGAACTTGCGTCGAGTGTTGCGACGGATATCCTTAACTTTCTTTTCGGTGTTTGACATGCTCATAGTGATACTCCTTTGCTTCAGTTTAAAAGTAGCAGAAGTATCTCTTAGTGAATCAGGTCATTTGGTACCATGGTGGCTGACGCCACACAGGTAGCGTTTATCCCGCTTATACTTTACTGTTATGCATCCTGGATGGGGAAGCTTGGTAATCAGGATCTTTGATGCGCTTCATTCTAATATTCTTGCTGGTGGGCTTGGCGAACTCTGACGGTGCATTTTCCTCGACTCATGCCGAGGATGAAGCAGCGAATCTCTCTTTTGAGAGACTTGGTTATACGCCAATACTCTCCTCCGGCTGCACGGTGGAGAAAGCTGGGAACGCATCTGAGCCATATATTATCGCGGTTACGATCGGGAGCCAAGTCTTCAACCTTGTTCCTGATACAGGCAGCTCAAATCTGATCGTTGGCTCAGGCAAGTGCAAGGACCAGTGCAATTTAAAGAATGTTTATCGTGGACCATTAATTCCGCAGCATACTGTCCGTATGGAATTTGTTACAGGTGGGATGGTGAATCAATATGCCATTGATGAAATAGGCGTTGGCGGATTA
Organism: Halioglobus sp.; assembly: GCA_028825045.1. Taxonomy (GTDB): domain Bacteria; phylum Pseudomonadota; class Gammaproteobacteria; order Pseudomonadales; family Halieaceae; genus Marimicrobium. The sequence continues at coordinate 793 of JAPKAY010000003.1, forward strand.
ACAGTAAAGAAGCCGTTTTTAGCATCTGTAGAAAACATGAACGTAGGGGGTGCTTACGCATATCCACCTTCAGAAGATGCCTGCTACCAGACAAGGGATGGTGTGATTGGTCTGTCCTATGGAAAAATCAGCATGGGGGGCATCTTACCGACATTTACCGCATTGGCGGCAAAGGGAACTCCTAATGGATTCACCTTTCAGATTTGCGATGGCTACAAAGAAAAAACCCAAAAAATCGGCCATTTATACTTCGGTGGATACCCTTCCAAAATTATCGATGGCCCGATCCAGTACATGAACATCGAGCAGGCAGAGTACTATAATGTATTCGTGGAAGAGTTTTTGATCGCGGGAAAATCGGTGCAGTTCCCGCAGCCCGTGAACATGCGGCCAGGACATCCAGACCTCACGACTCAGACCATTGTTGATTCAGGAACGACTCGAATATTTTTGAACACACAAGACAATATAGATGTGATGTTCGCAGCCATGATCGCCTCCGGAATGGTAGAGTTCCCTTCGGGGACTACCGCCGCGCACGTTAAAGATTTCTATTCTTTGAAACGTGCAATTAGAGGGGCAAAGGTGAATCCGCAGAAAACTTTCCAAATTACGGTTCGGTCACCGGGCGGTAGTTCACCGGCAATCATCGATGTCGATCCCCGAAATTTATTCCGCCAAACCACCGAAGGGCTCGTCCAGTTAGGCATTGCAGCAGAGGTGGGCGTGGCGCGCACAATTCTTGGCGCCCGCGTCTTCCAAGGGAATGTGTTGATGTTTGACAGGTCCCAAGGTCGAATTGGAATTGTCTCTGGTCGAGGCTGTGACGAGTCCTATTCAGTTGCAGACATCGATACTTTTTTTCGAGGAATATTTAACGCCAGCGGAAGCGTGTCTCCAACAATTTCACCGCGATAAATGGTTGTCTGCAGTCCGCTGTTTGTACTAGATTAGTAGCAAAGGTAGCGTTTATCCCGCTTATACTTTAGCCTGGCGACTACTGCCCACCTACCAGTACTGACAACTGGAACTGACTCAGACCTTTCAGTGGCGTCCGTGCTGATCGATTGCTGTTGCACTGGATTTCTTTGAGAGAAAAATGTGCAGCTCAAAGACGAGCCGGATGCTGAAGTGGCGCGCAAGTTGCGCAAAGTGGTGGACCCGGGCGAATCCGGGTTATCAATGAGCTACCTGGGTTGTGCCATCGCGGTACTACGTGCATACTTGGAAGCATGAGCACTATTGCATTCCTAAAAGCCTTCATGGCTCTCTTCGCCATGATGAACCCCATCGGCAACGCCGGGATCTTCATCAGCACGGTGGGAGACCTACCCACGGGTTTTAAAGTCAAGGCCGCTGCGAAAACAGCCGTGGCAGTGTTGATCATTCTCGAGATCTCCATCTTCGGCGGCACCGCCATTCTTCAGGCATTTGGCATCTCGCTATCCGCCTTCCAGGCCGCGGGTGGCCTGATTGTGGTGCTGATTGGGCTGAACATGATCACCGGAAAAGAAAATTCCGCCCACCACACGCAGGGAGCCAAGCGGTCTCTCGAGGAGCTTCAAGCCGAAGAGAAAGAAGTCAGCGATAAGATGATCGTTCCGCTGGCTATGCCGATCCTGGGCGGTCCGGGTGCAATTGCCGCGGTGGTCACGGTGGCCGCTGCCTATCCCACCATGGAGGGACGCATCGGAGCCGCCCTCGGAACCGCCGCCCTGGTGTTCATACTCTTCCTCTGCTTCGCTTTCTCTGGTCTCCTCAGCCGTTTCCTCAGCAACCACGCACAGGAAATCATCTTGCGCTTCATGGGCCTGATCCTGGTCGCCATCGGTGGGGACATGATCTTGGGCGGAATCGAACAGTCAGCCAGTCAGTTCTTTCTGGGTGTCAGCCAACCGACCCACACAGGCTGAGCTATCCTCTTCAGCCACTGTTAACCGGTGTACGTTGTCAGATCATTTGGGACGGTATCGCCAGCTTAACCAGCCAAGATTGCTAGAATCGGCGCATGAATACATATAAACGCCACCGATTCCCACCTGATATTATCTCCTACGCTGTCTGGCTCTACTATCGTTTCAATCTCAGTCATCGAGATATCGAAGATCTACTCGCTGAACGAGGGATCACAGTCGGCCGCGAAGCGATCCGGTTATGGTGCATCAAATTTGGTGCTCTCTACGCCAGAAGATTGAAACGAAAACACCGAGGCTATGGCGATACCTTCTACATCGACGAAGTCTTCATAAAGATCAACGGCAAACAGCATTACTTGTGGCGGGCTGTTGATCAGGATGGCGACGTAGTTGATGTGTTTCATCAGGCAAAGCGTGATGGCTCAGCAGCTAAACGCTTCTTCAAAAGGTTATTGCGAAGCCATGGCAGTGAACCCAGGAAGATCGTAACCGACAAATTGCGAAGTTATGGAGTCGCTCACCGAGAGCTTATTCCTGAGGCCATCCACAGCACAAAGCAGTATGAGAATAATCGGGCTGAGCAATCGCATGAGGCTACACGGGTGAGGGAGCGAGGGATGCGTAAATTCAAATCTGTCAGGCAGGCTCAACGGTTCCTAGGTGCGCATGCTGCGGTGAATAATCTATTCAATCTTGGTAGGCACTTGGTCAGAGCTGAGCACTATAGGAGTCTGGGGGTGAGTGCGTTTTCAGAATGGGAAAGTGCGGTAGCTTGCTTGTCACAGGCTAGATTCTCCTCACCTCACGTACTTAAGTTGCCAGAACCCACGCGCAAACAAGCAAATTGTGTGGTTGGCTCTAGTTGCGGGGGAGCATGGTTCTATCGCATCCCATAGCCCGCTGCCGCTATAACTCTACTCGACCGATAGCCCGCCACCGTGCGGGTTTTTTCTTTTCAAGGCTTAATGGGCGCTGCCATGTTAACTTGTCAAAACTTACGGAAGGCATGGATTTAGGTCAATTGCGACATTGGTGCGTCTTAAGAGCACGAGTGCACCCCCTTGGGGAGGGTAGCATCTCTAGCTTACTGTTTTTATTGGTTTTAAATGGAGGCTCGGGTCGGAATCGAACCGGCGTACACGGAGTTGCAGTCCGCTGCATGACCACTCTGCCACCGAGCCTGAAAGGGGGTTTGGAGCGGGAAACCGGGTTCGAACCGGCGACCTCAACCTTGGCAAGGTTGCGCTCTACCAACTGAGCTATTCCCGCACTTCTAACGTGTATCCACCGCCGTGGTCGCCGGAACCGCCGAGGCTGCGTGCCCCTGGCTCCAAGTGGCGCTTATTGTATGCACCGCGTCTTAAGAGTCAAGCAGAATACAAGATAAATACCGCAAGCATTTGAATTAGATAGCTTTATCCTGATCCCTGATGATGGTCCAAGCCGCTTTCAGATAAACCATCATCGACCACAGAGTCAGCACGGCGGCAGTGTAGAGAATCACGTAACACAAAGCGAGGAGCCAGCTCTCATCAGTGACCGGGTCTATGGCCAGAAGGCCCGTAATTGCTATCATTTGGAAGGTCGTCTTCACCTTCCCTATATAAGAGACCGCAACGGATGTTCGTTCCCCCAGTTCTGCCATCCACTCCCGCAATGCAGAAACCACAATCTCCCGCCCGATAATCACGCAGGCTGCGAGCGTAAACAGCAGGGTATCGTGTCGCTCAACCAGCAAAACCAGCGCAATGGCCACCATGAGTTTGTCCGCGACCGGGTCAAGAAATGCACCAAATGCGGTCATCTGCCCTAGCCGTCTGGCCAGGTAGCCATCGAACCAGTCAGTAATCGCCGCAAATCCAAAGATAATGGCGGCTACAAGCAGGTGATTCTTGAACGGCAGATAAAAAACCACTACTAACACCGGGATAAGCATAATCCGCAGCATGGTGAGGGCGTTCGGACTTGTGATGGGCAAAAGCGTTGGTGTCCGTCAAAGCAGGTGGAATTTATCAATGATAAGCGGTGCAACGGGCCCCGCTTGAGCATAGTACCCTATCAGCCAGCAGGGATACAAAAAATCCCCCTCATGAAATGTTGGAGAATCCAGGTTCAACCCGAATCAGAAACCCCCGTTGCACATTTGACCGGTTGGAATGCTACTCATCCAATCTCCCAGGGAACTGATTGGCACAATTTACCTCTAAACCTTGCAAAGCAGCGTCAATATGTTTTACATTTTCAGACAGAAAGTGCGTTGGCCGCTCGTAAGTCATTGAACTTATTGGGATGGTACAGATAATGCTTTACCGTTAATGGACATAACTGAATTGGGCGTATTACAGATAATCTGCGGTTACTAATAAAATGACTCGGCCTCTTACCTCCATAATTTTTCTAACCCTTGCACTGGCTAGTAGCTTCGGTATGGCGGGAAGCATTGATCCCAATACCACGCCTACCCTCCTTGAAGCGCATGGGCTTCGTGTACAGGGAGAGCAACCCATCAGCGAAGCACTTTTTACTTTTTCACCTTTCGCTGCCGACAGTCAGAAGGTAGTCCCCGGCTTCGCAGATCCACTCGGCACTGGCGTAGATCCGGCTTTACGGGTTTTTAAGGGCAAAGTGCACTTCATGGACTTGCTTGGGGACTTCAAAACGGAAGATCCTGACCAAACCGCAGAAATTGCAATGCCACGCGGAACACTGCGCGCTACGGAACTACTCAGTAGCTTGCTCTCTCGATATTTAGCGAAAGGCAGAGCCTATGACCAATCGATGTTTAATGTAGGTACTGCCGAGGTCACTGAGCGAGACGGCGTGCCTGTTACCTCGGAATCTATCCCTCTTTCTCTGGCCGGATTTGGTACGGTAATAAATAATCAAAAACCCACTTTCCTGCATTGGACTAAGTGCCCGGCGCGAACCAAGAGGGAGGAAAGCATGAACAACGCTAAGGCCAAACGTCGGTGGGAATGCTCAGCGCCAGGCGTTTGTTTTTGCAGTTCGATCTAATGCACTAGCCGCGGCACCCCGGTACTCATTTATCGCCATGCAGGTGATCGTAGATTTGCTGCGCTAGCCTGCCGCTGATTCCGGTTATTTTTCTTAGTTCATCCACATTCGCGTTTTCCACACCCTGTGCGCTCCCAAAGTGCCGCAGCAATTCTCTTCTGCGCTTGCTCCCCACACCGGGGATATCATCCAGGCGCGAGCGCTGCCTGGCTTTGTCTCGTCGACCGCGGTGACCTGTAATTGCAAAACGATGTGCCTCATCACGAATTTGCTGAATTAAATGAAGCGCCAGACTGTCGGCAGGTAATTGTCGCTCTTCTCCAGTAGCGCCATTCACCAGCGTTTCAAACCCCGCTTTACGCGTTGAGCCTTTAGCAACACCAATGACCTCAATACCGCTTACCTGTAAATCCTCCAGCACTGACATAGCCTGAGCAACCTGGCCTTTGCCGCCGTCGATAAACAAAATATCCGGCATCGCCGCCTCTGAAGACTTCAGGCGACGGTAGCGACGATCCAGTGCCTGACGCATGGCAGCATAGTCGTCGGCCGGCGTAATCCCATCTATATTGAATTTTCGATAATCCGATTTACGCGCACCGTGTTGATCAAATACGACGCAGGATGCCACCGTTGCCTCCCCGGAACTGTGGCTAATATCAAAGCACTCCATACGTTCTGGCAGCTCCGGCAAGCCCAGTACATCCTGGAGTGTCTGCAGACGCTCCAGGGTTGTTTGTCTGCCCGCCAGGTGAGCGGCAAGATTGGTTTCCGCTGTCTGATGAGCAAGCTGCAACCACCGGGCTCTGGACTCTCGCACCCGACTGCGGACCTTAACTTGTCGCTGCGCATGTGCCGACAGCGCCTGCTCCAGTGTGTCTAAATCCGCCGGTGCCGCATTGACAATAATTTCTACCGGAATCGCTCTGCTCGCGCCCAAATAGTACTGCGGAATAAATGCAGCCAGCACTTCCGCCGCGCTCTCCTGAAGCTTCAGGGGAGGATAATACGTCTTGCTTCCCAAAACGCGGGCACCACGTACAAAAAGGACTTGTACACAAGCGCGCCCCTGCCCCGTTGCCGACGCTAGAATATCAAGGTCTCCGCTTACACCTTCGATGCCCTGACTCGCCTGGACCTGCTGCAGCTGACTAATCTGATCGCGACAGCTAGCGGCTTTTTCATACGCCAGTTCAGATGCGGCCTTCTCCATATCATCGGCAAGACGAACCATTAGCTGCTGAGACTTTCCACGCAAAAACAAACTGGTGCTATCCACCTGCTCTGCGTAATCCTGTTCACTGACCAAATCAACACAGGGGCCTGAGCAACGATCTATTTGATACTGCAAGCAAGGACGCGATCGGTTTTTGAAATAGCTATCTTCACACTGACGAACTTTAAATACTTTCTGCAGGAAGTGCATGGATTCTCGCACCGCCCCAGCACTGGGATAAGGGCCAAAATACGTACCCTTACGTCGTTTAGCACCGCGGTGCAAAGCGATTCGCGGGAACTTATCTTCGCTGGATAGAAATATATAGGGGTAAGATTTATCGTCGCGCAACAGAATGTTGTAGGCAGGCCGTTGCGTTTTAATCAGGTTGTGTTCCAGCAAGAGCGCATCCACTTCAGTAGAAGTGATCGTCACCTGGATATCGTGAATACGAGCGACCAGCGCCATAGTTTTGCTGGTCAATCCACTAGCTCGAAAATAACTCCCCACGCGGTTTTTAAGGTTCTTTGCCTTGCCGACATAGAGCAAGTGACCATTGCTATCGTACATCTGGTAGACACCCGGCCGTGTCGTCAGTGTGTTGAGAAACCCCTTGTGATCGAACTCACTCATGGTCTGCTGCCATATACTCTGGGTTCAATCTCTAGGTTAATGCCGAACGTGCGGCGCACAGTAGCGGCAATATCGTTAGCCAGCGACAACAGTTGAGGGCCGCTATTACTGCCATAATTAACCAGCACCAGCGCGTGCTCAGGGTGAACGCCCAGGCCCTCTTTACGAAAACCTTTCCAGCCACACTGATCTATCATCCACGCAGCCGACACTTTTACCCTGCCATCACTCTGCGGATAAAGGGGCAGCGAAGAGTAGGCGGCCACCAAACCCTGAGCCTCGTGCGCCTGCAGAAGGGGGTTCTTGAAAAAGCTGCCGGCGTTGGGCTCGACCGCAGGATCCGGAAGTTTGCTTTGACGAATTGATACAACGGCATCAAATATTTCAGGGGGAGTGGGTGAAACGATGCCATGTTCCAAACAGTAATTGGCAATAGCAGGGTATCGGGTGTTCACCTTGGGGTGCAGGCTTAACTCCAGATCAACAGCGGTAATAAGCAATTGATCTTTAAGGCCGTGCTTGAAGATACTGTCGCGGTAGCCGAATTCACACTCCTTGCCGTTCAGCTCAATAATCCGGCCATCTGTGAGTTGCCTGGCATGCACGCGAAGCAATACAGATTGCAGCTCAACACCGTAGGCGCCCACATTTTGAATCGGTGCCGCACCCACAGTACCGGGAATCAGGGCAAGATTTTCCAATCCGAAGTAACCCTGTTGTAACGTCCAGCGCACGAGTGCATGCCAGTTCTCGCCCGCGGCGACTCGCAAAACGACTGTGTCATCCGTCCTGGCTATTATTTCAATGCCACAGGTTCTCTGCAGGACAACGAGCGCATCCACATTACCGGCTAAGACGACATTACTGCCTTCGCCCAGCGGCACGATAGACAGGCTTCGTACCCGCGCCCATTCCAGACACGCAACCAACTCAACATCGTTATTGATCGCCACCTGAGCTGCGGCCTGCGCATGCAAGCGCAACGTATTGTAGGGGCTCATGTCCTGGCTGTGGTAGTACTTCATCGTCCCTACCTCACCCGCAACTTTATCGCCTGCACCAGTCCATCACAGGCAGCCTCGATCAAATCCAAAACCTGTGAGAAGCCCCTGGCACCTCCGTAGTAAGGATCTGGCACTTCTTTAACACCCAGTTCCGGCGCGTAGTCCAGCAGCAAGCCTAGACGGCTTGCATACGGGGCCGGGCACAGCGCTTGCAGCTCATCAAGGTTGTCATTGTCCATCGCCAGCACGTAGTGGTAGTTTTCAAAATCACTGACCTGTACCTGTCTTGCACGCAGCGCCCTGAGATCGTGGCCACGTTTTGCCGCCTCCGCTATAGCGCGAGCATCAGGTGCACTGCCTACATGCCAGTCGCCCGTTCCACAGGAGTCTACCTGCATAGAATCGGAAAGCCCGGCCCGGGCAACAAAGCTCACGAACACGCCATGCGCGGTCGGAGAACGGCAGATATTGCCTAAACAGACAAAAAGTACACGCGTGGGTTCGCCATCCGGCAAGGTCAGGACGTCCCTTGGAACAAGCCACGAACCAGCATCAGATCCTCTTCGGTATCGACACCCCCTGGCACCGGCTCTATTGCCTGCTCCACATGAATACTCACTCCCTGGTTCAACGCACGCAGCTGTTCCAACTGCTCCAATCGCTCCCCAGGTGCAGGCTCCCAACGCACATAGTCGTGTAAAAAACCTGTTCGATACGCATAAATTCCAATGTGACGATACCATTTACCCGTTGCGGGCATAACGTCACTCGCCTCGGCGAATGCATCCCGTGGCCAGGGAATGGGTGCTCGACTGAAGTACAAAGCCATTCCCTGAGCATCGCATACCACCTTAACGATATTGGTATTGCGGAGATCTTTAACCGTAACAATCTCTTCGCAGAGCGTGGCTACGCTGGCTTCTGTGTGCCGTTCAAGATTGAGTGCGACCTGATCGATGACCGTGGGCGGAATCAAGGGTTCATCGCCCTGTACATTCACCACAATATGATCAACAGGCAGCTGAAGCTGCTCGGCGACCTGCTGCAGCCGGTCCGTCCCCGATGGATGATCCACAGAAGTCATCGCCACCTCTGCACCAAAGCCCTGGGCAACGTCAAAAACCCGTGCATCGTCCGTGGCGATTACAACACGCTCGGCGCCACTGTTATTTGCCTGTTCCCAGACACGCTCAAGCATCGGCTTGCCGACAATATCCAGCAATGGCTTGCCTGGCAATCGAGTTGACCCGTAACGCGCCGGGATAACAATTGTATACGCCATGGAAAACTCCGTAATAGGCAGTAGAGTTGCTTAGTCACTAGCACGACCAGAACAGCAACCGTGCATGAGCAATGTCCAATTAGCCATCCCGGGGCGGGGGCGACTGTTCCACCGGTTGCCTGGTGGCAATGCTCAGGTGAACAAAACCCATCTGGCCAGCTGCATCCATTACCTGAACCACGTCCTCATGGGCGGCCTGCGCATCGGCCGTGATCGTTATCGGCATCGTCGTGTCACCGGCTGAGATTTTGTATATCGCCGCCTGTAGGGTGCGCATGCGTTTATCAACCAGTGCCCGGCCATTCACGCGGAACTGTCCAGACTCGCTGACCAGTACTTCAATCTCTTCCTCGACCGATTCTCTTGGCTGCCCCTCTGCCTCAGCCAAATCAATACTCAACTGGGTCTCGCGGGTGAATGTTGTGGACACCATGAAAAATATCAACAGCAAAAAAACGACATCAATCAACGGGGTCAGATTGATACTGACCTCTTCACGACGGTGGACGTGAAATTTCAAAGCGTTGTGTCCGTATTCTCTTCGCTGTGCAGGGCATCAACTAACTTGATGGTTTCCTGTTCCAGCTCTATAACGATGCCATCAATACGGCCGACAAAGTATCGGTGCATCACCAGGGCAGGAATCGCAACGGTGAGACCAGCAGCCGTGGTTATTAACGCCTGCGATATACCCCCGGCCAGGGCGCTGGCATTGCCCGTGCCCTGCGCCATAATCTCAGCGAACACCTCGATCATTCCCACCACAGTTCCCAGCAACCCCAGCAGCGGTGCCACAGCAGCGATGGTTCCCAGGGTATTGAGGTAACGCTCCAGGTCGTGCACAACATGGGAGGCCGCCTCCTGAATGCTCTCTTTCATGACCTCTCGGCCATGGTAGGCGTTACCGAGGCCGGCGGCCAGAATACGTCCCAATGGGGAGGATTGCCGCAGAGTGCGTAATTTGGCCGCATCCAATTCACCCCGTTTCAGTTGCTTCCAAACTGTTGCAAGCAAATGCGGTGGCGCGATTTTGCGCGCATTGAGCGTGTAGAGACGTTCAATACAAATTGCCAGCACCAGAATGGAGCTGAGCATTATTAACACCATCAACCATCCGCCAGCCACTATCAGATCAAGCACAGTTGCTTCCCACACAGGTGAAAACCGAATGTCATTATACGCATACCCACCACGGGGGTGAAGCGAGACCGCAGCTCACATCCAGTAACGCCGCGTAGCTTGCCTGAACGCAGTGGTCTCTACTTTGTCGCCGCCATCTGATAGCTCAAACTCAAGGGCGCCGTGGGTGGCCGTGGAGAAAATAGTGCCGCCCAGTTGCTGGAGGCGCTGCAGAACCTGTGGGTGAGGATGTCCAAATCGATTGGCATAGCCGCTGCTGACTACGATGGCTTCCGGATAGACCCATTTGAGCAATGCCGGAGAAGAGGAAGTTCGGCTACCGTGATGCGCGGCCAGTAGCCAGTCCCCACTTAGCTGGTCACCCCAATACTTCACCAGATCCTGCTCCCTTTTCGTCCCGATATCGCCGGGTAACAGCAGACGGAACCGGCCCACCTGAACTTGCAGGACACAGGAGGCATCGTTGCTGCTTATTTGAGATTCCCTGGCCGGGGACAAGAACTGAAATACTTGCCCGCCAGGCCAACGCCAGGCCTCCCCAGCGATACACGGCCGCCCGGCACCAGCGCCAGACCAATCTCCACCGTAGCGGAACCGCTCAACGGGCATAGCCGCAAGTAACCCTTCAGCGCCCGCGCTGTGATCGAGGTCCGGGTGGCTAATTACGAAACTATCCAGTGATGCTACACCCTGCTGCCGCAAGTACGGCAACACCACGGATGACCCCATATTCACCCCGTCAGGGTCGCCACCACCGGTATCGTATAACAGGGTGCGATCTCCAGAACGTATCACTACAGAGGTGCCCTGCCCCACGTCCAAAACGGTCACGCTGGTGTCCAGAGACGGGGTTTGCACACCCTGTGTCTGAGGCAATAGTAGAGGCAGCAGAGACACTAGCGCCAGTAGCTTTAGGGTCTTCGCACCTGGCAATATCAGCAGTCCCACGGCCGTCAAACCGAGCAATGCCCTGGGTAATGAACCTGTCAGGTGGAGAAACAGCCATTTGTCCCCGGCTTCGGCCAGTTGCGTGGCTGGGGGCAACAATTGCTGTAATGGCCAGCCGGCCAGATTCCAGAGATCGGATGCCACCGCCCACCCACACAGAGAACTAACGACGGCCATCAGACTCAACGGGACAACGACCATGCCAACCAGGGGAATCATCAATAAATTGGCCAGCATAGCAACCAGACTAGCCCCGCCAAAGAATAGCGCACCTAGCGGCAACATCACCAAAGACATAAAACCATGGGTACCCAGAATTCGACGGAGTGCGCCCGCGCCCCGTTGCCACTGTGCTAACCATAACAGCGCCGCAACCGCGCCGAACGACAACCAAAACCCACTACCCAATGCCGCCAATGGATTCATCGCTAACACTACCGTTGCGGCCAATAACAGATTGTTCGAGGGACCACTGCTACGGCTTGTCAGACCCGCCGCAACAAAACAGACCAGCATACACAGGGCGCGCTGCACCGGGAGCGAGAATCCCGCTAGCGCTCCATACGCAGTGGCTAACAGAAGTGCACACACCGACGGCAGCCAGTTTCCCGTCAATCCCATCGGCAGAAGCAGACGCACAAACACGCCACCCAACAAAAATCCTGCTGCTGCCACTAGGCCGACGTGCAAGCCGGAGATCACCAACAAGTGGTTGACGCCATACTGTTGCAGCAAGCGCCATAGGTCGGGGCCAATACCACTGCGATCTGCCACAGTAAGGGCGCGCAGCATCGCCATAACATCAGGCTTCAGCCCCAGCTTGCCTATTTGTCCGCTGATGGTCCACCGCACTCGCTGGTAACCATAAATAGAGAATTGATCCGATGGCAAACGTTGGTGCAGGCCTTTGCCCTTTACACTGCCAACACCATCGATACCTTCTTGGGCAAACCACGCCTGCACATTGTAGGAGCCCGGATTCGACAGCCCCCAGGGTTTTTTTAACTTAACGTCAAACCGCCAGTTTTCCCCAGGCAAAAGGGTATCGTCACCATAGTAGGAGAGCATCAGTTTAGACGGGCCGTGGCAGCGCGCCGGGGAGATCTCGCTAACCGAAAACGCAAACCGCTGACGCGGGACCCCACTACGTATTTCACTGACAACCGGTAGGGAGATAATCTGCCCTTCGACCGTCAATGGAGTACCGACACAATCGGCGACCAGTCGCTGATCTAACAAAACGGTACCGTAGGCCAGACCCAGACAGCAGCCACAGCAAACACCGCAAAGGACCCTCGTGACCCACCATTGAACCCTGAGCACGCCCATTGACAGCAAGACGAGCGGGACCAACAGTGGCCAGGGAGGCAAAACCGGCCATGTACCGGCAAATATTGTCCCGGAAACCATGCCAATCATCCATGATTGCATTGGGCGGCCTCTAAACTGTCGCTGAGTGGCTACGCAGGATTTCGAGTTTGAAAGTCAGCGCGGTTGGCGCATAATAACTTGGCTATCTCTCATCACAGCGGTCAGTGCAATCCAGTGAAACTGAGTACACAACAGCTAGTCAATCACAGCCTTCCAGCAGATGAAAGGTCACTTCCGACCACTCTCTAATGCCGAAGAATTTTCTAAAACTTATTGTTCCCAGCCCGGCGAGAATTCAGAAGGTGAAAGCACTGCGTATACTCGGAGATTGGGTTTATGCCAGTAATCTCTGGCATATCAATCGTTACTCCGCATCAATGGCTTTCTTTGTTGGACTGTTCGTAGCGTTTATGCCGATTCCCGGTCAAACGATTGTTGCGGCGGCCATGGCAGTCCTGTTGGGTTGCAACCTGCCCCTGTCAGTAGGCCTCGTATTTATCACCAATCCGATCACCATGGCGCCCATTTTCTTTCTGGCCTACAAAGTCGGCGCCATGATTGTTGATGTACCACTACAGGACATCGCTTTTGAGGTTAGCTTCCATTGGCTGGCCAATGGGCTAGTCGTCATCTGGAAGCCATTTTTGCTGGGCTGCCTGATTTGCGGGCTATTTTTTGGTTGTCTGGGGTATTTTATCATCAACCTGCTATGGCGCTGGCAGGTCGCGCGCCACTGGCAGGAACGCAAAAAGTTGCGCGCTAGCAGAGCGCTTAGCGATCCTGATTAAGGATTAATGCCGGTGCCATTTTGGCTGCTCGCCTGGCGGGATAAATAGCTGCTGTCACACACATTAGCAGTGCGACAGCACCCACCTTCAACAAATCGCTGGCTAATAGATCCACCGGCAAAAACGATACCGGGTAGACGTCGGTGTTGAGGAATCGTAATCCCAAAATTTGTTCCAGCCAGCTGACGAACCCCGGCACTGCCAAACTCCCTAGCGCGCCCAGCACACTGCCCAGCAACACGCCTACCACGCCGATCATGGCGCCCTGTAACACAAAGATCCAGGCTATATCAGCGCCGGTTGCACCCATTGTGCGCAGTATCGCTATGTTGCCCTGCTTATCGAGAACAACTAGCACCAGCGAAGAGACGACATTGAATGCGGCAACCGCTATAATTGAAAAAAGGAGAATCGAAATCAGATCGCGCGACAGTTGTATCGCAGCGTAAAGATTGCCATGCGTCATCATCCAGTGTGTATTGTAAAACCCGGGCGGCAACGTATCGAGTAAATTCCAGGCGACACTCTGTACGTTAAACAATTCTTTCGTAGAGACTCGAAAACCGCTCACCTGACCCTGCAGTCCTGCCAAATCTGAGGCCAACGCCAGGTGCACCACGGCAAGAGCCTGATCCAATTCAGTACCGGTGTTTAAAATGGCGCTCAGCTGCACTGTTTCAAACCGGGTGGGAACCGAATTTCCACCACGATTTACGCCAGGAACAACCAGGGTTAGACGCTCACCAACGGATACACCGAGTCGATTAGCGACGCCGGCCCCTAGAATCAGTCCATCTGTCTGGTCGCGAAAAAGTGCTGGATTACCTGACTCGGTATATTGCATTAGACGCGAGAAAGTCGCCTCCTCATGCTGATCCAATCCGATACCCTTTGCCGTTTCAATATTGGTCCCACGCATAATCAGCGTATCGAATTCCGCGAAGGGTGCGGCCTCTACCACATCGGGATGGCGTCTAATTATTTCAAGCTCAGTGCGCCAGTCTGCCAGCTCAGCCTGTGAATACAGTGTTATATGTGGCACCAACGAAAGAATTCGTTCGCGCATCTCCTTATCAAATCCGTTCATAACCGACAGCACGACGATGAGCAGGCTGATTGCTAGAACCAATCCCAACATTGAAAGGGATGACAAAAAAGCGGACAAATGCCCCTGCCCGAATGCAAAGGTATAGCGCAGCGCAACCCGGAGTCGCTCGGTGTGGGTCAATTCAGCGCCTGCAATATTCCGTCGCGCAGCTCAAGGGTCCGATTCATATGGGCTGCGATGGCTGGGTCGTGTGTCACCACCACAAACGACGCTGAGTCCTGGCCGAGCTCGTCGATTAACGCCAAAACCTGCGCGGCAGAATGTGGATCAAGGTTGCCCGTGGGTTCATCCAGCAACACGCAATCAGGCCGGGCTACCAGCGCCCGGGCAATCGCAACCCGCTGTCGTTCCCCGCCGGACAGTTGCGCAGGGCGATGCGTCAGACGATGAGACATCCCCACCCTCTCTAAAATCTGCTCAGCGGTCTGCCATGCCTCGCTACGAGCAGTGCCGCCAATGAGCAAAGGCATGGCCACATTTTCCCTGGCATCAAATTCCGGCAACAGATGATGAAACTGATACACGAAACCCAACTGAGTATTGCGAACCCGACAGAGAGTTTTCTCATCGAGTACAGACAAATCCCTACCGCCCATTAACACCTTACCAGTACTGGGGCGATCAAGGCCGCCAAGCAAATTGAGCAAAGTGGACTTTCCGGATCCCGAAGAACCCACTACGGCGATTTTTTCCCCGGCGAGCAAAGTCAAATTGGCACCGCGCAATACCGTGACGGATTTATCGCCATCTTCATAGACCCGGGAAAGGTCCTCACACTCAAGGACTACGTCACTCATACCGCAAAACCTCCGCAGGAGCGATGCTGGCAGCACGCCAGGCAGGATAAAGCGTTGCTAGCAAACTCAACACCAAAGAACAGGACACCACCAAAGCTACGTCGGTCCACTGTAAATCAGATGGGAGTTCGCTGATAAAGTACACAGAAGGGTCAAACAGCTTCGTCCCCAGGGTACGTTCCACAAACGCAGTTAAGTCCGCAATATTCAGCGCCAGCAGGACGCCGATCAGTGCACCGACAGAAATACCCACGGCGGCAAGCGCCAATCCGTGAGCGACAAAAATAGCCATGATACCCCCGGCCCGGGCGCCCATGGTGCGCAGCACTGCTATATCCCGCCGTTTTTCCGCCACGGACATCACTAGGGTCGACACGATGTTAAAGGCAGCCACTGCCACTACACTCAGCAACAGGAGACTAACCATCAGCTTCTCCAGTTTAACGGCGCGAAATAGCGAGCCCTGGGTCTGGCTCCAATCTTTTACGCTATACCCATCTTCGAGTTGTGTCGCCAGCGTAGCCAGTACCCGTGGCGCTTCAAACAGTGCGAGCGTTTTAACTTGTAGGCCGTCTACTAAGCCCTTGCTTCCAATAAGCTTCTGTCCGGTGTGCAATGACACATAAGCCTGATAGGCATCCGCCTGCGCACCAATTTCAAACAAACCCGTAACGAGCAGACGTTTACTGCGGGGAAAGACGCCCAAAGGGGTAACTGTCAATCGGGGCACTGTGACATCGATACTGTCTCCGGGCACCACATTTAACATACGCGCCAATGTGGATCCCAGAATAACGTTGAAACCCTCGCCGTTCAGGCTTTCCAGGCTGCCTGCAGTCATGGCATCGTTAAGACCCGACACTTTGCTTTCCAGGTCCGGCGATACTGCAGTCAGCGCTGCGCCTCGCTGCGATATCCCATGTGCCAGTATGGCTTTTTCGGTAATGTAGGGCGATACCGCAACAACATCGGCATTACTTTCAACCTGCTTTGCCAATTCCCGCCAGGAAGTGATACTCCCCTCACTGCTTTCTATATAACCGTGCGGCACCAATGCAAGAATTCTACCGCGCAGCTCACCCGCGAAGCCATTCATAACAGCCAGCACAACAATAAGACTGGTTACCCCCAGTACCATACCCAACATGGAAACGGTGGAGACGATTGACGTGAATCGATTACGCTTGCGACTGAAGCTGTAACGCATTCCGATAAAAGGCGCGTAATTTCTAACGGAATTGTGATGATCACTCAAATGTAGGCAGCCTGTGTCTATTTGTCTGCGGGGTAATACAAGCCGGGGCTGTTTTTGCCCACCATCCCATCGCGGGTCTCCTCGTCACAGCGCTGCGGATTTCCTCCACAAAGATCGCAGGCAGCATCAACACCCAGCGCGCCCATCCCTCCGCAGGAGCCCTTAATGGGGGGTCTGCCAAAGATAACACCTACCGCCATAGCGGCCATTACCAGGCCAATCACCAACATACTGATGAGAAAAAGTGTCATGTTTCATTCCCGGCGCTGTGACCGCTCTCTAAATCTGCTTGCTCGAGATAGGCGGAAAAGCTACTGCTGTTGCTGTGACTGTAACCCTCTTCCGTCCGGTGTATAAAATATACCGCCAATCGCTGTGCTTCCGCTACTGCCATCGCTCGCTCCGTGCCCAGAATTATAAGCGCGGTAGCCCAGGCATCGGCAAGCATAGCGTGCGCGTGCACCACAGTCACAGATACCAGATCATGTGTCACGGGGTACCCCGTAAGGGGATCTATACTATGCGAAAAGCGCTGACCATCAAGCTCAAAGTAATTTCGGTAATCACCGGAGGTGGCCACAGCAACATCGGTGAGCCGCAGTGCCACCGCCATAGAACGGGTACTACTATCGGGTTGCTCAATGGCGATGCGCCAAAGGTCCTCTCGGGCACTCATTCCCGACATTCTCATTTCGCCGCCCACCTCCACCAGAAAACGGTTGACCTCATTATCAGCCAACCACTGGGCGACTTTATCGACAGCATAACCCTTAGCCAAGGATGAAAAATCCATGGACAGGTCAACCTGTTTCATTACTGAGCGCCTGCTCTGGTCCAGTTCGAGTCTAGTTTGCCCTACCCGAGTCAGGGCAGCAGCAATCGCATCCTCCTCAGGCAGTACCTCGATATCTCCATTGGGGCCAAACCCCCATAGCGCTATCAGCGGCGCTACAGTGATGTCGTAGGCGCCATCACTTTTGCGCCCAACGTCTAGCGCAGTTGTCAGTACACGAAAAAAGTCGGGCGATGTATCGAACCAGGACCCTATTCCAAGTGCATTGAAGCGACTAATCTCCGATTCCGCCAGATAAGTCGACATACTGCGGTTGACCGCTTCAAGTCGCACCTCGATGCCCTGCTGAAGCTCAGCCGATGTGATATCAGCTGGCGCATCAACGACAGTGACGTGCCAGGTCGTACCCATGGTGTCGCCTTGCAACTGCAAGACCGCGGGGCCTTCAGCACAGCCTCCGATAGGCCCCAACATAATAACGAGCGCAAACAAACAAAAAAGCCACCCTTGCGAGTGGCTTCCATGGGGACCCCAGGGATATCTATCCGCCAAAATCATCAAGCGATATGTTCTCTGGCTCAACACCCAGATCTGTCAGCATCTGAATGACAGCGGCATTCATCATGGGCGGACCACACATATAGTACTCGCAATCCTCCGGCGCCGGATGGTTCTTCAGATACTCTTCAAAAAGTACATTGTGGATAAACCCGGTTAAGCCATCCCAGTTATCCTCCGGCTGCGGGTCTGATAACGCAACATGCCACTGGAAATTGTCATTCTCTGCTGCCAGCTGATCGTATTCGTCGTCGTAGAACAATTCCCGCAAAGAGCGAGCACCGTACCAGAAGGAAATTTTGCGCTTGCTGTGCAGACGTTTCATCTGATCGAATAGATGTGAGCGCATCGGCGCCATCCCGGCACCTCCGCCGATAAACACCATCTCCGCATCGGTGTCCTTGGCAAAAAACTCACCGAAGGGGCCGTAGACTTTCACCTTGTCACCAGGCTTGAGGTTAAACGCCCAGGAAGACATTTGACCACACGGGATGCCGTGGCTACCCGGAGGCGGTGTGGCAACACGGATATTAAACTTTACCACGCCCCTCTCTTCGGGGTAGTTCGCCATGGAGTAGGCGCGGATGACAGTTTCATCCACGACTGACTCAAACTTAAAAAATTCAAAACGGTCCCAGTCTCCGCGGTATTCTTCGTCTACATCAAAATCAGCAAACCTCACATGATGTGGCGGGCACTCCAGTTGCACATATCCCCCCGCAAGAAAATCGACATTCTCGCCCTCGGGCAAGCGCAGCGTAAGCTCCTTGATAAAGGTTGCGACATTGGGATTAGACTCGACGGTGCACTCCCACTGTTTGACGCCAAAAACTTCGTCCGGCACCTGGATCTTCATATCCTGCTTGACCGCAGTCTGGCAGCTCAGGCGCCAGCCTTCAGCGGCCTCGCGGCGATTGAAATGCCCCTCCTCTGTGGGAAGAATCGAACCACCGCCTTCACTGATAATGCACTTGCACTGAGCACAGGTACCCCCACCACCGCAGGCGGAGGGAAGAAAGAGCTGAGCATCGGAGAGGGTTTGCAATAACTTGCCTCCGGCAGGAACCGTAATCGTTTTCTCGCCGTTTATCAGAATGCTGACTTCACCGGTACTGACCAGGCGCGAACGGGCAAACAAAATCATAACCACAAGAAGCAGCACCATCACCGTGAACATGCTGACGCCAAATACGATTGTCATTTCCATATCAGTTCAACCCCGCCTAGATATCGATGCCGCCAAATGACATAAAACCCAATGCCATCAGACCAACGGTCATGAAAGTGATACCCAGACCCTGCAGACCCTGGGGAATATCAGAGTATTTCAGCTTTTCGCGAATCCCCGCCAGAGCGACGATGGCAAGAGCCCAGCCCAGTCCTGAACCAATTCCGAACACCAGGCTTTCAGTGAAATCGTAGTCTCTTTCCACCATGAAAAGCACCGCGCCAAGAATCGCGCAGTTCACTGTGATAAGAGGCAGAAAGACGCCCAGCGTGTTGTAAAGCGCCGGCATAAACTTGTCGAGGAACATTTCCAGAATTTGAACGATGGCTGCGATCACGCCGATGTAGGAAAGCAGGCCCAGAAAACTTAGATCAAGATCGGGCAGCCCCGCCCAGGCCATGGCACCATCCGCCAGCAAATAGTGATAGATAAGATTGTTGACCGGAACGGTAATCGCCAGTACCACCGTGACAGCAATACCCAAACTAAGCGCCGCCTGAATCTTCTTGGATATCGCCAGAAAAGTACACATCCCCAGAAAAAATGAGAGCGCCATATTTTCTATAAATATGGAACGCACAAACAAACTCAGCAGGGCTTCCATTTACACGCCCTCCCCAACAGCAGTATGTTTGGCAATCTTGAATTCAGGGGCCTCGACCTGCTCCGAGCGCACGCTTCTTAATACCCAGATAAAACCGCCAATCAAAAAGAATGCACTGGGAGGCAATAACAGCAAGCCGTTGGGTATATACCAGCCGCCGTCCGTAGCTAATGGCAGGACCTCGTAGCCCATAAGCTTGCCCGAGCCAAATACCTCGCGGAAAAACGCAACCGCGATGAGTACGACACTGTATCCAAGGCCGTTGCCTATGCCATCCATAAAGCTGGCCAGCGGCGGGTTTTTCATCGCGAACGCTTCGGCGCGCCCCATGACGATACAGTTGGTGATTATTAGCCCGACAAAAACGGAGAGTTGTTTACTGATGGTGAATGCGTAGGCCTTAAGAAATTGATCTACCACGATCACCAAAGAGGCGATGACCACCATTTGAACAATAATACGGATACTGCCCGGTATGTGATTGCGAATTGAAGAGATGAACATTCCGGAAAATGCGGTTACGACAGTAAGCGCTACACACATAACCAGCGTCACCTTCATGGACGAGGTCACGGCCAACGCCGAACAAATTCCCAGGATTTGTAAACCGATCGGATTGTTCTTGAATATAGGCCCGGTCAGCGTTTCTTTTATGGACTCCATAATCAGGCTTCCCCTACTCGCAAGTTATTTAAAAATGGCTCAAAGCCGTCTTCACCGAGCCAGAAATGCACCAAATTAGTCACGCCTCGACTGGTGAGCGTGGCGCCAGCCAAGCCGTCCACTTCCCATGCGGCACCCGCCGCAAGTGGGTCGACCGACCCCTTGATGAGACCAATTTGCACATCGCCATCGCGATAAACTTCCTTTCCAGGCCAGAACGCTTTCCAGCGAGGATTATCGATTTCACCGCCCAGACCCGGCGTTTCGCCGTGCTCATAGAAGCCTAAGCCAGCAATGGTATTGGCATCAGGTTCCAAAGCAATAAAACCGTACATCGTTGACCACAGGCCATAGCCCCTGATAGGCAATATAATTTTGTCGATACCGCCGGCAGCATCCTGCACCAGGTACACCAGGGAGTATCGTTCCCGCCGGGAAATCTTGGCCAAATCCTCTTTGGCAGTGAGCGCTTCCGATAGATCTGGATCCTTGGCGGCCTTGCGCTGCACGTACTTGTCAGGATCCACTGCATTGTCTGCAAATTTACCCGTCTGCAAATCCACGACTCGCGTCTGCACATCGGCAAACTGCTCATCGACGCTCTTACCTTCCACCAGCATCCCGGCGGCGGCCAAAATATTCCGCTTACGATCCAGTGTCTTGTTAACTTCCTGCACCGGCTTGAGCAATACCGCTGCGGCGGAAACGACAACCGAGCACACTATGCACAGGGCAAACGCAACTACCAGTGTTTTACCGATGCTGTCATTACTGGACACGGGCAAGCCTCCGTTTAATATTAGCCTGAACCACAAAGTGATCCATCAGCGGGGCGAAGAGATTGGAAAACAGTATCGCCAACATAATACCCTCGGGGAACGCCGGATTGACCACCCGAATCAACACCGTCATCGCGCCAATCAAAAAACCGTAGGTCCACTTGCCGGTATTGGTCATTGCCCCCGATACAGGATCCGTCGCCATAAAAACCATACCGAAGGCAAAGCCCCCAGTAACCAAATGCCAATACCAGGGCATTGCAAAGGCCGGATTATTGTCCGATGTGATGAAATTAAACAGCGTTGAAAGGGCAAACATGCCGAGAAAGACACCGGACATAATGCGCCATGAGGCTATGCGCGTCGCCAGCAGCAATAGCATGCCAATCAAAATAGCCAGCGTTGAGGTTTCACCAATAGAACCCGGAATAGAACCCAGGAAAGCGTCCCACCAGCTCCACTGTTGCTTCAAGGCGTCCATCCCGCTGGAGGCTACGACGGACAGTGGCGTGGCACCGGTATAACCATCCACCGCAACCCACACCGCATCGCCGGACATTTGTACCGGATAGGCAAAATATAAAAATGCGCGTCCAGTCAGCGCGGGGTTCAGAAAATTCTTGCCGGTGCCGCCGAATATCTCCTTGCCAATAACAATGCCGAAGCTGATACCCAGGGCCACCTGCCAGAGGGGAACATCTGGCGGGCAACAAAGCGCAAAAAGTATGGAGGTGACAAAGAAACCTTCATTGACCTCGTGGCCGCGCTTAATGGCAAATAATATTTCCCAGCTTATGCCGACCAAAAAGGTGACGATGTAGATAGGCAGGAAGAACACCGCGCCATACCAGAAACAATCCCACACGCTACTGGCGTCATATCCGCCCACCAGCTCTATTAGCCAACCGCGCCAACTCTCTACCTCGTACCCTAAAGGCATAACATCTGTTGCCTGCGCACCGAGATTGTACATCCCGTAAAACATGGCCGGAAATGTTGCCAGCCACACGGTGATCATAATTCGCTTCAGGTCGACGCCATCACGCACATGAGCGGTGGATTTTGTAACGGAGTCTGGGGAGTACAGGAAAGTGTCGAAGACCTCAAACACGGCAAACCATTTCTGGAAACGGCCACCCTCCTGAAAGTGGTGCTCCAGATCATCCAGAATTTTTCTTAGTCCCACGGTCTACCCCTCCTTCTCGATACGCGTCAGGGTCTCTCGCAGGATGGGACCGTATTCATATTTTCCGGGACACACGTAGCTGCACAGCGCCAGGTCTTCCTCTTCCAACTCCAGGCAACCCAGTGCCTGCGCCATTTCGGTATCGCCAACGATTAAAGCGCGCAATAATTGGGTCGGCAACATGTCCATGGGTACCACTTTTTCGTAGCTGCCCACAGGCACCATGGCCCGCTCGCTGCCATTGGTATTGGTCGTCATGGCCAGCGGCTTGGTACCAAAGATGCTGGTGAAATAGATCCCAAGGTTGGAGTGTTTATTGAATCCTGGAGATATCCAGCCCATAAACTCGCGCTGCCGACCCTCCAGCAGCACCGATACTTGAGTGTGATACCGGCCAAGGTAGGCCGTTGCGCCCTGCACGGCCCGACCGCCAAGGACCGAGCCTGAAATCACACGATTGTCGCCATTTTTGATCTGTCCGGCACACAGCGCCTGCAGGTCTGCGCCGACTCGAGTGCGTAATAAACGGGGCTGCTCCACTTGCGGCCCTGCCAGTGCAATGACCCTGTCGGTATACAGACGGCCGTCCAAAAACAGTCGGCCGATGGCAATCACATCCTGATAGCCTATCGTCCACACCACCTTAGTGGCACTCACTCCCTCGAGAAAATGCACATGGGTGCCCACTAATCCGGCTGGGTGGGGTCCAGCAAATTGGGCATGCTCTATGTTAGAGGCATTTCCGCTAGGAACCTCAGCACCGCCCGCCGTGCACAGATACACCTTCCCCGTCGTCAACGTGGCGAGGATGTCCTGGCCCAGACTGAATGCTTGAGATTGCTGACTAATGACTACGGTGGGGTCAGCTGCCAACGGCTGGGAGTCGACCGCCGTGACAAAAATTGCGGCAGCCTCAGACTCTGGCGCCGGAACCTTGCTATAGGGCCGGGTTCGAATAGCCGTCCACTGGCCACTGCGCACCAGTTGTTCGCGAATCGCTGACGGCTCTGGCAGCGCGTCGGCCGTACAGGTATCAAACGTTTCTGAGTCTTCACCATCGACCTCAATCACCACGGATTGGAGCACGCGCCGTGCGCCCCGGTTGATCGCTGAAATGGTGCCTGCTGCAGGTGCGGTATAACACACGCCTTCTGTTTTTTTGTCCGTAAACAGAACCTGCCCACACTTGACGCGCTCACCTTCTCGCACTGCCATAGTGGGCTTCATGCCAATGTAATCAAATCCCACTAGTGCCACCGCTCTGGCGGCGGGAGCGTCTTCAATTACTTGCCGGGGAGCGCCTTGAATTGGAATATCCAAGCCCCGTTTGATCTTGATCATACGATCTGCCTAACGAATCACAACGAATATGAGTGGACTGAAAACACCGCGAAGCTTGCCCCGACAATTGAGTCCTTCAGCGTTTGTAGATCGCTGAATATTGCCCCGTTTTGGACCGGATGTTGCCGCTGGAATTCAGGCCGCGCGCATTATACCGGATTGGCTCCCCAAAAAACCAGCTAGATCAGGTCAGTAGTTTGATTTTGAACAAGTTTTTTACGTCGTAGGGGACTACCAGCCACGCTGCACGGTAGAAATACCGAAACCATCACCACCTAGCACAGCGGGCGACTCAGGCTGGCTGTGGGTACACCGCGTATTCGATACCCGCCATTTGCTCTAAAATCCTGTGGACCTGGCATGTATAGCCGTATTCATTGTCGTACCAAAGGTATAGCACCGCCTGCTTGCCATTCACGATGGTCGCTTTGGCGTCAAAAACACAGGCGTGCCGAGAGCCCACAAAATCGCTGGAAACCACCTCAGGGGATGCTGAAAAGTCTATCTGCTTGCGCAGGGGCGAGTGCAGCGCCTGATAGCGCATAAAATCATTCACCTGTTCGGCGGTAGTTTCTCGTGAGAGCGTCAGGTTGAGAATAGCCATGGATACATTGGGCGTCGGTACGCGAATCGCATTGCCGGTCAATTTGCCGGCCAATTGCGGCAACACCTTACCTACCGCCACCGCTGCGCCCGTTTCAGTCAACACCATGTTCAATGCCGCGCTGCGACCGCGGCGTGATGCCTTGTGGTAGTTGTCGATCAAATTCTGATCATTAGTAAAGGCGTGAACGGTCTCGACGTGCCCCGCAACAATGCCGTACTCATCATCCATCGCTTTCAGTGGAGGCCCGATTGCATTGGTGGTGCATGAGGCGGCGGAGATTATACGGTCAGAGGGGTCGATAATGTGATCGTTGAGACCAGCCACCACATTTTTAATGCTTCCCTTCCCGGGAGCGGTGAGAATAACCTTGCTGACGCCTTTGCTCTTGAGGTGCCTGGAGAGACCTTCTTCATCCCGCCAGACGCCGGTGTTGTCGATGATAATGGCATTGTCGATGCCGTATGCGGTGTAGTCGATTGTGTCCGGCGCATCAGCATAAATAACCTTGATCTCGTTGCCGTTGGCTACAAACGACTGGCGCTCCTCATCCATACGGATGGTGCCCTCAAAGGCACCGTGCACCGAGTCGCGGCGCAGCAGGCTCGCTCGCTTTTCCAAATCATTCGCCGCCTTGCCCTTGCGCACGACAATAGCGCGTAGACGCAGGCAATCGCCGCCATTGGTTTTGTCGATCATAATGCGGGCCATCAACCGACCGATGCGGCCAAACCCATAGAGAACCACGTCCTGGGGTTGATCGAGTGGCTTGCCCTTAAATCCCACCAGCGAACCCAATTCGCGATCAACATACTGGTCAAGGCTAAGACCCTGCGCAACACCATCGACCGAGTACCCGACCGCCAGACGGCCTACATCAACATGGGCGGGGCCCAGATCCAACTGACTCAGCCGATTGAAGACAGGGAACGTCTCAAATTCTGACAGCTCATTACCTTCTACCTGGCGCACATAGCGATGGTCTTTCATGATCTCGTAAACAGAGCGATTGACCAGGGGCTTGCCGTAGATGTAGCACTTGACGTTTTTTTCCCGGGACAGCCTGCCCACCATGGGAATCATGCCCTCGGCTAATGCCTCGCGCTGCTTCCAGTCTTTGAAGTAGTCATCGGGCCGTTCACGCTTGCGGTCACTCACTATCGGATACCTTTTGGGTCGTGTGCAGTGTGGCTAGGGGTTCGGCGCGTATTATTATCCGATGGCCCGAGCGGTGCAAGCCGCTATCTGCCATATTCACGCTCTGGGTCTACACCGTTGCTGGAGATTGGCCCAGCCTCCGTTATAATTGCGCTGTTGCAAGCCCACCCGTCCCACCGCACAAGCGATTCTCAAACTATGTTCAGTAAACTGGTCGATAAGACGCCCTGGCCGCAGCAGGTTGCCTCACGAACTGCCCTTGGTCCGTTCAGCGGGTGCGCGGATGCGCAGTGTATCGCCGAGCTGGCGGTCCCGGGACGCCTGCTGGTGGTAGTGACAGCCGATACCAGTTCCAGCCTGGCATTAGAGCGTGAACTCCCCTTCTTCCTGGATGAGGCAGTTGAAATCCTGGTGTTTCCCGACTGGGAAACCCTGCCCTACGACAACTTTTCACCCCATCAGGATATCATCTCGGAACGCCTGAATACCCTGTATCGGCTGCCGTCAATGACCGAGGGCATACTGATCGTACCGGTGCCGACACTGATGCATCGACTGGCACCGACCCAGTACATAGCGGGATCCAGCCTTGTACTGGAAACAGGCCAGTCGCTGAACGTCGAACAATTTAGAGGCAACCTGACGCACAATGGCTATACCAATGTGGAGACGGTCTATGAACACGGCGAGTTTGCCCAGCGTGGCTCGCTTCTGGACGTCTATCCCATGGGCAGCGACCTGCCCTTTCGCATCGATCTACTTGACGACGAAATCGATTCCCTGCGAACTTTTGAGCCTGAAAGCCAGCGTACGGTCGAAAGGGTGGACGGCGTCAATCTTCTCCCCGCAAGAGAGTATCCGCTGACAGCCGGTGCGATAAGACGATTCCAGATGAACTGGTACGACAGTTTTGAGGTGGAACATGACCTATGCCCCACCTACTGTGAGGTGAGTGCCGGGCGCAGCCCGGGAGGCTGTGAGTATTACCTGCCATTATTCTTCGAAGACAATGCCACCCTGTTTGACTACCTGCCCTCAACCAGTGCCATCATCACAACGGGTGACCACCATGGTGCAGCACAGCACTTCTGGCAGGAAGTGAACACACGTTTCGAGGAGTACGGCATCGATCCCAGGCGGCCACTCCTGCCGCCCAAACGCTGCTTTACCCCAATTGAAGAGCTCTATCAGCAATTCCGTCGATTTGCCGTTCTCGAATTACGCCAAAATCCGGACGCAGTAGTGCACCAACAAACAGCCGTGCTGCCGCCACCGAAACTCGCAGATGACCACGAAAAAGAGTCCCCTGCCAATCACCTGGTGCGCTTTTTGCAGGACCATCAGGGGCCCGTACTCCTGTGCGCCGAATCAGCCGGCCGCCGGGAGATTCTGCTGGAGTCATTGCGCGAACATCAGCTGGCGCCACCGGCAGTGGCCAACTGGCGGGCGTTCATCGATTCCAAACTGGAGTTCGCCATCGCCACAGCTCCGCTTGATCGCGGGCTGTATTTTGGCTCCGACCAGCCAACGCTTGTTTGCGAAACACAACTGTTTGGCAATCGCGTCGCCCAGCGTAGACGTCGTAAGAGTTCTGATGAGATAGACCACACCAGTGTATTTAAGGACCTCAATGAATTACGCGAGGGCGTACCCGTAGTTCATCTGGAGCACGGCGTAGGACGTTATATTGGTCTACAAAAGCTGTCCGTAGACAACCAAGACACCGAATTTCTAGCGCTGGAATACGCCCAGGGCTCCCGACTATATGTCCCCGTATCATCATTGCACCTGATCAGTCGTTACGCAGGGAGTGATCCAGAGCGCGCACCACTGCACAAACTAGGCTCGGACCAGTGGGAAAAAGCGCGGCGTAAAGCCAGCGAAAAAGCTAACGATATCGCATCACAGCTATTGGAAGTCTACGCTCGACGCGAAGCGCGCCAGGGCTTCGAATTTCAAGAGAAGGATCAGGACTATACGAAATTCTGTGCCGCCTTCCCTTTTGAAGAGACGCCCGACCAGGAAGCCACCATTAATGCGGTACTTAAAGATATGCTCAGCCCCCGCGTGATGGACAGGCTGGTGTGTGGCGATGTCGGTTTTGGCAAAACCGAAGTTGCGTTGCGCGCCGCATTTGTCGCTACCAGTAATCGCAAGCAGGTCGCAGTACTGGTCCCCACCACATTATTGGCGCAGCAGCACTTCAACTCGTTCAGCGACCGCTTTGCCGACTGGCCGATCACGGTTGAGGTAGTCTCACGCTTTAAATCTACCGCTGAACTGAATGCTGTAACCCTTCGAGCCGCGTCAGGCGATGTCGATATCCTGATTGGCACGCACAAATTGTTGCAAAACAATTTTCGGTTTCACGATCTGGGCCTGCTCATTATTGACGAGGAACACCGCTTCGGAGTGAAGCAGAAAGAGGTCATCAAAGCCCTGCGCTCCGAAGTCGACATACTGACACTGACAGCCACCCCCATACCGCGCACACTCAACATGGCGTTAGGCGGCATGCGCGACCTGTCCATTATCGCCACACCACCGGCACGACGCCTGTCCATCAAGACGTTTGTGAGGGAGCACAATATTGCTCTGGTCAAGGAAGCGGTGCTGCGCGAAGTCCTCCGTGGCGGGCAGGTCTACTTCCTGCACAACGAAGTGAAAACAATTGAGGAAACAGCGCGCAAACTGCGCGAATTGCTGCCGGATATTAGTATCGCCGTTGCCCACGGGCAGATGCGCGAAACCCAGCTGGAACAGGTGATGTCCAGTTTTTATCATCGACAGCACCACATCCTCGTGTGCTCCACCATCATCGAAACCGGCATCGATATTCCCAATGCCAACACCATCATCATTGAACGTGCCGACAAATTTGGTCTCGCCCAACTGCACCAGCTTCGTGGCCGGGTCGGACGCTCTCATCACCAGGCCTATGCCTATTTGCTTACGCCTCCCCGCTCCGCCATTTCGTCGGATGCGGGCAAACGACTGGAAGCCATTGAGGCCGCAGGTGATCTGGGCTCAGGGTACCTGTTGGCCACACTCGACATGGAGATACGCGGCGCGGGAGAGTTATTGGGTGACGAACAGAGTGGTCAGATACACAGCGTGGGGTTCTCCATGTATATGGATATGCTGCAGCGCGCCGTGGAGTCACTCCGGCGCGGGGAGATCCCCGACGTTGATGCACCGTTAGACCAGGGCACCGAGGTCAACTTTCATGTGCCCGCCCTGATTCCGGATGACTACCTTCCAGACGTCAATACCCGCCTGGTACTGTACAAACGTATTGCCGCAGCGCCGGGCAATGATGAACTGCGAAGTTTGCAGGTAGAGATGATAGATCGATTCGGATTGCTGCCGCCGCAAGTCAATAACTTGTTTCAGGTATCACGCATGCGCCTGCGAGCGCAGGATTTGGGCATTCGAACTATTGAAGCAGGCCCCGAGGGTGGTAGTATCGATTTCAAGGAAACGACACCGGTCAACCCACTGAGTCTGGTCAATCTAGTGCAATCAGATCCGCGCTCCTACACACTGGCTGGGCCGACTCGTCTTCGCTTCGAACAATCATTACCCGATATTCATGAGCGGCAACGCTATTTGGAAGAGCTATTGGATACCATCGCCACAGATCCTAACAAGAGGGCTGCTGATGCCTGATCGACCCGCTGCACTGCTGTCGCGACTAATGATCGCTGCAACACTTACCCTCCCCTACATGGTCCAGGCTGATGCACCCCGTCTATACCGGGTAGAGCTGATTGTGTTCAGCGATAACTCCGGCACTGCCGCCGAACAATGGGAAGCGACCCCAGACCTTGAGTATCCCGGCACTGCCCGCTTTCTAGTAGATCCCGCGCGAGTAAAAAACAACGCGCGTCAACACGGCGGTTTCAGTCGAGTGGATGAATTGGGACGGCAGCGCTTGAGTGCTTCCGCTCCTACCAATAACGTCCTCCGCGCTACCCTGTATTCCCGGACAGGTAGAAACACCGTAACGCAGGAGACCAACACCAATTCCCCCGGCGAGGAAGTCGCCAGCACAAACAACACCAGTGCCCGGCCTGCATCGTTCACTTTTCTGCCAAGAAACCAGCTGGTGTTTCGCAGTAAAGCCGCCTCCATGCAAAAAACCGGGCGTTATAACATTCTATTTCACGAGGCCTGGACACAAACAATCGCTTCCCGGTCGCGGGCACTGCCCATCGTATTGGATCAGTCCGGTGATGACCTCCAGTGGCCGCTACTACAGGGAACAATCAAACTCTACAAGTCCCGCTATCTCCACCTGGAAACCAATTTGTGGATGAATACAGACGGCGAATATCTGCACAGCACCTGGAGCATGCCCCCTCCTCCGCTTGGGCCACCCTCTGTCATCGTTGAAGAACAGTTCCAATATGAACCCACAGCAGCACCCACGGTGCAGGTTTATGATCTGCATACGCAGGAAGAACCGTTGGATCTGGAGGAAGCGATGGCAGAGGAACCGGGACCTGTCTACCCGTTTCGCCACGCCGTATTACTGCAGCAATCGCGGCGCATGCGCAGCGGCGAGGTACACTACATTGACCATCCGATGCTAGGCGTTATCGTCAAAGTGACCCCTCTGGATAAATAGTGCCCGCTGAGCTAGGAGTGCCCGCGCTGAACCAACAGCCCACTCAGCAGTTGCCTGACAACAGCCGCTTCCCGCACTAGAATTTCGCGCATCGTAGTGATCGACAGCGGCAAATCACCGATGCCCGCGGCGGGGTTCACCACCATGCAAATACATGCAAACGGAACCCCAAGCTCACGTGCCAGTGAAGCCTCCGGCATTCCGGTCATCCCAACCACGTCGCATCCGTCACGCGCCATACGCTGGATTTCCGCCGCCGTCTCCAGGCGCGGGCCCTGGGTTACGCCGTGAACCCCGCTCGACTCGTGCGGTATCCCAGTGGCATTTGCAGCCGCCAGCAGTTGCAGACGAAGCTCACGGTCATAGGGCTCGGTAAAATCGATATGCATCAATTCTCCCTCTAAGCCTTCGTCAACGCTGTGCTCTCGCCCCCAGGTGTAATCTATGACCTGATCCGGGACCAAGAGACGCCCTGGCCGCATCGACTGGGAAATTCCGCCCACTGTATTGATGGCAACGATGCCGTCCACACCCAGCGACCTGAGCGCCCAGAGGTTTGCACGGTAGTTGATTTTGTGAGGTGGGGTAGCATTCGGGCTACCGTGACGCTGCAGGAAATAGATAGACGCAGTACCCAACCGGCCTTCCTGAATAGCCCGAGAGGGTTCTCCGTATGGCGTCTGGACGCTGTGATCGCGCAGTACCTCAAGGCCCTCGAGCTCATCAATCCCGGTGCCCCCAATAATTGCCAGCGGCTTCAAAGACTGACCTCCGGTGGGGTCTGCTCAATCTGCGCGATCTGCTCAAGCTGCAGGGTCTGGGTGGGAAAGGCGACATCAGCGCCATTGGCGTGAATGATATTCAGAATCTTCAATAGAATTTCCTCTTTGATCTGGTGAAAGTCTACCCACACTGTAGTTTTAGTAAATACGTAGATGAAAAAATCCAGGGTTGAAGGTCCGAAAGACACAAAGTTGACGATAAGTGTTCGCCTTGTATCGATGTCTTCATGATTCTTGAGCATGTCTCTTACCTGAATGACGATAGCCGCCATGCAATCGGCATCCTCGTAACGCAGGCCTATCGTCTCGTAGATACGCCGGTTGAACATTCGCGACGGATTCTCCACCGAAATCTGGCTGAAAGTGGAGTTGGGAACATACAGAGGCCTTTGATCGAAGGTGCGAATGCATGTCAGGCGCCAGCCAATACTTTCGACAGTGCCCTCAATTTCCTTGTCGGGAGAACGCACCCAGTCGCCCACGGTGAAAGGCCGGTCCAGATGGATACTGAGCCCGCCAAAAAAATTAGCCAGCATGTCCTTAGCCGCAAAGCCTACGGCAATTCCACCGACACCGCCGAAGGCCAATAGTCCGGAAATGCTTACACCGAGGGTCTGTAACACCATCAAACCTAACACTACCGACAACGCTATGCGGGCCAGCGTTGCAGTGGCGCGTATCGCCGCTCTGTCAGCCGAGGTGACCGATGTACCGCGCAAGGCCAAGAATTCCTTCTCTACGCCGGATATCAACCGGTATCCAACCCAGGCCAACAGAACAACCAAACCAGTATCGGACGCACGCTGTAAATTTTCCTGCACCTCAGGCGCCTGAGGGTAGAGGGTCAGAGCAATGTAGGCTATCAGTATCCATAAACCGAATATGAGTGGTTTATCGATGGCTTTTATCAGCACGTCGTCCCAGTTGTGAGCGCTGTTGATGGCGACCCGCCGCACGCGTTTTAGCGTGAATCGCAACGCAAGATGCGCTGCACCCCCACACAGAACGAGCAAAACTAACGCTTCGTACTTAAAGGTGACGGAAAAGTATCCCGTAATAAAGGTAACCAAACTTTCAATACTATCCACGTCGGTTTTCCAGCCCCTCTCAGTCAATTAAATCGTTCGGTTTTTAGACAGTTTTTTCATGTCGGCGTCAAATCGCCGGTTAGTTCTGATATATAAAAGCTACCCCGGCCTGAAGTCAACTCTTGGAAGCCGTTGCAAACGTCTGATCTGTTTTGGAAAGATCACGGCGAGGGCTTTTGCACACGTTGTGACGCTGCTCGATTATGCCTGATTCGGCCAGTGGACATCACAATCTAGCGTGATATGTTGAGGATAATGCCGTTTTAAATGTAACAGGGGACATCAAATGAAAATGTTAAGCCCCCGCGTGGGCGTGTGGTATCAGGATTTGCAGACTCAGGCCGTACTCGAAGTGGTTGACTGGGATCCCAGCAGCCTCACTATTGAAACCCAGTACCTCGATGGCGAAGTCTCTGAGTACGATCTTGATGAATGGCGAGAGATGCTACTGACAGAAATTGAAGCGCCTGAAGATTGGCGAGCTCCCTTTGAGTTGGACGATGATGATCTACTCGATCCGGACTTGCCGATACATCCGGAAGACTGGGCCAGTCCGCTGAATTCCATCGAGCCCGATACCATGTACGGAGTAGACGACCTTTAGAGTCCGCCAGGGGTTCTAGGGTCGGTCATCACCCTCCCCCGGGCTACTCAGCCCAAACCCCTGTTGTATTCCAGCATTGATACTGTATATAATCACAGCACCTGTATAAATAAACAGAGGGTGCCAGTGATGGAGAAGCTCACACAACGTCAACAACAGGTGCTGGACATTGTCCGCCAGCACATAGACCACACAGGCTATCCCCCAACCCGCGCCGATATTGCACGCGAACTTGGTTTCAAGTCTGCCAACGCAGCAGAAGAGCATCTTAAGGCACTAGCGCGCAAAGGTGCTATTGAAATGATACCCGGCGCCTCCCGCGGAATCCGTTTACCTGATAATCCGGGAATTCCCATCATTGGGCGCGTTGCGGCGGGCGATCCCGTACTGGCCGAAGCTCACATTGAAGACTACTGCGACCTGCCTACAAGTTTTTTTAAACCCCATGCTGACTATTTCCTCACCGTTGCGGGAGACAGTATGATCGACGTTGGCATTTTGGATGGTGACCTGCTGGCGGTGCACAGCACGCCAGTTGCGAAAAACGGTGACATTGTGGTCGCGCGCATTGAAGACGAGGTCACGGTAAAACGTCTGCGCCGAACTAACCAAAAGCACCTGGTGCAATTATTGCCGGAGAATCCTGATTACGAGCCGATCAAAGTCGATCTGCGGGAACAGGCCTTTGCGATCGAAGGCCTGAGTGTGGGAATACTACGCCGGGGATAAACCAATGGCCTAGTGCAGGACGCGTGGCGTCTCCTGCAGGGCTTCAACCTCAACCTCAGACTCACTTTTGTGAGATGTGACGGCAGCGGCCTGTATACCCGCTTCCAGCATGGCCTTTGCAACCTCCAGGCCATTGTCCTTCATGTACTCACGTGCTTCATCGGAAAAACGGATGATGACCAATGGCTCCGAATCATCGTCGGATCGCTGCAGGACGATATCTCCGTCTCCACGATCAACAATCTCTAGTAAGGATGCAGGCACTTTAAAGACCTCGAATAATTAATAATGCCTGGTAATTCTAACAGTTGGATTTGCGCGCCACCAGTATCAATAAGTGAACATGGTCACTCTTTGCCTCAAAACAGCACCCATAGTGCGCGATTGCAAACCATTGGAAATCAGCGCCCTACAGCGTGCGATGCCAGCCCTCAGGCTTTCTTACGCTTAGGGGCGCGGCTCGATTTAGCACCAGTTTCAGCTTCTTCCCACTTTCCCCCTTTATAAAACGCTTTCCAGCCAGTGGCCTTGTCGTCTTTCTCTGTCATTACGTACTGTTCTTTGGTTTTACGACTAAAGCGAATTTGAGCAGGGTTACCGTCCTTGTCTGCTACAGGCGCACTGAACAGAAAAGTGTACTTGGGGTCGATCTTTTCCTTGTGCGGCAGGATTTCAGACACCAGCGGCGCACGGGTTTCACGGTTGCGCGGAAACTGACTCGCCGCAAGGAATAATCCTGCTGCACCATCCCGGAGAATGTAGTGGTCTTCCACCTTTAAACAAATCAGTTCCGGCATGGGTACAGGGTCCATCTTGGGGGGTGCCGCTTCTCCGCTGCGCAACAACTTGCGCGTGTTCTTGCACTCCTCTGCTGTACAACCAAAATATTTTCCGAAGCGGCCATTCTTCAGCTGCATTTCCGCCCCACACTTGTCACATTCAAGCGTCGGCCCTTCATAGCCTTTAATCTTGAACTTCCCGTGCTCTACTTCAAACCCGGTACAGTCAGGGTTATTACCACAAACGTGTAGCTTGCGTTCTTCATCGATGAGATAGCTATCCATGGCCGTTTGACACAGTTTGCACCGGTGTTTAGTGCGCAGTAGTCGAGACTCTGCCTCGTCATCCGCATCCTCGTGGATTGCTTCATCACCTGAGGTCAGGTTGACTGTAGTCTTGCAACGCTCTTTGGGTGGAAGCGCATAACCTGAGCACCCCAGAAAAACCCCTGTACTGGCCGTCCTCACTTGCATTGGACGCTCGCAGGTACTGCAGGATATGTCTGTCATTGTAGGCTGATTGGGCTGCATTCCATTGGGTTCGTCCTCCCCTGCATTTTGCAGAAGAACACTAAACTCAGCATAAAACGTATCGAGCAATTCGTGCCATTCGAGGCTTCCCTGAGCCACCTCGTCCAGGCGCTCTTCCATCGACGCTGTAAATCCGTAGTCGAGCAAGTCGGTGAAACTGCCCTGCAAGCGCTGCGTGACGATGTCACCCATTTTCTCAGCGTAAAAGCGCTTGTTCTCCAGTCGCACATAGCCGCGATCCTGAATGGTCGAAATAATGGACGCATAGGTAGAGGGGCGTCCAATCCTGCGTTTTTCCATTTCCCGCACCAGACTCGCTTCGCCGTAGCGCGACGAAGGCTTGGTAAAATGCTGCACTGGATCTAGTGTTACCAAACTCAGGGCCTCTCCCTCGCTCACATCCGGCAGCATTGCATCGTCATTTTTTCGTCCAGCAGGCGGCTGCAGACAGGTATAACCATCAAATCGAATAATGCGACCTTTGGCAGTGAGTTGATAGTCACCCGCACTAACGGTCACCAGCGTAGAGGTATATTCTGCATCCGGCATCTGGCCGGCAACGAATTGCCTCCATATCAACTCATAAAGGCGCTCTGAATCCCGCTCCATTCCTTTTAGAGCGCTCTGCAGTACGTTCACGTCCGAAGGCCGAATCGCCTCGTGAGCTTCCTGCGCGCCTTCCCTGGAGGAGAAAACTCTGGGCTCGTCCAAACTATACTTTGGCGGGAAATTCGCGCCAATGTAAGTTCGACACGCTGCCACCGCATCGACGCTCAAATTGGTTGAGTCGGTTCGCATATAGGTGATGTAACCGGCTTCGTACAGACGCTGAGCAAGCATCATCGTCTTCTTTACACTGAAGCCCAATCGCGTGCTCGCGGACTGCTGCAAGGTAGACGTAATAAAGGGCGCCGGGGCTTTAGACCGTGTGGGCTTGTCTTCTCGCTTACTGACAATGTAGGGAAGCTGCTCCAGTTCCTTGGTGGCAGCTTGGGCAGTGGCCTCATCTGACGGTAAAAAGTTTTCGTCCTTGTGTTTGCGGACCTGAAAACGGATCTCATCCGCTTTGGCCGTCGCAAGGTCGGCATGAATTTCCCAGTATTCCTGTGGCACGAAGGCACGTATTTCGCGCTCTCGCTCGACTACGAGTCGTACCGCAACAGACTGGACGCGCCCGGCAGACAAGCCGCGAGCCACCTTGGACCAGAGTAGTGGCGACACCATAAAACCGACCACGCGGTCCAGGAAACGGCGCGCCTGCTGGGCATTAACACGATCCATGTCTAGGGTAGCGGGCCGCTCGAAGGCTTCGGAAACCGCCTTCTTGGTGATTTCGTTGAAAACAACACGCTGATAGCGCGACTCGTCGCCGCCAATGGCCTCCTTCAAATGCCAGGCGATTGCCTCTCCTTCGCGGTCAAGGTCAGTTGCCAGATAAATAGCGTCAGCGTTGGCCGCAAGCTTGACTAGCTCATTGACGACTTTTTCTTTGCCCGGAAGAATCTGATAATTAGCGGCCCATTTTTGATCCGGGTCAATTCCCATCCGTCGCACCAGTTGCTCACGTGCGTTCTTTTTCTTGTATGCCGCTTTTGCCTTGGGTGCCATTTTACGCGTACGAGCGGCCTGAGCGGCCCGTGCTTTGGGGTCAACTTTATTCTTAGCACTGCCCGAAGTAGGCAAATCACGTATGTGACCAACGCTCGACTTAACGATGAAGTCGCTGCCAAGATACTTATTTATCGTTTTGGCCTTGGCCGGTGACTCGACTATAACCAGTGATTTACCCATAATTTCCCTTCGTGCATATGATCAGCAAGCGCCTAACAGAGCGGTCTTTACCAGGCACCCTTAATGGGCATCTCTGGTCGAGAGTTCCAACCAGGCGCCTCCAAAAAGGTGGCATATATAAGTCGCTAAGTCGCTGGGGTCAAGGAAAAACAACAACTGTCAGCTTATTAATTCCTCACACCAGCACTCCAAAACCTGCCGAATATGCTCTACACCGGCCTCCCCCGACAACTCTGTCCAGTACACCCCACAGCTTCCAGCGTCGACACTGGCAGCGAGGATATCCGCTGGTAAACCCTGCACTGGCTGGGGAACTGGCAGGCGCCTCCCTACGCTTCTCCAGCTATCCTGGTCATAAATCCAGGCACCCGCCTCCACAGGGCGCACGCGCCTGGCTGCAATGCGTTTACCATAATAAATCACGTGCCCCCGGGAGGCGCGCGTGAGGCTAGGCGCGCTACCTTTGGGGAGGTCTCGAAACTCCACAAACAGGCCATGTACCGCTGCATATTCGCGCAAGCCGGCGATCCTCCGCTGACGCTTACTGGGTATAAAATGCGTTAGGGGGGCGAGTGCGAGTGCAATCACAAAAAGTATTAGCAGGTAGGTCAGCGTCATCTCCTCCGGTTTAGGTTTAGGTTTAGGTTTAGGTCAATCTCTACTGTACCCAACTTACAACATACCCCAATCGCCCTTACTCGGCCGAGTTTCTATGCTATAAATACTGAAAGAGTTTTTCATATTGGAGTTGAGCGATGTCGCAGTATCGAAATGTGCTGGTAGCCATAGATCTTAGTGAGGATTCGACACCTGTTGTGCAGCGTGGGCGCGCTATCGCCGAGGGCAGTGCCGCTGAATTACATTTGATACACGTCATCGAGCCCCTTAGCTTTGCCTATGGCGGCGATATTCCAATGGATTTTTCGGGCATCCAGGAAGAAATTCATCAACAAGCAACGCAGCAATTACATCGATTTGCCGAAACTAACAGTATCGATGCCCAGCACCAGCACATTGTGCTGGGCAAGCCGGAGGTCGAAATTCACGCCAAGGCAGAGGAACTGGGTACGGACCTGATCGTCGTGGGCAGTCACGGCCGCCACGGACTAGCACTGCTGATGGGTTCAACGGCTAACGGTGTTATGCACGGCGCAACTTGTGACGTGCTCGCTATCCGCGTTGGAAAACAGAAGTAGGCTCAGGACGCGAAAAAATCCTGCAGCCCCACTCCCGTAAAGGGCCAGTCGAGCTCCCTGCCATCGGGGTGTTGCAATACCGGGACGCGCACACCGTAGCGCTCAAACAACGTATCAGAGTCGCTGACATCCACTTCCATCACATCCAGGTCGTCGTTCGCCTCTGTGTGCGTGGTAATCATAGCCTGCGCGATCTCGCAAAGGTGGCAAGCACTGGTACCGTACAGCTTAAAAGTTTCCACATGCGCCCCAATAGGATTTGTTCTTGTCGACCGGCAAGTGCCAACATGCCACTCCTAAGGAGCATGGGCGGTAAAGCTTGAACTTGCACGGCGGCAGGCTGTAAGATTGCCGACCAAGTACAACAATATGAACTGGAATTCGCAGCAACACCCTCGGAATAGAGCGAGCCTGATTAACCTCTGGAGTACATGAGTGGCACTTTTCTCCCAACCTACTGCGCGTGCGCTGGCTATACTGGACTTATTAATGGCCAATCCGCACCAGGCCTTCGGCCTCACAGAAATGACCAGACGGCTGAACCTAAACAAGGCAACCTGCCACGCGATACTGACCACCATGGCCAACTATGGCTTTCTGGTGCAACATCCAAAAACCAAAGCATACCGCCTGGGTCCGTCAATCATCGCAGCGGGAAACGCGGCCTTCGCCCAGTTTCCCGTATTGGAATACGCCCGACCGGAGTTGGAAGCTCTGCAAAATGATCTGGGCATTGGCTTTGCAGTTACCGGTCGCTCCAAAATGCATCAGGTGTTATTAGCGCTCTACGGCCGGGCGACACCACTCATAGATTCCTTCCAACTCGGTTTGCGCCTGCCTAACACTGCCCCGGTGGCAGCCTGTTTTACCGCATTTTCAGACGCCAAATATCTGGAGGCCTGGCTGACCAGGGCACATGAGGCCCGCGACGGATACAACGAAAAACTGGATCAAAAGTTACGCGTGTCACTGATCGCCATACGCGCACACGGTTACGAAGTAACCCTGAAAACCAAGGCGGAATCGGAGTTACGTGACGAATTGGGCCGCATTCATAATTCGTGGAGCCTCACCGAACTTGAAGAAGCAGCTAACAAATACCAGCATGATCTGTGTGACGAGCACTATCACCTCGACAGAGTCGACCCTAAAGCGCGCTATGACATTAGTACGATCACAGTTCCGGTATTTGTTTATAAGGAAGTCCCTGTGATGTGCTTTGTTGCCGGATCCTTTGACAAGACCATCACCGGCGCACAGGTAGAGGAAATCGCTGTGCGCATGAAGGAGTCCGCCGACCGGGTCACAGCATTGGCCAGCGGCCGAGATACCGTCAGCTGACCTATTAAACTCAGCCACAACCCGCAGCCACTCTCACTCGCGTAAGCCATGACAGATCCATCAGACTACCAGGAAAAAAAATCCTTCTTTGATCGCGTGCTGACCGTCTATGGCCGCAAAGCCGTGCTGGAGACACTGCAGAACTCAACACTGCAATGCCATGCACTGCACCTCGCACAAAGCAATCGAGAAGCCGGAATTGTCGCCGAAATCAGGCAGCGAGCAATCAGCCTCGACATACCTGTCAAACAACATTCGCGCGAAGCACTCGCGCGCATATCAAAAAATGGAAAACAGGATCAGGGGGTCGCGGTTGATGTTGTGTGCCCTTCCTTTGGCAAACTCCAGGACTATCTTGCTGGCCCACGCCCTAAATCCAATGTGCGACTACTGGCACTGGACGGCATTCATAATCCGCAAAATCTTGGCATGATTATCCGCTCCGCAACTGCGGGCAATATCGACGGGATAATACTTTCACGAAAGGGGACCGCGGCAATAGGACCACTGGTTATTAAGGCGAGCGTAGGGACGGTCTATCGCGCCCCACTCCTATTTTGTGACTCACTGATGGAAGCGCTGCAACATTGCCGGAAGCATGATGCTGAGATCTGCGCGCTTGAGGCGAGCGCCGAGCTCTCTCTGTTCGATCATCGACCGCAGCGGCTGTGTGTTTACATTTTGGGCAATGAGACCGAGGGCGTAGGCACCCACCTGAGAGAGCTCGTAGATACCCCCCTGTCAATTCCCATGCGTAACGGCGTGGAGTCGCTCAATGTTGCCGTAGCGGCAAGCCTAATTGCCTACGGAAGCTACTTCGAAAGGTAGGACATACCCTCTTCAAGGCCCTTAATCGTGAGCGGGTACATATGTCCTTCCATCAACTGATTAGCAATGGACACAGACTGCGTGTACTGCCAATCTTCCTCGGGCAGTGGGTTTATCCAGATGACCTTGTCGTACACATCCTGCATTCTGCGCATCCACGCCTCGCCAGCCTCCTCGTTCCAGTGCTCGACAGAGCCGCCTGGCTGGACAATTTCGTAGGGCGACATGGAGGCATCGCCAACAAACACAACTTTGTAATCGTGGCTGTACTTGTGCAGGATATCCAGAACCTGCGTGCGTTCGTTATGGCGCCTAACGTTATTTCCCCAGACACTCTCGTACAAAAAATTGTGGAAGTAAAAACTCTTCAAATGTTTGAATTCGGTACGCGCGGCAGAAAATAACTCCTCACAGACCTTCACATGCGGATCCATGGAACCGCCCACGTCCAGAAACAGCAACACTTTCACGGCATTGTGACGTTCGGGAACCATCTTTATATCCAGCCAGCCAGCGTTACGCGCTGTAGAGCTTATAGTATCGTCGAGGTCCAGTTCATCAGCGGCACCGGTACGAGCGAATTTGCGCAGGCGTCGCATGGCAATTTTTATGTTGCGCGTACCCAGCTCAACATTGTCGTCAAGGTTTTTAAATTCACGCTTATCCCAGACTTTTACCGCCTTTTTATTGCGTCCATTGGAGCCTACACGAACGCCTTCCGGGTGATATCCCTCCTGACCAAAAGGCGATGTGCCCCCGGTACCCACCCACTTGTTACCGCCCTCGTGGCGTTCTTTTTGCTCCTCCAGACGTTTCTTGAATTCCTCGATTAGCTTTTCCAGCCCCCCGAGGGATTCTATCTGCTCTTTTTCCTCGTCTGTGAGGTTCTTCATAAACTCTGAGCGCAGCCAATCATCGGGTATCAAAGTCTCGATGATATCGTCCAGCGCTTCCAGCTCTTTGAAATGCAGACCGAATGCCCGATCAAATCGATCGAAATACTTTTCGTCCTTCACCATGCAAGTGCGGCTGAAATAGTAAAACTCGTCCATATCACTGAACGCGATATGCTGCTTGAGGCCGTCCATCAGGTCGAGTAGCTCTCGCGTCGATACCGGAACACCCGACTCTCTTAGCCCATGGAAGAAATTAATTAACATGTTTGCTCCCGCATACCGCAGCGCCGTTCGCTATCGGGTCTCTCGACGATGCATAAACGCCAGCCGTTCCAACAAATGTACATCCTGTTCGTTTTTCAACAGCGCGCCATACAGGGGCGGAATTGCCTTGCTCTGATCTCTTTCCTTGAGAATTTCGTCAGGAATATCGTCCGCCATTAAGAGCTTCAACCAATCAATCAGTTCGGAGGTGGAAGGCTTTTTCTTCAGCCCGGGGATGGAGCGCACGTCGAAAAAGATCTCCATGGCTTCCTGCACCAACTCTTGTGTGATATTGGGATAATGCACATCAACAATCTCGCGCATAGTGTCGCGATCAGGAAAGTTAATAAAATGAAAGAAACAGCGCCGCAGGAATGCATCGGGAAGTTCTTTTTCATTATTGCTGGTAATAATAATAATCGGTCGATGTTTGGTCTTGATGGTTTCGCCTGTTTCATAGACAAAGAATTCCATCCTATCCAATTCGACTAGAAGGTCATTAGGGAATTCAATATCGGCCTTGTCCACCTCGTCAATCAGCAGCACGACCTGCTCGTCGGAGTCAAAGGCTTCCCATAATTTTCCACGCTTAATATAGTTGGCAATATCGTGTACTTTTTCACCGCCAAGCTGGGAATCTCTCAGGCGGGAAACGGCGTCATATTCGTATAACCCCTGCTGTGCTTTGGTTGTGGATTTGATGTGCCATTGAATGAGGCGCTTCCCCAGTCCTAGCGCAACCTCCTCGGCCAACATGGTCTTACCAGTTCCAGGCTCCCCCTTGATTAACAGCGGTCGTTCCAGCGTGACCGCTGCGTTGACTGCCATCCGCAAATCGTCAGTGGCAACATATCTTTCTGTACCTTCAAATTTCATACTACTCATCACTCATTCCCAGTTCGAAAGGCGGACAGGTTACAGATTGGTTGCCTGCTTATCAATACTGCACCCATGACTGCCATATCGTTGAACCCTCGGTTTGGCCCAAAAATCTGGCGATTACTTATGATTGTACCGGCCGTTTAGCCGTGCTGGCTGTGACTTTCCTGGGCCGCCGGAACACCAACAGGCGAAGTAGCAATGCAATCACCACCGCTACCTCGGAAAAAAACACCAGTGGCTTCAGCGCGTGCTGCGCTGAATCAATATCCTGCGTCAGTATCTGGAATGCCGCAACGATGACGGCCGGCGCCATAGTATCCACCCCTGCCCTGGGATAGGCCGGGGTCAGCAATAGCACCGCTGTCAATAGCACCACCAGCACCACCCAGGCTGGCCGCCAGTGCCGACCCAACCACCAGCCAAGATAGAGCAGGATTATACAAGCTGAGCCGACGTAAACATAAATGGCAGTAAGATATGAGCTTTCGCTTAACATCGGCGCTCTCCTATTCTACCCAGTGCACGATATGTTCATCATAACCATCAGGATGAACAAATTCATCAGATACGGCGCGGCCGCGGATAGACACGCCCGCCTGATGCACAGAGTCATCGTTACCGCTAATCAGCGGGTGCCATTGAGGCAATGGAAGGTCGAGCGCGCGCAGGCGATATGCGCAGGTATTGGGTAACCAGCTCAGCGTTTCCCATTCCACAGAACGCAGCGCAATACAGTGCGGCACCAGCGTTGAGCGGTTGGCGTAATCGGTGCAGCGACAGGTGGGTTCATCAAGGTGGCGACAGCGAATTTTGGTGTAATAGACTTCACCGTCGGCCTCGTCTTCCAACTTATGCAGGCAGCACTTGGCACAGCCGTCACACAAGGCTTCCCACTCGCTGGTGCTCAGTTCGGTCAGACTCTTCTCATGCCACCAGTCAGCCATCGCTACCGTCCCTGGATAATAGTTCTGCAACGGTCGGCGGCATCTGCAGGTAAAAGCCCTGGCTTTCAATACTGGCCAGCACTGCTACTGCGTTTGCTCTGGCAAGCTTGCGCCCGGGCGTTAGCAACAGGACCATCACTGGAGTTGGCTCACCAAACTGGGCCATTAGGTCTGCAGGTACATCTTCAAATCCCCGAGCCTTATCGACGTATAGGTAGCTCTCTTCCTTGCGAGAACTCCTGAAAATTTGACAAAGTCTACTCATGTGTCTGCTCCGGCCAGAGATTCACGTAACGGGGCCAGGACAAGACTATCGCGCCATCCCTGCCAGTGAGCCGGTGACTTCACACTTTCCCCTGCTGCCTCCCGCAGCAACAGCTCATAGTCCTTGCTTGGAACCAGTACTTCCGGCGCCACCGCCAGTTCCTCGGCAATTTCGCGCACCTTGGATTTCAGCATTTTTACCTGACTGCGTTGGGCGGCGTCGAGTGGCCGGGGCAGTGCTGGCGGCAACTCAGTCTCTGGCACCGCACGCTGCGTTTCCAAAAGCGCCAGTAACGCATCGCCATAACGACGAACGGCCGGTGCCGGCAAACCCACTTCATCACTGAGTTGCGCCGAGGTCTGCGGATCCTTCTGGGCC
The DNA here is from genome assembly GCA_028825045.1 of Halioglobus sp. GTDB lineage: Bacteria > Pseudomonadota > Gammaproteobacteria > Pseudomonadales > Halieaceae > Marimicrobium. The sequence continues at coordinate 44,108 of JAPKAY010000003.1, forward strand.
AACTGCAGGCAGGCGGCATCATCAATGATCCAGGACCGCGGTTTATTTCTGGATCTGGCTGTTTCTTCACGCCAGCGGCAAACGCCCACCAGAGCGCCCAATTGCCGTTGGTTCAACTTCCATGCTGTCTTGATGCGCCGATGAGAGTCAGTCATTTCCGTGCCCAAAACGCGAATCGCGTCCTGCCCATCTCCCAGCACCCAATCCAGTTTTTCCTGGCGCACACACTGCTCATGCAATTCTCGCCATACGGGTAGTAACCAGGTGACATCCAACCCCGCGTATTCACATTGAGCGGCCGATAACGGTCGCTGTAACCAGTTGGATTGCGTCTCCCCTTTGGGGAGATCAATCGCGCAAATATCCTGGACAAGCGCCCGATAGCCCAACCCAAAACCTCGATTGAGAAGCGCCGCCGCTCGCTGAGTATCGAACAGTGGTTGCGGCAACACATTCAGCCAGCGCTGAAACACCTCGAGATCTTCACTGACGGAATGCAATACCTTAAGCACGGCCGGATTTGATAGCAGATCAGCCAAGGGTGCAGGGTTATCGATGCAAAGAGGATCAATCAACCAGGCGATGTCGGTATCAGACTCTTCGGACACAAAACACAGCTGTACCAGCGCGACCTCGGGGTAAAAGGTATTGCGACGCATAAATTCAGTGTCGACGATCACCACCTCACAGCTCTGATGCTGCTCCAGTAGGCGTTGTAATGCTTCATCAGACTCGATCAGTTGCCAACGCATCATTCAGTCCACCGGCCGTCGCCCAGCCAGGGCGTGTGCTAGTGTTGAACCGTCGACGTATTCCAACTCCCCCCCCAGGGGTACGCCCTGAGCAATACGGGACACTATAACCCCCACCGGTTGCAACATGTCTGTAAGGTAGTAGGCAGTAGCCTGCCCTTCCACGGTAGGGTTTGTCGCCAAGATAACCTCTTGTATTCCTTCGTCGATAACACGCTGGTGAAAATCCTCCAGACCGATCTCCGCTGGGCCAACGCCGTCGATAGGCGATAAATGTCCCATGAGCACAAAATACAGTCCGCGAAAACTTCCGCTATCTTCTATGGCCAGCACATCAGCAGGCGTCTCTACGACACAGACCATACGGGCATCCCGCTTTTGATCACTGCAGATTTCACAGACATCCAGCTCCGTGAAGTTCCGGCAGAGTCTGCAGTGCCCTATCTTTTCTACCGCCTCACGCAGCGCGGTGGCCAGCGCCAACGCACCATCCCGGTCTCGCTCCAGTAAGTGCAGACTCATGCGCTGCGCAGATTTGGGGCCAACGCTAGGCAGTGAGCGCAGCGCTTCGATAAGATTGTGTAGTGCGGGACTAAATTTCATGGCAATGGCTAAACGACATCAAAATGGCATTTTAAAGCCGGCCGGGAGATCAAGCCCCGAAGCCAACCCGGCCATGGCATCCTTGTTGTGAGCTTCCACTTTCCGTACCGCGTCGTTGACGGCAGCAGCCAGAAGATCTTCCAACACCTCTTTTTCTTCGGTAAACACGGAATCGTCAATCATCACTCGCTTGACATCGTGGCGACCTGTCATGATTACCGAGACCAGACCGGCACCCGCCTCGCCTGTTACCTCAGCATGCGCCAGCTCTTCCTGCGCCTTTTGCATGTCGGCCTGCATTTTCTGTGCCTGCTGCATTAAATCAGCAATGTTTGGATTCATCAGTTGTCTCTCTTTCGTTAAATATCCGTTGGGAGAATGGATGAGTGATCCAGTTCACCATCAAAGCGGGCTATCAAAGCCTGTAGTTGTGGATCGCCCTCTATCGCAGCCACTGCCTCTGCCTGGCGCTCCGCCGCAAGCCGCTGCAAGCGTATTGCCGGTGTTTCTCCGCGACATTGACCCGGCACAATACTCACACCGACCGACGTCCCAAAATAATTCTCCAGTGCCAAACCCAGTTTGTCGCTATGGCTATCGTTGAACAACGCCGTATGTGCGTTATCCAGGACAAACTCCAGCGACGTACCATCGCGGCTGTTTAACTCGCAGTGGGAGGCTATGTTGTACACAATCCCAGCCAGACCCAGCAATTCCAAAAGGTGGCACCAATTTTCGGTGACTAGATTTTTCCACTCAAATTGACCCGAAGTCACTGCCGGTAAAGCGCTCGCTGCCAAGGGCTCAACCGGCCCGGGCCTATCACTAGTCGTCGGGCTCATCACATGAGAGGAACCCGACACCTCAGCGGACTTTTTTACCGGAACGCTGCCCTCCCCGGCAGCGCGCGTTGGCGTCGGCACTGTTTGCAGGCTCCCGGTTCCCGAAGGCTGATCAGCCGCCACGTCTGGCCGGAATGCCAAAATTCGCAGAAGTATCATTTCAAAACCCCGGCGTGGATCGGGCGCCATCGGCATATCACGTTTGCCATTGAGTGCTATCTGGTAAAATAATTGCGCATCCTCGGCAGTGATTGTGCGTGCCATGCCCGCGACCCGCTCCGCATCTCCCCAGCTGTTGTCGATGGCATCGGGGACCACCTGGGCGGTCGCCACCCGGTGAATCAGCGACAAAAGCTCGTCCAAACTACCTTCAAAGTCTGGCGCGTGTTGTGACATTCGCTCCACCGTTTCAAGCACCTTCGCCGGCTCACCCTCAGTGACCGCCTCTAGCAGTTCATAAACATAGCCCAAGTCCACACTGCCGAGCATGCTGCGCACACCTGCTTCATCAATTTTCCCAGAACTATAGGCAATCGCCTGGTCCGTGAGGCTCAGTGCGTCCCGCATGCTGCCACTAGCTGCCCGCGCTAGCAGCCACAGTGCGGGCTCTTCATAGCTCACCATCTCCTGTTCGAGCACATTCCCCAGGTGACCAACGATCTGTTCTGGTGGCATATTCTTCAGGTTGAATTGCAGGCAACGCGATAACACCGTGGCCGGAAGTTTTTGCGGATCGGTGGTGGCCAGTAAGAATTTTACGTGCGGCGGCGGCTCTTCCAGCGTTTTTAGCAGCGCATTAAAACTGTGCGTGGACAGCATGTGCACTTCGTCAATAAGGTAGATTTTGAAGCGGGAATGGGTGGGCGCGTACTGTACGTTGTCGAGTAATTCGCGCGTATCCTCCACCTTGGTGCGGGAGGCCGCATCAACCTCTATCAGATCAACGCTTCGCCCCTCGGCAATCTCCAAACAGGATGAGCAACTACCACAGGGCTGAGAACTAACACCGGCCTCGCAGTTAAGACATTTTGACAATATGCGTGCAATGGTGGTCTTGCCCACACCCCTGGTGCCGGTGAAAAGATAGGCATGATGCAACCGATCATGATCCAGCGCGTTAATAAGCGCCTGCAAAACATGCTCCTGGCCGACCATTTCCCGAAAGGTTTTGGGTCGCCACTTACGCGCTAATACCTGATACGACATTCCGAAATGTGCCCTACCGCTTGAAAGAGGAAACAGGATACACCAGCACCGTAGTGACAGAAACAGTGGGTGCTCATTGAAGCTGAACTAACTTAAATCTAATGGTTGGAGGCAACCCAGACAGCCACACCCCGGCACACGAATTGGTAACTACCGTTGCTCCCTTCCGGGCCTGGCGGAGTTCACTACCTATCATTGCGAGGGGACCGCCTGGATCACCATAGAGTCTGCGCAAGCCGTGCAGGCCAACACAGAGGAGGCGTATTCTGCGTTAATCGAACTTCACCTGCAAGCCGCGACTCTACATTTGGCCTTGACTCCTATGTAAGAGTGTTTAACATCTATGTTAATTGGTCTTACATGGTGTTTGAAGATGTCATCACAGAAGGCGGTCCGCTCAGTCAACGCCGCGAACAGGAGATCTGGGCTATTAGGCGTCTGCGCAGCTATTGGGGTGGTCGCAGTATTGACGACTGCGCTCACCCTGCGCGTAAGTCTCGCTGAAGGCCCACCACCGAAGGCACCCCTGACGGTCAGTGTGGTGACATTCGTAATCCAGGACAGCTATCGTAGAACCGCGTCCTTTCTGGGCGCGGTCAATGCCGGTATGAAGGCGAATCTCGGGTTTCAACTACCTGGCCTCATCGCCACCCCACCCCCACGTGGAGGAACACCGGTGAAACGTGGTGAGACCATTGCTAGCCTGGACAAAACAGCATTGATACTGAAAAGGAAGGCAACTGCAGCAGACCTCGAGCAAGCAACCATTGAACTTGACCTCGCACAGCTAAAGGCCGCACGGCAGCAAAAACTAGTGGCCACCGGAGCGGTGTCGAAGGAGTTGTCCGACGAAACCCGCCTGCGGGCGCTGGCCCGTCAATCTCGGGTGGACGCGATAGCGGCAAGATTGGCCAGTATCGATGACGAACTGCTGAAGTCTCAGCTCATAGCCCCTTATGACGGCATCATTGGCGACCGCTATGTACATCAGGGTGCGGTGATCAGTGCCGGCACGCCAGTGGTAAGGCTAGTGGGAACTGCCGATCAGGAATCACACGTCGGTGTACCTGCAGCATTGGCGCGGGAACTCAAACCTGGCGATGTGTATTCTCTGAAACTTGGTGACAATACAGTCAAAGCAAAGCTGCTCTCCGTCCGCCCAGATATAGACCCTGTAACGCGAACCGCGACAGCGATTTTTGCTCTTCCTCGCGATTTGGACGCACTTGATGGGGAACCGATCACCTTGGAATTAGAGCAAACCATACGTGAATCTGGCGGCTGGCTTCCGATTTCCGCCCTGCTGGAGGGGAGTCACGGCGTGTGGACCGTACTGAGAATTACACACGAGGGAAATACCGCGCGCACCGTCAGAGAAGCTGTGGAAGTGCTGGATATTCGCGGTGACAAGGCCTACGTTCGCGGCACGCTGCCCGGCAATGTTTTGATAGTTGCCTCTGGCGTGCATCGCCTCAGCCCCGGTTCCCCCGTTTCCCTGGCGGACGTGAACTGACATGTTGGCCCGTTATCTTTACAACCATTCTCGCTACGTCACCTTAGTCGTTATTTGTATCATCGCCGTCGGTATAACCAGTTTCAATTCTATTGCGCGACAGGAAGACCCGACACTCCAGAACTTCGTCGGCACCATTACAACGTTCTACCCTAGTGCTACACCAGACCGCGTGGAAGCGCTGGTCACCCGTCCATTGGAAGATGAACTGCGCCAGATCTCAGAGATTGAATGGCTGCGAACCGCTTCCAGCGGCGGGGTTTCCTTTGTCAACATGCGCCTCAAGGACAACCTCACCAATGAAGGCCGTGAACGCGCCTGGACGGAAGTGCGCGACGCTATATCAGATGCATCTCCACAGTTCCCCACCGGTGTTGCTAAGCCTTTATTCGATAATGACAGACTAAACTCCTTCACGGCTATCGTGGCTTTGTCATCCAGTACATCACAGGATATGTCGCTCTCTGTGCTGAACCGCCTGACCCAGGACTTTGTAGACAGGGCGAAAAATTTACCAGAGACCAAACTCGTGGAAGTATTCGGCGAGCCGGTGGAGGAGGTTCGCGCCGAAATCAACGAGACGGCTCTGATCTCACGCGGCCTTAGCCTACAGCAGGTCGCTGCGGCACTGCAGGCAGCCGACGCAAAAATAGCATCAGGGCGTGCCTCCGGTGCAGGCACAGACATTCTTATAGAGCTGACTGGCGATTTCGACTCCCTGGAACGCATTCGCAATGTCATCGTAAATACGTCACCTAGCGGCAGCGCGACTCGAGTGTCGGATATCGCTCGCGTTTACAAATCGGCCGTGAGCCCTCCCCCGGCCATGGCTTTGGCACAGGGGCGTCCCGCCATTCTGGTGGGGACCGTCATGGAGCCTGGGCACCAGGTCGATATCTGGAGTACGAATTTTCGGGCGCTGGTAGAACAGTTCCGTCTCGATGCACCTGCCGGTCTTAAATTGGAAATTACCTACGACCAAAGCAGTTACGCTGAAACACGGCTGGGAGAAGTCGCCAAAAATTTGGCGATCGGGATTGTTCTGGTGGTGTTGGTCTTACTGGTTACCCTTGGCTGGCGGGCCGCAGTGGTGGTTGCCTGCATCCTCCCTCTGTGCGGGCTTATCTCAATCACGGTAATGAACAGTATGGGCATGCCCCTGGACCAAATGTCGATAAGCGGGCTTATTGTCGCCCTGGGCCTACTGGTCGACGGCTCCATTGTAATGACGGACGAAGTACGCAAACGACTCTTACAGGGACGCAGCTCTCTCGAAGCGATCGGCGGATCTGTCGATCGCCTGCGCGTACCGCTAATAGCATCGGCCCTGACGACGGTGCTCGCCTTTATGCCGATGGCGATTTTACCCGGGCCCGGTGGCGATTTTGTTGGTGCGATCGCCAAGGCTGTGATCATTATGCTTGCGACCTCAACGGTACTTGCATTGGTCATCACACCCGTTTTGGCGGCCTGGCTGCTGCCAAGAGAGCCCGCCACGGCAGGACAATGGTACGTCGGTGGCATTAATAGCGGCAAAGCGGGCGACACTCTTGTGCGCGCACTCGATTGGAGTATGCGGCACCCTCTCGCTGCCACTGCACTCGCGATAGCACTGCCGATCACAGGTTTTCTAACCTTTCCTACACTCACCGCCCAGTTTTTCCCCGGCACAGACCGGGATCAATTGTATGTTCAGGTAAAACTAGCCGATGGACGTTCCATCTACGATACATCACGACTCGTTCAGCGAATCGACGCTAAGTTGCGAGGTCATGAACTCATTCGTCGGGTTGACTGGACGCTGGGCGAAAGCCCTCCCGCTTTTTACTACAATATGTACCGCTTCAAGGAGGGCATTCCCTCCTGGGCAGAAGCGTTAGTGCTCACGCGGGATCAAAACCAGACCGACGAACTCATTCGACAACTGCAAACCGAACTGGACAGAGAGTACCCCAGCGCACAGGTAATCGTGCGCGGAATAGATCAGGGGCCACCCGTTACAGCGCCACTGGAGGTCGAAATCTACGGGCCGAATCTACAGGTACTGCAAGCACTGGGGAAAACGTTTCGGCAACGCATGGATGCAATTCCCTACGTAACCCACACCACGGTAGGCCTGGCTGGCGGCGCACCCAAACTCGAATTTCAGGTGCAAGAGGAGAAGCTTCGCCTGGCTCAGCGGCAATTAGCCGATGTCGCAACGGCATTGAACGACAGTCTTCAGGGCCGCGTGGGAGGAGAAGTGCTGGAAGGCACTGAGCGTTTGCCAGTACGGGTACGATTGCCAGAAAAAGATTGGGGCGCTGTAGATAGCATCGCCAATATTCTGATACCCACAGCGCCAAACGCACAGAACATGGGAACATCGATAGCCGGCATTCCCCTAAACGCACTGGGCGACGCGAAACTTGTACCCTCACAAAGCCCCATCTCCCGGTATAACGGCAGACGAATGAATCAAATCAGCGGGCATCTCGTCCGTGGTGTCTTACCAGAGGAAGCGCTAAAACTGCTACAGATGGATCTCACGCAAAACCCGATCACATTGCCTGACGGCTATACGCTGGAGTACGGCGGTGATACGGAAGAGCGCGCCGATGTGGTAGACCAACTTATGGCGCCACTGGGGTTAATTCTGTCGGCCTTACTGGCCACAATTGTCATGACCTTTAATTCATGGCGACTTTCTGCCATAGCCGTGCTCGTGTGCATTTGCTCTCTTGGATTATCACTGCTTGCGCTGGCAATATTTCGCTACCCTTTCGGCATTCAAGCCATGATTGGGGTCATCGGCTCGGTAGGTGTCTCCATCAATGCGGCGATCATTATCATTACAGCCCTGCAGGCAGACGAAAAAGCTGCCCGCGGGGATCTCTTTGCCATCCGCTCGGTGGTTATGGATTCCAGCAGACATATTATCTCCACCACACTCACGACCTTCGGCGGATTTCTTCCTCTAATTCTGGAGGGCAGTCAGTTCTGGCCTCCCTTTGCGATGGCGATCGCGGGCGGCGTATTACTTTCCACTATTATTTCCTTCTTTCTGGTTCCTCCACTGTTCCTGTTGATAAATCCGCTCGGGAAGAAAGCGTTACATGAGAGTCTGGCCGCTGGCAATGCCATGCTCCCCCGCACGCAGGAGTCTGCACCGTGACTACAAAAACAAAAAAATCAGCGTCCACGAACAAACGTTACCACCATGGCGATCTGCACGATGCACTCATCATTGCCGCCGCGCAATTGATCGAAGAGAACGCCTCAGTTGACTTTGCTATGATCGATGCCGCCCGCCGAGCTGGCGTCAGCAGCGCCGCCCCCTACCGACATTTCAAGGACAAAGAGGCATTGTTGGAGGCAGTGAGTCATCTTGCGTTCCTGGGATTGACAGAGTCCACACAAGCCATCGCGCAACAGTTCCAGCCGGGAACGGAAGAATGCATTATTGCTCTGGGAAAAGGCTACATACAATTTGTAACCACCCACCCCCAGTTCTATGACTTAATGTGGGGAGACATGGGATTGCGCGCAATCGGATCGCTCGATAGCGACTTAAAAACATTGGGGTTTTATACTCTGGTTGAGTCAGTTCAATGCTGGTGCGACGCGATAAATCTGAGCCACTATGACGCCCCGGAATTGTCGGTAAAACTCTGGGCGACTGCGCACGGTCTGGCTTGCCTGGCGATGAATCACCAACTGGAAAAATTTTTGCCGGATGTGGATATTTATCGGTTACTGGAAAGCAGTACCCAGACATTCCTGGAAGGGCTTAAGAGCCCGGCGAGTCCATGACGGTTTAGCGACATCTTTGCACACTTCAGGAACTGAAAAAAATACCACAATAATGCGTTAAAACCGCTTAACCGATATTCCCACTTAGCAAAATCAACACGGCTTTCCCGATAGCGTCTACAGCGCTCTATCCCAGCTGCGCCTCCACCTGAGCAGCTTTTGTGTATGCTCTTATTTTTCGACCGCTTTAAGCTCACCTAATGTGTAGGAGATTGTGTTTTCGCTAACGCTGATGCCGCTCCTTTCAAGAATAAACGCGGCAGCGACGACATGACTGATCTCTTTTTCCACAAGCGCTTTCTGTACGTGTGGATAGCTTGCCAGAACGGCCTTTACTAATTCGCCCTTTGGCTTTCTGTATCGGAAATGCCGCAGATAATCTCGCAGGTAACCTTCCACCCGGACATGCACCAGCTCCTTTAGTGCCAGTTCCAGCTCAGTTCCCGGCCTATTTTGCTCCCGATGGTTCCACCCATCCTCAGCAAGATAGACGGTGCTCAGCGCGGTCTTGTAATGGCATTCAAGTCTCTCGCACGCAAAACCATCTGTATCTAAATCGGACTCCAGTTGCCCACTTTCCAGCGTTAACCGGTAGTGGCCCTTGAGGAAGCTTTCCCGACCTTCCAGCCAGCGAGGCAGGTTCCTACGAATAGGGTTTTTTCGGACATACTCAAGCTCTGGCTTGGGCAGGTGCTGAACCCCATTCTCAAGCTGCCCTGTAGCGACTAAGCTCACTTCTGCTTTTAAACGCTTTAAGTCTTCAAGGTAATCGCTCACCTCAGTCTCCTATTCGGCTGAATCGGGCTAGCCTGTCTTCAATTAGCAATCCTATCCCCCCTAAAGACCACACAGTAGAGCCGTGGCTGCCCGAACAGTCTCTCGGTATAAGCCGGTTTGATTTCAGTTGGGTTATCTATCAGGCGCTCAGTTTTCCTGACACAATGCTTCCAGAGTGATAAGAATCTTCTGATGGATTATATTTTCCTGGCGATATAGGAGCCTTTTGAGAATCCCCGGTCGAGTGTCCAGAATTTCTGTTCTCAAAGATGAAAGTGCTTCCTTTATTTGTTGCTGAGCAAAAACCTGTCTTCGGATGCTGTCCGGAATAGCATACCCCCAGCAATCTAGATAAGGAAAAAAAATCTTGTAGGCCTGCTCCAGTGTGGCTCTGTCATAGTACTTTAAGAAGTCAACCTTTCCCTCGGTTCTATTCGATAATGGCAAATCACGCGCCTGCTGAGCACCAATCTTTTTTAGGATAGCTGAAAAGTCTTCCGCCAGATTTTCATAGCGATAGATGTAATCGATATCTTGAAAAGACTTGCTCCACCAGTTCGCAGGAACGATAGCGGGGTTATGGACATTTATATTCGCTTCGACCACAAAGGTTTGAAAATAGTCGCCAAAATCCCCCCCAGATTCCTGAATGAATTGATTTTGCCGCTTGTGTTCTATGGTCTCATTTATTTCACCTGACTTACGTAACTCAAATCTAGATACCACCACATCTAAGGGGTTTCTCACGCCAGCGAAGCTGAAATACTTTCTTTCAGCTTCGCTGGCTTGAGCAAGGTACTCGTCAAAGGTGGCATGCTTGTGCAGTATTTCTTCGCCGTCGTATCTATTACATAGTGCTATTGCAATAGTAGAAGAAGCGGTCTTTGGAGTTTGTATAAAAATATAGCGGTATTTGTGGCTAATGACCATTTACAGATCCTAGAAATTAAAAGCGCTCGGTAACAGAGAGTTTAAACATTAGTCATAGCGTTGTGAATTCCTGTTTTATTCGCCTTGACAGCTAAGCTTACGCTGGAGCAGGTGTCCGCTTTCGAACTTAAGGGTTCAGAGCCCTTTGTTGCGCGGCATTCAAATAGTTAACATCGTTTGGTCGGCAGCAGTGCTGCACCCTCGGCAGTTGCCTGCGCGTCCCCATTGGCACCCTCAGTGGGGTACCAGTAGGTGGCAGTGACGTCGCCACTGCGGCGTGCATCCCTCAAGATCACATCTGCGCGTCGGCCCACCGCCAAGTTGGCAGGTGTGTCGGCGATTTCGATGGCAACGCTACGGCTAGTGTTGTCACTGCTGTCGGCTGCTAGACGGCTCTAATGATTCAATAGCCCGCCACTCTGCGGGCTTTTTATTGTCTGGGCGCATGACCTGGGTGAGATGTGCACCAAATGCGCAACAAAGATACTGTTTAGCGACCAACTCATTGTTGCGGAATATAATATTACTCTTATTATTTAATGAGTTAATGCCGGGAGTGGCAGGATTCGAACTTGCGACCGTCGGCTTAGAAGGCCTATTTATGGCTTTAGAAAACAGGGTTTTCCGTAATTGTAGGTAATCTTGAAGGCAAATATGGTGCGCCCTTCAGGATTCGAACCTGAGACCGATGCCTTAGAAGGGCATTGCTCTATCCAGCTGAGCTAAGGGCGCTCGGTGGGCATCCTACCCCAACACACTCACTCCGGACAACATTAGGGTGACAGGATCGATGCACAGTCCAGGGTTGTAGAGGTCATTGAGGCTTTACCACCTGCCTAAATCCGCTCCCCGGTACTGACAAGTTAACTTGAGGTCATGGGCTGAGCCGACACAATACGGCCCTTGGCGCTGGCAATCGAGTCGCCAGCTCCCACTTTAGGTTTTTTTATTGGGTGCAATGAATTCTAAAACTCCACTTTTCGAGCGAAACTAAGTTAACTTGTCAGTACCCACTAAACAGTTGCTCGGGGCTAACCCCTGCCTTCTCCACCTGCGATAGCAGCTGCCTGAAAAGGTCACGTTGCACTCGGTCTACTTTCATCTGACTCTCCGCCCCCCGTCCGTACCGAAGACGCACAAAAAGGTCACTAGCAAACAACAGCCAAAGTGAGCTTGGCCGAATATGATTTCATGTATATTCCGCTGAGCACTATACTTCACCCCAGTTGAAATTGGGAAGGGGCGATGGGTCAGTCATGAATTATCAGACAGACAGTACAGACGCATCCGATCCCGTTACATCGACAACCAGTCAACCTCTGTCGGGGTACCGCACCACCCTGACCCTGCTCGTACTGGCCTATACCCTGTCGATTTGCGACCGGATGATCCTGTCAATTCTGTTTCCCGATATAAAAGCGGAGTTTGGCTTAAGCGATACACAGCTGGGGTTGCTAGGTGGGATTTCATTCGCCCTGTTTTACGCCACCATGGGTCTGCCGATTGCACGCCTGTCTGATCAATACAGCCGCAAGTGGATCATTGTCGCGAGTCTGGTTATCTTCTCCTTGATGACCTCCTTCAGCGGCCTGGCAGCCGGCTTTATCAGCCTACTGCTCTTTCGAATCGGGGTAGGAATTGGTGAGGCTGGGGTGAACCCCGCTAGCCACTCGATTATCGCTGATTACTTCCCGCCTCATCGTCGGGCGCTCGCCATGGCCACGCTAATGCTGGGCGGCAGTTTCGGCATGATGCTGGGTTTTGTTGGCGGCGGTTTTATTGCCGAAGCCTATGGCTGGCGCATCGCTCTGGTATCGGTAGGTATTCCCGGCCTTTTGCTGGCCTTGGTTATGGCTAAATTGCTAAAAGAGCCTGCCAGGGGAACCTTTGAAACACAAACGCCTGCGCCTCCACCTCCGATACGCACTACCGCCGCAGCCATGTGGAGTAATCCAGCCATGCGCCATCTGATCGCAGGCGCGGTAGTAGCAGGGTTGATGTCCTACGGTTTAACGCAGTGGCTACCGACCTTTTTCATCAGAACACACGACCTCAGCCAATCCCAGACCGGCATGATGATGGCAGGCGCGTTTGGCATATTGGGGGCGATCGGTGCGCTGGCCGCAGGCAAGTGGTTTGATCGCCTTTCCATCCGTGGTTTCCAGTACGGCCTGTGGATGCTTGCCCTTGTTCCGTTCGTCTCCATACCCTTTTTTATCATGGGGCTCTTTGCTGACAATCTGACCACGGCAATGCTGTTGTTTATTATTCCAGGCTTCGTCGGCAATTCTTTTCTTGGCCCAACCATCGCCATGGTGCAAACCCTGTCGCCGGTGCACATGCGCGCCGTTTCCTCGGCCATCAAGATGCTATTCATCAACCTCATCGGCCTGGGCCTGGGACCGCTGTTGGTGGGTGTACTAAGCGATTTTCTCAGCCCCCGCTATGGCGAGGATTCCTTGAGCGTCGCGCTGGCCTACTTTACGCTCGTGGGCCTCTGGGGCTCCCTGCACTTTTGGCTCTGCGGCCGTGCGCTGGCGAAACAGCAAACGCTAGAAGAGACAGGCAATGGGGTTTCTACAAATTAATTTTTAGGAAACTGGATAAGAATATGAAGAGGTATTTCTACGCCAGCGGCTTCGTCGTCTGCTTAGTCGGCGGCTTGGCTTTCACTCTGGTTTTAGCAGTTGTGAACCCGGCGCTCGCGTCGGGGCGCTCACAGGACCAAGAGTCAAGGGCAGTGCAGGAGCCAGCTGTGATGCCTGCCACGGTTGATACAAACGAACAACCGGCGCGTCTGTTATCGGCTTTCTTCGGGCTCGACAATGACCTGCCATTTAGGGCAAATGCTCTCTGCTTTGGTGCCTCTGGAAAGGACGGTATGCCAGTTGTGCTGTCACATACCATTGCCAAGGAAACTCTACAGCCGGAGGATTTCCAGATTGTCACGCGGTCCGGGGATGTGCACACACCCATCTGCGTAACCCTCAAGCCAGCGCAGGATCCTGGCGAACTCCGAACCGTGCTGCTCATTGGTGAGTTCGGCGACGCGCCTGACGATCCACCCATATCAGTGCAGATTGTTGGCGACCTGCTATCGGATGGCACGCCTTCGGTTAATTTTATCGGAGCCCATACGGATGTCACTCCGCTAGCCGCCGGGCCTTCCTTAGTAATGGCAGAGGGAGTACCTGAAAGCGAATGGGCAAGAAAGACCAAAGGAACTGCCTGCCCGGCGGGCATCCAACAGGTGGTGCGGGTAACCTGGGACGGGGGGGTCCGCTTACCTAATGGCGACGAGCCCGGTGACGCGGAGCGTAGGCTTTATCGTGTGATGGTAAAACGTGCGGACGGTTCGAGCGATGAGATTAATCCGGTCGCGCTCGCGGAGCTGGGTGATGGAGATAACAACCACTTTCTGTGTCTCGACACAGCCGATCCGGCTGTCGCGGTCAGCTTTCCGGCGGGACGCTTGGTCGATCCGAATCAGGACTTGAATCCCGACACGCACATTGCGGTCAGTCGAGTGGCGCACTAAAACACCTTGCTCGCCTCGGGGCACCACGTGACACAGTTGGTGCGGAAAACTGGTGGAAGACCAGATTGGGGGGGGGGAAACGGGGAAAAAAGATGAATGAGCCGATGGAAATTGATGTCTTCTGGTCTTTTCGCAGCCCGTGGTCCTATCTTGCGACCAAGCGACTGCGTCAGTGGCAAGAACAGTATCAGTTGCAGGTAAACCTCCGGGTTGTGTATCCCATTGCGATACGAATGCCGGAGTTTTTTGACCAGGTGCAACCGCAATGGGTTTCGTACTTCGGCACTGATGTTTTTCGTGTCGCGGAATTTCTGGAACTGCCCTTTGCCTTCCCAAGGCCTGATCCGGTTATACAACTCGTCGATGAAAACGGCCGGCGGGAGACTGCGCCTGATCAGCCTTACATCTATCGCCTCACCCGGCTCGGTGCGTTGGCTGAAGAAATGGGAGCTGGTATTGAATATGCTGACGAAGTGTCTTCGCTCATCTGGGGCGGCACCCAAGGATGGGATCAGGGAGATCTTCTCGCTAGAGCGACAGAGAGAGCCGGGCTAAATCTCCAGGAAATGGATCAGAGAATAGTCGCTGAAAATGATCGACTGGAAGCAGTCATCAAAAAGAACCAGACCGATCATGATCACGCGGGCCATTGGGGTGTTCCGACCTGCGCGTTTAGAGGTGAGCCGTTTTTCGGTCAGGACCGACTGGATGTGTTGCTGTGGCGGCTTAAGAAGGAAGGTCTGCAGAACCGGCAGGTTGGCTGAGAAAAAACGGAGCAGATTTTATCGCCGGGCTAGAAAAACCAAGGCGCTACTTCGCGATATTCGCAATTTCCTGCGGCACTGCGCTAATGGTAATGGATGGCGCTCTGCCTAATGTTGCGCTGCCGACCATAGCGCGAGAGCTGAACATTGATTCGTCCTCTGCAATCATGATCGTCAGTGTTTACCAGCTGGTATTGGTGATGACGCTGCTGCCCCTGTCTGCGCTGGGTGGTCGCATCGGTTTACGAAAAATGTACCAACTCGGCCTCTGCCTTTTTATTGGCGCGTCACTATTGTGCTTTTTCGCCCCCAGTTTCCCTCTACTACTTGCAGCTCGTGCGCTGCAGGCACTAGGTGCCGCTGCCGCACTGAGTGTTGCCAGTGCGCTGATTCGCTCTATCTACCCGACCAGGCAACTGGGGCGAGGTCTCGGCATTAACACCGTCATCGTGGCAAGCGCTGGAGGAATCGCTCCCATTCTGGGGGGGTACATTGTGTCTGTAGTGGACTGGCACTGGATCTTTATCGCTACCGTTCCGTTGGGCTTGCTGTCTCTGGCCGTCGGTCAACGCGCTTTTCCCGATGTGGAGCGTCATAACCAGACAATCAGTCCTCTGGGAGCGTTGTTATGCGCACTGACATTCGGGCTGATAATTTCCGGGCTGCTGGCCTGGGCTGGGGGACATCACCTGCCTACCTCCCTCGCGATCCTCTTATTGGGCTTTCTTACCGCTGTTGTTTTTGTACGTCGTGAGCTGACCCAAGCTGCGCCTATTTTACCGGTAGACCTCTTGGCAAATCGCGTGGTGGCCCTGTCTATCGTCGCCGCGCAATTTGCGTTTATTGGCTCAATGACTTTTGCTCTCTCGCTACCCTTTCGCCTGCAGGAGCACTTCGGGTTTTCACCCAGCGAAGTAGGTACGGCCGTTGCACCATTTCCTTTGGCGATGATGGTGAGCGCGCCGCTTGCCGGCATGCTGTCCGATCGTTATCACCCGGCGATTCTGGGTTGTATCGGCATGGCATTCGCAAGCACTGGGATGCTGTTACTTGCCCTGCTACCGGAGGCTGCCACGCAACTTGATATTGCCTGGCGTGGAGCGCTGTGTGGCACTGGCTACGGTCTGTTTTTTGCGCCCAACGCAAAACTGATTATTTCGGCTGCGCCCATTGCGCGTGCAGCTTCAGCTGGCGGCTTGCTTGCTACCAATCGGCTCGCTGGTCAGGCACTTGGCGCCGCTCTGGTGGCGGCCTTACTCGCAGCGGGCCACGGCAGCGACAGTTCGCCTGCTCTGCTGGGCGCGGTGCTGACCTTTCTCGCAGGAATTTGCAGTATTGCGCGGCTGAGCAAATGGGTGGGCGGCGTCCGCTGATCCTAATTTTCGTTTTTCTCCACGGTCTCCAGAGAAGCTGGGCAACACTTACATCTCACAAAGGCACAACATGAAATTATTCGCTCGTCTGCTATACTCCAAAAATACAGATAATTTAGACAGGGTTTGCCCGAAACCTGCCCCTGATAAGCAAAAAAAACCATAAGAAATTGATTTTAAAAGAGTTTTATGGGGTGGCCGACGGGTCTTGAACCCGCTACCTCCGGAGTCACAATCCGGTGCTCTACCTGTTGAGCTACGGCCACCATTGCGCAGTGCAAAAAAGCGGCTTAACCAATGGACTAATGGGGCAGGAACCCTAGCGCCAGAATGCATTATTGAGGCCATTATCGCCGTATCTGACGCAGACCATTGCCGCTGGTCACGCGGCGCGCATGGTAGCTTTAGCGGTCTACAAGTGTCAAGTTAGGCGATCCTTATACTGCCCTGCGCGCGGATCCCCGCCTACACCGCAGCCCGGTTCGCACTTTTGCAGAGAAGCGGGCTAAAATCTGGGCATCATGCGGGACCCTCCATGCCCACAGTAAGCATTCAACCTATGTCTGAAAAAAGCGCTTCGTCACCTTATCGTCTCTTAGTAGTTGTTCTGTGTGGACTTTTATCAAGCTGTCAGCCTAATGAACTTAGCGTACAGATTCACTCGCCGCCTGGCGCAGGAGGATCGGATGCCAAAATCCTTTTTTTGGCAGGAACAGACAGCCACTGGCCGGGATCACATGAGCACAGGGCCGGGTCACAATTGCTATCAGCGGCCCTTCGACTGCGGCAACCGGGTTTTGAGACGGTGAATGTCTATGGTGGTTGGCCTGAGGATGAATCTCTGTTTGAGGATGTTGATGCCATTGTTCTGTATTGCGATGGTGGTGAGTCTCATCTTATCAATGGACACTTGAGGAAGTTTGAAGATCTGATCCAGAGAGGCGTAGGAGTCGTCGCACTGCACTATTGCGTGGAAGTGCCCAAAGACAGTCCGGGGGCAGCAGCCATGCTTAGCGCCATCGGTGGCTACTTCGAGACGTGGTGGTCAGTCAACCCACATTGGCTCGCGCACTACACTAATCTTCCCGAGCACCCTATTGCCAAGGGAGTGGAGCCCTTTAGCCTGGAGGACGAATGGTATTTCAATATGCGGTTTATCGATGAGGGCGTTACGCCAATTCTCAGCGCAAAGGCGCCACCAGCTACCATGGAACGCGGGAACGGCCCACACAGTGGCAATGATTCGGTGCGGCAATTGGTCGAGGAAGGTGTGCCCCAGACCACTGCCTGGGCGTATGAACGACCCGGCGGCGGTCGGGGGTTTGGATACACCGGGGGGCATTACCATGCTAACTGGACCAATTCCGCTGCAAGAGAGCTGGTGCTGAATGCCATAGAGTGGGTCGCGATCACGCCCTGATACCGTCAATCCAACTGGCACAAATGCGGTGCTGGTTATCCAGTGCCAGCAAGTTGGCCCGAAAACCCGGCCGGATTGCACCTATTTCACCCTCAAGCCCTAATGCCCTGGCCGGGTATACGCTGGCCATGCGCACAGCTTCCAACCAGTCTATGCGGGCAAACCTGGCCGCGTTGTTCACTGCCGACAACATGTTCAGATCAGAACCTGCCAGTGATCCCGCTGCGTTCGTGACACGGCCATCCCGCGCGACGATTGGTTCACCATCCAGCAGAAAAGTTTTTTCCAGAGACCCAACGGTTGGCATAGCATCCGTAACCAGCAGTGCACGCCCGGTTTTCTTGGCAGCCACCGCAACACGGAAAGCCGCCGGATGCATATGATGACCATCGGCAATGATACCGAACCAGCTGTCATCATCATCGATAGCGGCCCCAACCATGCCAGGCTCACGGCTCTGCAGGGGCGTCATCGCATTGTATAAGTGCGTAAAGCCGCTGACACCAGCAGTCAGCGCCTCAAGCGTCTGCTCGTAACTGGCCCCACTGTGCCCGGCGCTCACGATCACTCCCTGCAGGGCCAAACGACTGATCATCTCGGGCGTCGTCAATTCAGGCGCAAGAGTGACAAGCGTTTTTCCACAGTGCAGTGAAGTAAGAATCTCAAAGCCTTCCTCATCCAGAAGACAGAATTTGCTTTCATCATGCGCGCCCCGACGCTGCGGATTCAGAAAAGGGCCCTCAAGATGGATTCCCAAAACGCCAGGGACATCGCCGGAGATCGCCTGTCTAACAGCATCCACTGCCTGACGCATGACCGCATAGCTATCGGTGACAAGAGTGGGCAAAAAACCGGTAGTGCCAAATCGCCGATGGGCAGCCCCGATTGCGCGCAGGCTGTCTACCGTTGGCGCGGCATTGAACAAAACGCCGCCGCCACCGTTAACCTGCAGGTCGATAAAGCCGGGAATAAGCATGACCCCGTTGAGATCATAAATATCTGTAACCTCAGGAGGCACCTGATTGGATTCGACCACACTGAGTATTTTTCCATCGTCGAGCAACACAGCATGGTGCTGGCGTAAAGAATCACCGTCGAAGATTGGCCCGTTGATAATCGCTTGTATCATTGCGATCCACTCTGTCTGCACGCTAACGAATGGGAATTGGGTGCTGCTGATAATAAAGCGCGGAAAGTGGTTGAAAAGTGGTCGGGGTAGAGAGATTCGAACTCCCGACATCCTGCTCCCAAAGCAGGCGCGCTACCAGGCTGCGCTATACCCCGATTATTTCACCACTGAAGCAGGAATGACACTGGCGCCATGCCCTGATTTCAGGGTCGGCATCATACTCACCCCTCCAGCGAGCGTCAACGGCAAATAAATACCGCTTTGCCCGATCAAACTTACGCTGAGTCGTTCACTTGCACAAGCTGCCATGTGACAATAGGCGCCGCAATTTACTCTGTCCTCCATTGGCGGCAGCACACAGCCGCCGCTTTCGTAACCAAGGAAAACATCGCATGCCTGCACTCGTCCTGGATGGCAAAAGCCTGGCGCAACAAAGCGAAGCGGAATTACTCGCTCGGGTGGAAAATCTTAAAGCCAATTCCGGTGGGAAAACCCCGATTCTTGCCACTATTCTGGTCGGCGATGACCCTGCATCTGCCACCTACGTGAGGATGAAGGGGAATGCCTGCGGCAGGGTGGGTATGGCGTCTCTGGCCGTGGAAATGCCCTCCACAACCACAACCGAAGAACTGCTTGCAAAAATCGAAGAACTGAACAGTGACCCTAACGTCCACGGCATCTTACTTCAGCACCCGGTGCCATCACAGATCGACGAAAGGGCCTGCTTTGATGCCATTGCGTTACACAAGGACGTAGACGGGGTTACCTGCCTCGGCTTTGGTCGAATGGCGATGGGCGAAGCGGCCTATGGGTGCGCCACACCGCAGGGCATCATGCGCATTCTGGAGCACTACGGCATTGAGATTGAAGGCAAACATGCGGTCGTGGTGGGGCGCAGTCCTATCCTGGGCAAGCCGATGGCAATGATGCTTTTGCAAAAAAATGCAACCGTTACGATTTGTCACTCCCGCACGCAAGACCTGCCCGGTATTGTTGCCCAGGCGGATATTCTAATCGGGGCGGTGGGGAAACCGGAGTTCATTAAGGGCGATTGGGTGAAATCGGGCGCCGTTGTCGTTGATGCGGGCTACCACCCCGGCGGCGTTGGCGATATAGAGCTTTCTGCGCTGATGGATAAGGCGTCTGCCTATACACCGGTGCCTGGTGGGGTTGGGCCCATGACGATTAATACGTTGATTATGCAGAGTGTTGAGTCTGGTGAGCGAAGCCTGGTGTAGTGTCGGGGTGTCGCGCCCTAATCCGCCAGAGAGGTAGACCCTGTCGCGCGAATAATGGCGCTGTTCATCACCTGTAAATCCAGTGGCTGACCGCTTAGAACATCTAACGACGGCTCGACACCGCGTTACATCTCACGTCAATCATACTTCCGCTTCCATTGCGTCCCCTCACGAGAATCCTCCAGCACCACGCCCTGCCCCAGCAACTCTTGCCGAATCTCGTCTGCCCGCGTGTAGTCCTTATCCAGCTTCGCCTGCTGCCGCTGTTCGATCAACGCCTCAATATCCTGCGCCGAAACCGCATCGTCAGAAGCCGTCCCCTGCAACCATTCTTGTGCATCCTGCTCCAGAATACCCAGCAGATTCCCCGCCGCCAGCATACGACCCTTAAGGGAAGATTTCTGCGCCGGCTCTGCCTTATGTAACTGCTTGGCAAGCGCGTGTATCTCAGCAATGGCGATTGGCGTATTGAGATCATCATTCAACGCCAAGTAAAACGGCTCGTCCGACAAAATGACCTCCGTATCAACGTCGACACCCTGCACCTCTCGCAGCGTGCTGTAGAGGCTGTCCAACGTAGCCTGGGCCTGATCGAGCAACTCGGCAGAAAAATTCAGCGGCGAACGATAGTGTGCTGATAGCAGGGCAAATCGTAATACCTCTCCGCGGTAGCTCTGCAGCAGGTCGCGCACAGTGCGAAAATTGCCTAACGACTTGGACATTTTCTCACCGTCGATATCCAGGTAGGCATTGTGCATCCAGTAGCGCACATAATCTCCCCCATGGGCACAGCGACTCTGGGCAATTTCATTCTCATGGTGCGGGAAAATCAGGTCGCGGCCACCGCCATGAATATCGATGGTCTCACCCAGGTGTTCGCGGATCATCGCTGAACACTCAAGGTGCCAGCCTGGTCGGCCTCTCCCCCAGGGACTGTCCCAGCCGGGGTCGTCGTCGGCAGCCGGTTTCCACAGTACGAAATCACCAGGATGCTTTTTGTACTCGGCCACTTCTACGCGTGCACCGGCCAGCATGTCGTCCAATACACGGTTTGATAACTTGCCGTAATCTGCCATCGACTCTACTGCGAACAACACATGCCCCTGGGCTTCGTAGGCATGTCCTTTTTCCAAAAGAATTCGCGTGAGTGACACCATGGCCTCAATATTGTGGGTAGCCCGAGGTTCCAGTGTTGGCGGCAGAGCGTTGAGCTGCGCCATATCTTCGCGGTATTTGTCAGTATATTCTTCTGTCACCGACTCGATGGAACGACCACTTTCTCGCGCCGCCACGATGATCTTATCTTCGATATCAGTGATATTACGGGCATAGGTCACTTTCTCGTAGTGGGTCTGCAACAAACGAAACAAAATATCGAACACCACCACTGGCCGCGCGTTGCCGATATGCGCCAGGTTGTAGACTGTGGGGCCGCAGACATACATCGTTACGGTGTCAGGAACAAGCGGCTCAAAAAGCTCCTTTGTCCCGCTCAGCGTGTTGTACAACTTCAGGCTCATTTTCGGCTCCTCAGCCATTATTCCAGGTGTCCCGCAGGCCAATCGTGCGATTAAATACCGGCTTATCCGGGCTGTGGTCATAGCGATCCGCCACAAAGTAGCCTTCGCGTTCGAACTGGAAACCCTGTTCAGCCACTGCAGCAGCCAAAGAGGGCTCTATCCACGCGGCGTGAACGACATTGAGAGAATCAGGGTTAATGTAATCCATAAAAGCGTTATCGCCTTTGTCAGGTGCTTCGTGATTAAACAGCCGGTCGTAGAGTCGCACCTCTGCCCGCTTTCCATGTGACGCCGACACCCACTGGATAACGCCCTTGGGCTTAATACCATCTGCGGGGTTTTCTCCGAGGGTACCGGGAATAGTGTGTGCATGTACCGCTGTAATATTTCCTTCGTCGTCCACAATCACTTCGTCCGCCTCGATCACGTAGGCATTGCGTAATCGCACGCGTTTACCTAACACCAGGCGTTTGTATTTTTTGTTGGCCTCCGCGCGGAAATCGTCCGCATCGATGAATAGCTCTCGTGTGAACGGCAGCACCCGTGAACCCAGATCATCGCGGTTAGGATGCGCAGCTACGCTGAGCTCTTCCAACTTGTCCTGCGGATAATCTGTCAGTACGACTTTCAGGGGATTGAGCACACACATACCACGCACGGCGTTGTCATTGAGGTCCTCACGGATGGCGAATTCCAACATAGCGACATCCACCACTCCATCACCGCGCGTGGTACCAATCATGTCGCAGAATTTGCGTATCGCCGCCGGCGTATAGCCGCGCCTGCGCATCCCCGCCACCGTCGGCATGCGCGGGTCATCCCAGCCTCCGACAACGCCGTCATCCACCAGCTGCTTCAGTTTTCGTTTGCTGGTAATCGTATAGCTTGGGTTTAACCGGCCAAATTCGTACTGACGGGGTCGACCCGTGACGGGCAGGTGTTCGAGGAACCAATCGTAGAGAGGGCGATGGTCTTCAAACTCCAGCGTGCAAATAGAATGTGTGATGCCTTCGATAGCATCTTCCTGGCCATGGGCGAAGTCATAGGTGGGGTACATCACCCAATCGGTGCCCGTTTGATGATGGCTGACCTTTCGAATCCGGTAAAGGATAGGGTCGCGTAAATTCACATTGGGAGCGCTCATGTCGATCTTCGCACGCAGCACCCTCGCCCCTTCATCGAACTCCCCTGCTTTCATCCGCGCCAGCAGATCGAGATTTTCCTCAACAGATCGATCCCGGTGCGGACTATTGCGCCCCGATTCCGTTAACGTACCTCGATATTCCCGGGCTTCCTCGGGGCTCAAGTCGCATATATAGGCGTTGCCCTGCTCCACCAGGTAGACCGCCCAGTCATACAGTTGCTGAAAATAAGCGGAGGCGTATCGCACCTCGCCATCCCAGGTATATCCCAGCCAGCGTATATCTGCCTGAATCGCGTCGATGTACTCCTGGGATTCCTTTTCCGGGTTGGTATCGTCGAACCGGAGGTGGCAGCGACCGCCGTTTGCCTCGGCCAGACCGAAGTTCACACTGATAGATTTTGCATGGCCTATGTGCAAGTACCCATTGGGCTCCGGCGGAAAACGCGTCACCACCTCTGCGACCCGACCACTGGCGAGATCTTCGCTGACAATGTTCTGCAGGAAATTACTGGCTGGAGAGTCTTCCATCATAGTCCGCACTACGCCCCTAAAAAAGGCGCGTAGTATAACGACTCAGGGCTCACGCTTATAGCCAATTTCCCCCGCAAGCAGCCTCGAGCGCCCATTTAAAAGCGCTGCGCGCTCATCCAAAGGCCCTGAGCACGCAATTCTAGCCATCTTTCGCTCCGCAATTGTTTTACTGCGGCGCAAAAGCCCGTATCATGGCCCGGCTAAATTAATAAGTAACTCCCAAGGAAGACATCATGGTTATCATTCGCACGACATTCGGCGAAATCAAACTAGAGTTGGACGCTGAAAAAGCGCCGAAAACTGTTGCCAATTTCCTCAAATACGCTCGAGACGGTTTCTACGATGGCACTATCTTTCACCGGGTTATAAACGACTTCATGATTCAGGGCGGCGGTTTCGACGCTGACATGAAACAAAAAACCAATGGCGAGCCCATCGAGAACGAAGCTGACAACGGCCTGAAGAATGATTTCGGCACTATCGCCATGGCACGCACTACCGACCCCCACTCGGCCACCGCTCAGTTCTTTATCAATGTGAAGGACAACGATTTTCTCAACCACAGCGGCAAGAATATGCAGGGATGGGGCTATACAGTCTTTGGCAAAGTTTCCGAGGGTACTGAAGTTCTGGACAAAATACGCGCACTGCCCACATCCAGCCAGGGCGGCCACCAGGATGTACCCACTGACCCCGTCATTATTGAGTCGGTCGTTATCGCTGAGGAATAGTCTTCTCTATTGAGCGCTGAGGTGGTCCAACCACTGGACCCTCCAGGCCCTCATTCGCTATGCCATTGGCACACTCGCTGCCACTACGCCGTTGCTCGCCGGACGCTTCTTGTCCGGTATACAATCCGGTTCCC
Organism: Halioglobus sp.; assembly: GCA_028825045.1. Lineage (GTDB taxonomy): Bacteria > Pseudomonadota > Gammaproteobacteria > Pseudomonadales > Halieaceae > Marimicrobium. Next base: position 68,045 of record JAPKAY010000003.1, read on the forward strand.
GCCTCACTGGATACGACGCATAGTTTCCTATCATATATTTCTATATATCAGTAGCTTAGAGTCTATATGCTATGTTGTTTAGAGTTAGTTGCCGGGCTCGCACTTCATTTTGAGCTAGCCGGCACTCCACTGTGAAACCGGAACTCAACGTCCGCGTCTTCCACCAGCCCCCTCTCGCATTCCAGCAGGACAGTAAGACGTTCCGCCACTTCCTCCTTCGAACCCACCTCCTCGGCCAATCTCAGATAATCCCTGAAATGCCGCGCTTCCGATTTGAGTAGCGAGCTGTAAAACGCACCAAGCTCCGCATCGAGTTCCGGCGCAAGTGCCGCAAACCGCTCGCAGGACCGAGCTTCTATGATTGCGCCAATCAATAAAGTATCAACCAGCCGACCGGGCTCGTGTGATCGCGCTTGCTGCCTAAGCGCGCCCGCATAGCGGGAGGCGGATAGCTGGGGATACGCCACACCTCGGGCCTTCATAATACCGATGACCTGCTCAAAATGGCGCAGCTCCTCTCGCGCCAGTCGCGAGAGCTTGTTCAGAAGCTGATAATGATCCACATAGCGATACATAAGATTGAGGGCGGTAGATGCGGCCTTTTTTTCACAATTGGCGTGATCAATCAGCAGCGTGTCCGTGTGCTGCAACGCCCATTGCACCCAGGCGCGAGGGGTTGGGCAGGCGAGGAACGCCTGTATCGGTGTGATATCTACAGGGCCGCTCATTCGGACCGCTCGCGAAACAGGTCAGGGCTCAACATATAACGCTCATAATGTGCTTCGGAAAGAATGTAGAACTCCTGATCAATCAATTCCCGTAACTCGTTCAGCGTGAGATCCCTGTAGTCGCGGTCCACGTCAAAACCATAGTCCCTGGCGTTTTTAATTTGCCCGGCGCCTGCCTTTAACAGACTGAACACCCAGCAGAACTCATCGTGATGCTCGGTATACCTGATTTGTTGCACTTGCAGCTGCCACTGCACTAAGTCTTTGTCCAGTACACGAATTTTGTTGCTGACACATTGGGATAAAAACCCGGCCAACCGGTCATCTATGATCTGTTTTTGAACGAGTGAATAGCTATTCCAGTCGATCACCTCGTGACAGAACCGCTTACAACCTCGACACACGGAATCACCAATACCGGTCGAGCACACGCCAATACAGGGTGTCTTTACGGGTCGATCAAGCATCGCTTGGGTGTAATCCGGAGGTGGTGAACCGACGCCAAGTGTAAGATATCACTCACGTGAATGCACGATATAAGCGCTTGATTCGTTTATCTTAATTGCGCCCTACGTTATAATCATCGCCCGCTTTCACCCACACCTATTACCCGCGCCAATGCCTTCCGCCGGGGCGTCATAGATAATATCAAGGAGCTCTATCGTGCTAGTAGCCTACCGCAAACATGTGGCCGAACGAGCCGCCCAGAACATCCCGGCGCAACCACTCAAAGCCGATCAGGTAGCAGAGCTGGTTGAGTTACTGAAGAATCCGCCCGCCGGCGAAGAAGAATTTTTACTTGAATTAATTAGCACGCGAGTGCCTCCCGGTGTAGACGAGGCCGCTTATGTGAAGGCCGGCTTTCTATCGGCGCTTGCCAAAGGCGAGGTCGACAGCCCGCTAATTGATAGCGCTGCAGCAGTGAAACTCTTGGGGAACATGCACGGTGGCTACAATATTGAAACCATGGTTGCGCTACTGACAGACGAGGCGTTAAGTGCCGTGGCTGCTGCCGAACTCAAGCATACTTTGCTGATGTTTGAAGCCTTTCACGACGTAGCTGAACTGGCAACCGCAGGGAATGAGTACGCGAAATCTGTGATGCAATCCTGGGCCGACGGGGAGTGGTTCACCAGCAAGCCGCAGGTGCCCGAGTCGATCAAAGTCTCCGTATTCAAAGTAACCGGCGAAACCAATACCGATGATCTATCACCCGCCCCGGATGCCTGGTCCCGCCCCGACATTCCCCTGCACGCACTGGCGATGTACAAAATGACCCGGGACGGCCTCACACCCCAAGAGCACGGTGTGACCGGACCCATGCAGCAGGTTGAAGAACTCATAGCGAAGGGTCTGCCCGTGGCGTTTGTTGGCGACGTGGTCGGCACCGGCTCCTCGCGCAAATCCGCTACCAACTCCGTATTGTGGTTCTTCGGCGATGCTATGGCAGGCGTCCCCAACAAGAAGGGGGGCGGCATTTGTATCGGCGGCAATGTAGCGCCAATTTTCTACAACACCATGGAAGATGCAGGCGCCCTTGTATTTGAAGCCCCGGTCGAAAAACTCAGTATGGGTGATGTCATCGAAATTCGGCCCTACGACGGCAAGATTCTATCTGAGTCAGGCGAGGTACTGAGTGAGTTTGAACTCAAGTCCCAGGTGCTGCTTGACGAGGTACGCGCCGGTGGGCGAATCAACCTGATTATTGGCCGCGGCCTCACTACCCGCGCGCGCGAAGCGCTAAATCTTCCTGAGTCAGATCTGTTTCGCATACCACAGCAGCCCCAGGACACGGGCAAAGGCTTTACCCTTGCACAGAAAATGGTGGGCAAAGCCTGCGCAACGGATGGGATTCGCCCTGGTACCTACTGTGAGCCACGTATGACCACGGTGGGCTCGCAGGACACGACTGGCCCTATGACCCGAGATGAACTAAAAGATCTCGCCTGCCTGGGCTTTTCCGCCGACCTGACCCTGCAGTCTTTCTGTCACACGGCGGCCTACCCCAAGCCCGTCGACATCGACACACAGCATTCATTACCTGATTTCATCATGACCCGCGGCGGGGTTTCACTGCGCCCCGGTGATGGCATCATTCACTCCTGGCTCAATCGTATGCTGCTCCCGGACACAGTCGGCACCGGCGGCGATTCCCACACGCGCTTTCCCATGGGCATATCCTTTCCCGCAGGATCAGGATTGGTTGCATTTGCCGCTGCGACTGGCGTAATGCCACTGGATATGCCGGAATCTGTACTCGTGCGATTCAAAGGCGAAATGCAGGCTGGTATTACGCTACGTGACCTCGTGCACGCCATTCCCCTGTACGCTATCAAGCAAGGTTTGCTAACCGTCGAGAAAAAAGGCAAGAAGAATATTTTTTCAGGCCGTATTCTCGAAATTGAAGGTCTCAGTGACCTCACAGTCGAACAGGCTTTTGAGTTATCGGATGCGTCGGCTGAACGTTCCGCTGCAGGTTGCACCATTGCACTGGACGAAGGCACGGTCAGTGAATATCTGCGCTCCAATGTTACTCTGCTGCGCTCGATGATCGCCGAGGGTTACGGCGACAGCCGGACCCTGGAGCGGCGCGCCCGCAAAATGGAAGAATGGCTGAAAGAACCTAGCCTGATGAAGGCCGATGTCGACGCCGAGTATGCCGCCGTTATTGAAATCGACCTCGCGGAAGTCATCGAACCTATTGTCTGTGCTCCCAACGATCCAGACGATGCTCGCCTGTTGTCCGACGTCGCCGGAGACAGTGTTGATGAAGTATTCATCGGCAGCTGCATGACCAACATCGGACATTTTCGGGCAGCCGGCAAACTCCTGCAGCAGCATAAAGGTACGATATCGACACGCATGTGGGTTGTGCCCCCCACGCGCATGGATGAGCACCAACTGATGGAAGAAGGTTATTACAATATCTTCGGTGCAGCCGGCGCCCGTACAGAAATGCCGGGGTGCTCTCTGTGCATGGGCAATCAGGCGCGGGTCGCCGCCAACGCCACCGTGCTGTCTACCTCCACGAGAAACTTCCCTAATCGCCTGGGCGATGGTGCGAATGTCTACCTGACATCAGCAGAGCTGGCTTCTGTAGGCGCCATTCTGGGCCGGCTACCAACCCGCGAAGAATACATGGAGTTCGCTCAAAAAATTGACTCAATGGCCGATGACATTTACCGCTACTTAAATTTCGACCAGATCGTGGAATTCCAGAAGAGTGCCGAGGAAGGAGCCCGCATCGCTGCTGTGGAAATTCAGGAATTGAGCGCCTAGTCTAGAGTACGATTTTTGCTCTAAAAGAACCTCGCGTCTGTACGGTTCTTTTACGAGCTGACTGTTTCGTCAATGACGCCCCTGCGCCTGGCTGGTTTGAACCGGGTAACAGTGCGCGTAAAACGCCCAAGCGCTTCACCCATCGAGCCCCCTGAGCCATCTACCTTTGCATAGGCAATTGCGTTGTACTGGCGCGTAATTTGCTCCAGTTCCTTCGCGTAGACGGGCAACTCCGCGACCGCCCGCTGCGCAAACTGGCCGGGTGTTTCCCCCGGCGCTCTCACCAGACCGAGTTTGGCCATGCGGCCACAGAAAATCAGGTACTGCTTATCCCATCGACTCACTGGATGGGTATCTTTTTTCCGGAACAACGATATTGCCACCGGCACCAGCACCAATACCCAGCTACCGAGCAATATCGTGGCAAATATCTGCGCACTGATTCCACCAAAAAACCTCTGCAGCAGATCAAACTGCCGCTCGCGGTCGAAACCCACTACCCAGCTTTGCCACCGATACGTTAAAGCGTCGTAACGCAAACGCAACATATTCAACAGAGGCACACTGCGAAAGCGCAGCGCAGATAAGGGAGCCGCCGCAAGGAAGCTGCCCTCGGCTTGCATGGCTTCTTCCAAACCCCATTCAATACGATCGGGAGAAACAGCGCCGGTAGGGTCTACACGTACCCACCCTTTCCCCTCAATCCAAACTTCCGCCCAGGCATGTGCATCGAACTGGTGAACGATTACCGTGTTGTTTACAGGATTAATTTCGCCCCCCTGGTACCCGGCAACGACACGTGCTGGCACACCGGCTGACCTCATCATGAACACAAACGCTGACGCAAAGTGTTCACAAAAACCGCGCTGAGATTGAAATAGAAACTGGTCTATCTGGTTGTCGCCCGCAAGTGCACCTGGTCGCAATGTGTAGACATAGGGCTCGATATTAAACCTGGCAAGTATGGCATCAACAAATTCCTCATCGCTACTTACTCCAGAGCGTAGTTCTCTGGCCAGCTCTCGCGTTTTCAGATTTCCAAGAGGTGGCAGTTTTGTCTCTGCCTTACGCCGCCAATCCGACAAACTTTCATCTGCCGATGCATTCAACCAACTGTTGACTGAGTACATGTTCTCGGCTTCCAGGGGTCCCGGAGAGAACAGCCGAAAGTCAGATGACTGCATCACGCCGGGGCTATTGGAGCGCGCATAGTGCAGTCCGTAAAGCCAATTCTGCTGCGTTGGCTCCATAATAATGCTGTAGCTCAAAGGGCTTCCTGAGGTGGACACCTTGCTGGGACGCTGCTCTGACAGAGGCACCTCATAGAATCCAAGGCCAGACCAAATGTCTTGCCTCAGCCGACTAAATACCAAACCGCGCCAGTACAATTCTGACTTAGGGGGAATCTCGCCTTCAAACTTAACCCTGAAAGCAACATCTCCTGACTGGCTAAGACTGGCCACGTCGCCTGGCTTCATATGGTCACTCATACCGGTCTTCGCGGTATGGCTTTTTATCGGAACAGTCCATAGAGGGCCAAACCGGGGGAACACAAAGAACACTACAAGCATCAGCGGCACCGCCTGCAATAGCATGGTGCTTGCCAGCTTTATCGTTCCCCGATTAAATTGATGTTCCCCTGGCTGGTGCAACGCCACTAATGCCGTGGTGACGAGCGTAACGTTGACCACCGAAAGTAAGGTAATCAGTATGTCCTGACTAAAGAGGAACTCCGTAACACAGATAAAATAGCCCAGAAATAACAGCACATACGCGTCTTTACGCTGCGAGAGCTCAATCAACTTGAGCGCAAACGCGGTCAGCAATAAGGCCACCGTAGGTTCAAGCCCGATCAGGGTGCCATAACTAAGGTAGATACCGAGCGAGGCACTGAACGTCATGGCGACTTTTACCCAGCGGCCAGGAAAGGACCAGCGGCCCCGGTGAACCTGCAGGCGCCAAATAAATGCGATTACGTAAACAGCCAGCACCCAAACGGGCAAGCGGGCAGCATGCGGCGCCACCAACGCAAATAGACAAATGATGATCCACACCAGCGCATTACGCGGCACCTGCTGCTGGATATTCACAACGGCCGATCCTCTTTGCCAAAGAGTGCCAGTGCCTTAAGGACGCGGTCGCGATGCTTTTCTCCCAGCGCGGGCTCAATGACAAGCCCGGGCAAACGAAGGCCATATTCCTCCTTATGGCTGTCGAACTCCAAAACCCAGTAGCAAAGCTGAGACAATCGCTGCTCTGTACCCAGGCCAGCAAACAAGTCCCAGTCCAGCCATACACTGCGATCTGCATAGGCGGTATATTGCTTGGTCTGCATTCCCTGTCCTTTCGCCAGGCCTTTCCAGTGCACCTGGCGCAGAGAGTCGCCTTTCTGGTAATTCCTGAAGCCAAAAAAATCATCGTTTCCTGCAACCATCGCCGCAGCTCCATCCGGCGTGTCCGTAGCCAGACCGGGAAGCTCTGCCGACGCCAGAGGGCGCGGGTACACGAGTGCATGCAAATCCAGATCAATCCAGGTCCAGGTACGCAACAGTCCCAGTGGGTACGTAGACTCAATCAGTAATCGCCCCGGATTGAACCAACCTCGGTTAGTCACCGCCATGTGCAACTGGATATTCACGCGATCATCTTCGGTCAAATTCGCTAGACTCTCGCTACTTTGGGGCCACTTGATATGCAGCCCATAATGATCACGCTGTTTACTGCGCTCCACCATAATGTGAAATTCAGATTGTTGTCCCGCGAACGCAGGCTGCGCGCGCAAAGCTCGAATAGTTAATCCCGACAAATTGGCGTACGTGTGGAGTGTCGCCACCAGGAACAGAGTGGCTAGCAGGAATGTCAGTGCGTAGCTCAGGTTGTTCTCAAAATTGATCGCGACCATCAGCATTGCCAGCAGGCATAAGCCGAAAAAGAACCCGGCGCGACTGGGGAATATAAAAATTCTCCGCTGGTTCAGGGTGATTTGCCTCGCGGGAGGAATACGGCGATTAACCCATTGGCCGAACCTCGCTCGCCCACGCTGACGGATTCTGTCGAATACTGGAATTGATTTAGTCGAGTTCACGAATTCGAGAGCTCACGACCCGATAACATCCACTTTCCGCTGCAGTAAATCCACCAGCGCATTCCCATCTCCGGCGTAATCTCCACTGGGAACCAGTCGATGCGAAGCCACTGCGGGCAGCACCATTTGAACGTCTTCGGGCACTACATGTGTGCGATTGTGCATCGCAGCCCATGTCTTGGCGCAGTCTAGTAGCGCTAGCGCCCCACGGGGCGACAACCCCACTTCGAACTCAGGTGACTGACGGGTAAAGGCGACCAGGCGCTGCAGGTAGTCCAGTAAATTTTCTGAAGCGTGAACTTTGCTAACCGCCACGCGAATTATTTCCAGCTGCTCCAGAGTAATGCGCTGTTGTGGGTTATTTATTGCCAACGCGCCGCTGTGCCTGCGCTCGAACATCTGCCGCTCGGCACGAGGATGGGGATAACCTAATTCCAGACGCATTAGAAATCGATCCAACTGAGATTCTGGCAATGGGTATGTGCCAGACTGGGACACCGGATTCTGAGTGGCGATAACGAAAAATGGCGCTGGCAGAGAGCGAGTCTCACCCTCCACCGTGACCTGGCCTTCTGCCATTGCTTCAAGCAGCGCACTTTGGGTTCGTGGTGTGGTTCGGTTGATTTCGTCTGCCAGCAGCAACTGAGTAAAGATGGGGCCGGGGTGAAAACTGAAGCTCGCATCTTTAGCGTCGTAGACCGAAACTCCGAGGATATCTGCCGGCAGCAAATCACTGGTGAATTGCACCCGCTTCCAGGACAGTCCCAGCACCGCGGCCAACGCATGAGAGAGAGTCGTTTTGCCCATGCCGGGCAAATCTTCAATCAGTAGGTGCCCTCGCGCAAACAAACAACACAGAGCTAACCGAATCTGCGGTTCCTTTCCCAACAGGATGCCACCCACCTCTTCTACCGCAGAGTCGATCACACCTTGTAACTGCATACGTACGCCCCGATATTTTTTGTCTTTTCTTCAGCGGATTTGCGCGAAGCCACGCTGCATATCTGCCTCTAAATCAACCACATTCTCCAGGCCCACCGCCAGCCGTATCAGGTTCTCTGCAATGCCCGCCTCCTCCCTCTGCTCGGGAGTGAGTCGGCTGTGAGTCGTCGTGGCAGGGTGTACGATAGTCGTCTTGGCATCACCCAGATTGGCGGTGTGCGACACCAGCTTAGTGGCATCGATAAATTTCCAGGCCTCATCCCGACCACCCTCAACCAGAAATGACAGTACACCGCCGTAGCCCTTCTGCTGCTGGGTAGCGAGCGCGAATCCGGGGTGGTCCTTGAGACCACAGTAGTGCACTTTTTCTACGCCGCGCTGCTGTTGCAACCACTGCGCCAGTTCCAGTGCCGAGCGGCTGTGGGCCTCCATTCGCAGACGCAGGGTCTCCAGTCCTTTCAGAAACACCCACGCATTGAATGGACTCATAGTGGGACCACAGGTACGCAAAAACATCAGAACTTCGTTCATGTGAACGGCGGACCCCAATACGGCACCGCCCATGCAGCGCCCCTGCCCGTCCAGATATTTGGTGGCTGCATACACTACAATATCGGCACCCATCTCCAGCGGGAGCTGAAGTGAAGGTGTACAAAAACTGTTGTCCACCACCAGAAGGCTATCACTCTCTCGCGCCAAAGCAGACATCGCGGCTAAATCGGCCACCTCGCACAAAGGGTTTGATGGGGTCTCCAGAAACAACATGGCGGTGTTGGGTCTCACGGCGGCTCGCCAAGCAGAATCGTCCAGCAAAGGAACAAAGGTGACTTCGACGCCAAACCTCTCCAGGACCTTACCAAATAGGCTGATCGTGGTGCCAAATACGTCGCGCGAACAGATAACATGGTCGCCGGATTTCAATAGTGCCATGCAAACGGAGAGTATGGCCGCCATACCTGATGCGGTGGCCACACAGGCTTCAGCACCCTCCAATGCAGCAAGACGTTGCTCAAATGCCCGCACCGTGGGGTTGGTGTACCTGGAATAGACGTTACCTGGACTCTCTCCGGAAAAACGTGCAGCCGCTTCGGCAGCATTTTCAAAGACGTAACTGGAAGTGGCGAAGATAGGCTCGGAGTGCTCGCCCTCCGCAGTTCGGTTGATGCCACTGCGAATGGCCAGGGTATCTAGGTGCGCTGTGGCCAGCGGATCAAGATCGTCGTGATCGCTCATGGTTGTATCCTACACATCATTATAGAGGCCGACGTCGGCGCCTCCGGCGTGCAACGCGCCTCTGCGTTCATTTTGAGCTTCATCGTTGCGCAGTAATTCCACACGATCAAGGTAATTTTGGTCAATATCTCCAGTGATATATTCACCATTAAAAACAGAGCAATCGAAACCATCGACCTCTGGATTGCCATCCTGGGAACAGCGCACGAGATCTTCCAGATCCTGATACACCAGCCAGTCGGCGCCAATGAGCTCACAGACTTCTTCCACAGTGCGATTATGAGCAATCAGTTCAGTCGCAGAGGGCATATCAATGCCATATACGTTGGGATACCGCACCGGTGGCGCCGCAGATGCAAAGTAAACATTAGCCGCCCCTGCATCCCTGGCCATATCGATAATCTGTCTGCAGGTTGTTCCCCGCACGATAGAATCATCCACCAGCATCACATTCTTGCCGGAAAACTCTAGCGGCACTGGATTGAGCTTTTGCCGTACAGACTTCTTCCGCTCACTCTGTCCGGGCATAATGAAGGTGCGGCCAATATAGCGGTTCTTCATCAGTCCCTCTCGAAACTTGATGCCCAACTCGTAGGCCATGGATTGCGCCGCAATACGACTGGTATCTGGGATTGGAATGATCACATCGATGTGTAAATCGGGCCGTAATCGCCGAACCTTCTTGGCCAGGGTTTCCCCCTGCCGCATCCGTGTTTTGTAAACGGAAATACCGTCCATTAGTGAATCAGGGCGTGCGAAATAGACGTGCTCAAAAATACAGGGCAATAGTTGTGAACGAGGTGCACACTGACGACGATGCAGCTTGCCCTCCTGATCAATAAATATTGCCTCGCCCGGGGCAACATCGTCAACCAGCGTAAAGCCCAACACATCCAATGCGACGCTTTCGGATGCGATCATGTACTCCTGCCCTGATCCACGCTTACGGGACCCGACTACCAGTGGGCGAATTCCGTGGGGGTCGCGGAATCCGAACACGCCGTAGTTCAGTATCAGTCCGACCACGGCATAGCCCCCACGACAGCGTTTATGTACAGCTTCTACTGCCTGAAAAATATCGTCGGCTTTCGGGTTAAGCTTTCCCAATGTCTGCAATTCGTGAGCGAAAACATTAAGCAGTACTTCCGAGTCGGAATCGGTATTTAAGTGGCGTAGATCATCCTGGAACAGTTCTCGGGTGAGCTGCTCGGAATTAGTCAGGTTGCCGTTGTGTGCCAATGCGATGCCATAGGGCGAATTGACATAAAATGGTTGCGCCAGTGCTGTGCCGGAACTGCCCGCCGTAGGGTAGCGCACATGGCCGATACCCATGTCTCCGCGCAGGCGTTGCATATGATCCTGACGAAAAACATCGCGGACAAGTCCTTCATTCTTACGCTGATGAAATCTGCCGCCACCACAGGTGACAATGCCCGCAGCATCCTGCCCTCGATGCTGCAGCACCGTAAGCGCGTCGTAAATTTCCGGCGCGACTTCAGATTTCGTTACCAATCCAACCAAACCACACATTCAGTTTTTACCCCATTTCGCGAAAATATCAGCTTGAGACTATGATCCCGCGTCCCGCGTCATAGTTCGAGAATAAAAGCTGCACCCATTGAGCGAGCATATCCAGATGCGGCATTAGTTGCGATTGTGCGAGCCATTGCAAATTTTGCGGTGGCGCTAGTTGCCTGAGTATATACACCATCACCAGTACGATAATAATACCGCGGGCAAATCCAAATACCGTGCCCAACAAACGATCCACCAGTGACAACCCCGTTGCTTTAACCACCTGGGAGCCCAGCTTACCCAATATACCCGCCAGCACCAGTGTGCCAGCGAATAACAGCGCGTACGCTGTAATATACCGCCCAGTAATATTAACGATCCACGGCGCCAGTAGCGTTGCCAATTCACTGACGAATAGATTGGCCACCACAAACGCTGATACCCAGCCAGCCAGCGACACAGCTTCTCTTACAAATCCTCTCCACAGACTGAGCAGGACCGACAGGCCCAACACCACCAGAATAAACCAGTCCATTGCATTGAAATAAACCCAGTCCACCATCTTTGTCAGGACTCTATCAAGAACATCAGGGACTGTACCGGGCGACAATTGACGTCACACCGAACTCATTGTCTATTTGCGCCTGCAGCTGTTCGAGCTTGGCCCGCTCGAACTTGGGGCCTATGTATACTCGATACAGCTTTTTGCTGCCCGAATTCAAACTTTTGACATACGCCTTAATATTCATGTTCACCAAACGTAAGCGCAGCGTCTCCGCTTTGTCTTTACTACTAACGCTGACGACCTGAAGAATCCAGGCTACGGGCACACCATCGCTGTCGATGGCCAAAGGCTCCGGCGCTTCCGAACGTGTGCGTCCGCTAGTACTCACCGCCACTGCAGTGGACTCTTTTACAGCCGGGGAAGACGCTGTCGGGTCAGCATTCATTTCGCCATCGGAAATATCGTCGATCGGCCCTATCGCAGTAACCTCTGCAGTTCCCTCAACTGAGCGCTTCACAGATCCTCTGAGACCCGCCTCATCAGGGGCCCCGACGGCCTGTGTTGAAACGCCTGGGCGCGACGGAATAGGCTGCTGTAACCCCGCCGTCTCTTCGGCAGGCTGCACAAAAATAATGGGCCAGAAGACAATGCCCAGCGCTACCAGGATAAGCGCTCCCACTAAGCGTTGCTTGAGGATATCGTTCACTTATGGCCCTCCATGGATGCGCTCCTGTTCGTCAAGTATGGGCAGTACAGCGGCGACCGTGAAAAAGGAGCCAAAAACAACTAACCTGTCCTCTTGCCCCAGCGCGTGTGATGCGCGGCTAAACGCCTGCTCCAAACTACTACTAATGTTAATTTGCGGCTCCCCGGCGGTGTCCAGGTACGCAGCAACATCGACCGCTTTGGCCGCCCGCTCATTACCGTTTTGATCCGCGAGGAACCAGCTATCAAAATGCCCGGTGGCGGCTTCCACTATGCGGCTGACATCTTTATCGCGCATGACGAAAAATAAACAAAAAGTCTTTCCTTTACAAGTATTTACATTCAAATATTCAAGCAATTTGTGCACAGCAGCCGGGTTGTGTGCGACATCCAATATATACTCTCGCCCGGCTATTTGGCGTAATTGCCGCCGCCCGGCCGGAGCCTCTCTTAACAGCGCCCGCCCCACTGTATCATCGCTGCATTCAATGCCTAGTAACAGGGCTGCTTGCACGGCAGCGCAAATGTTTTCAGGCAGCACAGAACCGCTAGGGTGCGGGCCCAACTGCAACACGCCGCCATCGTTCAGGCGGATCGTTGCCGCCCACGACTCATCATTGGCGACCACCGTGAAATCCTGTCCCAAAAAGAGCGCGGGAACGGCTGCTATTTCATCAACACAACGCCGAAGCTCAATCGGAGGTGCGGGGTCTGCAATCACAACCGGCCTGCCGCTGCGCAAGATACCGGCTTTTTCGCGCGCTATTTCCCCACGGGACTCACCCAGCCACCCCTGATGGTCAAGATCAATACTGGTAATCACGGCGACTGCAGCGTCCACTATGTTCACCGCATCCAGACGTCCGCCCAGACCCACCTCCAGGATTACGATATCGGGATCACTGGACTTAAATACCAGCAGTGCTGCCAGTGCTGCAAATTCGAAGTACGTAAGAGTGACATCGCCCCGCGCTGCTTCAATAGCGCTAAAGGCCGCAATAATGTCACCGTCTGAGGCTGCGACACCCGCAACCCTAATCCTTTCATTAAAACGCAATAGGTGTGGCGAGGTAAAAGCACCGGTGCTGAATCCCGCCTCATCCAATATAGCCTCCAGCACGGCTACAGTTGAACCTTTACCATTGGTGCCGGCGACAGTTACCACCGGCTGCTTTAGGGGCAGGAGCTCTAGCGTTCGCGCGACAGTGGATATGCGCTCCAGACCCAAATCCATCGCTTGAGGGTGCAGAGTTTCCAGCCGCTCTAACCATTGCGTAAGTGATGCCCTATTCATCTCCTGACGCGACTGACTCGGGAGTTTCGGGAGTTTCGGAAGCCTCCGGGGTTTCGGGAGCCTCGGGCGTGTTGGTAGCCTCGGGAACTGCGTCGCCTTCTTGAGCGTCCTCTGGCACCGGCTCTTCAACCAAGGTCAGCGGAAACTGGGTCAACTTCGACAACAGCCGACCAACGGTAGGACGCATCTCGGTGCGGTGCACTATCATGTCAATGGCACCGTGTTCGAGCAGAAACTCACTGCGCTGAAAGCCTTTGGGCAGTTTCTGCCGAATAGTCTGTTCGATAATATTGGGGCCAGCAAAGCCCGCTCTCGCATCGGGCTCAGCGATATTGATATCGCCCAACAGCGCCAGTGATGCCGACACACCGCCGTAAATCGGGTCAGTCATCACTGAAATATACGGCACACCCTGCAGCTTCATCCGTTCGATGACGGCGCTGGTCTTGGCCATTTGCATAAGGGAGATCAGGGCTTCCTGCATCCGCGCTCCGCCGGAAGCGGAAAAACAGATCAACGGAATGCGTTCTTCAAGTGCAATATGCGCTGCACGGGTGAACTTTTCTCCCACCGCATAACCCATCGAGCCGCCGTGAAATTCGAACTCGAAGGCCAACGCGATCAGGGGCAAGCTGTAAAGCGTGCCGCGCATTGCAATCAGCGCATCTTTTTCACCGGTATTTTTTTGCGCGGAGCTCAGGCGGTCCCGATAGCGCTTCTTGTCTTTGAATTTGAGGCGATCTACCGGTTCAATGTCTGCAAGGATTTCTTCACTGCCAGACTCATCGAGAAACCTTGCCAACCGCTTGCGTGCACCAATGCGCATATGATGGTCGCATTTGGGACACACGTCTTCATTGCGCTCCACGTCCGGGAGAAACAGCACCGCCTCACATTTTACGCACTTTCGCCACAGACCTTCAGGCACACTGCTGGAACTCTTGCCATCCGCGTCGCTGCGCACACCGGAAGGTAGTATTTTATCAATCCAGCTCATGGTCTTCCCCGTCACCCTCAAGAGATAACATTATAAACGTGCTGCGGCTCAACTAGGAAGCTGCGTTAGCAATCCCCTGGTGAATCTGCTTCAGCAACTTGCCCGCTGAACCCAGCGCCACCGCCTGATCGCCACCACCGGCAAAAGCCTGAGCCAGCGTGTCAACCAGCGCACTGCCGACCACTACTCCATCTGCTACGGTTGCAACCGCCGCGGCGGAGGCCGCATCCTTAATACCAAAACCCACCGCTACTGGCAGATCGCTGTGCTTTCGAATCAGTTTGAGTCGACTCGCAACTTCCTTCGTATCCAGGTTGCCGGCACCGGTTACCCCCTTGAGCGATACGTAGTAGATGAAGCCACTGGCACGGGCCGCAATTTGAGCTATCCTCTCTTCCGGCGTAGTAGGCGCCACCAGGAAAATATTGTCTATGCCCACACGTTGTAATTCGCTATTAATCCCGTCAACTTCCTCCGGGGGAATGTCTACGGTGATCAATCCATCTACGCCTGCGGCGCCTGCCGCATCGGCGAAGGCAGCATAACCCATGTGCATAACCGGGTTGGCATATCCCATCAAAAGCACCGGAGTAGTCGCATCCGTTTCGCGAAAGACTTGCACCATCGTGAGCACACTACTCAGTGACGTATGGCTGGCCAGGGCGCGCTCATGCGCCAGTTGAATGACGGGCCCTTCCGCCATGGGATCAGAAAATGCCACACCCAGTTCAATCATGTCGGCACCGCTTTCGACCAGCTGGTGCATCAGCGGCACCGTGACATCCTGAGCAGGATCCCCCGCCACGATGTAGGGGATCAGGACCGTACGGCCCTGCATTGCCAGTTGCTTAAAACGCCCCTCAATACGACTCACTGCTGCCTCTCCGAATATGGCGGTTAAAATTCGATGCCATCAATCTCGGCTACCGTGTGAATATCTTTATCCCCACGGCCCGACAAATTGACAATAATCATCTGCTGCGGAGTCATCTGCGCCGCCAGAGTTTCTGCATAAGCCAACGCATGACTGGTCTCTAAGGCCGGCATAATGCCTTCCACGCGAGTCAGCGTATGAAACGCACGCAGGGCCTCATCATCGTCAGCCACCACATAATTTACCCGACCAAGATCCTTCAACCATGAATGTTCTGGCCCCACACCTGGATAGTCCAGGCCCGCAGACACTGAATGGGTCTCCATAATCTGGCCGTCGCTGTCCTGCATGAGGTAGGTCCTGTTGCCATGCAGTACGCCGGGAGAACCTGCCGTTAATGGCGCAGCGTGCTGATCGGTGGAAATTCCATGTCCGCCCGCTTCAACGCCATACATAGCAACCTCACTGTCTTCCAAAAAAGGATGAAACAGGCCAATCGCATTCGAGCCGCCACCGACGCAGGCGACCAAAGCATCGGGCAATCGGCCCACCTGGTTAAGAGACTGCGCCCTCGCCTCGCGGCCGATAACACACTGAAAATCCCGCACCAGGAGAGGATAGGGGTGTGGCCCTGCAACCGTACCAATGCAGTAAAAAGTATCATCTACATTTGTCACCCAGTCCCGCATCGCCTCGTTCATGGCATCTGTGAGCGTTCGGGAACCAGAGGTCACCGGAATCACTTCGGCGCCAAGTAGCTTCATGCGGTAAACGTTCAGCGCCTGGCGCCGTATGTCTTCCTCCCCCATAAATACGAGACACTCAAGCCCCAGACGAGCTGCGATGGTGGCGGTTGCCACACCGTGCTGCCCTGCTCCGGTTTCTGCGATCACCCGCTTTTTGCCCATATGCTTTGCTAATAATGCCTGACCTATGGTGTTGTTGATCTTGTGCGCGCCGGTGTGATTGAGGTCTTCCCGCTTAAGAAAAATGCGTGCGCCGCCAATATTATCGGACCACCTACTGGCCTCATAGAGGGGCGAGGGCCGACCTACATAGTGGGTGAGATCCTCATCCAACTGTCGCTGGAAATCCGGATCAACCGACAACATTCGATAAACCGATTCCAGCTCTGCCAAGGCAGCCATCAGCGTTTCGGAGACATATTTGCCACCATAAACACCATATCGCCCCTGCTCATCAGGTACTGTAGCGAATATGTTCTCTTCTGTATTACGCGTCATTTTCCAATCCATCCAGCTGTTCGTCAGCGGCTCGAACAGCCGCTACAAATTGTCGTACCCTAGCGCCGTCTTTAATTCCGGGAGCGCTTTCGACTCCCCCGCAGACATCGACCGCAGCAGGTCGTAGCGCCCTGATGGCGTCACCAACGTTTTTGTCATGTAAACCCCCGGCCAAAACAACTGGCAGAGACAGCTTTTCCCGAGCCAATTGCCAATCAAAGGTCTTTCCTGTGCCACCGGGAACGCCTTCCTGCCAGCTATCCAAGAGGATGCCGCGCGCGCCCTGATATCGGCTGCACTCCTGAGCAATTCCAATACCCGGCCTCATTCGTAGCGCTTTAATCCAGGGACGGCCAAACTGTTGACAGACTTCCGGCGATTCTTCTCCGTGAAATTGGAGAACATCCAGAGGGGCTCCCTTGAGAATACGCTCAATACCGGCTACCGGTTCATCAACGAAAAGCCCAACGACTGTGACGAAAGGTGGCACCGCGGCCATAATCTCCAGCGCTTGATCTACAGTAACCACCCGGGGACTTCGGGCGTAGAAATTCAGACCTATTGCATCGGCGCCTGACGCTACGACAGCGCGAGCATCCGCCACGCTGGTAATACCGCATATTTTGATGCGCGTGAAGGCCATTTGCCCCTACAACCTATAAAAAGAAAGCTGAAAAAATCAGGGGCGCATCATAGCAGATCGCCTACGACCCTGTCTTTAATGTGGGGACACGTTACTACGGTTCAGGCCCTAGTATCGCGGGCCCATAGGGCGTCGCGGGCAAACCATATTCTGTCGGGTAATCGACGTCTACCAGATAGAGGCCATTTGAGGACGCCGTTTCTGCGCCGAGTCGGCGATCTCCGCTGGCAAGTAATACGGAAATCCATCCTGCAGACTTGCGCCCGTCTCCGACGGCCAATAGTGCTCCTGCTATATTTCTTACCATATGGTGCAGGAACGCATTCGCTTTCACGTCCAGTACCACAAGACCACCATAGCGCTTGACTGAAATGGACTGAACATTGCGCATGGGTGTTCGCGACTGGCACGAGGCTGCCCGAAATGCGCTGAAGTCTTTTTCTCCAACCAGCGCCTGCGCACCTGCATGCATCTGCGATACGTTTAACTCGCGGCGACACCAGGTCACCTGCCCCAACAACAACGCCGACCGAATGGGCGCATTCGCAATCACGTAGCGATACCGCCGCGCTTGCGCAGAAAAGCGCGCATGGAATTCCGGATCGACCGCAACAGCCCAGTGAATTCGAATATCCTGCGGTAAGTGTGCGTTGCCGCCGATTACCCACGCTTTAGGGCTACGAGCAATCGGGGCGTCGAAATGAATAACCTGTGTGTGAGCATGCACGCCTGTGTCAGTGCGTCCGGCACACTGCACGCGTATAGCAGTAGTCGCTATCTGAGCAAGGGCGGCTTCCAGCTCATCCTGTACTGTAACGACGCCCTCGTGCGACTGAGACTGCCAGCCGCTGTATCGACTGCCGTTGTACTCGATACGACAGGCAATGCGGGTGCCCGCCGGCAGTGGTTCAGTGGAAAATATACTATCCGCCAATGCGGTCCAGTAAGGCGTGAGCTTCTGCTTTTAGCTCCTCGGAACCATCCGCAACCACTTCATTGAGAATTTGCCGAGCACCTTCGTCGTCGCCCATGTCCATATAGGCCCGTGCCAGATCCAACTTGGTAGCCAGTCCATTCTCATCTGCAGCGATCACCAACGCTTCCTCATCAGAATCATCTGCAATTCCAGCTGCAAAGTCACTCGACAAATCCAATTCGCCTGCCTCTTCAGCAGAACTACCCGCACCTTCAATTTCCAAACCGCTGAAGTCCGCTTCCAGGTCGGCACCAGTTTCAGACATGATGTCCAACGGATTGGGGACCAGACCGGGGCCGTCATTCGAGGGAGTTGAAGCGACTGCTGGCGAGACATCGGGCTCAACAACGGAATCAGAATCAATATCGGCCATGAGGGCTTCAGCGCGGGCAATGCTGTCCTCGTCACCTATCTCACGTAATTTTTCCAGCTGCGCAGCGGCCGCGCCAGGGTTATTAAGTTCCGTGTGTATTTCGAACAACTTGAGGCGATATACCGGATTGCCGGGCTCATTGGTCAATGCATTGTTCAGGAGATCGATGGCTTGTGGATGGCGGCCATAGGCGATATAAATATCGGCTTCGGCGAGCGCGTCTGCAGCATCAACATCCGAAGCGTACTCGTCGTGCTTACGCTCACCGTAGCCCCTTCTATTAGACTCGGGTTCTGCTTCCTCTGCTTCCTCTGCTTCTTCTTCGGCTTCTTCTTCGGCTTCAACGGCCTGCGGTTCCAATTCAAGAGGCTGTTCTGTTAACTGCACATCGGAAAATATATCGTCATTACCGGCGTCACGTAATGCAGGCCCATCATCGTCGGTGCTATCACCGCGGCGCCTTACCATCACCAGGCCCACGATAGCCAAAACGACGACACCCAGGATGTACCACAGGTAATCCATCCATCCGCCAGCACTGGCTTCCGGCTTTGGCGTTGCGGCTGCCTTGGGATCAGCTGACGCGACCGGCTTATCAATAACCGCAGATGCGGCAGGTTCAACTTGTTCTTCAATGACAGCGACTTCTTCTGGGATAGCCTCAGGCATTGGCTCTTTAGCAAGCGCATTTTCTGCGTTGATTTCGGCCCCCAGCTCCACAGTTTCTTCGAGCGTGTCGTCGAGTCCGCCCGCGTCAATGCTATCGGTAACTAACCTATTCTCTCCATCCGCCAGAACACCCTGCAATGCCGAAATCTGTTCATTCTTGAGCGTAATTATGCGTTCCAGTGTCTTGAGCTGGTACTCCATAGAAGTAATCTGTTCCTGGGTGGCACTACTAACGACAGTAGCTGCATCGCTTTCCGCACTTTCCGCACTTTCCTCACCCTCCGCACTTTCCGCACTTTCCGCACTTTCCGTATCTTGCACCATTTTGGGCGCGCCGGTGGCGGACGCTTCGGCCCCATTGGCACTGGTCTGAACATCACCCGTCGACTCATCGGCGGAGATGCTTAGCGAAGGACCATCACTGGCATCATACTGTGCATCGCGACCTTCTCTCCAAGCGGCATTTTGCTCACTCACTTCTGCGAGCGCCCCGGTGAGATCACCCGAACTGATATCTCCAGCGGAGGGGAGGTAAATGATATAGCCTGCCTTGATCCGATTGATATTACCGTTGATAAACGCATTCGGATTGAGACGCTGGATATCCAGCATCGTCTGGTGCACGGAGGTCCCTTCCGGTTTAGCCTGGCTGGCTATTGACCAAAGTGTTTGATCTCGACTGACCATGTAGCGGCTGCCGGCTTCTGGCGAGAGCGCGGTGCGCGAATTGTAGTCGCGCTGCGGCATGGCACCCGGGGGCAGATCTGTTCTACGGACATCTACCTGGGTTCCCGTAGCACTGGATTCAATGGTTCTTTTTTTTTCCGGCGCTGGAATATTGTCGACTTCTGCTACGCGCTCACTAGCAGAAACAACCATGGCTGCATCTGAAAAGACCGGTGGATCAACCAGGACTGTATATTCACGCAGCAGACGACCGGTAGGCCAGCGGGCCTCGACCACAAAATCGAGGTAGGGCTCCAGAACTGGATCCTCCGACGACAAAACAATCTGAGCGCCGCCCATGCCGTCTGGCAGAACTTCAAACGTGATATTCGTTAGGAAGTACGCGCGATCAAGCCCAAGTTTTTCAAAATCGTCCCGGGTAGCAAGGCGAACCTTTACTTCATCTTGATGCAGGTTGCCCATATTGAGCAGATCAACACTGGCATTGAGCGGTTGATTGAGAAAGGATTCAAGCTTTAATTCACCGAGGCCCAGAGCCATCACTGAACCCGCCTGGAGACAACTCAACGAGAACACTACAGCTGCAATTTTACGAGCCATACGAGCCCCTTATTATTTTACCCGCGAATTAAAGCCGACTCCCCTTTTGCCGGCTACTGGCCACCTGATGTCTGGGGTGTAGCGTCTGATCTAACAAACCCTTGGAGACATCGATACTACTATTGGATAGTAGTGGTTCAAGCGCCTTGCTACGCTTCCATGAATACCAATAACACCCAAATTATCAGTTAATTACGAGCATTAATCAAGGTAGGTTGACACCAAGCTCTCGGCAATTTGCACACTATTTAAAGCGGCCCCTTTTCTCACATTATCGGACACAATCCAGAGATTCAAACCCTTTGGATGGGATATGTCCTCCCGAATCCTCCCCACATACACGGGGTCAGACCCTGCGGCCTCGCAGACCGGGGTGGGATAGCCCCCGTCAACCCGCTCATCCACCACGCTCACGCCCGGAGCATTATCCAGCAAGGCTCGCGCCTCCTCAGCAGAGATCTTGTCCACTGTTTCGATGTGCACTGCCTCGGAGTGTCCAAAAAACACCGGTACCCGCGCGCAGGTAGGGTTCACCTGAATGGCCGGGTCATCGAATATTTTTTGGGTCTCCCAGATCATCTTCATTTCTTCACGGGTGTAGCCGTTGTCCTGAAAGGTATCGATATGCGGTATTACATTGAAGGCTATCTGCTTCGAATACACCTTGCTTTCAATACTCTGGCCGTTGAGTAGCTTGGCAGTCTGGCCTGCCAGTTCCTCAACCGCCTCTTTACCGGTACCAGAGACAGCCTGGTAAGTGGCAACGTTGATTCGCTCAATTCCAACCGCGTCGTAAATGGGCTTTAGCGCCACCAGCATTTGAATGGTCGAACAATTGGGGTTGGCAATGATATTGCGCGCGCTGTAGAGCGCCAGTGCCTCAATGTTTACCTCAGGCACCACCAGGGGCACATCATCTTCCTGACGAAAGTGCGAGGTGTTGTCGATCACCACACAACCGGCATCTGCGGCAATAGGCGCGTACTTTGCGGAAATACTGCTGCCAGCGGAAAACAATCCAATTTGCACCTGGCTAAAATCAAACTCCGCCAGGTCCGTGACCTTTACCGCCGAGCCATTGAACATCACGCTCTTGCCCGCAGACCGACTACTGGCGAGCAGGTAAAGATTCCGAACCGGAAAATCGCGTTCCTCCAGAATTTTGATTATGACCTCGCCGACCGCCCCAGTGGCACCGACAACCGCTACATCGTATTGATTACTCATCTGTCCCTTCCCTCTCAACCACTTGAGTATGCCGCTAGCGTGGAGCTACCGAGCAGCCCCACTAACTGATCACATCAAACAACCAAGGCGACTTCTGACGCCAACTTTTCTCAAAGGTGTGAATAGCATCCGCGCTCTTCAGCGTTAGGGCGATATCGTCGAGACCGTTTAACAGACAGTGCTTGCGAAACTCTTCCACCTCGAAGTGGATCTCTTCACCTGCCGGTGTGATCACGGTCTGCTTGTCCAGGTCGACCTTCAGAATAAAGCCTTCACTGTTCCCCTCGCTGGCATACAGCTCACTGAATAAGCGGCTCACCACAGCAGCGTCAAGTTCGATCGGCAATATGCCGTTCTTGAAACAGTTGTTGTAGAAAATCTCGGCGAAGCTAGGAGCGATAATGCAATGAATGCCATAGTCCTCCAGTGCCCAGGGCGCATGCTCCCGGCTGGACCCACAGCCGAAATTCTCCCGCGCCAATAACACGCGAGCACCTTGATAGCGCGGCTGATTAAGCGGGAAATCAGGGTTGAGGGGTCGATCAGTACAGTCCTGCCCGGGCTCACCTCGATCCAGATAGCGCACTTCATCGAACAAGTAAGGCCCGAAGCCGCTGCGCTTGATCGATTTCAGAAATTGCTTGGGGATGATTAAGTCGGTATCCACATTGGCCCGATCCATCGGAGCTGTAATCCCTTCTAATACAGTGAAACTTTTCATTATCCTCGCCTCCTACCAATTCCGTATATCGACAAAGTGTCCGGCAACTGCAGCCGCAGCCGCCATGGCTGGACTCACCAGGTGGGTACGACCACCGAAACCCTGGCGCCCCTCGAAGTTACGGTTAGAGGTGGAGGCACAATGCTCCCCTTCACCCAACTTGTCCGAGTTCATGGCCAGACACATGGAACAACCTGGCTCGCGCCACTCCATACCCGCTTCGGTGAAAATCTTGTCCAGCCCTTCTTCCTCTGCCTGTTGTTTGATCTTACCGGACCCAGGCACTACCAGCGCACGCTTGACCGTGGCCGAGACCTTTTTGCCCTTCACCACCGTTGCCGCAGCGCGCAGGTCTTCGATCCGCGAGTTAGTGCAGGAACCAATGAACACCGTGTCGAGTTTAATGTCGGTAATCTTCATACCCGCCTTCAAACCCATGTAGTGCAGTGCACGTTCAGTGGCAGCCTGTTTGCCGACATTATCCATGCTTGCAGGATCGGGGATGATGCCGTTCACGGGCAGTACCATTTCCGGGGACGTTCCCCACGTCACCTGAGGTTCAATGTCTTCACCGCGTAACTCAACGACTCGATCAAAATGTGCGTCGGCGTCAGTATGCAGTTCCTTCCACGCGGCCACAGCCTGTTCCCAAATCTGACCGGTAGGCGCGTAGGGTCTCCCCTTCACGTACTCGAGGGTCGTGTCATCCACGCCGATCAAACCAACCCGGGCACCCGCTTCGATGGCCATATTGCAAATGGTCATGCGCCCTTCCATGCTGAGCGCTCGGACCACTTCGCCGCCAAACTCAATGGCGTGATGGGTGCCGCCGGCCGTACCAATCTCTCCGATAATCGCCAGCACTACGTCCTTAGCCGTGACGCCCGTCTGCAACTGGCCGTCTACTCGTACCAGCATATTTTTCATTTTCTGCTGTACCAGGCACTGAGTGGCCATTACGTGCTCCACCTCAGATGTTCCGATACCGTGCGCCAGCGCACCCAGCGCACCGTGGGTAGATGTGTGGGAGTCCCCACATACGATGGTCATGCCCGGGAGGGTAACGCCCTGCTCCGGACCCACCACGTGGACAATACCCTGACGCACATCGTTGACCTGAAATTCAAGGATCTCAAAATCGCGACAGTTGTCATCCAGTGTTTGTACCTGCAGTCTGGAAATTGGATCGGCAATACCCGCTACACCGCCACTGCGCTCATGGGTTTCCGTAGGCACGTTGTGGTCGGGAACCGCAAAATTCGCATCCACACGCCAGGGCTTGCGATTGTGCAGCCGCAAACCTTCAAACGCCTGTGGCGAGGTCACTTCGTGAATCAGCTGACGGTCGATGTACAGCAGCGCTGTGCCGTCATCGCGCTCTTCTACCAAATGGTTATGCCATAACTTGTCGTACAGGGTTTGTCCGCTCATGGGGCACCTCTATCAACGCTTCAGAAACTTCTGGGCTCGGGATGGTAAGTACTGGCCTGAGTGACTAGATCGGCGTAATTCCGCCTCAATCCACACTATTCACATCAGGATGCAAATTATGGACTTGATTTTTGAATAACTCAAATCTATTATTTTCATATAATGGATTCCAAATAGGAATAGCAAGATGGATACCCAAAACCTGAGAGCTTTCTTGTTCGTTGCCGAATCCGGGTCTTTCTCCCTGGCCGCGCAAAAGCTGCACCTGACCCAGCCGGCGGTGAGCAAACGGGTGGCACAACTTGAGGAGCAATTAAACGTCAGCCTATTCGATCGTATCGGGCGAAACATACGCACTACCGAAGCGGGAGAAGCCCTCCTCCCCCATGCCCGGGCGGTGCAGCTTGAATTACAGTCGGCCGAGCAATCAGTGCGTGATTTATCCGGCGAAGTGCGGGGGCGACTGCGTCTGGCCACGAGTCATCACATCGGGTTGCACCGACTGCCACCGGTACTGAGTTTTTTCAGTAAAGCATTCCCGGCCGTGCATATTGATATCGATTTTATGGACTCGGAGCAGGCCTACGAACTCACCTTGCGCGGCGAAGTGGAACTATCGATCGTCACTCTGGCGCCGGTTGCTGTCGACCGTATTGTCACCATCCCGATCTGGCCCGACCCACTGGATTTTATGGTGCAGGAAGGGCATCCGCTATCACGTCATAAAACGTTAGGTTTAGAGATGCTGAGCGAACACCCCGCTATTCTTCCGGGACTCAACACCTACACCGGACAAATTGTGAAGAATTTGTTCGACCAGCGCGGCCTGCCCATGAATATTGCGATCGCAACCAACTACCTGGAGACTATTCGCATGATGGCGTCTGTTGGACTGGGGTGGACAGTGCTGCCACGAAGTATGCGCGACACATCACTGACCACCTTACCGCTGCACGATGCCCTCATCGAGCGCACACTGGGTGTAGTTCTTCACGAGGGTCGCAGCCTTTCACGGGCTGCGCGTGCTTTTATCGACGCACTGCAGTCCCATCAGGATATACCACCTATTTAGCTTTTCTGATCCTGCAGTACACCATCACCACGGCGTCAATCCTTCCACATACCCTGGTGGTCGGGAAAATAGAAGGTGCCACTAAATCGCGCCACGATGCCCTTATTGTTGTATATACCACCACTGCAAAAACCAAAGCGACGCTTTAAATTAACGTGTTCTGCAGTCGAGTGAATCCACTCGCCGAGACGGGCTGACGCAATGTAATCAATACTGAGATTCACAGTGGGACTCCCCGCCGTGACACCCCGCGCCAGGTTAACCCCCGTGGCAGCGGAGATGTCCGCCAGTGTCATTAGCACGCCACCGTGACAAATCCCCATGGTGTTGCAGTGCTGCGCCGCTACCACCAGACCAAAGCTAGCGGTTTCTCCATCGATGCGCCGGTAGCTCGGCTGCAAACTGTCGGTATAGCCCAGGCCCGTCGGTAGTAGCTCAAATCCCTGGGGAGCGCTCTCTACAGTGGGTTCACTCATTCCTATGCTCCTACTAAAAAATGCCCATCAACAAACCTGTGGCAAACGCCTCACCTAGCTCTGCACTCGCAACCTCATGCGCAGCGCTAAATTCTCCGCGCAAGATAAGCGGCTCCGCAGCAGGTACAAACGGATATCCTGAGAGAATTCGTTCGGCCTGTCGCTGTGCCCCGCGCCCATCGTTACCCGCGCTGATAAGCAGCGAGTATGGCAACACCAGACCGCGCGCAATTGCCGGATAGAACGTGCGATCAAGAAAATCTTTCATCGTTCCACACAGCGCACCAGAGTTTTCAGCCATCACCAACAACACACCATCGGCAGCTGCCAGCTCCGTGGTACCAGCATCCCACGCGCGCAGGAGAGTCGTCTCAATATCGGACTCCTGTTGCGCGCCACGTCGAGCTGCACTGGCGAGTTGCGCACAGGTACCGCTCTGACTGTGATAGACAATCAATAGAGATTTCATCAGGGTTTCATCAATCGTAGATAGCAGCACGATTGGAACACAGCACAAACCTGGTGTCATGTGTCCTTCACCCTGTTCAATGTTCTCAGCAGATGCTCTAATATTGCGCCCGGTCAATATGCATCCGGGACGACAGCGGCTCTCGTCAATTCATAGCGCACAGGAAGAGTTCATGGAAAAGCTCAACAGGCAATGGTTGCTGAAAGATCGTCCTCAAGGATCCGTCGGACCAGAGCACTTCGAACTAGCACAATCACCTATGCCAGAGCCAGATCTTGCCAGCGGCCAGGTATTGGTAAAAACCCTGATGCTGGGATTTGATCCCGCTATGCGCGGTTGGCTGGTCGACGAACCGAGTTACCTGCCGCCGGTAGCCGTCGGCGAACCCATGCGAGCTAGCGGCGTGGGACAGGTGGTGCAGTCGGATAACAACACGCTTCCAGTCGGCACTCTGATACAGGGACTTATCAACTGGCAGGAATACAGTATCGGCGATCCGGCGGGACTGATACCGCCGGCTCCACTCCCTGCAGGCACTCCGCCGGAACTCGCGTTAAGCGTGTTCGGCGGCACCAGCCTCACCGCCTATTTTGGGCTATTGGATGTCGGACAGCCGAAGTCAGGAGAAACAGTGCTGGTATCGGGTGCGGCCGGCGCAACGGGTTCCGTGGTCGCACAAATCGCGCGCTTGAAAGGTTGTCGGGTAGTGGGTATCGCCGGCAGCAGTGAAAAGTGCGAGTGGCTGAGCACAACCTGCAAACTCGATGCGGTAATCGACTATAAATCTGAAAACCTGCAACAGCGTATTGGTGAACTCTGTCCGAGCGGCGTCGATATCTTTTTCGACAATGTCGGCGGCACTACACTGGAAGCTGGAATTGCGCACATGGCGGATTTCGGTCGCATTGTCCTGTGTGGCGCAATTTCCAATTACAACGATACAACACCACAACCGGGACCGCGCAATCTCATGCTACTGGTGAGTCGAAGAATACGCATGCAGGGTTTCATCATGCTCGATTTTCTCGATCGCACGCAGGAAGCCATCGATGCATTAACCGATTGGGTGTTGGCAGGGGAAATCGCTTGGCGCGTTGACGAGCAGGAGGGCTTTGACAACATACCCGCTACTCTACAGCGACTGTTCAATGGCAGTAATGTGGGTAAGCAGGTTTTGAAACTGGCCGAGCCACAATAGCGAGTGTAGGCTAGACCGGCCGCTTCTGCCGCAAATCAAAAAATCTCTGCCGAAAGTGCATCGCGGCGGTAGCAACATCTGGAGACGACTGCCATCTAATTCTGGCGATGCCGGTATTTAGTTATCCACAGGCATTTCTGTGGATAACTTTGGGGACAGGTAACTCGCTGACGAATTTCAACTGGCCAGGCGCCGAAAGGCGACGGTGTTTTCAATGAAAAAGAGCTTCAATATTTCTGGCGGTTAATCAACACGTTAGGTGGCTTTTTGTAACGTATTGCGTCCTCTATCGACACAAAACCCTGGAATACAAGGGTTATACTGCTAAATGTGGATAGTATTTATAAGGTCAGGTTGGCATCCGCTAACGGCACAAGGCTCGGATCATTGGACAGCTATCACTTTTTGGTGCTGTCAGCATGCTTGATTAACCAGCAACAATGAATCTTGCGATTGCGTTTAAAGTCCTCTGGCAGGGTTGCGCCAGTGATGTCCTCGCAGCGAAATTCTTCGAGCGAAGCTGCATCTAATTCGAATCCACGTCGATTGCTGGAAAAATAACACTGCCCTTCGCCGCGCAGTACTCCCATCGCCAGGCGTATCAGATCAACGTGATCGCGCTGCACGTCAAAGCTGTCAATCATCGCCTTTGAATTGGAGAACGACGGCGGGTCTAACAGTATTAAATCGTAACGGCCGCTCTCCCGCGCTAGCCAGGTCTGACAATTCTCGCGAATCAATATGTTACGCGTTTCATCCAGCTTATTCGCGGCGAGATTCTTGCGTAACCAATTGAGATAAGTATTGGACAAATCCACACTGGTCGTGGAGTGCGCCCCACCGAGTGCTGCCTGCACCGAGGCACTTCCCGTGTAACAGAAGAGGTTGAGAAAATCTCTACCGACTGCCTCCTGTGCGATGCGTAATCGCAACGGGCGATGATCAAGGAACAGACCGGTATCCAGGTAGTCATGCAGATTGACCAATAGCTGCGCCTGCCCTTCCCTGACAGTGAGCATTTCACCACGACTGTCCTGACGGGTGTACTGTTTCGCGCCCCGTTGGCGACTGCGCTGCTTGTACACGATATTATCGGCAGCAATGTCCAGCGCCTGCGGCAAAGCCGAACGCACTTCTTCCAGTCGGCGCAAGGCCGCTTCCTCCGATATCCCGCGGGGAGCCTGGTACTCAGCCACGTGCAAATGTTCCCCGTAGACATCAACTGCCACTGCATACTCGGGCATGTCCGCGTCGTACAGTCGATAGCACTCTATCTGCTCCCGCTTCACCCACGACGAGAGTCGCTTGCGATTCTTGCGTATGCGATTGGCAAACATGGTCGCACCCTCGGAAAGTGCCGGTTGTTTCGCCTCTGTTTTCTCGGCTGCGCTGTCACCACCACGGAACTCATTTGCGCCCAGATCAAACAACAGCAAACTGGTAGCAATAGCACCATTGTAAAGGGCATAGCGCTTGTGACTGCGCAATCCTGTGGCCTTCCCCAGTTCGAGATCAGACGTCAGCACAGCGGCGTGCCAGCCGGGGAACTCGGCCAGCATAGTTTCGCCCAACTGCCGATAGAGCGGCACCAGATTTTCTTTTTCACCAATGCGTTCACCGTAAGGGGGATTACACACCAATAGGCCCAGGGGCAATGGCATGTGTGTAGGTTTCTCTAGTTCAGAGACTGGCTTACAACTCACCCGAACTATTTTTTCCAGTCCCAGCTGAGCAATATTTTCCTGTGCCCGACGCACGACGGACGGATCCCAGTCGTAGCCGCGAAATTCCGGGAGCCGCGAAGCCAAACCCTTTTCTGCGCGACTGCTGGCATCACTCAGTAGCGCCTTCCACTGCGCCACGTCATGCATTTGAAGATGCTCAAAACCAAACTGGGGGCGTCCCAATCCCGGCGCCATATCGGCAGCCATCATGGCCCCTTCAACCAACAGCGTGGCCGATCCGCACAGGGGATCAATAAGGGCACCACCGCGGGCGGCGATGCCGGGCCAGTCGGCACGTAATAGTACAGCTGCAGCCAAATTTTCTTTCAGGGGTGCGGCACCCGCGCGCAGTCGATAACCACGTCGGTGCAAACTTCCACCGGAGAGATCAATCGAAACATGCGCGTTATCACGCACAAGACGGATATTGATCCGCACATCTGGCTTGGCACGATCCACCGAAGGACGCTGCCCCGTGGCAGCCACGAACCAGTCAACGATAGCGTCCTTGCTACGCTGAGCGCCGAACTGGGTGTTGCGAATACTGCGGTTCTCACCGGTAAATTGGATGGCGATAGTGTTGTGCTGAGTGAACAAGCTGCCCCAGTCAATGTCGCGAAGCCCGGCATAAAGCGTATCACCCTCCGCGGCATCCACGGCCCCCAGCGGCCAGAGAATACGATTTGCTAATCGAGACCACAGACACGCACGGTATGCCAGTGCACGGGGGCCAGTGAAATGCACCCCCGCGACGGTTTCACGGGTGCCTGATGCACCTAGCGTCGACAACTCCGCAGCTAGAAGCGCCTCAACACCTTTGGGGCAGGTCGCGAACCAGGTATCACCCTCTGTCGTTGTCACCGGCACTATTTTGCATCCATTAAAAAATACATTATTCTTTGATAATCAAAAATTTATAATCTATTTATACAGCAAGAACTTACTATTTTAGGGTGTTGTACACTACCCGGCGGAAGACTTTTTTTGAGGTCGATGAGTCGTTTTTTTTCGAGCAGATTTCGTTTTCGTTTTAGCCTTGGCTTTCGTTTTCTTGTTGGTTTTCTTGTTGGTTTTCTTGTTGGTTTTTTCCTTGGGTTTCGCCCCGGCTTTGGTATGAGTTACTGTGGGTTGATTCGCCGCCTTTTCCTTGAGCATGACATCCAGCACCAGGTTGCACGAACTATCCATATAGTCGATGAATCGCACGTACTCATCATCAGACAGCGTTCTTAGCTTGTCATGCTGGCGCGCCAGATTAACAAAGCGGCGCTCGCGCTCGTACTGTTTGGGCAGCGCCAACACTCCCCATTGGTCAAGCGCCTTCTCCAGCGCCGGATTATAGGTGCGCATGAACTTGATGAGAAATGGAATGGGGTCGTGCCGTGCCAGCAGTGCCGCACTGCGCAGCATCAATTCCAGTGGCATGATAGTTTTTCCGCTTTCTATCTCTTCCAATACACCCCGATCGGTAAGACCCAGACTTTCAGACAAATCCTTTACGGACATTCCTGCCGTCTCCCGCGCATCACGCAGGAAATGACCCGCGTCTGCCATCGCTTCGAGACGCTCTGGTTCAAATTTATTGAGCAGGGTATTGCGCACCCAGGTCTCGCCAAACATGGCCGTCATTGTGGCTGTATTGCGCGCAAGATCATAGGTCCCGCCGGCAACTTGTTCAGTCAGTTTGAGCAGAGAGTCAAAAAAGGAATCGGGTTCTTTATCGTTGCTGGACATTGGCGCAGCATAGCAGACTTCAGGACGCGGGCGCCAAACCTGTCTCTAACGCGAAAATGCGCTGTAGGATATCGCGCCATTCAGTGTACTGCGCATCCAGGGAGCCACTGAGTCTGAATACCGTGCCACTCACTTCCATGACCGTAGGGTCCACTTCATTGTTAAAGCCCAGGGCCAGTTCATCGAGATCCTGCACGTGAATCTTGGACCACTTGTAGGCATTATAGGTTTGATCCAGGGCCGCAAAGGAACCTCGTCGACCCTGACTGCCGCGACTACTCACGCGCTCCTTATACTCTTCGCGGTAAAGAGCCTGCTCAGCACTATATTGCCGCCATAGATTGTAAGTCGGAGCCATTTCTTCACTCAATCTCGCGTACTGCTCGTCGACCGTA
Organism: Halioglobus sp.; assembly: GCA_028825045.1. Lineage (GTDB taxonomy): Bacteria > Pseudomonadota > Gammaproteobacteria > Pseudomonadales > Halieaceae > Marimicrobium. The sequence goes on from JAPKAY010000003.1 coordinate 98,841, forward strand.
TCAATAAACAGGTATTCCTGGTTTCTCAAGCGATCCACCCGGGCAATCATGGGGTCGCCCTCGGCGGGCAAGCGCACCAGCGCAATTTCGTCCTGCGGCGTGCGTGTTAAATAGGACGCAAAGACCTCAGGGGCTAGACCACGGGCATAAAGCAGTAGCGCGATTTCACGCAACTGCGACACTTCTTTGGGACTCTTTTGACGACGCGCGGACAAAAGATCACTGGCGATTTGCTGATACACATCCAGAAACGGATCCCCGGGGACCCTCACCGGATAATCAGAAGGATCCGTGGTGCCGACATAGGCCTTGTCCAGCCACAGCGCTCCACTGGCATCTCGAGCCTTTATTTGCAGCGCCAGGCGCTGACCATCTGAGTGGAGTATGGTGCCTGTCACCAAAAGCTCCGAAGACTCCAAGGCTTCTGGCAATACCCTCACTGCCCCCCAATGTCCGGTATTCATCAATACACCCCGCAGGATCACGGGCATATACTTCGCTTCTGCATTGCGGATTCGCGGGAAAATACCGAGTTTGCTGTGCGTCGATTCATCGGTGGGTATGCCCGGATCAAAGATCAACAGCCCCACGTCAAGCGCCTCTTCCGTCCCGGACAGTTCACCTGCGTCGGTTGCTCCCACTGCCGGGTATACAGATGATACAAACACAAGGGACGCCAGAATATACATCGCGCGCGCGAAGCGACGTAAGTGCGATGTGATCAACGGGATTCTGTCGTACATACCCGGCCTCTGGTCAGTGTCACTTCGCATCGATAACCGTCATCGCCGGGCTCAAAGCGATTAAAGACACGATTTAACGTAAAGGGGAAAGAGACCTGGCTGGACACTACTGTCGTGGCAATTTTCAATTTCTGCCCCGCGGCCCCACCGGTCATCACATGCTGGATGCTAAGGCCATCGGGCAGCAGTAACTTGAACACGAGTTGATGACCATTCCAGCCGCAGATTTCGGTTCCAAACGGGGTCTCAACCTGGCGCAGTTCACCGGGATAAAATTCACAGGTCAGATCGAACTCCTCCTCTCTTTCCACCCTAATCTTGTGTGGGTCCTGACTGATTTCCAGCAGCGGCGACTGCGTGATTTCATCCGCCAACCGAACCACACCCAAAATCGAGGAGCTAGTGTTATTGCCGGTCGCGCTTATCAAGAGCCCGCCCCCAGGACCTTGCCGCATATTTCCCTGCGCACGCCGCTGAGCGTCCCGGTTGAGCTCGCGCACAATGCCATCGAGCTTTTCCTGAGCATTGTCGCTCCGGCTGTAATCCAACTCCCAGAAGCCACTGAAGTTTACCGCGTCCCTGTTGTCGCCCTGTAACACCGCTTTTCCTTTGGCAGGAGATGTGCCACACCCGCCCAGCAATACGAAAATTGCAAGCAGAACGGTGAACGGGATGATCATTAGCGAATGTGCTTTCATGGGGCACGGAGTTTACCCCAAGGTCAGTGTCGTGGGCGAGCGTCTAACTACCAAAAAATCCCGGAAGTGCGCGGATTTATCGAGCTCACATCCAAGGCACGCCGCAATCCTCACGCTGCATCGCCTACCGCCATCGCCATCGCTAACTGTCTATCGCAATAGTGCTGCGGTTCAGATTGCTGAACAGTTTTGATATGAGAGTGAGCTACTATAAAGACCGCAATACAATGACCAATCAATCACGGGAATCCATAGCAATGGCATCAACCATGAAAGTCGGCGTCTGTCTGCCGTACATGAAGGCAGGCCTTAGTCGTGCGGACTATTTGGCCTGGTTTAAAGCCATTGATGAGGGGCCTTTCCATGCGCTCTCTTGTGGGGAGAGAATTCATGGTCCGACCTATGATATGCGCGTGGTACTCGCCGCCGCCGCTATGGCCACTACTCGCGTTGAAATCACCCCCACGCTGTATGTGTTGCCCATGCATAGCGCAACCCGCGTAGCCAAAGAAATTGCCACCATGGATATATTGTCAGGCGGTCGCGTCAACAGTATTGCGGTGGGCTATGGTGGTAGAGAAAAAGACTATGAAGCGGTGGGTGCGAAATTTAAAGGCCGCTATGGCCGAATGGACCGGCAAATTGAAGAAATGCGCAGGGTGTGGCGCGGTGAAGAGATCGTCGAAGGGGGTGGCATGATCGGGCCAACGCCAACCAACACAAGCGGCCCACGACTACTTGCCGGGGCCATGGGTCCCACGAGTATAGAGCGCTGCGCGCAATGGGCGGACGGACTCTACGCATGGTCAGGCAACGGCGAAGAAGAGGAGTTAAGCCGGACATTCAAGATGGCCGATGACGCATGGGAACGCGCCGGCCGCACACAAGCGCCCTACCGCATGGGCGGCTTCTGGTACACCCTCGCCGACGGGGGCCAGCAGAAACTCTACGACTATGTCTATGAATACCTGGCTATCGCTGGTCCGGAAATTGCGACGATGATGGCTGAATCTGTGCACCGCAGCTCAAGCGATACGGTGCTGGCTGCTCTGGACAATGCGGAGGCCGCAGGTTGCGAGGAATTATTCATGGTCCCGGCAACTGCAGATTTGGCCGAGGTCGACCGCCTCAGTGAGCTGTTGGCACGGCGCTGACATCCCCAACGCTACCCTACCTGTCTAGCGGAGGTCGTAGATTTTGCTGATTATCGCCAGGCCGTTGACCACCACGTAAAGCCTGGGCGCAGGGTCATCGAGAAACGCTTCTTCTTCGGCTGTTAGCGAACGGCGTCGATGGCCTCCTCAATAATGGGAATCAATTGTCTAAGCACGCCTCCGGAACCGATACCGCCGCCGATTCCGCTGTACTCTTCAAATAATACGACCCCGCCGTACTCACGCTTTATATCTATCCAGGAAACGGCCCCGTACAACCCCGGGTCCACGTAGAGATAAACACTACCGTCCTCCGACGCTGGAACAATCCACCATCCCATCCCATAACCGAGACTACCGCCCTCTGACGGTGTGCGTTCCTCACGCATGAAAGCAACGCCTTCAGGCGAGAGCACCTGGGTATCGCCACAGGCGCCATCATTGAGATGCAGGGAAATCAACGCGGCATAGTCTTCCAGGTCACTCACCAACCCGGCTTCCATATTGGGGTTGTCCTGCCCCAGCAAGCCCTCTGGATTACCTTCCCAGTTGCTGGCTACGGACAGCATATTGCCAAAGCGCGCTATTTCCAGTCCGCAAGGTTCACCTATGTACTGATCCCAAAGCTGATTCCATGTTCCTCCTCCCACTAGTTCTGCCACCCCGCCGGCGAGTTGCCACGCGCTTCCGCCATAGTCAAAAGCCGTATTAGCCGGCGTACTGGCGAGCGCGGGCAGTGGTGTGGTGTAGATCTTCTCCGCGCACTCTTGTAAGGTCCCTGCGGGTAAATACTGGCACAGATGCACCCCATAGTCGGCGGGCCGACTGAAGACGTTGCCCAGGCCAGGAATGCCCGAGCGGTTTGAGACCAGATGCTCAGTAGTAATCGCGGGATCCCAAACCCCTTGCCAGGGCAGGTAATTAGCGACCGCGGTCTGTATATCAAAATTCACGTTGTCATCGTCTTCATGCAAGGCCATCAGCAACATCACGGTGGGTACTTTGCTGGTTGACGCCAGCAGCACCAGCGATTCTTCAGTTTGGCTGCCAAAAGCACTCTTATGAATGACGCCCCTTTTCTTGTCCACGATCACCATCGAGCCGCCCGGGAAGAGAGGTTCAAAATCCACGAAACTCTCTAACCAGGCATCGGCCATTGTGAAGTCCGGCGCGGAAGATTCCTGTACCGTATTATTGCTCTCGTTGCCGTTGCCGCTGCTACAGGCGACAAGCGCAGAGCTTAAAAGCAAAATTACTACGCGAAACATGGGTACCCCTTAGTGGCTGTATATTGAATGCGTGCAGCATAACAGCTTCGCCCCCTGTAGCGGACCAAATGGCTGTATCTGGTTCAATCAGCGAGACCTCGGAACTCTCCAGTAGTGCGAACGGGTGGCGAATACCTGATATTCAAGCTCCCAAGCGTCACAGCGAGGCGCTATACTCGCGCACTTATTGATTGCACGACGAGGCTCTAACCCATGGCAAAACGTGTATACCTTTTCAACGAAGGTAGCAAAGACGACCAGGATTTACTGGGCGGAAAGGGTGCGAACCTTTGTGAAATGACCGCCCTGGGCCTCCCCGTTCCCTTTGGCTTCGTCATCACCACTAGTACCTGCCGGGAATTTTTTCAGAGGGGTAATAAGCTGCCCTCGCTACTGGAGCAGGAGTATCGTGTCGCGCTGGATCTGGTGGAAAAGAGAATGCGCGCCCGATTTGGCGACCCCGAGAACCCCCTCTTGTTTTCAGTGCGCTCCGGTGCGCCCGTTTCCATGCCCGGAATGATGAACACCATTCTCAACCTTGGGCTAAACGATGAAATTGCTGAGGGCCTGGCCCGCAAGACGGGCAATCCGCGCTTCGCGTACGACTCCTACCGCCGCTTTATCCAGATGTTTGCCGACGTGGTACTGGATGTTAGCGGTGATAAGTTCGAGCACGAACTGGCGCGCTATAAGTTGGCGCACAACAAGGCTCTTGATGTCGACATGGACGCCGATGACTGGCGTGAAATCGTCAACATTTATAAGACACTGGTGAATTTTCCCGACGACCCCTTCGAGCAACTCAAACTCGCGGTCGAAGCGGTGTTCCTGTCCTGGCATACCCCCCGCGCCATCGTCTATCGCGAAATGAACAATATTGACGACAGCCTGGGTACGGCGGTCAATGTCCAGGCCATGGTATTTGGAAATTTCGGTGACAACTCCGGTTCTGGTGTCGCCTTCACCCGTAATCCCGCCACAGGCGAGGCTGCGTTTTTTGGCGAGTATCTGTTCAACGCCGCCGGTGAAGATGTGGTGGCGGGCATCCGCACCCCCCTACCTGTCTCGGCGCTGGGAGAGCGCATGCCAGATGTCTATGACGAACTGTTCAAAACTCAGGCACTGCTGGAAAAACACTACCGGGATATGCAGGATATCGAGTTCACCGTACAGGATGGAAAGTTCTACATGCTGCAAACCCGCAGCGGTAAACGGACTGGCCGCGCGTCGGTCAAGATTGCGGTGGACATGGTCAAAGAAGGCATGATTACAGAACGGGAGGCACTGATGCGCGTCTCACCTGAGCATGTTGAAGCCTTCTTGCATCCTATGGTTGATCCTTCGGCTAAGCGCGATATTGTGGCCACCGGTTTACCCGCAAGCCCCGGCGGTGCCACCGGACAAATTGTTTTTTCTGCGGAGGAGGCAGAAGACGTTTCCGCCGAAGGGCACAGTGTAATACTGGTACGTCGAGAGACCACTCCCGAGGACATACACGGCATGAAAGTAGCCGCCGGTGTGTTGACGGAACTGGGCGGTATGACCTCCCACGCTGCGGTGGTAGCCAGAGGCATGGGAGTCTGTGCGATTACCGGCTGCGGTTCCCTGAGCATCGATTACACAGCTGGGACCGCAACTACCGAGGACGGCATCGCTCTGCGACGGGGAGACATCATTACTCTGGATGGCACTTCCGGTGAAGTCATGCTCGGAGACATCGCCAAGACCGAAGCCAGTTCCAGCGATGATTTCCAGGAGTTGCTGTCCTGGGCAGACAAACATCGACGGCTTAAGGTCAGAGCAAACGCAGAAACACCGGAAGACGCTGCACGGGCGCGCGAACTTGGCGCTGAAGGTATTGGACTCTGCCGCACGGAGCATATGTTTTTCGCCGCGGACCGGATCGACATCATGCGCGCGATGATATTGTCAGAAACCATCGCGGAGCGCCAAACGTATCTAGACCAACTATTGGTCTTTCAACACGACGACATGCTGGAATTGTTCAAGGTCATGGATCGCCTGCCTGTCACCATACGCCTGCTAGACCCTCCCCTCCACGAATTCCTGCCGCAGACGGTTGATGACATTGACGCCCTCGCCAACCGCATCGGTAAACCGGCAGACCAGATCCGGGAAATCACCGAACGACTGGCCGAGGTGAATCCCATGCTGGGTTTTCGTGGCTGTCGACTGTCGGTCGTATACCCTGAAATTGCTGAAATGCAGGTCAAGGCCATTATCAGTGCGGCTGCCGACGCGATGGAGGCAGGCTACCATCCCCTGCCGGAGATCATGATCCCGCTGGTCATCAATGTCCGCGAGATTCGGCTCGTCACGCAGATCATCGATAAATGTATACACGATATGGCTAAAGCCAAATCCGTATCCATCCGCTATAAAATAGGCACCATGATGGAGACGCCACGCGCCACATTGGGAGCGGACAGGCTAGCGCCGGAAGTGGAATTCATGAGTTTTGGTACCAACGATCTGACGCAGATGACTTACGGTTTTTCACGCGATGACGCTGGCAAATTTATTCCAAAATATCTCAAGGAAAAACTAATTGATGTTGACCCGTTTGTTTCACTCGATCAACGTGCAGTAGGCCGACTGATGGAGCTGGCAATAAAGGAAAGCCGGGCGCGCAAAAAGGGAATCAAGTACGGCATCTGCGGCGAACACGGAGGTGACCCTCGGTCAATCCGCTTCTGTCACGATATTGGACTGGACTACGTGTCCTGCAGCCCCTTCCGGGTGCCAATAGCACGTATCGCAGCGGCGCAGGCTAATGTGGCAAGCGAAAGGGACCGATGATTTCTGCGTGCACGCGTAAGCGATCCGAAATTACAGGAAAACACGCGCTGTTATCCGGGAACCGTAACCTTTCGATTGATGCGAATAAAACCCGGGTCATACACAATCGGTGCAACAATCCAGATTGTTTGGGGCAACACGGTTATGCTGTCGCCCAGAAAGTAAAAGGCAAACCCTCACACCATAATCCAGACGTGCTTACGTTGAATACGGTCCGTGCGGTACAAGATTGCGGTTGCTAGCGGAATCGCCAGACCGACAAAAAGATCGCCCGAGACTTGCCAAATCATAGCGTCCTTTTCCAAGGGGCTAAAATCTTATCCTGTGCCAGATCAGAACTCTATCGCTGGGCCACTGACTACTTATTAAGATCATCCCTCAGTACAAACTTCAGTACTTTACCGGCGGGGTTCCTTGGCAGGGCATCGACCAGATGCAAGCGCAGTGGCAACTTGTACTTCGCCAGCAAAGGCTGAGCAAATTCTCGTAACTCTTCCAGTGACAACTCGTGACCATCATGCAGAGCCACTACCGCTGTCACCGCCTCGCCCCACTTTTCGTCAGGAAGGCCGATGACGGCCACTTCGGCAATGGAATCGTGTCTGTAAAGCGCGCCTTCTACCTCAGCCGGATACACGTTCTCGCCACCGGAAATCACCATGTCCTTTATGCGATCACAGATGAACAGAAAACCATCTTCATCGAAATATCCCACATCTCCGGAGTGAAACCAGCCTTGTGAGTCTATGGCTTCTGCGGTGGCATCGGGCCGATTCCAGTAGCCTTTCATAATATTGGGCCCACGCATACAAATCTCACCTCGCACGTGAGCCTCGACCGGCTGATTGCTGTCATCCACTATCCGCGCCTCGCTATAGATCGGCGGCTGCCCGGCTGAACCCAGCTTGCTGATGGCCCACTCTGGCGAAAGAAAGGAAGCAAATGGAGAGGTCTCGGTCAGGCCGTAGCCCTGACAAAAATCAACGCCCCGCGCCGAATAGGTTTCGATCAGCGATTCTGGAACAGGCGCTGCGCCAACTAGCAAATTCCTGATTGACCCTAGATCGGTGCTCGCAAATTCCGGGTGCTGAGACATAAAAAGAAACATAGCGGGTGCACCAAACATTTGTGTGACCTTGTAGCGTTCGAAATCAGCGAGCACCTGTCCCGGATCGAAGTTACGCAGTAGCAATATGGTAGAGCCCATATGAAAGGAACCCAGCGTCATCACGTTCAGACCTCCGATATGAAACAACGGAGCCGCGGTGAGTATGATGTCGTCTCTGGAGCCGCCAAAAGCCAGCATGGCGTTGATGTTGTTCCAAAGTATATTGCCGTGTGTGAGCATCGCGCCCTTGGGGAGGCCGGTGGTGCCCGAGGTGTACATAATCACCGACACGTCGTGTTGATCAACCGATGTCACCTGGGTCAAAGGTTCAGTGGATGCGCGTTCGCTATCCAGGTGCCGCCAACCATCCGTCTCACTTTCACTACAAAAATAGTGCTGGCAACCAATATCCGGCCGAGCAGGTTCCAGCACTGGCGTCAGTGCATCATCAACAACCATGGTATGAATGCCGGCATCATTAATAATGAAAGTGAGTTCCTGAGCAGTCAGCCGGAAATTGAGAGGAACAAAGATGGCTCCCAACGCCTGTGCCGCGAACATTGTTTCCAACAGTGCCGGGTGGTTTAGTCCGAGATAGCCGACCCGGTCCCCAACACACACACCAGCGGATTTTAACAGACCGGCCTGACGACGAATTCGGTCGCCTAACTCCGCATAGCTTATCTCCTGCTCCTCAAAGATAATGGCAATTCGTTCCGGGTTTAGATCTGCCCGACGAAGCGTAGTGGCAGCGAGATTAGGTTCGATTTCGGATCGGTTCACGACTGGCTCCTGCATGGTTCTATTATGGATTTTTGCTCGGCAGTCTGCATCTTACTTGCCGCGCAAAGCGATACTAGCACGGGTCAATACCATGCAGAATAACTCATTAGATTCGGTTCTAAGCGGATCTGTACAGCCGCGCCTTGGATCTAATGAGCATACTGTGGGGTCGGGCGGCCTTCCTCACAGTATCGCCATCACCGAGCACGCCTTCTTGGACATTTAGGACGACGCGACTCTCATGGTCCTATTCGCCATCACTTGCCCCGTTCACAGCCAAGTCCCGCATCACAGAAGTTAATACAGATAATTTCTTGCCTAAACTTAAGCTTGCCGCTCAAATCTGCTAACGTTGCGCCACTTTCCACATGGAGCCAAGGCCGATGACCAGTAGTTTCTATCCTCCCCAGCGCACTCTGATGGGTCCCGGACCCTCTGATGTTTCTTCGCGTGTGTTGGGCGCCCTCTGCAGACCCACAATCGGGCATCTGGATCCAAAGTTTTTGCAGCTCATGGATGAGGTTAAGGCTCTGCTGCAATTCGCTTTTCAGACCGATCATGCACTTACCCTGCCGATCTCCGCACCTGGTTCTGCCGGCATGGAGGCCTGCTTCGTCAATCTGGTATCGCCGGGAGACACCGTTATCGTCTGCCAGAATGGCGTCTTTGGTGGGCGCATGAAGGAAAACGTAGAGCGCTGCGGCGGTATTGCCGTGATGGTCGAGGATACATGGGGCGAACCGGTGAGTCTGGACAAGGTCGAGGCGGCCTTCAGTGAGCACCCCAAAGCAGCCATTGTGGCGTTTGTACACGCTGAAACCTCCACCGGGGTGCGCAGCGATGCCGCGGCTATCTGCGCATTGGCAGCGCGCCATAACGCACTATCGATTGTCGATGCGGTAACCTCTCTGGGCGGTATCGAACTGTCAATTGATAAGTGGGGCGCGGATGCCGCCTACTCCGGAACACAAAAGTGCCTGTCTTGTGTACCTGGCATTTCACCGGTGACCTTTAGCGATCGAGCGGTTGAGCGTATCAAAGCGCGGACACACAAAGTACAGAGTTGGTTTCTGGATATGCAGCTGGTGATGGGTTACTGGGGCGAAGGCAGCAAGCGCGCCTATCATCACACGGCCCCTGTTAATGCTCTGTATGGATTGCACGAGGCGCTGGTGATGCTTGAAGAAGAAGGGCTAAACGCATCCCATGCACGACACCTTCGAAATCATCGGGCGCTGGTAGCAGGGCTGGAAGCGATGGGTCTGGGAATGGCCGTGGCGCCTCAGGATCGCCTGCCGCAACTGAATTCTGTGCTGGTACCAGAGGGTGTAGATGAAGCAGCAGTCCGCAGCGCCCTGCTGGAACAATTCGATCTGGAAATTGGTGCGGGTCTCGGCGCCCTGGCGGGGAAAACCTGGCGCATCGGCCTGATGGGGTTTGCCAGCAATGAACGCAACGTCCTTTTTTGTCTTAACTCACTGGAGTCCGTTCTCAAGGCGCAAAGCGCAAACATTACCAGCGGCGCAGCATTATCGGCAGCCCAGGCGTCACTCAGCGCAGCGTAGTTGGTACGGGGCATTACCCGCCGGTTAACATGCTCCACAAACGCTCGACTCTGCCATCTCCCGAGTCGCGGTGCACAAGGTAATCGGCGTGGTCGCCCTCCTTCGCATCTCGATGCAACTCAATACTCCACAGTGGCGCAACTTCATTGGGGATCATGGAGTAGCGCACGTCGATCACCCTGTTGTCATGGAGAGGATCGCGGGCGATATAGCCGTTACTGAACCAGCGAAAGCGCTCAATATCTTTGGCCTGCTGCGAAGCGCGATCCAGCCACGGCATATCCCGATCTATATCCAACTTCTGAACTGAATCCCCCTCAAACACGCGCGGCGCAATACCAGCGCGCACCGCATCGACATAAAAACGGTCGTCGGTTTCATACACCACCTTCCACACCAGCACATTGGCAAAACTCGGCTTAGCCTCCAGGCGTATTGGTTCATGCCCCCGCTGAACCGCTATGTCCCGACCCATGGCGATAGCCTCATTGCGTTGCCACAGCCCCACTGCCATATAGCAAAGCGCCCACACCAAGGCGACCTGTGCATAGAGCGGCCTACGTCGCAGTGCAGCAAGCACTACCCCAAGCAGTAGCGGCAACGTAAACAACGGATCGATAATGGAGATCGTGTTCCAGGCAATGCGCGCATCACTGAAGGGCCAGAACAGCATGGTGCCATAGGTGGTACACGCGTCCAGCATCGCATGGGTGGCATAGCCCAAGGTACAAAATAGCCAGGACTGGTAAAACGACAAACCCCGTCTGCGCCCGACAGCAAAATGCAGTACTAAGGCGCAGATCAACCCGCCGAACGGAATGAATATCAGGGAATGTGTAAATTGCCGGTGATACTCCAGAAATAGAAGCGGGTCGGCACTGGAACGGATGAGAACGTCTAAATCCGCAGACATGCCGGCCAAAAAACCCAGTATCCCTGCGCTTGCAGCATAGCGACGCGTAGTAGTTGCTTGCGGTAACGCCGCTCCCAGTAGACCCTGAGTTAGTGGGTCCACTAAGTGACTCGGCCCGGTGTATTCATATCTGTGTATTCGAAAGATTTATTTGCGTAGATATCGACAATAGTAGTTTGGTTGCAGCCCATCTCGTCACCCTTCACCGTCACTGTGTGGGTGAGCACAATAGCCTTGGCCTGCTTGAACATGGACGGAGCGTGAATGATGCGAGACTCCTGCGAGTTGGCATCTGCCTCAAACACCAACTCTCGAGCCGCGCCGACTGCTGGCGCAAGCTTACCGTCAGCAATCATAGCACCGCAGTCGATTCCGGCGATTATGGTGTGCTTACTCATTCAAAAATTTCCCTCCGGGTGAAACTATGCAATAACGGTACCTGAGTTTGTGAAAAAGTCACCCTCTGTGGCGAATATTCATTACACCAGAGGTGCTCCCCAGACTGCCTAACACGCTGGTTACAGCCAGACCGCGCGCTATTTAATGTCAAAGGAGTAATACAGATCGGCAGAGTTTTCCAAGCTGCTGACAACTTCAAACCACAGGCGAGCGTTCAGGTACAACCTTGCCGTTAGCACATTGACGGGTTCGTAAAGGCCAAAGCCGTAAGACAGATAAATACGACTACCTACATAACCACTCACGGTAGCGGCCGTATCATCCTCAATCTCCTGCGCGCCAAACTCTACTCTGCTGATTCCCGGAATACGATTCAGCTCGGAAACCAGTGACGAGCGATTAACCACACCACTGGCCAAAGACAGGGCCAGAGCAGTCCCGTCTGCGCCGGCCCCGGTGTCCGCAGGCCGACCCCGCACCAGATACGAGATGGTATCGGCCTGAGACATCACCGGAATGGAGTAAATATCCAGAAGCAAATCCTCCTCCAGGTGGCCCTGAACACGTATACCAACAGAAATATCGCTGCCCGCTATTTGGCGTTCGGCACGCACATCGATATTAGGATTTGCCGGTGGACCCAAAAAGCTCAGTGTTCCCCGGCGAATGACCAGGCGCTGCTGATAGGCGCGCACCTCCCCGCCTATTGTGTTCAACTGACCAAACAGCTGCAACGGACGACCCGGCTGCTGTTGCAAGCGTAAATCTCCTCCCAGTGTCGTGTTTATTGTGCTGCCGGAAATCTTCAAATGCCTAAGGACTCTAAGCTGGATATTCATACTGACATCAAACGGCAACTTCTCCGTGAGCGCATTACCCTCTTGATCCACTTCCACGACAGAAGACGAAACGGCCACACTGCCTTCGGGAAGTTGTTCAATTTCGAAATCACCCGAGAGCACAGTCACCTTGCCGGTGAGTGCCATCACATCCGCAGCAACTGCCAGCTGAATGTTCTCGGAAACCTGCAGTTCCATCGAGGGTGGGTACAAAAGCGTGTGATTCTCCCCCTTTATAGTGAGCTCAAGTCGATAATCTGGAAGGGTTTTTAACTGCCCCGCTACCTGCAATTCACCACCACCGAGCATGCCGGTTCCCTGCACTTGTGCCCAATCTCCTTTTACCTCCAGTGCGAGGTCGAGGTTGTTCAATTCTGTTGGATTTTCCATCAGGGTTAGGTGCCCCCCGGACAGTGACAGAAGGCCATGGCCCAGTGGCTGTTCCAGCGTACCGGACAGTGCCAACTGTCCGCTGATATCTCCACCTACAGTCGAAATCTCAGACACAAATAGCGTAAGGGCTGCGAGTTGAAATTCATCAAAACTTACAGAGCCTGTCAGCGGTTCTGTTCCGTCTTGCGATGCCCGTAACGTGAAGCCCACTACTTCCCGACCGGATGCCTGCAACCCCCCGTCCAATTGCAGATCGTTGTTCGAATATTGAAAATTCACCTCCCCCTCATCCCATTCTGCAGATAGGCTTTCTTCCTCCCCGAACTGCTGGGTGAAACTTAGCCCACTCACAATAGAACGACCGTCGAGGGAAACACCGGCCTCTGGATTCCACTGAGCGTCCAACTGCAGTTGCGCATCGCCATCCAAGCTCATTCCCGGCGGCAGCAAGCCAGACATCAGCGCCAGGCCTGCGGTCGCTTGCAGGGAACCACTCCCCTGCTCGCCAAGCAGCCAGTCCTGTGGGCACACTCTCGCCTCTTGATGCTGCCAACAGTGTGTTGCCAGGGATAGTTGTTTGGATTCAGCGGCCCACGCTATCCCTACTGGTTCAGTCAATTCCCAATCACCGTAAGGCGTTTTTAGTCGCGCGGGCGATAACTCACCTCGCCAAAGCTTGCCAAATGCAGTACCCACTAACGTAAGCTTGCCCTGCACGTCCCCGCGAGTTGCAAGAGAAGCGGCCTGCCCGCCGGCATCACCCTGGGCCGAAAACTCCAAAGCACTCAAAGTAAGATTATTCCAGACCAGTTGATCCAGTCGGGACTGAAATGTGAATGACTGATCGGCGTCGGCCTGAAATGTCCCGACCAGCGTAGCGTCTTCCACGCTAAGACCAGCCCATTTAACCTGATGCGCACCACCCGAAATATCAATGTGCTGCCTATCGTTGGAAACCGCTACCTGTAACTGCACCTGACCGCCGTAGGCAGGTGACCAGCGGCTCAAGTCGTCGACCACCAGCTCAAGATCCACCAACGACTGCGCGTCTCCGGCTGTCCGCAGCGAGAACTGAGCACCATTCATACCTGCCTCCACATCACTGTGGGCGAGTTGCAGACGGCTATTGAGTCCTGCGAACCCACGAATCGTAGCGGGCCGCTCATTTACTTCCCCGTGCACATCAACCTTCGAGACAGCTACATTCCAGTCTTCCCCGGTCGCACTGCCGCTGAGACTCAGAGACCCGGCCAAACGCCCGTGCAGGTTCTCGTTAAAGTGTGGCAAGGCGAACCCGCTAGAGTGCATTGCGAGTGACCATTGGACCTTCTGAGCAAGTGAGAGTGTTCCACTGACATGAAGCTTGCTCGTGCCTGATGAGTCCACCGCTGACAGACCTTCAATAGTAATTTCACCGGCTTCGTGCCTGCCCTGAAGCGACAGTTGCAGAGTGTCGTAGCCGGAGAAGCCACTACCCACAGCCTCAACCGCAAACTCCTGAACGACAAGTGAACCACTTGCTGAAGCGACAACGGGAAAGTCCAGCTTCCCATCCGCCAGATTTTTCGGTATTCCCTCGATGTCAGCCAGGGGCACACTATCAGATGAGATAGCGGTTAATGCCGCAGTGAATGGGACTACGGGATCAAGCACATTAAATTCCCCCTGTGCTGACACACTCACGGTTCCCAATGATGACAATTCCAAAGCAAGCGACTTAAGGCTACCTGTCGCTTCTACCGCAATATCGCGCCCCAATACGCTCAGCCCCAAAAGCGGCTCGGCGAGCTCTACTTCTGCAATGGCCTGCAGTGGCCAGTCGCCGGAAAAATCCAGCTCTGCGTGCAAAGACACGTTGCCCCGAACACTGTCACTGATCTCCAACTGGGTAATTCGCATATGACTTCGGCGCCAACGTCCTGCTAAAGAAATACTATCCTGCCGGTAATCTGCGCCAGAAACACTCCAGCGCGGGTCAATCAGTTTGAGTTCGGCTACGCTCAGCTCCAAGGGCAGGTCGATAGTTGGAAAGCTACGGGGGCCTGGTGGTGTAGTCTCGTCCTCGGCTTCAGCCAGCGCCAAGCTTGTGTGAGTCATGACCGCATCCAGCACCTCGATACGGGATTCTACTAGCCGCACACGACCGTGGGTCGGCCCCGCCCGCCACTCACCGCCAGACCAATGAATGCGTGTGGCATTGACCGCCAGGGACACTGCCTCGATGGGCAGCGGGAATGTCACCAGCTGTGCTGGCTCCACATCTATTGCATCCACGTCTGGCGGTTGTGAGTCGGCCGACACCACCAGGTCGAGGTGTCGCACCTGCAGTTGTCGAAAACAAACGGCCCCGCGCCAAAAACAGTCCATTGCCCCTTCAGCAACGACATCATCTAACGTCAGGCGCAGATCGCCAGATTCATAACGCAACCGATTCAGATGCAAAGGCCCAAGAAGGGTGCCGCTGCCGTATTCAATTTCTGCAGGCCCCCATAAGGATACTGAGACCAGCAAACTGCGTGTACCCGGTTCTGTGGATACAGCAAAAAACACCAGGGCTGGCACAAGCAACAGAAACACAATCAGCAATCGCCATAGGGACTTCAAAATTCGGCCCCAATACTCAGATGTAAATACCAATCAGGATTTTCGTCACTCACGCTGTTGGCTAATTCCACGCGAACGGCCCCAACCGGAGTAATGTAGTGAACGCCAAAACCCACGCCGTAGTTGGCGTCAAACTCGCCTTCGTCGAAGGCATCCCCTCCGTCTACAAAGAGTGCACCGCGCCACACATCAGTGAAGTAATACTGATACTCCAAACTGCCAGTAACCAACCTGTCTCCCCCGACAACGAGTGTTTTGGTTCTACCGTTGCCCTCGTCTACGACGATCTCGTTCCCCAGAGACTGGTACGCGTAACCACGTATACTCTGGCTACCGCCTGCAAAAAAGTTAAGGGAGGGAGCCAACTCGAATCGATCGCCATTGGCAATTTCAACAACGCCAAACTCTGCCCGACTTACGAAGCGCTGTCGCG
This sequence comes from Halioglobus sp., assembly GCA_028825045.1. Taxonomy (GTDB): domain Bacteria; phylum Pseudomonadota; class Gammaproteobacteria; order Pseudomonadales; family Halieaceae; genus Marimicrobium. The sequence continues at coordinate 114,561 of JAPKAY010000003.1, forward strand.
GCCAGGGCGTGAACACGGCTCTGAACTCCGCTGTTAAACGCAGCAGATCAACCACTGAGCCGAGCTGCTCATTACCGGCTTCGAGCGTGTACAACTGACTGAACCCACTTGCTGGATCTACCAACGACCCACTTTGTACCCTGCCGGACAGAGAACCACCCAACAGTAAGTACTCGTCGTTGCTGTTTATTCCTAACACCTCCCATGACTCGTTGAGGTCGCGGAGAGAATAGCCGTAAATCCACTGACCGTTACGAATTTCCCGCCTTATCCCCAGCTCATCTTGCTGGCTGTCCAGATCGCCATATTCGTTTTCCTCAGTGCTGGCCCACAATTGAACGACATCGTTCAACGGATCGTAGATAGGAATAGAGTAGGTGAAGCGACCACTGGGATTTACCGGTGAATATTGCAGCCGAGTGACCTGGCTATGCCCATAGCGATTAATTCGCGGTGTTCGCCAGGTTAGGGACACCCGCTCTTCAGTGTCAGTGCTGTACCCTATGCCGACATCAAAACTATGGCTATTAGCGGCATGCAGTTTCACCTCAATAGGAACTTCATCCTGCCTGGCAAGCAGCCGCAGAGGTTGTACGATGACACTGGAAAAATACCCGGTGCGCTGAAGATTGTTCTGATATTCGCGCAGCCTGACTTGATCGAAAAAGTCACCTTGCTGAAAGGGTTTAAGAGCATCAAGCAACTCTCTGTTCAGGAGCGCCTCATTCTGGACTACCTCACCAAATCGATAGCGCTTGCCGCTATCGTAGGTAAATTCGATATCTGCTGTGCCGGCATCAGCGCGCACCGCCACCCGGCTCTGTAAAATTTCTGCATCCAGATAACCGCGCTGCTGGCCAAGCGATAACACGCGCTTTCTGAATGCCTCAAACTTTCCGTGGTCCAGCACACTCGCTGACACCAGATTAGTATTGCCCAACAGCTCGGTAAAGGCCTCATCGTTGGCGGCCGATCCCAAAAAGACAATACTGATATCTCGAATGCGCACTGGCTCGCCTAAATTCACCGCGATTTCGAGCTGCCAGACCGGCTCCGAACGTTGCGTTTGTAGATCAATGATAGGTTGGTAGTAACCCAAGGCCTGCAATGCATGCTCTACTTTACTTCTAGCAGAAACAAGAAAATTCAGCCGCTCCGGGTTCGTCTGCGGTGCCGGCCCTAGAAAGGCCAGAACATTTCTCTCCGTTTTTCCCTGAAGCCCGGAAACAGTGTACTCCAACGTGGCGGCATGAACTGAAAGGGAAACCAGACAAAACAGAGACAGCAGACAGCATCTGAACGCGCAGGAAATCACAGCAACTGGTAATCGTTTGATCCGACTATCCGCGACGAGCACTACCCCAGTAGTTATAGCCCGCGATCCTGGGCGTACCGGGAAGATAGCCGGCCTCCAGAGCTGAGACCTCAAACCCACCAGAACTTAAAAGCGCCGGGATATCACGATTCAGATGACACCCACCGGCAAGACGCCGCCAGATTGGATTGATCCTGTCCTGCCATTTCTGCACATTGGTATCTGGCGCACGGCCGTGCTCACAAAAAATAAGGCTGCCTTCCGGACGCAGCACTCTGGCCATACCCTCCAATGCAGTAACCGGATCTGGAATCGTGCAAAGTGAAAATGTGACCACGACAGTATCGACGCTAGCATCGTCCAGAGGAATTTGTTCGCTGGGCAGTCCAATAAATTCAACCTCAAAACCAAGGTGTTCAGCCCGCGCACCGGCTAACGCCCATGAGGCTACAGAGGGGTCCAGACCAATGAGCCGATCGACTCGGCTTGCATCGTAATGAGGTAAATTCAAACCTGTCCCTATGCCAATTTCAAGCACCGTGCCACTAGCAAGCGGAACTACTTTTTGGCGCTGCTTCATAATGGGCTTGGAACCGCAGGCACAGTTTATAAACCTTGGCAGAACATACCCGTCATAAAAACCCATAACCACGACCCTCTCTTTTACCAGCTCTGATTGTAATCTGATGCTAAAAGCAAAAATACGATAAAGTAGCCTGAATGAAAAAAAAAGGGAGCCTCATGTTCGAATCTCCGACTGTCGACAGCCGGCTCAAGGGCAGCGAATTTCGTAAACAGTCTCTCACTCTGCGACGCGAGCTCTTACAGGCGCAATTCAAGCTGGCAGAGTTGGATTATCCGGTGATCATTTTGGTCGCCGGCATAGAGGGTGCAGGTAAAGGAGCGCTAATTCACCGCCTGAACGAGTGGATGGATCCTCGCGGGATCGAAACCATTACTTTCTGGGAGCACTCCGATGAAGAGGAGTCTCACCCCTATTTCTGGCGATTCTGGCGCAAACTACCTCCTCGTGGACAGATCGGCATATTTTTGGGGACCTGGTATAGAAAACCTGCCGACGCCTTCCTTAAAGGTCGTATGAAGCGCAAGGAGTTCGACTGGCACTGCCATCAAATCGAATCCTTTGAACAGATGCTGCACAATGACGGTGCGCTAATCATCAAACTGTGGCTGCATGTCAGCCACGACACACAGCGCCGACAACTTGAGGAAAATGCGCCTGAGAAAGAACAGATTCCGCGAGTCGCAGAGCAGCCCGATGAACTGGCGGGTAACTACAAAAAACGCCTGGCAATAGCTGAGAAACTAATCCTGGCAACCGACACTGAAAGTAATCCCTGGCACCTGATTGAGGCAGAGGATCGGCATTACCGCGACATCACCGCGGGCAACATTATACTGGCCGCCATGTGCGACCGAGCGTCAACAGGACTGCCGCCAGAACCCCCGGTGCGTGATATGAATACGGCGGGACCGGGCACGAGGGCGCAGCCTAAGGCACTGGACACCGTAGACCTGAGCCTGGTTCTGGACCAGGACACCTATAATCGCAAGCTAAAGAAATACCAGGACAGGCTGCAGGACCTAATCTGGAAGGCCTATCGAAAAAAACGCTCGGTGGTTGCGGTCTTTGAGGGTTGGGATGCTGCAGGCAAAGGCTCCGCGATACGCAGGGTCACTGGTGCCGTCGACCCCAGATTATACCGCCTGGTTCAATTCGCAGCACCCAGTGATGAAGAGCGCGCGCAACACTACCTGTGGCGATTCTGGCGCCAACTCGAACGGGATGGCCGCTGTACCTTTTTCGATCGCTCCTGGTATGGCCGCGTTCTGGTTGAGCGAGTGGAGCAATTCGCCGCAGAACGCGAGTGGCAACGGGCATACAACGAGATCAACCGGTTTGAGGAACAACTGGTCAATCACGGCAGCATCGTGCTGAAATTCTGGATACATATCAGCCCCGAGGAACAGCTATCACGCTTTAAGGAGCGCGGGGCTGAACCTTACAAACGGTACAAAATTACCCCTGAGGACTGGCGAAATAGAGAACAGTGGCCTGCCTACGAAGACGCAGTTAACGAAATGGTTAATCGCACCAGTACTTCGCACGCTCCCTGGACGCTGATTTCTGGCAACGACAAACCCTATGCCCGAATACAGATTCTAAAAACGTTTTGCAAGACCATCAAACGGGCATTGGATGATTGAACTGGCATGTTACACATGCGCGATACGCTTCGAGTCGCTACTCAGCGAATCTCCGGTGCCGCGCTGCTGCTATGCGATGGATCAGGAAACCGCATCCACCCGTTCGACGATAGTCCCGTTGGCGGTGCCTCCACCTTCACAGATCGCAAGCAGACCGTAGCGCTTTCCACTGCGATGCAACTCATGCACCATCGTCGCCATTAACTTAGCGCCAGTGCTGCCCAAAGGGTGTCCCAGTGCCTGAGCCCCGCCATTGACGTTCAACTTCGAAAGATCTGCTTTCATCGCCTTGGACCAGGCCAATGGCACAGAACCAAACGCCTCATTCACTTCAAATAAATCGATGTCATCCATACTCAGACCGGCTTTCTCCAACACTTTTTTCGTTGCCGGTATGGGTCCTTCCAGCATGATTACCGGGTCTGATCCAATCACACTCATGGCAACGATACGCGCCAATGGCTTCAGTCCGAGTCGCTTGCAGGCCTCCCCATTGGCTATCATCACCGCTGCAGCGCCATCACAAATTTGCGAAGCGTTGGCGGCGGTTAACAAGCCACCTTCCTGCAGGGGCTGTAACCCCGCGATCGCTCCCAATGTGGCGTCCATGCGGATACCTTCATCCTGACTATGCATTTCCAAGGAGCCATCTTCCAGTTCAACTTCAATAGCTACGATCTCATCCTGGAACCGGCCTTCCTCAACCGCTTTCTTGGCTTTTACATGGCTATCGAACGCAAAGGCATTCAACTCATCCTGTGTCAGTTCGTACTTTTGTGCCAACATTTCTGCGCCGGCAAACTGATTAAATTGCACGCCCGGATAGCGCTCGGACATTTTCTTGCCATAGGGCACGCCGTGATCCGCTTTGAACCCGTCAATGATATTCGCGCCGATAGGCACCTGACTCATGCTTTCAACGCCACCGGCGATCACCACATCCTGAGTGCCCGACAACACCCCCTGCGCAGCGAAGTGCATTGCCTGCTGCCCAGACCCACACTGCCTGTCCACAGTCGTGCCCGGTACCGCCTCTCCCAGCACCGAGGAAAGGCAAACGTTGCGTGCGACATTACTGGACTGAGCACCCACCTGAGAGACACAGCCAAAAATCAAATCGTCTATTTCCGTCACGGAAACACCCGATTTCGCGACCAGCGCATCGACGACTTCGGCCCCAAGGTCGATAGGGTGCATTTTCGATAATCGGCCGTTCTTCTTTCCGCCTGCACTGCGCACCGCAGCCACAATATATGCATCTGTCACGTCTTATTCTCCTCTAGTTTTCAATGTGTAGAAATAGCGGTTTGCCGCAATGGCCTATTAAATCTAGCTCTTTCCCTGGGCCGCCTTAAGCTCATTAACATGCAAAACGCCGAAAAGAAATACGTTTACCAGGTGTCCACCGAGCGAGCCACCGGCCTCTTTACAAAGGTTGAAATAAACTGCAACTTCTATTATGTGAACCACTACAAGAATCCCCAATAGTCGCAACGACCATATTCCAACATCAGAATCTCCCTGCATCAACGCCAGGCCAATCAAAACGGCGTACACCACGAGTAGTACAATTTTCGCTGTAGACATGTCTTTCTCCTTAAGGCTTGTTTGTATAGGCTTGCGGGTCTAGCCGATGCATCTCGGACTCAATCCACCGTTCGACTTCGTCCATCAGTTCCCCCGGCTCACGACCCTGAGCGCACACTGGCTCACCGATGGACACATCAATGGTTCCCGGATTCATCCAGAAAGAACGACGCGGCCAACAACGGGCGGAAGTGACTGCGATGGGTACGATATACGCTCCGGTGGCAACTGCCAAGCGTGTTGCGCCGCTTTTGTAGTTTCCCTTCTTGCCCCGCTCGGTACGCGTACCCTCAGGAAACATAATAATCCATTTCCCGCGGTCCATTAACACTTCGCCCTGCTCCGCAACCTTGGCCCAGGCCTCATTGCGATTCTTGCGGTCAATATGGATCATCCCCAGCCGACCCATACACCAGCCGAACACAGGGACACGTAACAGTTCTTTCTTGAACACATATGCCAGCGGATGTGAGGTAAAACTGGCAAAGAAAAATGTTTCCCAGGTGGACTGGTGTTTGGGACACAAAATCAGCCGGCGCATGTCCTGGGCTGTAGGTAGGTTTTCCTCCCCGTGAACACGATAGCGAACACCGGCAAGAACGCGTGCGGCGACAATTACGCCGCGCAGCCAGGGCGCGGCAAACCACCACCACAACTTGTCGTCCCTGAGAGAAAGAGAACACAACACGAGCGTAAGCCCGACAGGAATTACCGACACGACTATCCAAACAAAGACGAGAATCGAGCGAAATGCGTTCATTCTCAAGTTCCATCAATTAACTGGGATGCATTAAAACAGAATGTGGGCTCAGACGAAAACCCACGGCCTGCTTTTCAGCTAAAATCGCGCTAGTATTCAAAAAAGACCAATATCGGGACCAAATTCACATGCCGACGCGTCAAAGCACGGGCCTACATTCCTTATCCAACAGCTCCTACGCTTGGCTGGCCTCAAAAGGCAGCTGGGGATGGAGTAATGCGGGACTGATCGTCGATGGGGAGGAATCCCTGCTGGTGGACACGCTGTTCGATTTGGCGCTCACCGAGGAAATGCTCCGCTCAATGCGTGACGCCGAACCACTCGCTAGCAATATCAATACGC
>JAPKAY010000072.1 GCA_028825045.1 Halioglobus sp.
AGATTAGTCTACCTATTGAAGTCGATTTTCTAGCGCACCCTATGCCGTTGGGTGATGGCTATCGTGCGATCGTGGCGCGGGATTATGCGGATATCGTAAATCGGGCAGAGCTGGTATTTCGCACGCTCTTCAGGGTTATGATAGCCACGTTAATACTGGGAATTACTGGTGGATTCTTCAGTGCAGCACGCACGCTGGATCAGGTCGAGCGACTTAACCGGGAGATGTCTAGCATCATACGCGGTGAACCCGGCCAGCGCCTGCAAGTGGAGGGAGAAAAGGGTTACATCCGCGCTCAAGCAATCCTCATGAACCAGATGCTGGAGAAAATGGAAACCCTGATGGAGGGTGTGCGGCGTGTCTCGGACAATATCGCCCATGACCTGCGCACGCCGCTCACCCGAATGCGCAATGATCTTAGCCAATTACACGCTCGCATGGCATCTGGAGATGGAGAGCACTTGGAGCGGATCATTGCGGAATGTGATGATCTGTTGTCTTCTTTTAATGCTCTGTTGCGGATATCTACATTGGAGTCTGGCAATCGCCTGGCAGGTGGTAATGACGTTGAGTTGCGCGCGCTCCTGCAAGATGTCGTGGAGCTCTATGAACCGCTGGCGCATGAGCAAGGTATTGAACTGCAATTGGACGCGCCCCGGTCTCAGATCTGTAAGGGAGAGGCAGATTTACTGTTTCAGATGTTTACCAATATTCTCGACAACGCGATCAAGTACACACCGGCCAATGGCGAGATTCGTGTGCAACTCAGTGGGGGAGAGACCGAGGCCGGGCAGCGTATTATGGTTGCGGACTCCGGGCCGGGAATTCCCATGGCGGAACGCAATAAAGTCTTTCGGCGTTTCTACCGTGTTGAATCGAGTCGCGGAGAACATCCCGGCCACGGTCTAGGCCTTAGCCTGGTGCAGGCCATTGCGCAGTACCATTACGGGTCGGTGAAATTGACTGCCAATAATCCCGGCCTGCGGGTGTTGGTCAACTTACCCTAGAGCCGGTGGTGCGCTGATAATTGCTTCTAATCAATCCTGCAGGGAAATGTGATCAGTATCAGGGGCGGCTTCGGTGTCCTGTTTGCGGTACTTAGCTTCTAGCACGTCGGCGCCGGGGGATGCCAAATCGAGGTTGGAGAGGTCCAACGGCAATGCCTCTGCTGCGGGCGGGTGACAATCGCTGAAATCGGTACCTGTAGGTGACAAACTAAACGCGTTAGTGTCGGGTGCCAGTGGCGTGTCAGCTGATGCTAGGTTGGGAATGGTTTCACCGACCTGGCCCATGTCCAGGTGGCTGGTGTCGGGCGCCGGCGGGGGGGTGGGCAGTTCCTCGGATAAACGCTCTGCCGCGGCATCTACCGCCAGACCAGTAGTGTCCACCTCTCTGGAGACTGGCTCGGCGCGTTCTTCTTCGCGCAGTACGGCTGTGCCTTTGGGGGCGAGAACAATACCGCCAACTTCGGGCTCTGCATTTTTTTGCAGCCCCTCGGAGACCGGCACTGCATCTTTAGCGGGGGCAGAATAGCGTCCTTCATCCGGCGCCGCCGCCAGCGCCGCAATTTTTTCGGCGGGCGTCATCTTTTGGTCGGAATCGGAAGGGCTTGCTGCAGTATCCGTGGCTTTTAAAATGGGCTTGGCGCCCGCGTTCTCCATGGCGGACTTATACTTTAGCGCGGTCGCCTCATCGCAATCACGTTTAATCAGCTGGGCTTTGCCGCTGAATAACTTATCCAGGGTTTGCTGATCAGCATTAAACACCTTGGCCAGTTTCTCACGGACACTTTCCGGTAAATGCCCTGCTAACACTTCACCGGCAAAATAGACGTTGTAGCGCGCTTCCATCGATCAGATCGCCTTGCCCTTGGGCCTTTAGTATACGTGTTCAAGGCTTGTGGGTCTCGCCAGCTGTGCATACGTAGTCAGTTGGTAGCGCTCACTCCCTGATGATCTATCTGTTACCATTGCCGGCCAGCTAAACGTGACTCCTACTCTCTATGAGCGATCGTGTTCCCACTAGATTTGTACAAACGCTTCTGCGCATGGCGGGGGATAAGGGCTACGATTTCAGTGTGGTGCTCAACGATGCGGGCCTCGATTTTGACCCTCTGGATGAAGTGGCGCCGGCTTATCGTAAAGAGGTGAGCGCGATGCAGTATTCGCGCATTTACCAGAGTGTTTTGAGTCTGTTGCAGGATGAGACCTTTGGTACTACCGGTAGTGAGCTGGTTGCCCCGGGCGCGTTTCGCATGATGTGCTATTGCATCATTTCCTGTAATAACCTCGGCCAGGCGATTCAGCGAGCCTCTGAGTTTTACCGCACGTTTTTTGACGAGCGCAGTCAGTTGTATGTGAACTTTTCTGATCAGTTTGCCCGCGTTGGTTATCGCACTGCGGCACGTGAAGGGAGGCCCCGCGTGGAAGCCGCCGATGCCTACGGACTGAGTACCTGGCATCGTTTTTTTGGCTGGCTGTGCGGTCGGCCGATAGAATTGAAACGCGTAGACTTTGCCGGTGATACGCCGCAACGCGTAGAAAAATATGAGGCTCTGTTCGGTTGTCCGCTCTATTTTAATCAGGCTAATGACCTGCTCTACTTCGACAGTGCGTGTTTGGCCTGGCCAATTGTCCATACCGAACACTCCCTGCGAGAGTTTTTACGCACAGCGCCCTATCAGTTATTGATGATGGAGAGTCATCCGGATGGGAATAACCTCTCCGCTCAGGTAAAAGCCATGATTGGGCACGATTTCAGTGAGGGCTTTCCGGGATTCGAAACCATCAGCCGGGCCCTGAACATGTCTGCGCCGACGCTTCGTCGCAGACTCAAGCGAGAGGGCACTACATTTCAGCAGCTCAAGGACGAAGCGCGCTGTGATGCTGCCATTCTGTGTCTGGACCGCCCAGAGCTATCGATCAATGAGGTAGCCATGCAAATGGGCTTCACTGACCCCAGCGCCTTTCACCGCTCCTTTAAAAAGTGGACGCAACAAACGCCCGGGCAATTTCGTGCTGAACGTGGAGTGCGCAGAAGCGGCTAAGCGTCACTGTCCTCGTTGACTGAGCTTGGCTATAATCGGGTGCTTAGATGTTCACGTTCTATTTGTAAAAGGTTTTTTATCATGGTTCAACAGGATATCGAGCAACAACTGCAAACGAGCTTTTCTCCTGTGCATCTGGACGTGGCTAATGAGAGCCACCAGCACAGTGTGCCTGCAAACTCCGAGACGCATTTTAAAGTGGTATTGGTGAGTGGCAAGTTTGACGGTTGTTCCAGAGTTGCTCGGCATCAGCAGGTCTACGCTGCACTCGAGAGTGAGATGCAGGGGCCGGTACACGCTTTGGCGCTGCACGTTTATACACCCGATGAATGGCAAAAACGGCAGCAGGAAGCACCAGAATCTCCCGAATGTCTCGGTGGCAGCAAAGCAGAGCAGTCCTAAGATCCCACATGGATGAGGTAGTCGTCGCCGCTCTGTACAAGTTTGTCACGCTTAAGGACTACCATGCCCTGCGCGAGCCCCTTTTGGACGCCTGTGTAGCAGCGGGGACCCGCGGTACTTTGTTGCTGGCTCAGGAGGGCATCAACGGTACCCTTGCCGGCAGTCGACAAGCTATCGATCAGGTACTGACTTACCTGCGCCAAGATCCGCGATTGGCGGATATCGAACACAAAGAGTCCCGTGATGATCACATGCCGTTCTACCGCATGAAGGTCAAGCTCAAAAAAGAGATTGTCACCATGGGCGTGGACGGCGTCGATCCGAACCAGCGGGTCGGTACCTACGTCAAACCTGCGCAGTGGAACGATCTGGTGAATGATCCGGAAGTCCTGTTGATCGATACCCGTAATGACTACGAATGCGATATTGGCAGTTTTAGGGATGCTATAGATCCACGGACCACGAGCTTTCGCGATTTCCCTGGATATGTGCGTTCGCAGCTCGATACTGGAAAACACAAAAAGGTGGCAATGTTCTGCACCGGAGGTATTCGCTGTGAGAAGGCATCTGCCTTTATGCTCAACGAGGGTTTTGAAGAGGTGTATCATCTGCAAGGCGGCATTCTTAAATACCTCGAAGAAGTGCCGTCCCAGGAGAGTCTTTGGGAGGGTGAGTGTTTTGTGTTCGATAACCGTGTTGCAGTAGATCATCAATTGCAAAAGGGTCAGTACGATCAGTGCTATGGATGTCGTCACCCAATAACCGCCGAAGACAAACTATCGGGTCAGCATGAGGTTGGCGTGTGCTGCCCATACTGCTACGACAGCCTTACTGGTGATCAGAAACTTCGCTTTCGGGAGCGGCAAAAGCAGGTAGAGTTAGCAGCCGAACGCGGGGAAGCACATCTCGGTGCTGCACCACCGGAACGTCAGCGGTCAGTCTCTGATGATGGGGAGGCTTAATATACTGTTAGCCCGCTTGGGCTATCGAATGTAAAGCGTGAGGCTTTCTCTGAACGTGCCCACTGGCACGAAGGTGCTGCGTCCTTCACCATCGCCCTGTGAGATTACCCCGCACAGATAGGCTTCACCCGCATTGGATACTTGAATGACGGCGCCACCGGACGCGCCTTTGTGGGCGGTGCAGTTGGTGTCCCCTACATTTTGGTGTTGCTGCGAGATGATACAGGCGGGGTCAAATGTAAGGCGTTGCCCATTATCGCCCATTCCACTGTCGCCGGAATATCCGGCCATGGTGACAGGCCGGCTGGCATCGGCCTGCTGGGGATGGACCTGCAGTGAGTCGACTTTGTCCGCAGGTACTGATTGGCGCAGGCGCAGTATTGCCCAGTCTGCGTGCATGCCTCCTCCGTCTGCCAGGCGGTATGCCTCGAGGTTTATAAGTACACCGGGCGAGGGTGACAGTGTGAATAAAATTGGCCTACTCAGATCCTTGTATAGTTCCAGACAGTGCCAGGCAGTGACTATGGTATCGGCTCGATCGCGATCCGGTAGTGTCACTAACGTCGCACTGCAGTCCTCCAGATAATGCAAGGCATGGCCCTTTTCAAACCGCTGCCCCGGGACCTGCAGCTTGCCAACTGCGCGCAACCAGGGTGGAGCGCTGGTTGAAATTACCTGCCGTGTGTCGGTTGCCTGGGCCGCTGTACAATAGACCAGAGCGAACACTGCGATCAGCAGGGGGGCACCGCTTATCGCTATTGCTGGTCGGTGCTTCCTCATTTTTTACTCCGATGGCATAAGAAAGTGGCCAGTGGGCAGGCATTGTCGCTTGGCCCGCCGCGCGTGTGCATTTACGATGATGCGCGGATACTACACTCAGGCAAAGGAATAGCGAATGGGACTCCAGCAAAATCGCGTGGCAGTTGTGACCGGGGCCAGTCGTGGGGCGGGCAAGGGCATTGCGGAGGCGCTGGGGTCCACGGGCGCTACTGTCTATGTGACCGGTCGCACACGAAATGAAGGGGATGCACCGTTGCCCGGGACTGTGCAGGCAACGGCGGATGTGGTGACCGCCAACGGCGGTAAGGGTATTGCTGTTTATTGTGACCACAGCGATGAGGCGGCCGTCGCTGCGTTGTTTGAGCAGGTGGGAGATGAGCAAGGTCGGCTCGACATTCTGGTGAACAATGCTACCAGCTTGCATGATGCCCTGACGGTGAGTGGTCCCTTCTGGGAAAAGCCATTGGCGCTCACCGAACTATGGGAAGTCGGCATGCGCTCCCACTACACGGCGAGCTGGTACGCGGCGCCTCTGCTGCTGGCCAATGACGAAGGTCTGGTGGTGAATACCTCTTCTTTTGGCGGCCGTATTTACATGCACGGCCCGGCCTATGGTGCGGGTAAAGCGGCCGTCGACAAGATGGCTCATGACATGGCGGTCGATTTTCGGCCGTTCAATATTGCCGTGGTCTCAATCTGGATGGGCCTGCTCCTGACAGAGCGTACCCAGCGCGTGTTCGATGCTGAACCGGAAAAATACGCTGCAATTGCTGCCACGGCCGAGACCCCTGCTTTTACCGGTAAGCTAATTGACGCACTCGCTCGCGACCCTAAACTCATGGAGAAAAGCGGTAGGGTGCTCATTGGTGCAGAGTTGGGTCAGGAATACGGAATCGTCGACGTTAGCGGTGAGACGCCACCGTCGCACCGGGCATTTTTTGGCGATCCTACTACCTTTGGTGATGCTGTAGTTGAGTAGCTGAGTAGCTGAGTAGCTGAGTAGCTGAGGAGTGGTGCAGGGGTGCAGCGGGATAGTAAGGTAGAAACGTAGGTAGTGCCGGAGATACCTCAAATAGAGGATGCCGTCACGGTCGGTGATCACCTACAGTACATAAGGGCTATCAGTCATGCTGATGGCATACCGACATCGATGACGGTCAATCAGATTAGAGGCAGGTGACACTATGAGCGAATACGGATTGGACAGCCCGCGTGGGCAAGAATTGGTGGAGGCAGCGCGAGCAATGGGGCCTGCACTGCGAGATCGCCGGGCGCTTGCCAAAGCGGATGCCCAGGTCCCCGACGAAACCATGGCCGAGTTTCATAAAGCCGGTTTTTTCAAGATACTGCAGCCTGAACAGTGGGGTGGCTACGCCATGGATCCACAGGTGTTTTATGCGGTGGGTTTGGAAGTTGCCCGTTACTGCCCGTCCAGTGCTTGGGTGCTAGGCGTTGTCGCCGTGCACAACTGGCAGTTGGCGGTATTTGATGATCAGGCGGCTCAGGACGTCTGGGCGGATGATCCGACGACACTGATATCGTCTTCTTATGCACCGGTCGGTAAAGTAAAAGTAGTAGACGGGGGGTTTCGCCTCAGCGGTCGCTGGAGTTTTTCCAGTGGTTCCGAGCATGGCAAATGGGCTTTCCTGGGCGCCGTAGTACCCACGCCTGAAGCACCCTTTGACATGTCCAACTACCGTACATTTTTGGTGCCGGTCCGCGATTATAAGATTGTGCACAACTGGGATGTAGTGGGACTGAAGGGCACCGGCAGTCACGATGTCGTAGTCGATGATGCCTTTGTGCCAGAACACCGGACCCATAAGTCGATGGATGGTTTCCTGTGTGACAATCCGGGTAACGCCGTTAATAGCGCGCCTCTGTACCGTATGCCATTCATGCAGGTATTTGTCCGGGCCGTTTGTACCGCGACGCTGGGTGCCTGTGACGGTGCGCTGGACGCATTTATCGAGGTGGCAAAAACGCGCCAGGCAGGCCCTACCAAGATGAAGAACGATCCCTTTGCGCGGGTGCTGGCCGCCGAGGCTAAGGCCGAAATAGAAGAAATGAAGTTGACCATGTTCCGCAACTTCGACGCGATGATGGCCTGCTGTCGTGCCGGCGAGTCCATTCCCATCGAGGATCGGGTGCGCTATCGCTACGATTCAGCCATCGTTGCAGATCGTTGCCTTGCCCTGTCAGGAAAAATGTTGAAGGCGTCCGGTAGCGGGGGTATACGCGAAGATAGTAACCTCTTGTCATTCCATTTGGATATCCTTGCCAGCCAGGCGCATGTGGCCAATAATTCGACGCCGTTTGCCGCGAATCTGGGCGGCGTGTTGTTCGGCGAAGAAAACGCCGATTTCGCCCTCTGAGCGAATGCGGTTGCAGGAGTAGATAGCATGAAAATGAACGGACGATTACCAGAAGCAAGCTATGCCGATTGCGCGAACGGCTATCGTATCCACTATCTGGATGAGGGGCAGGGTGACCCCGTGGTGTTTTTGCACGGCTCTGGCCCCGGCGCGAGCGGCTACAGTAATTTTAAAACCAATTATCCCAGCCTGGTTGAAGCTGGCTATCGCTGTATTATTCCGGACCATATTGGCTATGGCTTTTCCGATAAGCCTAACGATGTAGATCACCCATTGTCATTCTTTGTGGAGTGCATTAAACAGACGCTGGATGTTGCAGGTGTCACAAAATGTACCCTGGTGGGTAATTCGCTTGGCGGCGCCATCGCACTCGGCTTGGCGCTGGAGTATCCGGCATTGGTGGATAAGCTCATACTAATGGCCCCGGGTGGGCTCAGTGATTTGCCCGAATATCAGAAAATGCCGGGTATGCAGAAAGTATTCCAGGTGTTTGGTTCGGGTGAGCCGGTAACGCCCGACGTTATGAAAGATTTATTCGCGACCGGCCTAATGCACGATCCTAAATACGCAACCGATGAGCTGGTTGAAGAGAGGATGCAGATCATGCAGATTATGAACGGCCATGTGATGGCGACCATGCAGGTGCCTGTACTGGTAGATCGTCTGCATGAGCTGGACTGCCCGGTACTCGGCTTCTGGGGCATGGACGAAAAAATGATGCCGGAAAACGGTATTATGGCGATGGCGAAGAACATCAAGCAGTTGCGGCTTATTCTGGTGACAGAATGTGGTCATTGGGTCATGGTGGAACACGAGGAGATGTTCAATCGCGCTTGTGTAGATTTTTTACAGCATGGGTAATTGTGCTGGCAGCCACTAGAACATCAGGTAAAGGAATTCATGCCAATGATGGATGAAAAGCGGATCAACGAACTGGGAGATGAGCTTTACGGCGCCTTGCGCTCCCAGACTGTGCTGGCTCCGCTGACCGAACGGGAAAGCGCCATTACGATTGAAGATGCCTACCATATCTCTTTGCGCATGGTGAGCCAGCGACTTGAGCGCGACGGAGAGCGAATCGTCGGCAAAAAAATAGGGGTCACCAGTAAACCGGTGCAAGATATGCTCGGTGTGTTTCAGCCTGACTTCGGGTTTTTGACCAATGCAATGGAATACCCCGACGGTACCGACATTCCTATCCGGGGCAATATGATTCAGCCCAGAGCCGAGGGTGAAATTGCCTTCCGCCTGAAAAGCGATCTCGTTGGTCCTGGAGTCACCGAGCAGGACGTGCTCGATGCGACCGCTACCATCATGCCCTGTTTTGAAATTGTAGACTCCCGGATTCATGACTGGAAGATTAAGATTCAGGACACCGTTGCAGACAACGCGTCTTGTGGTGTTTATATATTGGGCAAGAACGAGGTCGATCCGCGAGATTTTGATTTGCCGAATCTGAAGATGACGATTTACAAAAATGGTGAGTTTAATTCTGAGGGATTGGGGAGTGCGGTGCAGGGGAATCCCCTGACTGCGGTTGCCTGGTTGGCGAATACTTTAGGTGAATTTGGTATTCCGTTTAAGGCGGGTGAGGTGATTTTATCGGGTTCCCTGGTGCCCTTGATTCCGGTGGTTGCTGGGGATGCGATGTCTTTGGAGATTGCTGGGGTTGGTGGGTGTTCCTGTCGGTTTGTTTGACTGTTTTCTTATGTGCAGGTGACTGCTTAGAGCCGGACGTCCAGTCATTCTATTCCAACAAGACACGCAGTGATCCCTTCTGGGGCTTTAGCTGGACATCTGTCCCTCGCATCAGTCTTGATGGCATAGAACAGCTGGATACCCTCTGATTCGGTACCAGCACCGGCAATAGAGCCAGAAATTTTCGGACAAATGCATGACTCATCAACTTGTAATCTAGAGATCCAATATGAGCAAAAAAGTAAAAGCAGCAATCATAGGTCCCGGAAACATCGGCACCGATCTTTTAGTGAAAGCCATGCGCAGCGCATACATCGAACCCGTGTGGATGGTCGGAGTAGTCCCCGAATCCCCCGGCCTCGCCCGCGCCTCAGAGCTCGGCCTTAAAATCACCGCAGATGGCGTCGACGGGATGTTGCCCACTATGCAAGAAGATGGCGTCCAGATTTGTTTTGACGCCACCTCAGCTTACGTGCACGCCGAGAATAGTCGCAAGGTCAATCAGCTCGGCGCTGTGATGATCGACCTAACCCCTGCAGCGATTGGTCCCTTCTGCGTACCGACGGTTAATCTTGCAGAAGCCGTATCCGCCCAGGCCATGAACGTGAATATGGTCACGTGCGGCGGTCAGGCCACCATCCCCATGGTTGCTGCCGTCAGTCGTGTGCAGGCCGTGGATTATGGCGAAATCGTGGCGACTGTGAGCAGCAAGTCAGCGGGGCCCGGCACGCGCAAAAACATCGACGAATTTACGCGCACTACCGCGAGCGGTATCGAAAAAGTGGGCGGGGCGAAAAACGGGAAGGCCATTATTATTATCAACCCCGCCGAGCCACCACTGCTGATGCGCGATACTATTCATTGTCTCACTGTTGATGAACCGGATCAGGAGGCCATTACAAAATCAATTCATGAAATGATCACCGAGGTGCAAAAGTATGTGCCCGGCTACACCTTGAAAAATGGCCCGGTATTTGATGGCAAACGCGTTTCGATCTATATGGAGGTTGAAGGTCTGGGGGACTTTTTACCCAAGTACGCGGGCAACCTGGATATCATGACAGCCGCGGGCCTGCGAACGGCAGAAATGTACGCTGAAGAAATACTGGCGGGCAGATTTGTGCCCACAGCTGCTTAGATAATGAATACAGTTGCCTGAATATTGCCGCAAGAGAACACAAGAGAGAACGACGATGGATTTAACCGGAAAGAAAGTTACCCTACACGATATGTGCCTGCGCGATGGCATGCATCCCAAGCAGCACCAGATTACCGTCGACCAGATGGTCACTATTGCCAAGGCAATGGACGAGGCGGGTATTCCCCTCATCGAAGTGACGCACGGCGATGGACTCGGCGGTGCTTCAGTGAATTACGGGTTTCCAGCCGCGAGTGACGAAGAGTACCTGACAGCCGTCTGCAAAGAGATGAAAAATGCCCGTGTTTCTGCGCTGCTGTTGCCCGGTATTGGTACTGTCGATCATCTGAAGATGGCGGTTGACTGTGGTATATCCACTATTCGTATTGCGACCCATTGCACCGAAGCTGATGTGTCAGAACAGCATTTGACGATGGCCGCTAAGTATGACGATCTCGATACAGTGGGCTTTCTCATGATGGCGCACATGATAGAAGCGGAAGAGCTGGTTACACAGTTAAAAATGATGGAAGACTTTGGTGCTAATTGCGTCTACATCACCGATTCAGCCGGCTATATGCTGCCGGACCATGTGACATCACGAGTTGCGTTGGCGCGAGCGGAATTGCGACCGGAGACGGAGCTGGGGTTTCACGGACATCACAATATGGCGTTGGGTATCGCCAATTCACTGGCTGCGGTGGAGGCGGGCGCCAATCGTATCGACGGCTCGCTGGCGGGATTGGGTGCCGGAGCGGGCAACACGCCGCTGGAAATCTTTATCGCGGTATGTGACCGCATGGGTGTTGAGACTGGTGTGGATCTGTTCAAGGCGATGGATGTCGCCGAGGATCTGATCGTGCCGCTGATGGACGACATGGTGCGAGTAGACCGCGATTCACTCACGCTCGGTTACGCTGGCGTGTACTCTTCCTTCTTGTTATTCGCTAAACGTAGCGCTGAAAAGTATGGGCTGTCCAGCCGCGATATCCTGGTGGAACTCGGCCGACGGCGAACCGTTGGTGGCCAGGAGGATATGATCGAAGACCTGGCGTTGGATATGGCTAAAGCGCGAGGGGGAAATTAGTCGCATAAGCCGAGACCCGTCCTAACTCGCGCAATGCGGGTATACCCAATGAGCAGAGACGCTATTTCAGCTGCCAGCCCGTACCAGAATTGATGAATTCACCTACCGGAGTCTTCTCTATAGCTTTTATGCCTGCCCGTGCTTCTACCGCTTGCAGGCTGATGCTATTTTGATTGGCAATCTTCTGATAGTACACCTTGCGTTGGCTGTTGATATCAGCGACCAGCGCGTTCACCTTCGTCGAGGGCTTGATCGCAGCGATATAGCCGGTACTGGTTTCTCCGACCTGGCCCGCTGATTTCGCCTCGCTCAGATCTAGCGCATAGGCTGGGAGTATCAATAAGAGTGAGAGCGATATTACGCTGACTGTTTTCCGTAGTACTTTTTGGAATTGCATGCGGGTTTTCTCCTAGAATAGCTCGTTGTCTTCGGTGAACAGATTGTCTAGTTCTTTGTCTACCTTGACACGTATTTCGTGTTCAATTTTGACATTCAGATTAATGGTGATCGGCTCCTTTGGTGCATTGACCTGCACGGTGGGTGTGCAGGCCGTTGCCAGACAAAATAGGCATGAGGCAAGAATTATTCGCATTGGGTTCCCCTTCGGCGGCTGTGAGGATTGGAGCGAAAGCCGACGCTAAAGTTCATTTCAGACGATGCTCGATTTTCTCTACCAACGTATCACTTACGCGCAGGCTTTGTAACAGCGGGTCGATGTTTTGTTCGA
>JAPKAY010000126.1 GCA_028825045.1 Halioglobus sp.
GATTACCATTGAGCTGGCATGATTGTTGCTAAAGTCTTCATTGCGGTCGAATTAACACAAAAGGGAAACAAGAATGAATTTATGTTACCGAGTTGCCTGCAAAACACGCAGAACCATGGGCTTTGCCCTGATGGTGGCATTGTTGTCATTAGGCGCTATTAGTGGCTGCGGCAGCAGCAACAATGACAGTTTCGATTTTGCGGACTCTGGTCAGCCTGACGGGTCTGACGGCGGTTTGGGCGGAGAAGAACCCGCCGGCACGTGGGATTATGCGTTTTTTTACAGTGGAGGAAACCCACCTGACAATCCTTACACTGATGACGATCTCGGTAAGACAACAAGTGCAACTACCGCCAACGGCGCTGACCCCAGCTGCGGCGCTGCCGATCCCACGACATTTAAAGTGTGCGTCACCGACGACGAGGCTCAATCGTCTTACGATATCAAGTATGGCAGTGCCTATGCGTACGCCGAACAAAATAACTGCGGTGCTACCGCGGAAAATATAGGGGCTGATGGGGATGGCGCGGTTCAGTTGATCAATCCTCCGGATGGAAAAGTTGCCACGTTACAACACGGGACCTTTGGGACCGCTTTGCCCGGGGCGATTTGCTACCCAGGCCATTACGATCCTGTGCTGGGCCCCGATGATGTTTCCCCATGGCCTATCCGAAAAGCGGGATATGAGAAGATGCGCGATGATATGACGGCGGTTTTGCTGGGTTGCGGAACAGGAACAGGTTCAGACTACAAGAAGTACACGACGCTGGTAAAAAACGTAGATTCAGATACACGTTCCTGTGTGATCAGCACCAAAGCATTTGACGCAGCTGGGATACGGTTACCAGATGCCGACGGAGAGCAGGCGGTGTCCAACGGGGGTATTGCGATTGCTTGGGGACACGGCGTTGGACATGGCGCTTGCGGTTCAGCGGCCTTCTTACAGCAGGGCACAGCTGCCGGCTCTGTACCTCACGCGAACCCTGGCAACACCGTTCTTCTGCTGCAACTCGGCATGAGGGCTTGGAGCGGAGAGTGGACAGATACTATTGATTATGAGGCCGGCTATCTTCGAGACGGCTCAAACACCCCTAAGGCTCAGAGCGACTCACAGTCTTGTTTGCAACCAAGGTTTAGGATGGTGAGCAATGACGAATACAATCGCCTGTTCGCTGAAATATGTGGTCCCGATGGCTGTGTAATACCGACACCAACCCACCATTGTACAGGAGGTGCGATATGCAAGGGCCAGTCTGAAACATGGTGTAAAGCCGCTGGGCCCGCATCTGGCTGCTCTTGGCAGCCTCTCAGTCTTTCGACTGACGACACGCGCTACCCGACCTATGGTGATCTTGCGCTGGCGGCATGCGCTAAGGTTGCGGGCGACCTGGCAAACGGTGGAACGTGCGGCGATGCTTGTAAGTCAACTCCTACGTCTGCGAAAAGTGAGTCGCCCGAAGACCTAAAAACGCCCTATGACCTCGCTAAAATATGGACCTATTCGACAGAGGGTATGACGGCAGTTGCGGCGCAGCCGATTTCGGGCGGCATAAATAGCTGTGTGGGTGCTGTAGCTGTCGCGCTGGGAGAATGTGCGGCGAGCGCACAAAATTCGGGAATGATTCCGAATATCGATACGGGAGGGTGCAGTTTTCTAGCCAGTGCTGGCCCTACTTCATGGGGCGGTGTCGGCAGCTATATGGCAGGTGGACTTTGGCAGCAGTCGGGCCCATTAACAACAGCTAACTGGGAGGGGGCGGGGAATGCCGTGGTGGATGGTATACACTATAATTGTGATCAGTATAAAAACTTCACTATAGACAAAGAAGGCCGTGCGGTCTGCAGTGAGGCGGACCAAAGCTGTGACGGATTCGGCCCGAAGGGAAGCGATGCGAGGACCCCAGTCTGCCAGGCACGTTTAACGTTTGCAAAAGTCGGGGGAACGCCTGCAAGCCCGCCCGGCGTAACACCAAAGGTTGCTTACACAGGATGTGCACAGGCACCTGACGCAAATACAATACCCTTGTGTTTTGAGACCCCATACAATCAGCAAGCGGGTAAAGAATACTTGGATCTTGTTGCTGATCTAAAGGCTGAAGGACAAAACCCTCCGACCGGCAAGGGTCTCGCCTGTTGGGCTGACAGCTTGTGTGTCACCGGCGTTGCCGGAGGGGGAAACTGGCCAGGAGCTTCTCCTGCGGACGGACAAACGAATAGTTTTGGCCACTACTATAAGTCTTGCGGTGCAAACCCTGTAACGCGGGTGTGGAACCCATGGGAAGGGAACCAATTTTATAATGGTAGTGCGGCCGCTACACCTAGTACATATAGCAACTGGACGGCTACCGACAATGGGGAGTGCCTGCCATCAACACCTTGAGTAGATGATGAGAATGGCTATGAAATCACTAGAAATTAGAATTCAAAAAGCAGATGAGTGTTGCGTGCAGTAACGTTACAAGGGTACATCGTTGTTTCCGATACTGACCTTGCATC
>JAPKAY010000029.1 GCA_028825045.1 Halioglobus sp.
AATTATTCCAATCCACACATGAGCCCTTTTGACGAGCTTCAACGTTGGAAACATCACCCCGAAACACGCAAATATCTTGAAGGGGGTACCCGCATAACTTATGGTGCTCGAGCTCTCGCCAAAGGCGGTCTAAACTCGCTTCCCAAGATGCATTTTCCGGGAGGCCTGCTCATTGGTTGCGATGCAGGCACAATGAATAGCGTTAAGATCAAAGGCAATCATACCGCAATGAAAAGTGGCCTATTAGCCGCTGAAACAGTAGTTGAGGCTTTGGCTCAGGGAGAATCAGCGCCTGCGGATTTAGCCACCTATGCTATTAACATCGAAAAATCCTGGATGCAGGACGAACTCTATAAAGCGCGCAATTTCACTGGATGGGTGCATAAATTTGGCACGCTTGTCGGTGCAGGCTTACTATGGATAGAACAGAACATCTTTGGCGGAAAGGTTCCGTTCACATTACACGATACGGTCGCTGATTATGCCGCACTTAAGCCCGCAGCTGATTGCAAAGAAATTCACTACCCAAAACCCGACAACACAATCAGTTTTGATAAGCTGTCTTCCGTATTCCTTTCCAACACCAACCACGAGGAGGATCAACCTTGCCACCTGACCCTCATCGACCCAGCTATTCCTCTGGATAGGAACCTGCCGATCTACGACGAACCGGCGCAACGCTATTGCCCCGCAGGGGTCTATGAAATTGTGGAAGACGCCGCGGGTCAAAAATTTCAAATCAACGCTCAGAACTGTGTGCACTGTAAGACGTGCGATATCAAAGATCCGTCACAAAACATCGTTTGGGTGACTCCCGAGGGATTTGGTGGCCCGAATTATCCGAACATGTAGAGCCCCACCTTCTTCGATGTGGGTGGCGACTAGTCTGTGTTCAGGTTAAATTCATAGTCGCCGGATTTTAACTTTGCGATCCCACCACCCGAATCAGCCAATTCCACCAGCCTGTACCATGCCGCCCGCGTGCACAGTGCAGACAATCCATGAGGCAGTTGCAAGGCGGCTATATTCTGCACTTTTGGCTCAAGAAATAGTGAATGCTCCTCATTGACCAGAATCCGTTTATCCGTGTTCAGCGTCGCTTCCAGCACAGCCACCTCATCAACCACAAGACTATCGATATCTGTAATGAGCAGCGGGTGCAGTTCGACAGTAATGCGCCACTTCTCTCCCGGCGTTACCAGGTAGTACTCACCGTCCTCCTCACGCCGCAAAATACTGGCGAACAGCCGCACAAGGGATTGTCGCTCAATCTTACCGCCCTCGTGATACCAATCGCCTTGAGCGTCAATGTGTATTGGAATATCACCACTCAAGGGGGGGTGCCATAGGTCCAGCGGCGGTGAATCGTAGTTCCGACCGGCCCCGACCTGCTTTTCCAAGATAGCCAACGGGTCATCCATCATCATTCCTCTGGTTTCTGCTTACTGGCTGCGCTATAAAGGTAGCACTATTCTGCGCCATACTAATCGCATTTATGATCAATTGGATTCGCTCGGCAATCGTCAACTGGCTCAAGCAAAAGAGCCCCCTGCCCCGCACTCCCCTGAGCGATTTCGAGCGTATACGGCACGAGGTAAAGGCCTGCGATGTAATGCTCATCGAAGGTCGCTCAAGAGTCAGTGAAGTCATCAAACTGATCACCATGAGCAGTTGGTCTCACTCAGTATTGTATATCGGCCGACTACACGACATTGAGGACCCGATTCTCAGGGAAAGACTTGGTGAGTACTACCATGGCAATGCCGACAGGCAGCTTATCATAGAGAGTGAACTGGGCATGGGTACCGTGGTTCGTGAACTAAACGCCTACATGGGGGAACATATTCGCATCTGCCGGCCCCGGGGACTTGGCTATAAAGATAGCCAATTGGTGTTAGCTTATGCGATAAGCCGGCTGGGCACACCCTACGATGTGAGACAGATATTCGACCTCGGTCGTTTTCTGTTTCCCTGGTTTATCATGCCGCGACGCTGGCGTTCGTCCCTGTTCAGTGCAAGGCCAGGTAAAAGCACTCAGACGGTCTGCTCAACGATGATTGCAGAGGCATTTGGCGAAATCCAATTTCCAATTTTACCACTTGTGAAGCGCGATGATGGAGACCGGGTTCAGCTGTTTATGCGCAATCCGAAGCTTTGCACTCCCAGTCATTTTGATTACTCCCCGTACTTCGACATTATTAAATATCCGTTTTTGGATTTTCAACATCATGCCGACCAGCGTCTACTACCCTGGCAGGGAGCCGCTACACTGAGTTCCGAGGAGCAAGGCATGTATCTCAGCGCAGAGTCGGTCACGCCTACGCTTCATGATGACGTCCAATAGCAGCACGTCGTGAGTTTCAGGCACAGTCGCCGATCAGGCGAACGTTAACAACACCCTCAACCGAACGCATTCTATTCAATACTTCAAGCGCAGGCTGAGAGCCTATATCGATCAAATTATATGCGATTTCATCGCGGCTCTTATTTAACATATCGGTAACGTTAATATTCTCATCCGCCAGGATAGAAAGTACGTTTCCGAGAATTTTGGGGACATTCTCATTGGTTACCGACAATCGACAGCCACTGTCTCGGTCCAGCTGTAAGGTTGGGAAATTAACCGAGTGACGAATATTGCCACTTTCCAGAAAATCCCGTAGCTGATCTGCCGCCATAATGGCGCAATTGTCCTCGGCTTCTTCTGTACTTGCACCAATGTGTGGCATCAAAATCACATCATCACGACCAATCAAGGCTGGCGCGGGAAAGTCCGCTATATATTTGCGTAACAAGCCATCATCCAGTGCTCGAAGCAAACCGTCCTCATCGACAATTTCCTGGCGTGCAAAATTCAATAAGCAGGTCCCGGTGCGCATACTGCTGAACAGCTCAGCGTTTATGAGTCCTCTTGTTGAGTCCAGCACGGGTAAATGCAGACTAATATAGTCACATCGAGAAAAAAGGGCTGATAGCGTGTCTGCACGACGCACCTGACTAGACAAACGCCATGCGGCCTCCACTGACAGAGCCGGGTCGAACCCAACTACATCCATGCCCAGGGTCAAGGCCATTTCTGCCACCAGAGACCCTATTGCTCCCAAGCCCACAACGCCTAAAGTCTTGCCGACAAGTTCGCTCCCTTTGAACTGCTTCTTTTGTGCTTCCAGTGTTTTGTTGAGCTGGGCTTCGTCCGTTAGGTCGCCAAGAGTTTTGACATAATCAATACCCTCAATGACACCACGGGAGCCAAGTAGTAAGCCGGTAGCAACCAGTTCTTTCACCGCGTTGGCGTTGGCGCCTGGGGAGTTGAACACAGGAATACCTCGAGCTGAACAGGCTGCTACGGGTATATTATTAACGCCTGCTCCTGCTCTGGCGATAGCCAGCACGGAGTCAGGGATATCCTTTTCCTGCAACTTGTAACTGCGCAGCAGAATTGCATCAGGCAGAGAAAACTCACTGGCTATTTCATAGCAATCGCGGGGCAATCGTTCAAGCCCCTTCAGCGAAATCTGATTTAGTGTTAATACCTGTTTGACCATGGTTTCCTCGAATAAAAGCGTTACAGTACGGTGATGTCTGCGTGATCCTGCAAGCTCTGCTGAAACTCTTTATCGACCAGGCTGCCTGACTCTGATCCCAACAATTGCCTTAATTGCTGAAGCTCGATGTCAGTTATGGCGCCCACATCTCCTTCGTTGACGCGCACCAGCTCGATGACAATCGCATCCCCGTTTTGGGCTTCTATATAGTCAGCGGTCGACATATCTTCAGCGGACTGAGCGGGCATTTCAAATGCACGGCGTAACACCTCGATTGGGACAATGTTATTACGACGATCAATGCCTAACTCGATCTGCCTCTCATAGTTTTCTGTTTCAGTAAATTGCTCCATCGTGACACCTGTGCGCATCTGCGCCAGAGCTCTATCAGCTTCGGCAGCTACTGCTGCCCGAGCGATCTTCTCTTGAACGGCCTCTACAATCTCATCCCTAACCGCTGCAAGTGGCAGAAGTTCAGGTACGTGGTGTTTGCGCACGCGCATTACAACAAAGCGATCTTCCGGCAATTCGATAACGTCGCTGTTGTGTCCCTCGACCAGAACATCTTCGGAAAAAGCTGCCTTCAATAAGGACGTATTGGAGAATAGCCCTTCATCCTGAAACCTTGCCACGGCGTCTATCTGTTGGACATCTAACGTTAACTCTGAAGCGGGGTAGCTAAGGTCTTCCGCGTTAAACGATAAGTCCTTCAGCGACTCAACAGAGCGCAGAAGAACAACGCGTGCCTCATCGGTTTGGATACTGTCCTTGAGCTGCTCACGTATCTCGTCCAGGCGGGGCTCTTCGCCGCCTTTCCGCTCGGTCACCAGTAGCAAATGAATGCCAGCGTCAGTTTCTACCGGCTCGGAGACGACGCCAGGCTCGAGTTTGGCTATGACGACTTCCATTTCTAGCGGAAATGCATCTCCGCTAGAAAAACCGAGGTCGCCCCCTCTGGACGAGGAACCCACATCCTGGGAAAGCTCCATCGCTACTTCAGCAAACGGAACCCCACCCGCTAATCGCTCCTGAGCCAATACAACCTGATCGGCCTGATCCGCTGCACCGGATTCAAAAAGGATATGCGAGACGCGATTTTGAATCAGGTATTGCGCCTCATTCTTGGCCAACTCATATGCCTCCAAAATAGCGTTTTCTTCTACCGGTTCTCTAAAATCATCTACCGACAACTCGATATAATCTATGTCCACAACTTCCTGTGTTTGATAGTCGGTTTCGTTTTCGACGTAATAGCCTTCAATCCCCGCTTCACTTATGGGTGAATCCGAGGCAAATTTCTCCAGGGGAATAATGAAATAGTGCACATCCCGAGATTCCAAAATCACACGGCCGCTGAGTTCTAATTCGGCAGACGTAACAAATTCGGTGCCTGCAATGCCGCCCCGCAACTGATTGATCAGCATGTCATCGTATAACCCTTGCTTAAAGGAACCTGGCGTGAAACCGGCGGTAGACAGGACGCTTTTATAGACTTCCGGGGAAAATCTACCGTCGGCCTGAAACTGTTCCATTCCACCGACAACCGCGCCGATTTCCTGCTCCGAAATTGACAGATCCATTTCCTGAGCAGATTGCTTCAATAACCTGCGATTGATAAGAGCCTCCAAAGCGGGCCCTCTTAGTCGATCCTCTTCCAGCATGGCAGGGTCGAGGTTCTCGCCCATTGCGGAGATTAAGCGCCTACGCTGTGTATCTATCGACTGCTGCAGTTCCTGCGGATAGATTTCTTCGCCATTGACCTTGGCGATCTCATTGTCACCGCCACCGACCAAAATAGACTCGATGCCAAAAAATGCGAAAGTAATGACAATTAACCCGACCACAATCTTTGCTGCGGTACCCTTTGTGCTCTGACGTATGTCTTGCAGCATGGAATAATCTCAATGGCGCCAAAAAAAAGGCGCACAGAAGAGTGCGCCTTGGGGTTTAATCCAGATGCCGCCGGTTGGGCGACACCTCTTTTGCCTTAAGTAATGTTGCGTAATTGCTAAGCTTAATTAGCAGTTACGGCCTTTACTTGTGATTAACCGCGTCCTTCAGTGCCTTGCCTGCCTTGAAGCTAGGTACGGTAGATGCGGCAATTTGTATAGTTGCACCCGTTTGTGGGTTGCGACCAGCGCGAGCATTACGTTGCTTTACCGAAAAGGTACCAAAGCCAACCAAAGCAACCTGGTCACCTTTTGTCAGTGTCTCGGTGATGCTATCAACAACAGCATCCAGCGCGCGGCCAGCATCTGCCTTTGACAAATCCGCTGCGCTTGCTATCACGTCAATCAGTTCAGTTTTATTCACACTTTTTCCCCTCAAAAGTTATCGCTGCACAAGATTCATGTTACCCCTAAGTAACATTAAGCGGTGGCAACAGCCCGGACCTCCGCTCTCAATTTTCATTATACGCTGCGTGGACCCAAAATCAGCCATCGGGCCAGAAAAAACCCAAGCAGTTATTCTCAAGACTTTATACCAGAGCACGAATGCTGGTCAATAATCTTCGGGCCCGTTAATGCGTATTTATTCGATTTTTCTCGTCTTTTCCACTTTCACCGGCCGTTGTGAGGGATTCTGCGAGAAACTCCTCATCACTGAGTGGCTCGGGCATAGACTCCAGAGCCAGAGCAAGAACCTCGTCAATCCACTTCACGGGGCAAATCTCCAGATGCTCCTTGATATTATCAGGCACCTCTTTCAAGTCTCGCTCATTTTCTTTTGGAATGATAACGGTCTTGATTCCACCTCGGCGAGCTGCCAGCAACTTCTCTTTCAGCCCTCCAATGGGAAGCACTTCCCCGCGCAATGTAATTTCACCCGTCATCGCCACATCAGATCGTACCGGTATACTGGTGAGAACAGACACCAGAGCGGTACACATCGCAACACCGGCACTTGGGCCATCCTTCGGTGTAGCGCCCTCCGGCACATGAATATGTATATCGTGATCTTCGTGGTAAGTCGCCGGAATACCTAGCACTTGTCCACGACTACGAACCACCGTGGTGGCAGCCTGAATGGACTCCTGCATAACATCACCCAGTGAACCAGTCTGAACATGACGCCCTTTACCAGCCACCGCCACCGCTTCGATCGTGAGCAACTCGCCGCCAACGGATGTCCACGCCAATCCGGTAACCTGGCCGATTTTGTTAGTTTCTTCGGCGATACCATAGTTGTATTTTCTAACTCCGAGGAGATCTGGCAGCATCTCTGCCGTGACCGTAGTGCCAGGCGAAAGCTCATTGAGCGTAAAAGCCTTTACTAACTTCCGACAAACCTTGGCGATTTCCCGCTCCAATGAGCGCACACCTGCTTCCCGGGTATAGTAGCGAATAATATCGATTACCATGTCCGAGGCAATGAATAGCTCACCCTTTTTCAAACCGTTCAGCTTGATTTGCTTGGGAATCAGGTAGCGTTCCGCGATATTGAATTTCTCATCCTCGGTGTATCCGGGGATACGAATTACTTCCATCCGGTCCAGCAACGGCCCCGGGATATTCATCGTATTGGAAGTGCACACAAACATGACATCGGACAAATCGTAATCCACTTCCAGATAATGGTCGTTAAAAGCGTGGTTTTGTTCCGGGTCCAGTACCTCGAGCATCGCAGAAGCTGGGTCGCCCCTGTTATCCATCCCCATCTTGTCAATTTCGTCGAGTAAAAACAGCGGGTTCTTCACCCCTGCTTTGGACATTTTCTGCAAAAGCTTACCTGGCATCGATCCGATGTAGGTACGTCTGTGGCCACGAACCTCCGCCTCATCACGCACGCC
Source organism: Halioglobus sp. (assembly GCA_028825045.1). Lineage (GTDB taxonomy): Bacteria > Pseudomonadota > Gammaproteobacteria > Pseudomonadales > Halieaceae > Marimicrobium. The sequence continues at coordinate 7,336 of JAPKAY010000029.1, forward strand.
ACCGAGGGCCATGCGTACGAATTTTCGGTTTGTTGCCCGCGCCAGGGATTCGCCCAGTGATGTTTTTCCAACCCCTGGAGGCCCAACCAGACACAATACGGGGCCCTTCACCTTGCGCACACGCTTTTGCACCGCCAGGTACTCTAAAATTCGGTCCTTCACTTCCTCAAGGCCATAGTGGTCTTCATCCAAAATAGCTGAAGCGCGCTTAAGGTCGTGCTTAACTTTGCTCCGCTTCGACCAGGGCACATTAACCATCCAGTCAATATAGCTTCGCACCACCGACGCCTCTGCTGACATCGGCGACATCATCTTCAGTTTATTGAGTTCCGACTGCGCTTTGTCTCGCGCTTCCTGTGGCATCTTTGCCTGTTCTATCCGTTCCTGGAGTTCATCAAGCTCATTGGGCGTTTCCTCCATATCCCCCAGCTCTCTTTGAATTGCTTTCATCTGCTCATTCAAATAGTACTCTCGCTGGCTCTTCTCCATCTGCTTCTTCACGCGGCCCCTGATACGCTTTTCAACCTGAAACAGATCAATCTCTGCCTCCATGAGCCCCATCAGATGCTCTAATCGAGACCGTACACTGGAAATCTCAAGGATATGCTGCTTCTCTTCAAGATCCACGCTCATGTGGGCAGCTATCGTATCAGCCAGGCGACCCGTTTCATCAATGCCTGTTAATGACGTAAGCACTTCCGCCGGCATTTTTTTACTGAGATTTACGTATTTTTCGAACTGCACGATGGTAGAGCGAAGAAGAGCTTCTGCTTCATTTTCAGGAATATCTTCACTGACAACTTCACGGACACCTGCAACTGCAAACTTCCCTTCATCATCAATATTATCAACTACTGCGCGGTAGCTCCCCTCGACCAAAACCTTGATCGTACCGTCCGGAAGCTTAAGTAACTGCAATATGTTGGATACTGTTCCTACCTGATAAATATCATCAGCGATGGGGTTGTCATCGGCTGCGTTGCGCTGCGCCACAAGAAAGACCTGCTTGTCGTTGGCCATAGCATCTTCGAGGGCTTCAATTGACTTCTCTCGGCCCACAAATAGCGGGAGCACCATGTGCGGGTATACAACCACATCTCGAAGTGGGAGTAGGGGAAGCTGAGTGACAGAGGAAGAACCCATATAAATCTCCGGGTTTTATTGGAATGGTTACAGTGTTGCTTGCAATTGGGGGCATTCACCCACAAAGCAAGGGTGACCTACCCACATTAAGCGCAACACGTTGCAATCGACAAACGTGGTACGCCGATTGTCTACTCTTCAGTAGAAGCGGTGCGGGCAGTAGGCTCGCTATTCTGATAGACCAGCAGAGGCTCAGAATCGCCCAGTATAACGGACTCGTCTATTACCACCTTGCTGACGTCATCCCGTGAGGGAATGTTGTACATGGAGTCGAGTAAAACTCCTTCTAAAATAGAGCGTAATCCCCTTGCCCCGGTTTTGCGCTCCATTCCCTTTTCAGCAATAGCTCGCAGGCCGTCCTCTCGAAAGTCTACTTCGACGCCTTCCATTTCGAACAGTTTACTATACTGCTTTGTCAGGGAGTTTTTGGGCTCGGTAAGAATCTGTACCAGCGCCTCTACGTCCAGTTCTTCGAGCGTTGCAATCACCGGCAAGCGACCCACGAACTCAGGAATCAGGCCGTAGTGCACCAGATCTTCTGGTTCCAGCCGAGACAACACCTCACCTACATTAAGCTTCTCGTCTTTGCTCTTCACTTCTGCGCCAAAACCAATACCGCCTTTTTCAGAACGGTTTCGAATAACTTTCTCCAACCCCGCAAATGCGCCACCGCAAATAAACAAAATATTGGATGTGTCTACCTGCAGAAATTCCTGCTGCGGATGCTTGCGCCCACCCTGGGGTGGAACCGAAGCCACGGTACCTTCAATAAGTTTGAGCAGTGCCTGTTGCACGCCTTCACCAGAAACATCGCGAGTAATGGATGGGTTGTCAGATTTGCGAGAAATCTTGTCAATCTCGTCGATGTAGACAATACCCACCTGAGCCTTTTCCACATCGTAGTCGCATTTCTGAAGCAGCTTCTGGATGATGTTCTCTACATCCTCTCCGACATAACCAGCTTCTGTTAGGGTCGTCGCATCGGCGATAGTAAATGGGACATCAAGGAGACGCGCCAGCGTTTCGGCGAGTAATGTCTTACCACTACCGGTAGGTCCGACCAGAAGTATATTGCTTTTGCCCAGCTCAACCTCATCGCGAGTTTTATTTGCGCTTTCCCCGTGGCGAAGGCGCTTGTAATGGTTGTACACGGCAACAGCGAGAACCTTTTTCGCCCGCTGCTGGCCAATCACATATTCGTCCAGGATCGCTTTGATTTCCTGAGGCACGGGCAGGTGATCCTGCTTTGCACCCGCGGTGCTCTCCTGCACCTCTTCGCGACTGATGTCATTGCAAAGGTCAACGCATTCGTCGCAAATGAAAACCGAAGGTCCGGCAATCAATTTGCGGACCTCGTGTTGACTCTTGCCACAGAACGAGCAATACAGCAGCTTGCTGCCATCGTCACCGGTTTTTGTGGTTTTATTAGTCATCCTGCCGCCCTAGCTCTCTGTGTTGGCTCATGCCACCATCATTCAATTATAAGATGATGTTTTTTAGCGATACTTGCAAGTCCCAAAAGGAACTAAATCACGTTATTTAAACATTTTCCGCTGCGACGCTCCGGCTTTCAACGACCTCATCTATAAGGCCGTATTCCTTGCTCTGCTCGGCGTTCATGAAACGGTCCCGCTCTGTATCCCTTTCTATGGTTTCCAGAGCCTGGCCAGTGTGATCAGCCATCAGCTCATTGAGTCGCTGACGGATTATCAGAATTTCCTTGGCCTGAATGTCTATATCAGTTGCCTGTCCTTGAGCTCCACCGCTAGGCTGGTGAATCATGGTGCGAGCATTTGGTAGACAATAGCGCTTCCCTTTGGCTCCGCCACTGAGCAGGAAAGCACCCATAGAAGCTGCCTGCCCGATACACATAGTACTAACGTCGGGCTTGATAAACTGCATGGTGTCGTAAATGGACAGGCCTGCAGTTACTGAGCCCCCCGGAGAATTGATGTACAAGTGAATATCCTTATCTGGATTTTCCGACTCTAAAAACAGTAGTTGAGCGACGATAAGATTCGCCATGTGATCTTCTACTGTGCCCACAGCAAAAATGACTCTCTCTTTAAGCAGCCTCGAGTAGATGTCATACGATCGTTCACCGCGCGCGGTTTGCTCCACGACCATGGGAACGAGGCCCAAGCTGTTTACTTGATTTTTATTCGGCTCGTCGAATTGATTTGGCATGTACAACATTCCCCGTTTGTCATTTATTCCTATAGTTTGGCGTTCCAAACTGCCACAGGCACTAGCCCTGATTCTGGCCGATTGCATCCTTATAACTACATTCACTTTCTACGATATGGGCACTTTCCAACAGTTTTTCAACCACTAGATCCTCCAATACTTTGGATTCCACGGCAGAAAGCTGCTCCTGGTTTGAGTAGTAATAGTCGATAACCTCTTGCGGAGTCTCGTAGGTCGATGCCATTTCTTCTATCGCCGCTCGTACCTTCTCTCCGTCCGCCTTAATTTCATGCTTGGAAATAAACTCGGCCATCACCAACCCGAGCTTGACCCTGCGCTCCGCATTGTCCAGGAACATAGTGTCGGGAAGGAGTGATTCAAGATCCATCTCCTGGTTCCCTGCGCCACCGAATTGCTGGAGCATTTGATTACGCATCGCAGCAATTTCCTGGTTAATCAGGGCTTTGGGGACTTCCAGGGACTTGTGCGCATCAAACATCGCATCCATAACCTGCTCTTTAGTCTTGGTCTGAACTGCATTCTTGAGTTCCCGCGCCATATTCTCGGCTACATCTTTTCGAAATTGCTCTTCGCCGCCGTCTTTAACGCCGTATTTTGTAAACAGGTCTTGATCGATAGCCGCGGGAACCAATTCCAGGACACTGTTTAAAGTAACCTTGAACTCCACTTTCGCACCCTGCAACTCCTCGTTGTGATAGTCCTCGGGAAAGCTCAGTTGCAACGTTGTCTCATCTCCCGCATTCATGCCGACAATGCCGTCTTCAAACCCGGGTATCATGCGACCGGACCCCAGCTCCAACTCAGAATCCTGTGCACTTCCGCCACTGAACTCTTCGCCATCCCTGGTGCCTGCGTAGTCGATATTGACCTTGTCCTCCAGCACCGCGGAGCGGGATACAGCGTTCCACTCACCCTGCTGCTTGCGGAACACCTCGATAATATGGTCTACGTCATCGGGCTTCACTTCCGCGACAGACTTGTTTACCTGAAAATCTTTTATGTCGACCACATCCACGTCCGGAAAGACTTCAAACGTGGCTACGTACTCGAGATTTTTGCCGGGCTCCAGGTTTCTCGGCTCAATGTTCGGCTGGCCAGCGGGTCGCAGTTTTTCCTGAATCACCGCTTCGCGAAAAGACTGGTCCACGACCTCCCCCAAGACTTCCTGGCGCACACCAGCGCCAAAACGCTGCCGCATCACCCGCATGGGCACTTTGCCTGGCCGAAACCCCGCCAGTTTGACATTCTGTGCCGCCTTTTCGAGTCGGTTATCCACCTCCAAATCAACCCGTTCGGCCGGGACACCGACGGTTAAACGTCGTTCCAATCCGGAAGTGGTTTCAATAGATACCTGCATGGTCTTTCCTCTTGATTCAATAACTCCGGGACACTGGTTAGGACTCCACAATGGGCCACTCACCCGGGTTGCGCACTCTGAAGAGTGCCTGCTCTGATATGGTGCGGAAGGAGAGACTCGAACTCTCACGCCTTGCGGCACTGGAACCTAAATCCAGCGCGTATACCAATTTCGCCACTTCCGCTTTAATAACACCCGCCATACAGCTAGAAATACTTGCAATAGTGTATTTTAAATACTTGATTAATAAATGGTTACTTGGAACAGAATCCAGTGATGCGGGAGCACTCACAAGGGCGCAGATTCTGACACAAAGGTGACGACTGTTCAACTACCTATGGCCTGATGATACGGGCAATTCAATGACTTCGAATTCAGCTCCCTCAACTCCGCGCGAAAAGCCATGGCCGGCTTGGAATCAGAGGGTTAAACAAGCCGGGTCAAAGGCATATTCACCGCGGAGCCACTGGCTGATTTCCAAAGCCGCATTTCCGGACAACCCGCCGTACACGGAGGCAAGTTCGGAGGTCCGCCGCCTTCCAAGGCCCGACAACCCCCGCTCTTCGAAATCTCGTCTGTCTTGAGACAGCCTCTCCCAGGTGCGCGGCCCGAGAATTCGAGATAATGCCGCATCATCGAGCCCCCCGTCACCGTATAATTCAGCCAGTCCGCTCAGTGCCGGCAACGATAAAATACCCTGGTTCATAGGGTTACATAAGTGCCCACTTAGGAGTGGCCGCAGCGATTCGGGTCGCCCGGCTAACTTACTCGTGTATAAAAAGTTGCTGCGCGCAGCGCCATCATTTACCGGATAATTGTCCCAAAGGATAACTGGGCGACCTAAAAGCTGTGTTATTGCCTCCACATCGCAAACGTCGATCTTTGCGGAACAGACACTGTCCCCGGTCCAAAATATATCGCATGCGCCGGGAACCTCTCGGCCTAGTTGTGGCCAATAGTCATGGGGCATGCGACCGAAGTGCTGTTCCAATACCGGGTCGAAAGAGTAATAAGTCGGACACACAAGGACCCTCATTCCGGGTGCCCAGTCGCAAACGTCAGACACGATTTCCGCCTGGCGGACTGCCAAACCATCCATATCTCCGGGCATGTCGTCAAAAAGAATGGCCAGCAAGGTAGCGTCAAGCTCACCGATGCGACCGACCTTTTGCTTGAGCTGTTCACGCTGTATCGCGCCGTATTCTCGGTACAGTTCAACGGGCGAGAGGCCTACCCCCCAATGCATACCGCGCATACGGTAAGCGCCACTTAGCTGCTGGAGTTGCTCCCACTGAAGCGCAGGCCAATCTTCGGCCCACCGACCGCGCAAGTAGAGATCATCTTTGGGGCAGTAAATGTAGGTGTTTAAACCGGACTCGCTCAGGTAATCGGCGTACGCCAAACGCGTATCGAGCGACCATGAGCGGCCATAAAAGCCCTCAATCACACCTGAGAGGAAATCTGTAGAGGAGACCATCAGCGCACACGTATATAACCTAACGGAATTAAAAGGTATTCCAATATAGCAAAATACCTTACAAAAAAACCAAGTAAATGTGGAAAAGTACCAAATATGAGCGATACTTAAGTCGTGTCCACTTATCCCCTAGTTCAAATGAGTGGTCACCGGAGCATACCCATGCTCCTTATTGGAAGCAATTCCTTTATGTTTCACTCCTAATGGTCTTGGTGGGTCCCTTTCGGGACCCACTTTTTTATCCGCAAATTATCTTTTTATCGATAGCTTCGCCAATACATCGAGCAGTAACCTCAGGAAAGCGGCTTACATTGTGTGAGTAGGTCGATCCGACGATAAGGAACCTGCGAGGTGGTTTTCAATTTTGGTATTCGCTGCTGCGTCCTGCTCACTAAACTGGACGCCAATCCCGGCAGTGCGGTTTCCCTGAGCGCCTCTGGGGGTCACCCAGACAACCTTCCCGGAAATAGGCATTTTTTCAGACTCATCCATAAGGGTCAGCAACATAAACACTTCATCCCCAATGTCGTAGGCTTTATTGGTGGGCACAAAAAGCCCGCCATTATCCAGAAATGGCATATATGCCGAATATAATACGGCCTTGTCCTTGATTGTGAGCGACAGTATCCCGTTGCGGCTATTTTGTTTTAGATTACTCATACCGTCTAGTCTCCCAACTCCGTCTGGATGTTATCACCAAGAGACGCCCCGCCCAACTCTCGGCGAATTTTTGACAATAGTGATTCTATCAGCAGCTGCCTGCTAGGGTTCGTTCCCGCACTTACCGCCCGTTGCAGCCGATTTATTTCATCCAGCAAGCTAAAAGCGGCGTGCGCACCTCTGGCTTGCAGTCGCCGTGCCGAAAGATTGCGCAAAAGTCGCTGCAACTCTCCCGAACAGTGCTCCAAAATGACGCTCAGTTCCGCATCGCCCCACACTGCACTCGCCTGGCCTACGGACAGCTTTCCCTGCAGCAGTGCCTCAATGGCAAGACTTCTTGCGGCAATTGACTCAGTGTCTGCACTGTCATAAAGCTGTTTTGCAAGCAGAGGTCTATCCGCGGCTAGCGCAAGCAGCTTCTGGCTCTCCTCCCGGTTATCTGTAATCCCATCGAGCCAAATCAGAGAGTCTTCTTGACCGGGCATAGCCACTCGGTGAATCTGACAGCGAGAACGAATGGTCGGGGGTACGCCGTGTAAACGGTTGCACACCAAGATCAGATACGTATTCGCGGCGGGCTCTTCCAGCGGTTTCAGCAATGCGTTAAAGGCATTGACGTTCATACTATCGGCAGGCGCAAAAACGATAACTTTGCGCGCTCCAAACGCTGCAGTCTTTTGGGTAAATTGCACCAGGTCCCGAACCTGGTCGATTTTAATTACTCGGCTCTTTTCCTGAGGTTGCACCCACCTGAAATCCCCATGACCACCACTGCCGCTCAATTCGCAGGCATGGCACCTGCCACAGTTTCTTCCTCCCCGGGGCTCAGAGCAAAGCATCAAACGTGCTATGGAGAGCGCCAACTGCGCCTTGCCGGTGTGTTGCCCGCCTACAAACAAAAGCGCGTGTGGCAGATGACCAGCCGCCAGAGCAGCCGTTAGATCTGCCCATTCAGTTTTTTGCCACGGCAGGGGTTCACTGACGCCTGAAACATTATTGAGGTCAATCACCCACCGCTCCGCTGGGTTTCCCAATGGCTTAGAACTTCCCTGCCAATTCCCAAAATTTGCTGCCGGACTTCTTCTATTGAGACACTGGCATCAACTATGCGGTACCTGTCGAGGTTACCTCTGGCTTGTTCGAGATAGCGAGCTCTGACACGCTCGAAGAAGTCCATGGTTTCACGTTCGATCCGGTCCAATTCTCCCCGACCTCGAGCCCGAGCCATGCCTGTCTCGACCGACACATCGAGCAAGATCGTGTAATTGGGGCGCAGACCTACCTGGACCAGTTCTTCCAGCCGCTTGACCGTATCCATCGCGACGCCTCTGCCTCCACTCTGGTACGCATACGTCGCATCTGTAAAGCGGTCGCATAGGACCCACTGCCCCGCTGCAAGTGCGGGTTCAATACGCTCACTGATGTGTTGTGCTCGCGCGGCGAAAATCAAAAGAAGCTCCGTCATCGCATTGATATTGGCGCTGCGATTGTCTAATAAAAGCTCGCGTATTTTTTCCCCTAGCTCAGACCCGCCGGGCTCTCGGGTCACGACAAGGTCAATGCCTTGATCTTGTAATATATCCTGTAAATAACCAAGATTCGTAGTCTTCCCTACGCCCTCTCCACCTTCAAAGGTGACAAAAAAACCTCGAGTACTCATACTACTGCCGCTTCTCTGGAGTGGATCTATAGTTTTTCGCACGTTGGAGCTGATACTTGCGCACGGCTGTGTTGTGCTCCTTGAGAGTAGCACTAAACACATGACCGCCATCTCCTCGTGCAACGAAATAGAGCGCGTCGCCGTCATCAGGATGCAGGGCTGCCCGAATGGCATCGACACCGGGAAGTGCAATAGGCGTCGGGGGAAGCCCCGGATGTCGATAGGTATTGTAGGGATTGCTGTCTTGCCTAAGATGCTGTCGCCGTAAATTCCCTTCGAACTCATCAGCCAGCCCATAAATCACTGTAGGGTCAGTCTGTAGAAGCATACCTTTTCCCAGTCTGCGGGCAAACACGCCAGAAATTCTCTCTCTTTCTTCAGGGATTCCGGTCTCGCGCTCGATTATAGACGCCATTATAAGCGCCTCGTAGGGCGTTTTATACGGCACCTGCAACTCTCGCTCGGACCATTCTTCCTGTAAAACTCCACGCATGGCTTGATGAGCATTTTGCAAAATACTCCAATCTGCAGTGCCGCGCGTAAATTGATAAGTATCGGGCAGGAAAAGCCCCTCGGGATTCGAATGTGGTTTGATCAACTCAATAATACGGGGATCTTCAGGGCTCATTATGGTTTTTTTCAGCGCTTCTTCCTGCGCCAGAATATCAAGCGCTTTCGATAATGTTATCCCCTCTGGCAGCGTCACCCGATATTGAATCACCTTACCACTTTGCAATAGCTCCAAAACGGATCGCGCGGTGGAATTCGCCGGGATTACGTACTCTCCCTGTTTCAACTGCTGATCCAAACCGGTCCAGCGACCGAAGAGCATTAACATTCGAGGATGAGCCAGCACTCCGGCAAGGTTGAGTTTGCCAGCAACCGTTCTTAGTGAATCTCCAGGGGCAACCGTGAACTCAATCCCCTGCGCGGGTAGTGTCAGCGGTACTTCCCATCGTCGACTCAATTCAAAATAAGACGCTGCACCCAGCACAATCAATACTATGACCGCAGCAGTCAATATACGGCTCATGCCACTTCTTCCAGGAACTGCTGAAATAATGCAGAACAAACTTCATGATGGGTCCAGCTATTCTTACCAAGCGTCGCAACAGGCCTGACTGCCAACAAGCTATTGCTGTAGAAAATCTCATCGGCATTGTCGAGATCAGTCAAAGTTAGTTCAGCCTCGGAAACATCCAGACCAATCGACGGGGCCCATTTCTCAATAATAATTCGACGCCGAGTGCCGTCTACTCCGCAGTCCACTAGTCTCGGCGTTAGTATTTTATTGTGGCTAACCACAAAAATATTACCAGCGATGACTGAGATAACGTGTCCTGACTGATCAAGTACAACGCATTCATCAGCGCCTTCTGCATGCGCAAAAGAAGCTGCCAATACTTGCTCTAATCGATTCAGATGCTTTATTCGAGCCAACATCGGTTGGGTTGCCAGACGAATAGGCGCTACGCTCACATTCGCCGCGGAACTCATTTGCAAGCAGTCACGATCAATTTGGCTTCCTTCCACCACGATGCGGATACTGGGAGTTTCAGGGGGTGCATAACCACGTGGCCCAGCTCCGCGGGTGATGGTCATGCGCAGAACAGCCCAGGTCCAACCCTCCTGGCTGATAGCAATCGCTGCGCTTTCCAAGTGGCGTCGCGCTTCGAGCACACAATCGGGCATCCCAAGTACCGCTAAACCCTGACGTAATCTATCGAAATGAAGCTCTGTAAGAAGCGGGCGACCTCTGCTCAACAAGAATGTTTCAAACAGCCCGTCACCAAAGCCAAGCCCGCGATCGGGTAATGGCAACGTTGTTGTGGGTGATCCATCAAGCCAGATCAGAATGTGTGAGGGCACGGAAAATCAATCGTCTCGTCAGTCAGCCTTGCTGAAAAGTAGTGAGCCATTAGTGCCGCCAAAGCCAAAGGAGTTGGACAAAACACTGTGAATGACGCGCTCTTGAGCGGTATTAGGGACGTAATTCAAGTTGCAACCCTCATCCGCCTGATCGAGATTGATAGTCGGAGGCGCTACTTGGTCACGCATGGCTAAAATAGCAAAAATGGCTTCTACGGCACCAGCGGCACCTAGAAGATGACCAATCATAGATTTAGTAGAACTAACAGCAACATCGGCCGCGGCATTTCCCAAAACCGACTCTATAGCGCGGGTCTCTGCTACATCCCCGGCATTCGTGGAAGTGCCATGAGCATTGATGTAGTTAATTTTGTCGAGCGCGATACCTGCGTCTCTGATGGCGTTCTGCATCGATGCAGCCGCACCTCTGCCATCCTCGGGCGGCAAAGTCATGTGATGGGCATCTCCACTCATGCCAAAGCCGGTAAGTTCGGCATAGATATTGGCACCTCTGGCTTTAGCTGCCGCGTACTCTTCAATTAGCAGAACACCAGCACCATCGCCCAGCACAAATCCGTCGCGGTCTTTATCCCAAGGTCTGGATGCCCTCTGAGGATCATCATTGCGCGTCGACAAGGCGCGAGCTGCTGCAAAACCCCCTAGCCCAACAGGCGTAGTTGCCATTTCTGCACCACCGACAAGCATTGCATCTGCGTCGCCCAATGCGATGAGTCGGGCACCCATCCCGATGTTGTGGGTTCCCGATGTACAGGCAGTTACTATTGCGAGGTTGGGTCCCTGGAGGTTGTACCGCACCGAGAGATTCCCAGAGATCATATTGATGATTGATCCGGGAACAAAAAAGGGTGAAATTCGACGGGGGCCAGAATTACTAATGATACCGGCGTTTTTTTCTATCTCCCCGATCCCACCGATACCAGAGCCGATGGAACACCCTATCCGAGGAGCATTTTCTTCGGTTACTTCAATGCCACTGTCGTCCATCGCCTGGATACCAGCAGCCATGCCGTATTGCACGAACATGTCCAGCTTTCGAGCTTGTTTGGGCTCCAGGTATTGGGAAATATCAAGGTTCTTTACACTGGCGCTGAACTGGGTGCTGTAAGCAGAAACATCGAAGGTCTCTATCAGTGAGGCGCCACTTTTACCCGCTAGAATATTGTCCCAGGTTTCAACAACCGTGTTGCCCAAGGGACTCACCATCCCCAGGCCTGTTACGACAACTCTTCTGCCAATCACCGATCTAACTCCTCTAAAAGGTGCTTTCTAATAAGCTCCAAAGAAGAAAAGCCGCTCTATCTATGTAGTAGCGGCTTTTCCGAATCGAAGTGGTTGTTATCAGGCGAGGTTATTGTTTATGTATGCAATCGCAAGCGCCACAGTGGTTATTTTCTCTGCTTCTTCGTCGGGAATCTCAGTTTCAAATTCCTCTTCAAGAGCCATCACCAGTTCGACCGTGTCCAGGGAATCCGCGCCCAGATCTTCAACAAAGGAAGCTTCGGTCTTTACTTCTTCTTCTTTGACGCCAAGCTGCTCCGCCACAATCTTCTTAACGCGTTCTTCAATGCTGCTCATGTTGTCTGCTACTCCTGTGGTTTTTTATACTGACTCACACCCGATTAAACGGTCTGAGCGCGCAGTTTACTCTGTTTTTCCAACGAGTAATAAATTTTTTTTTGTGGTGCACCCGAACGTGGGTTTAATCAATGTTTATCAGTTAGTTACCCCATATGCATGCCGCCATTTATATGGACAGTTTCACCTGTAATATAGCCTGCCAAATCGCTACATAAAAAGCTGACAAGTGCCGCGATCTCGTCGGGAGATCCGAGTCTCCCCAGCGGTATTTGCTGCTGTAGGAGTTCTCGCTGATCATCCGGCAATTCACGTGTCATATCGGTGTCGATAAATCCCGGCGCTACACAGTTCACTGTTACAGAGCGTGAGCCCAGCTCCCGGGCAAGCGCTCTGGAGAACCCCTCGGCGCCCGCCTTGCTGGCGGCATAATTGCTCTGGCCGCTATTTCCCATGGAACCAACCACCGATGTGATATTCACAATACGGCCCCAACGTGCCTTGGTCATACCCCGCAGACAGGCCTTGGACACACGGTAGAGCGCACTGAGGTTGGTGTTGATAACGTCCTGCCATTCCTCGTCTTTCATGCGCATCAAAAGATTATCTCTGGTGATGCCTGCATTGTTAATCAACACCGCAGGCGCGCCAAATCTGCCGCCTATCGCCTTTACTACTTCAGTAACGCTGCCTTGATCGGCAACGTTCAATCGCATACCACAACCTGCATTACCTGATTCGGCCAGATAGGCAGAAATATTCTCTGCACCACTGTCGCTTGTTGCCGTTCCTACGACGGTAAAATTGTCTGCCGCCAATGATCGCGCTATCGCTTTACCGATACCGCGACTGGCACCAGTTACGAGACACACCTTTGCTTGATCGGACATACGCAATCCTCTCCAGATTATTTTAGTGTCGCTACTGCCTCTAGCAAGGCTTCGGGCTCTTCCAGTGAGTAGCACTTCAAAGATTTGTCGATTCGACGGTTGAGTCCACTCAAAACTTTACCAGGCCCACATTCGACTAAATGGTTCACTCCAGAGTCGATGATTGCCTGAATACAAGAGGTCCATTTGACGGGGCTGTATATCTGTTCAATTAGCAGGTGGCGTATCTGTTCCGGGTCCGAATGCACCTCCGCGTGTACGTTAAGCACTACAGGCACTCGGGGGACTGAAAATGAAATATCGGCCATTGCCTGGGCAAGCCTCTCGCCGGCTGGTTTCATAAGCGACGTATGAAATGGCGCGCTTACCGGTAAGGGCATAGCTCTTTTCGCCCCACTTTCTTTGAGTTTGCCTGTTGCAAGCTCCACTGCAGAGGTGTCTCCGGCAATGACCACCTGGCCGGGTGAATTGAAATTCACCGCCGCAACAACCCCCTCACCACCGCGGGTAACCTCATCGCAGATACTCACAATTGCGCTATCATCCAACCCGATAATTGCCGCCATAGCACCCTGTCCGACGGGAACTGCAGTCTGCATATACTCACCGCGCTTTCGCACCAGACGCACCGCGTCATTGAAATCCAGGACACCGGCACAAACCAGCGCAGAGAATTCCCCCAGGCTGTGCCCAGCCATAATGCTCGGAAAAGTGCCTGACTCCTCAGCCCAAGCGCGCCACAAAGCAACGCTGCAGGTTAACAGCACTGGCTGAGTAGTTTCTGTAAGGTTCAATGCCTCCTGCGGTCCGCCTTGCACCAGAGACCACATGTCATAGCCAACAGCCTGCGATGCTTCGGAAAAAGTGTCGCGCACCGCCGCGAACCTCTCGTAAGCCGCGCCCAGCATTCCTACCTGTTGCGCGCCCTGCCCGGGGAAAAGAAATGCAATAGAGATGTCTGGCATTCACTGACTCCTAATAGGTTTCCATCGAGTAACGCATTGCGACACTCCGAGTTAGCTAAACGCTATTTGGTAAGACAAGCAAACAAAAAGCCTTTGAGAGCAGACTGTCAAAGGTGCTTGGACACGCCAATTTTGAAGTATGAAGAGAGCTGGTTTTACAATGAGGGGCATCAGCTTTTGACGGTCGTTATGACCGGGCTGGAGGTATGCTTGCGGGGAGTAAGGCCCCGCAATTTGAAGCGAACAAGCAAACGAGTGATCGATAACAATGCAGACCACCAATCGACTGAATTAGGGTGTATCAGTCTTCGCTACCTGCATCAATCACCTTCTTTCCGCGATAAAATCCATCGGCAGTCACATGGTGACGACGATGCGTTTCACCCGAAGTCTGATCTACCGACAATGTGGATCCAGACAGCGCATCGTGGGAGCGGCGCATCCCGCGACGGGACCGTGTCTTCTTACTTTTCTGAACAGCCATGGCAATTACTCCTAGTGTTTCTCGCCGGGCTTTAACTGCCTCAGCACATTAAACGGGTTAGGCCTACCGTCTCCCGAGTCATCAACTGAAACGGGGTCAGAGAATGCCTCAATTCTCTTCTTACAATCTTCGGTATCGTGGTAGCTGAACTGCGGTGTCGCCAAGATCAGTTCTTCTTCTACCAAATTCCATAAATTACAACTCTGCTCATCAACAATGAGCGGCTCCAGGTATCGGGGCAAATGCGCAGCCTGTTCATCTGTCCACACGACCGCCAGAGTATTTTTACAGGACACCTGCTCCGGCAGAGGATCCAGGCATCGCTGGCAGGTCACTACAAATTCCGCCCTAACGGATACTTCAATCAGATGCCTATTTTCCTCATCCCGATCAAAGGACAAATCAACCGAAATCAGCCCGTGATTTTCTGCTAAAAGACTCCGGAAACGCAGTAAATCAAATGGGTTGATGACCCCGCTGATACTCAAGCCTCGCACCGCGGCCTTGCGTACATCCAGCATGGTCGGTAGGGGCTCAAATGTCATAGGCGCGCATCATAGGTGCGGATTGCCCTTTTGTCAAAAAAATCTTTAGAATACAAACAGTTCACGATTTTAAGAGGGTCGTTTATCCGACATATGGACATCATCCTGGCATCGACATCGCCCTACCGACGCAAGCTACTAGAGCGCTTACAAATAGACTTTCGTTGTATGGCACCGCAAACGGACGAATCACCTCGACCCAAGGAGGCACCTGACGCCCTAGCTCAACGCCTCGCTATTGCTAAAGCGAGCGAGATCGCAACCCGCCACCCCGGCTCGGTGGTGATCGGTAGCGATCAGGTCGCCTCTGTTGATGGGCATATCCTAGGCAAGCCCGGCGGCTTTGAACCCGCGGCAAAGCAATTGAGGGCTTGCTCCGCCCGGAAAGTCCAATTTTTTACCGCAGTGTCCTTGGTATGCCTGCACGCGGACCATGAGCGAGTGCATGTGGAACCTTTCAGCGTGGTCTTCCGTGAGCTGCAGGAAGCCGAGATAGCGAACTACTTGCACCGGGATCAACCTTACGATTGCGCCGGGAGTTTCAAAGTTGAAAGCCTGGGTATCGCTCTGTTTGAGCGATTGGCAGGCAATGACCCGACGAGCCTGGAAGGGTTGCCCCTAATCGCGCTAACGTCGTTACTGCGCGAAATCGGCGTGGATGCCTTAGCGGAATAACCCCGACAACTCCCAGAAAATACTATATTAATTATTTAAAACAATTACTTACGAAGTTTTATTAATGTTTTTTCGAGATTTTCGTCTATCGGAGCCCGCAGCGCAAGCAGTCCTATATCCGGCAATGTAAAGTGTAAACTAGCGGCATGGAGGAATAATCGTTTCAAACCGATGCGCCCGGCAAAAGCGCTTGATTTTTCGTTACTGTATTTTTCATCTCCCAGTATCGGAAAGCCCGCGTGGCGCGCGTGCACCCGAATCTGATGAGTTCGGCCGGTAATCGGCTTTGCCTCAACCAGCGTCGCCCCAGGAAAATACTCCAGCACACTAAATTCAGTGACGGCCTTTTTACCTTCGCGACTGACTCGCACCATGCGCTCCCCGGATTGCAGGACGTTTTTCTCCAGAGGAGCATCTATCATCATTAGCGCTTTCGGCCACTTACCAGCGACAAGGGCCAGGTAGCGCTTATCAATGTGCTTCTCACGTAATTGTCGATGCAACTCACGCAGAATTACCGCGCGCTTAGCGATCAATATGAGCCCCGAAGTGTCACGATCAAGCCGGTGAACCAGTTCCAGGTAGGGCGACTCCGAGCGCATCTGTCGCAGACACTCAATCAAGCCAAAGCTAAGCCCACTGCCCCCATGAACAGCAAGGCCGGAAGGCTTATCAATAACGAGTAAACTGTCGTCCTCATGGACGACACGACCCGACAGTTCGTTAAATCGCCGCTGCGGGATGGCCGCCTGCTCGGCGACAGTGGCCTGACGCAGAGGAGGAAGTCGCACCACGTCACCCTCAACCAATCGATAGTCTGCACGCACCCTGCCCTTATTAACCCGCACCTCCCCTTTTCGCAGCGCCCGGTGCAGCCGCGAACGCGGCACACCGCGCATTTCTCGCACCAGGTAGTTGTCCAGACGCTGGCCAACGGAATTTTCATCCACAGTCAGGTGCCGCGTTTGCGGGCCAGAAGTGACATCTGGACTATCGGACATAAACCATGCAAATCATGTCATTTCTCCGTATACACTGGTATAATCACACCGTGGTTTCACCGGTCTGACAACAAAATAAGGCCTCGGTGGTAACGATTCACTGGCGATTGATTGGTCCTGCGCAATAAGACGCATGGTACCGCCAGCTCAGCCACATACACCAAACGGATGTCGACATGTTGGCAGCGCGGGCGGAACAAGCCACGCAAATGAAGGCCACGTCGGCAATATGATGAACCGAGCAGCGTTTACTGCCGGGACACAGAATCAGTAATAAAGAACTACCAGCGTCGTCGCAGGCCACACGTGCTGCGACACTAGCAAAAAGGCGGAGACAGTACCACTGTACTTTCCCGACTGACGTTGTTCCAGCCACTCAGAAAATGGTGGTTGACGTTAACATGACACCCGGACGCCGCGATAAAGTTGTTAAATGCGTTCGGTGAACGTCTAAAAGTCTTTAGATTATTAGACGATTGCTACTGTTAACCGACCCCGTGTCGGCTTTATAACTGAACTTCTGACCCGCCAGCCTGCTGTCAAAAGGCAACGGCACTATGAAAAAAATGTTAATTAATGCAACTCAACCCGAAGAGTTGCGCGTAGCACTGGTCGATGGGCAACGCCTGTATGACCTCGATATCGAAAACCGCACCCGCGTACAGAAAAAAGCCAGCATCTTCGTGGGCAAGATCACCCGCGTAGAACCCAGTCTTGAAGCCGCATTTGTCGACTTTGGAGCAGACCGCCACGGCTTCCTGCCACTCAAGGAAATTGCGCGAGAATACTTCTACCGCAAACCTCCGGGTGGCGACGGGCGTATCAAAATCAAGGAAGTTGTCAAAGAAGGCACGCAGGTCATTGTCCAGGTAGACAAGGAAGAGCGCGGCAACAAAGGCGCCGCTCTCACTACCTTCATTAGCCTCGCTGGTCGGTACATGGTGCTGATGCCAAACAACCCTCGAGCCGGGGGAATTTCACGCCGCATCGAAGGTGACGATCGCTCAGAATTGAAAGCAGCACTCAGTGCGCTGGAAATTCCTGAGGGAATGGGTGTCATCATCCGCACAGCTGGCGTAGGTAGAGCCGCTGAGGAGCTTCAGTGGGATTTGAATTACCTGCTGCAGCTCTGGGAATCTATCGCCACTGCTTCCCAGAAGGCCAAACCTAAGGATTTATTATTCCAGGAAAGTAACGTCATTATTCGCGCGGTCCGCGACTACCTGCGCGATGATATTGGTCAAGTGCTCATTGATTCACCCGAAGCGCATAAAGAGGCGTGCGAATTCGTTGAGCAGGTTATGCCTCAGTACACCTCTCGCATACAGATCTACGATGACAACATTCCATTGTTCAACCGATTTCAAATTGAGAGCCAGATTGAGACCGCGTTCCAGCGGGAAGTCACATTGCCCTCAGGCGGTGCGATCGTAATCGATCCAACTGAGGCGCTAATCTCTATCGATATCAACTCCGCCCGAGCGACCCGTGGCAGTGATATCGAGGAAACTGCCTTGAACACCAATCTGGAAGCCGCTGATGAAGTTGCCCGGCAACTGCGATTGCGCGATATGGGCGGGCTCGTCGTCATCGATTTCATCGACATGCTGGCACCACGAAACCAGCGTGCCGTAGAAAACCGTATGCGCGATGCGCTGAATATTGACCGCGCCCGGGTACAAGTCGGCCGGATCTCGCGCTTTGGCCTACTGGAAATGTCCCGACAGCGCCTGCGACCGTCGCTGGGAGAAACGAGCGCAATCGTCTGCCCTCGCTGTACTGGGCAGGGAAGTATTCGCGACACCAAGTCTCTGGCACTGTCCATCCTCCGGTTATTGGAAGAGGAAGCGATAAAAGAACGGAGCTTAGAAGTACGGGCTATTGTGCCGGTAGATGTTGCCGCATACCTTCTGAATGAAAAACGCGCCGCGCTCAGTGAAATTGAACAGGCAACCAAAGCACGTATGCTGGTGATACCCAATCCCAATTTGGAAACACCACACTTTGAGGTTCAGCGCCTGCGCGATGATGAGGTAGATGGCGAGCAAGAGGTCAG
Organism: Halioglobus sp.; assembly: GCA_028825045.1. Taxonomy (GTDB): domain Bacteria; phylum Pseudomonadota; class Gammaproteobacteria; order Pseudomonadales; family Halieaceae; genus Marimicrobium. Next base: position 25,922 of record JAPKAY010000029.1, read on the forward strand.
CTACGCAGTAGATATTGCGGTGCCCGACACCGATTTTATCAGTGACAGTCATTCAGCTGACATCCCTGTGCAGCAGGCTGCGGTGCAGGGCGTCAGCCCCAAAGCGCGCACCGCAAAACCCGCTAGTGCCGCTCCAGCTCAAACTACGGCCGATAGCCACACGCAGAAACAAAAGCAACGCCGGAAATCGACGAGCGCTCCAAAGGGAGTTTTCTCCCGAATTATGTCAGCCTTGGTTGGCAGTGGATCTACGGCCAAAACTGAAGCCCCCAAAGCCAAGGCGTCTGAGCGCCCGGCGGCGAAGCGTCAGTCGCCACCCTCAAGCAATCAGCCTTCTGGCAATCGCAACCGAAACAGTCGCCGCGGTGGGGGCCAGGGTAACTCCTCGACCCGGGCTCAAGAAAGGAGCACTACAGGAAGTCGCGATAAGGATGCCGGCAGCAGTGGCCGAGGCCAGCAGAAGCGCGAAAGTACCAGAGACTCATCGCGAACGGGAAACGAGAGGCCGCGCCGCGCTGATCGCGACAACAGACGTCGTAAACCCGACGAGACTGTGGCCACTGCAGAGGTCAAGCAAGAGCAGGATGGTGTCGAAGCCACGAATGCTCAATCCAAACCGCGCAAGCGTCCGAGCGACCAGAAACGTGGTGCGCCGCAACGACGTCGTCGAAATCGGGGCCGCACACCCGAGTCGGAGACTGTTGAAGCGGCAGATGCGGGCATCTCAAATGCACCCGAAGGCATTAACCACCCTGCCCCTGAGGATACGGCTACACAATCCAACATCAACCCAGCAGGTGGGGATCCACTGGTTGCTGCTAAAGAAACCCTGAATTCACCTGAGCCTTCATCAGCATTAACCAGCACGGTGTCGGAAGTTGCAGCGCCAGCAATAGAGCTAGAAGTCGCTGCCACAAATGACGCGCCAGCTGAGGTAACCGCCAAAATTGAAGCCGTTACTCCCGATACAATGAAGCCCAAGGCACCAGTGGATGCTTCAGAAGTTGAAGACGCGAAGCAGGAAGTTGAAACCCAAAGCACAGATGGACTCACCGTTGAGGGCCGAGGCGTTAACGACCCCAGAGTAGAGTCACAGCCGGTGGAAATGGTGAAAACAACAACTTCCCACCCTACGTTGTTTGGCGAGCACACCGCTCCACCAGCCAGCGTCAGCGACCGTAAAGTTCCGCGGGTCAGTAACGACCCCCGCGGACCTCGAACTAAAGCGGAAACCACGCAGGCCGCAAGTTAAGCTTACGTGTGCGTCTGCAAGGGGATGCACAGAGGCTCGGTTGTGGCCTCTTGTGTCCAATGTTCATAACGGTATAATCCCGCTCGCTTCGTAAGAGACGACGTGAGCGCAGCATCAAACAAGTTTCCGGTGGGCTGGCTGAGTGGTCGAAAGCGGCGGTCTTGAAAACCGTTGAGGGTTTATCCCCTCCTAAGGTTCGAATCCTTAGCCCACCGCCAAAATGACGCAGGCCCCAGCCCATCGGGGCCGTGTTTTTCCACGCACTATCCCGGCATGACTTCAACGAGCCGTATTTTCCGACTTTTTTGACTTGGAATTTGGATAGTTCGCCCTTATTATCTGTCTAATGGTTTAACGCACAGTCTGTGCGCTACTGACGGAGTAAGCTATGCAAGACAAAAGTTTATATAGTGCGGGCTCAACCGGCATCGAATCGGTCCTGAGCACTAATAAGGTCCTCAAAAATACATACATGCTGTTGGGCGTCACCCTGCTTTTCAGCGCGGTAACCGCTGGTATATCCATGGCAATGGGCCTCGGTCAAGGTACGGCCTTAATCTTTATGCTTGTGGGTTTCGGATTGCTCTTCGTTGTGAATAAGACAGCGGACAGCAGCAAGGGACTGCTTGCCATATTCGCATTTACCGGTGTAATGGGCGCCTCGATTGGCCCGATGCTCAACTATTATCTCGCTATGCCTAACGGCCCCTCTCTGGTAATGCAGGCTCTGGGCGGCACGGCAGTGGTATTTTTTGGTCTCTCGGCCTATGCCCTCACCACACGTAAGGATTTCTCTTATATGGGTGGATTTCTGATGGTTGGCCTGCTTGTGGCTGTAGTTGCCATGATTGCCAATATATTCCTGGCGATTCCAGCACTGTCACTGACCATCTCTGCAGCCGTCGTAATGATCATGTCCGGGCTGATCCTGTATGACACCAGTCGTATCATCAATGGCGGAGAGACCAACTATATTCGCGCCACAGTGTCTTTGTACCTGGATATCTACAACCTCTTCATCCACCTCCTAAGCCTGCTGAGCTTTTTCAGCGGCGATGATTAAACTTTCTATTGAGGTGAACAAACCCCGGCGCTCGCCGGGGTTTTTCGTTTCTGGCGGGTATGCCTCTTGATTTATTCGCTGCTGGTATTGTCCTCTCCGGTCTCCGGACATTGTGCGCAGAGTGCCGCTAAATTTGCACAATGCGTCATCGCACGAGGCCACAGTATCCACCGTATATTTTTTCTTGATGCGGGAACAGTTTGCGGGTCAGCCAGTACCAGGCTGCCTCAAGATGAAGAGAGCCCGATGCTTCGCTGGCAGGCGTTAGCCGAAACGCACGGCGTTGACCTGGTGCTCTGTATTTCTTCGGCTTTAAGACACGGTATGGTGGATCAGGAGGAGGCTCAACGCTACGAGTGTTCTGGGCCTACAATAAGCCCGATATTTGCTATATCGGGGCTTGGGCAGCTAGTCGACGCGTGCGCACATTCTGACCGCTTTATTACCTTCGGCGGCTGACAATGACGACCCAGGAAAAAAAACGTATGTTGGTCGTCATCAGGCACAGCCCCTATGGGTCGAGCCTGGCCAAAGCTTCACTCGATGTCGTACTAGCCGCTGCTGCATTTGAACAAAATATAGCGCTACTTTTTCTGGGTGATGGCGTACTACAACTAATACCCCATCAGGAAAGTTCTGCGCTGGGAAAGAAAAATATCGGTCGGCAACTTGCATCATTGCCACTTTACGATATCGATTCGGTTTACGTGGACGCCGAGGCTGCGGCCCGTTATAACATCGACCTGACAACCAGTCCTGTCGATACGCAATCGATCAGTACGGGAGAAATACACCAGCTCATGACAGAATTTGATCATATACTGGGTTTTTAGCTTTGATCTTACATACTCTCAACGCAGCCCCCAGCAGCCCGGCATTCAATGACTGCCTCAAGATTGCCCGCGCACACGACGCACTTGTGCTGATGGGCGACGGCGTCTATGCCGCAATAGATTCTGCCGAGGCCTACGATATACTCCTATCCTGCGGTGCCAAGCTGTATATGCTGCGCACAGATGCGAAGGCCGCTGGGATCTCGACACCGGGTGCAGGCATCACCGCCATTGATATGGATGATTTAGTTGCTCTTACGGAAGAGTTTCCTCGGCAACAGGCGTGGTACTGACAAAAATGCTGCCCACTAGTCACTTCGACACAGATGGATTCCTGCGGGATTTATCCGACTGGAACCCACAAGTTGCCGAACAAATTGCGATGACGGAAGGCATCAAACTCGAACCCTCCCACTGGGAAATATTAGAATTGCTCAGGGCGTATTATCTAGAATTTGACAGTTCCCCCGCAATGCGGGCTCTGGTGAAATACTGTGCGCTAAACCTGGGGCCGGACAAAGGTAAGAGTATTTATCTGTTGTCCTTGTTTCCAGGCTCTCCAGCAAAGATCGGCTGTAAAGTCGCTGGCCTGCCCAAACCAGATAATTGCCTCTGATGAATAGTCGTGCCTAAAACGACAGAACAACAACCAGCCCCAGAGCATCCGTTTGCCGCCTTTATAAGAATTCTGGGCAAAGGTAAAAGTAGCACTCGCTCGCTGAACCAGTCTGAAGCCCGACAAGCCTTCACCATGATACTCCGCGGCGAGACCGAGCCCCTTCAGCTGGGCGCATTTCTGATGTTACTGCGCGTTAAGGAAGAAACGCCCGAGGAACTGGCGGGCTTTGTTGAAGCTTGTCGAGAGAATATGCTTGCGCCTCCCGCGGGGCTGAGTGCCGACCTTGACTGGTCCAGCTATGCTGGGAAAAAGCACCAACATCCGTGGTTCATCCTGGCGATTCTCCTGGTAACACAAGCGGGGCACCGGGTTTTTATCCACGGCGCCAAAGGACACACTCCCGGCAGGCTGTATACCGAAGACGCCATGCGAGAATTGAACCTGCCTGTTGCCTCCGACTGGATCGAAGTCAGTCTGCAGCTCGAAAAACAATCTCTGAGTTATCTACCGCTAGAGGCATTTTGCAGCCCCCTCGAAACATTGATTCAACTACGACCTTTATTAGGCCTGCGCTCTCCAGTAAACACCTTAAGCCGGCTGTTGAACCCATTGCGAGCAACCGCCAGCCTGCAAAGCATTTTCCACCCCGCTTACGCACGCTTACACCTGGAGTCCGATCGCCTTCTAGGCCAATGTCGTACAACAGTGTTCAAGGGAGACAGCGGCGAAGTGGAGATAAAGCCTCATGCGGACACCACGGTACACCGGCTAGAAGATGGGGAGATGGATCAATTCCTGCTGCCTCGAGCCCTACCGGATCGCGCCACGAGCGTAGACGCGCCCAGCGTGGAGCCACTGCGCGCATTGTGGCAAGGAAAGAGTGATGACCCGTATGGATTGAACGCGAGCCTGGCCACAACAGCCTCAGCACTTATGGTCATTAGGCCTGAACTCGACTATCAATCTGCCCAGCAGCAGGCAACGCAACTGTGGAAAAACCGTGATCTGACGAGACTCTCCTGATGCCGTTATCCGGTGTTAAACCCGCACAGTATCGGGCCCTGCTTCTGAAAAAAGTGAATGCGGCTGGCGAGTTAATGGCGCCATTTTCACCGCCACCACCCGAGATTTATCCCTCCAGTCCGTCAGGTTTTCGTCTCCGTGCTGAATTCAGAATGTGGCATGAAGGCGATGAGCTCAACTATGTGATGTTTCGTCGCGGAGAGCCCAAAACGCCCATCGCAATCACAGACTTCATCATCGCCGATCCTTCTATACAGAGACTAATGCCCATACTGCGAGAACATCTGCAGAATAGCAGTACGTTGCGTCACAAATTGTTTCAGGTGGGATTTCTGGCGACCCTGTCTGGCGAGATGCTCGTAACCCTGATCTATCACCGGACATTGGACACCGAGTGGGAAGACGCGGCCGAAGCATTGCTGGGCGTGCTCACGTCGCATGCGCCCCCTTTCTCTATCATTGGAAGAAGCCGGAAACAAAAAATTGTATTGGGCAAAGACTTTGTGCAGGAGACTCTGCCGATACAAGACCGCCAGTTCCGCTTCAGGCAGTACGAACAGGCCTTTAGCCAACCCAACGGTAACGTCAATATCCGCATGATTGAGTGGGCTTGCGAGCAGGCTGCCATGGCGCAGGGGGATTTGCTGGAGCTGTACTGCGGCAACGGAAATTTTACACTACCGTTATCACTACATTTCGACAACGTCATTGCCACAGAGTTGTCCAAGAGCTCGATACGCGCCGCACGGGAAAATCTCCTCGAAAACGGCATTAAAAACGTTCAACTGGTGCGCCTCTCTGCCGAAGAAGTCACGCAGGCAATGAACGCGGAGCGCAGTTTTCGTCGGCTAGCGGACCTGCCCCAGCCTCTGGATGAATATCGGCTTTCAACGCTATTCGTCGATCCCCCGCGAGCGGGGCTAGACGAGAATACGGTGGCAATGGCTGGACAATTTCCAACTATTATCTATATATCGTGCAACCCGATCACGCTGACTGAAAACCTGCAAACCTTATCCAATAGTCACCGGGTTGTGAGCTTCGCACTGTTTGACCAATTTCCATACACAGATCATATGGAGTGCGGCGTTGTGTTGCAGCATTTGTAAGTTCTTCACGCACATAATTAGCCACGAATACCGAATGCTAAAAGACCTCGCCCGAGCACTTCGTCTAAATTATCACCATCATCAGCATTGATTTCCAGGTGATGCAAATCCATCTCTTGATACAGCTCCCGCTTGCGAAACTTCGAAGAAAAATCTCCTACGGGTGCCTCTGCTTCCCAGCAATCGATGTAAATGGCGCCCGCCGGGACATAAAAGTCCGCGTAAAACAATTCCTGGGTGGGCAATGCGCGTTGGCAGGCGTGAGCCAATTGAGCCAGGTACAACCAGTTGCAAACGCGAACGTGCAGCGCAGACCCCAGGCGGTGCCCATCTATTCCCTGACAGACATCGTTCGCACTCTGTACATTGAAAAGGTCCGGCTCAGCGCCATCGGGAAGATCAACTTGTGAAATCTGATCGGTTTGAAGGTTCAGTTCGCGGTGAATAACCGGGTTGTCGATTATTTCGTGTGGCCAGCTAACATAAAATGCGCCGCTAGTACTGGCTTCTTCCTGCAAGCCCCCCAGAGAACGGCCGCGAGACGTTAATTCCCAGCCCAAGATACTCTGTTGTTGCAGGCCCAGCTCAGCCAGAGCTCTATTAATTTGTCGCGCTTGCATGTGTGGGTAATAGCGGGCCATCGAACCGGCCGTGATACGTTGATTGGACTCAATGGCCTGCAACAGCGGATGTTGCTCTAATTGTTCTGGCCAGACGATGTAAGGCCCATAACGACGACTTGTCTGATAACTGCCGCCCTCAAACTCGCCTTTGGGTGTTAAGGTCCAGGTCTCTTCGGTACGAAGTATCCAACCGTAGTCCTTTAGTGTGACAAACAGTTGCTGTACCGGGATGTTTAACTTTTTGGCGAGTGCCGTCGTGGAAAGCTTGTTTTCATCCGACGGCATCGCTAGGCCTGCTTAACCAGTTCTCGATAGCGACCTTCCAGTGCTCTATAAACCTGGTCTGCAAAATCTGGCGATCCCTTGTCGAGGTTGGCCACGAGTTCGACCAGGTGTTCGTTGTCCTCCTTACCTGCCCAATTCTTGGTATAGGTCCCGAGCTTATAGCCATTATCCTGGCGGAAAAAATTGAGCACGTTTTTACCCACGTATGCGCTGTATAGCGTCTCAAAATTGAAACCTGCAGACAGCATCAGTTCCCAAAATCGAGTCAGCGAAAAACTTTTTGTCTCCAGGCAATGAAGCGCCAGCACTTCAGTGGCCTCGCGAACTCCCAGGCCGGCGACCTGAAAGCCTTCCAATTCAGTCTCGATTTCACCGGCAATTTGTTCGATATTTTTTCCATTCTGAAATAATGCTGACATGCCAAAGTGCCAGATATCGATAACCTCCAGGCGGACCTGCTCCATATCGGCCTCCTGTTTTTTCCACCACTTATAGCCATAGTGCTCTATGAGCTCGCCACACTCGATCCAGGTGGCCCGGTACCACTCGAATTTCTGGCTAGCCCAATCTTCATGCACCCGGGAATTCATCCTGTCCTGCATGGTCAGCATGTTAATTAGTGCTTGCTTCAAATGATCACCTCAGTGAGATATGGCGTTGCAAATACTGCGCGAGGATAGCAGCGAATAATGGCAAAAAAAAGGATTATGCAGCGAGAATAAGGGCAAGCTGCTATTGATCAACGTTTGCCCTTGCCTAGATCAGGTATCACCGTACCTCATTAGCCCTGCATTTGGGATACAGGTTTAACAAGTATATTGTATGCATCGTATGTGCATGTTTACCGCCTTTTGAGGCGACCTGATGGCCTTTTTCGGATTAAATCACTCGGGGCTCAGCGATGGCAGAATCCCCCCCTACCGCGCCGCTGAAGAAAATCAGTACCCAATAATGATAATTCTAGAAAGATAACAGCAACAAGGTGTGCACGATGAAAGCTTTAGACTTGATGGTAAACTGCGTAGAAAAGAACGATAAGTATCTCTTAGGCATACCGGGCGAACTTACATACACTAGATAACGCAGTCACTTAGTTGCTAAAGATAGAGGACATACACAATGGATAGAATGCAAGCTCTAGCGGAAGCTGTTATTCAGTGGGGTGCCCTACTTCTACTGTTCATGGTGGGCATTGCTATTCTGGGTATATCGGTGATGTATCTAGTCGATAAAACCCAAACCACTCACACTATTCGGCGCAACTATCCCGTTGTAGGGCGCTTCCGCTATAAGTTTGAACACATTGGAGAGTTTTTCCGACAGTATTTTTTCGCTATGGACAGAGAAGAGCTACCGTTTAACCGTGCCGATAGATCCTGGGCCTATCGGGCTGCGAAAAATGTAGATACCACTGTTTCATTCGGATCGACTCGTCCACTGGATCATAAAGGCGACGCGATATTTCTCAACAGTGCATTCCCCACGCTCACCGAAGATGTGGCTGAACCACTGCCAGTAACAATTGGTGAAGGCTATTGCCTTGCACCCTACACCACAAATTCCATCATCAATATTTCAGCTATGAGCTTTGGTGCAATCTCCAAACCAGCCGTGCTCGCATTGTCCAATGGCGCTCGCGGAGCCGGAATCTGGCTGAATACTGGTGAAGGTGGCCTCTCTGAGCACCACCTCGAAGGCGGTTGCGACATCGTTTTCCAAATTGGAACGGCTAAATATGGAGTTCGTACCCAGGACGGAAAACTCAGTGACGACAAGCTTCAAAAAGTCGCTGCTCATAAACAGGTACGCATGTTTGAGATCAAAATGAGCCAGGGAGCCAAACCTGGAAAGGGCGGAATCCTGCCAGGCAGCAAAGTCACGGGGGAAATCGCTCGAATTCGCGGCATCGATGAGGGTAGCGATTCGATTAGTCCCAATGGGCACGAAGATATTCGGAGTGTCGAGGACCTACTTGATATGATTCACCATATCCGTGAAATTACTCACAAGCCAGTAGGCTTCAAAATGGTAGTCGGCCAAGTTGAATTTTTTGATGATCTGTTTAAAGAAATACATCGACGGGGTATTGCCAGTGCGCCTGACTTTATCACTATAGATAGTGCAGACGGTGGGACAGGCGCAGCGCCGCAACCGTTAATGGACTATGTGGGAATGCCATTACAGGAAAGCTTACCCTTGGTGGTAAATCTCCTATATAGCTATGGTTTGCGCGAGCGCATAAAAGTTATAGCCTCGGGAAAGTTAATCACTCCAGGAAAAATCGCCTCCGCTTTGGCTGTGGGCGCAGATTTTGTGACATCTGCGAGAGGCTTTATGTTTGCGCTGGGCTGCATTCAGGCGTTGCAGTGCGCCAAGAACACCTGCCCTACCGGAATTACTACCCACAACAAGGAACTGCAACGTGGTTTGGTGCCGAAAGAAAAAGCTAAAAGAGTAACCAGTTTTGCAGAAACAGCGGTATATGGCGTAGGCATGATTGCGCATTCCTGTGGAGTGAGGCAACCACGCGATCTGAGACGTAAACATATTCGAATAGTGGAAAGCGGTGGCAGATCGGTTTCTCTGGATCAGCTATACCCCATTCCACCGGTAAAACCTGAATACAGCGGAAAGACCGGTGTCTGAATATGTTCGCACTGTGAATTGCCTCGGGAATCAGGTCGTTTGGTACCGAGTTAGCTGAGACTAAAGTAGAAGTAGAGCCAAAGCCAGGCGGCGAAAAAATGATATCTGCAGAGCATCGGCGACGTTTACAGGTGTCATTGCCCAGGTTCCATTAATATTAGTGCGGTTACTTGTCAGTACCGGCAAAGACGTTTACCTTTTTCTCCCACGGACCATGAGGAATGCGCCTTGAAAAACACACGCAACACGCCCATTGATACTGCAAAGGTGGTAATCGGTCTTGCCTTTGCTTTGGGACTAGTCAATTACCTCGACAGAGTCGTCATCTCCTATGCAATCGGTCCGATCCAAAGAGACTTTGGGGTCGACAACGCCGGCTTCGGTTTGGCCATGAGCGTTTTTGCCGCTGGAACGCTAGCGGTCAACGGCATCTCGGGGGTGCTTCTCGATCGCTACGGTGCGCGACGTATCTGGGCCTTGGGGCTTATCCTTTGGTCGCTGACAATGTTTCTGATGGGATGGATTCATTATTGGTGGCTGTTTCTCGCCTTCCGCGCACTGTTGGGAATCGGCGAGGGGGTCAACTTTCCCGCTATGAACCGGGCGATTGCAGATTGGGTACCTCGGGAAAAGAGGACCCGAGCCACTTCGCTTGCGCTCCTGGGGGTTCCGGGCGCCCTGCTCATCGGCGGCCCGATCTTCAGCGCTTTGATTGACCAATTCGGCTGGCGAGAAACCTTCATGGCACTCGGCGTAGTCGGTTTTACAATTTTTGTTGCTTGGCTGCTCCTCTATCGGGAGCCCGAGAAAAAGCGGGCTTCCTCCGCGCCCACGCTGGCGGAATACGGAGCAGTCCTGCGCAACCCGACGCTGCTCGCCACGGCCTGGTCCTTCTTTGGCTTCGGGGCGATCCTGTTTTTCGGCGTCACCTGGATCCCCGGTTATTTCGCACACGAGTTTGATTTGAAACTGGCGACTATCGGTTGGTTCACGACAATGCCATGGGCACTGTCGATCGTCGGCATGGTTCTTGTTGGCACCCTCTCCGACCGCCTGTATCGTGCCAGCGGCAATGTCCGGCGTGCCCGCATACACTTGATCTGGATCCTACAGCTTTTCGCCGCAGCTTCCTTCATTCCCCTGGCCTCAGTCACCTCCAGCGGTTGGGCCGTCTTTTGGCTTACTCTGGGGATCAGTTTCTCGATGTCGGCAAACGGGCCCTACTACTCAATCTGCACCGACTTGTTTGACAAATCAGCAGGTGCTGCAACGGGTATTATCGTCACGTTTTTCTCCGCTTCCGGTGTCCTGATTCCATTCACAGTCGGGTGGCTCACAGATTCCACCGCCTCGTTCGATACTGCTTTCCTGATGCTTGCAGGCATCGTCGGGTCCGGGGCGCTGGGTCTGCTTCTTTTCGCCCGACCGGAACCCCCGACTGAATGGCCGTAAATCACGGACAGACCACGTTTAGGCCTCAAAAAAATGTGGTCTGGCCTCATTTTCTAACTTGTTTTTGCGTCTTGTTCTTGAGAAGGTTCACGGCTGCCATGCGGGCTCGCACTGAAGGTGTTTTGATACTCCGCATGTTTGTAAAATATTTATCACTACCGGAGTTAAGTTTATGAGCGTTCGCGTTGTGCAGTGGGGTACCGGCAATGTTGGTTACCATAGTCTCAGACACCTGATTGAACATCCTGAGTATGAGCTAGTGGGTCTTCATGCGCATAGTCCTGCGAAAATCGGTAAAGATGCGGGCGAAATTGCTAAACTCCCGATAAGCACCGGCATTATTGCCACCAACGATGCACAAGCATTGCTAGACCTCAAGCCTGACTGCGTTCTTTATAATGCGAATGGCGAAAACCGTCCCGACGAGGCGATAGCCGACATGTCCGCTATCTTAAGTGCTGGAATAAACCTTCTGTCAACATCAATGATTTTTTTGGTCTATCCCTCGTTTGCAGAGGCCGGCTTGCGCGAACCCCTGGAAAAGGCAGCGCTTGAAGGACAGGCGACCATGTTTATTAGTGGTGTTGACCCGGGGTTTAGCGGCGATGTACTGCCTTTGGCGGGATTGCAGATGGCCGACAAGGTAGACCAGTTACTCGTGCAAGAGCTTGTCGATTATTCTACCTATGAAGACCCTGAGTTCACGGGTGTCGCGTTCGGTTTTGGTCAACCTGAATCCGCTACGCCAATCATGGCACTGGAGGGCGTACTGCGATCAGGATGGGGTGGCATGGTACAAATGATGGCTGATCGTGTTGGCATACCGCTGGACGAGATCAGGGAAAGCTACGAGCGTTGCTTTACAGAAGAAGCCTTCGATACCCCCATGATGCATGTGCCCAAAGACACTTGCGCTGCTGTTCGGTTCCGGCTGGAGGGCATGGCTTACGGCCGCCCCGTGATTGTTACCGAACACGTTAACAGACTGCGTGACGACATTGCGCCTCATTGGCCAATGCCGCCAGTGGGTAAGCAAGGTGTCCACAGGTGTGTGATCAAAGGTAACCCGAGTGTCACGATGGAGTGTTTTCTGGAAGGAAGTGACGGCGACTACAACACAGGGGGCGTGCAGTGCACAGCACTGAGAATGATCAATGCGATAAAAGCAGTGTGTCAGCATACGCCAGGTTTAATAAGCACATTAGACCTTCCGTGCACGCCCACTACTAACTTTGTACGCTCATAGTGGTGTTTCCAGCCGCTGAATCGCGTCTTTTGAACGATAGGCGAGTCCTCTGTTTTCCTGAAACCGGCCCCAAAGCCGCAGTAATACAACCCTATTGTGCTCACTTTTGAGCGGGGCTACGAAGGGATTTCTACCGACAGGTCTTTTCACCGGTACCCGTCCTGATTGAGCTTTTAAGGCGTGGTCTTTTCCGTGTGTAAATAAATCCGACACAAGGTTTGCACTGATTACTTACAGCAAATAAACTACAAGAGATAGATGGTCAGGAGCCTCAAACAGTGGAAAGCGTAACGTTAAAAAATATTACAAAAATGGAAGAAAATATGGGCATACCGTTGTTAGTGAATGTGGATGCTAAGTGAATAGCAGAACCCTGATAGTCCCTGCAACCGCCGCTTTTCTCCTGGGAATCAGCGGTGTGACAGCAGCAGAAAGTAATGTCGATGAACTGGCCAGCCAGCTTTCTAACCCCATTGCAGCACTGATCAGCGTTCCCTTTCAATACAACTACTCACGCGAGTACGGTGATGATGGTGATAGGAACCTGTTAAATATTCAGCCAGTGGTACCTATTTCCATATCCGAAGACTGGAACCTAATCTCCCGAACCATTGTCCCGATCATCCAGCAGAGTAATATTCGACCCGGTGGAGATCAATTTGGCCTTGGTGACATCCTGCAAAGTGCCTGGTTTTCGCCAAAGGCGCCAACCGCCTCGGGGCTGGTCTGGGGCGTTGGGGCCGCCGGGTTGCTCCCGACCGATACGGATAATCTTGGCGCCGATACCTGGGCATTCGGACCCACCATTGTTGCTTTGAAACAAACGGGTCCCTGGACCTACGGATTCCTGGTTAACCAGTTATGGGATACAAGCGGCCCCGCCGATATCAGCGCAATGTACCTGCAGCCATTTCTGACCAAAGGTCTTGGTGAAGGCAGAACATTGGCTCTCAATACCGAAAGCACCTATAACTGGATCGCTCATGATTGGACCGTGCCCATCAACCTTGCATACAGCAAGGTTTCCAAGTGGGGAAGTCAGATGGTTAGTAATCAAATTGGTACCGGGGTGTATGTTACTGCGCCTTCAGGAGGCCCCGACTGGCAAGTGCGTTACGCGCTCACACTGCTGTTTCCCAAATAGGGACACGTCTGAGTTACAAGGCAAAAGCAGAAGACTCAATATAGCCGGCGCAACTTTGCAATGGTGCGTTTTCATTCGCCAGTTAGCCCCTGCTTGACTGATTTTGGGGATTGCATGGCATTTTTATGCAAGTCATCAGTCCGTTACGCTTGGTATCCGTTGGTTATTCATATCTCTGGAAACAAGGGTTAAAGGGGTCAACGCCCTTTCCCCATAATGCCCCAAAAACGCCTCGTGCGGCCCCCTACTCAGGCTTCTGCATGAGTAAAAAGGATTTCGGACTCTTTAATACACTCAGGAAAAGCAAGACATCATCCAGCAGTCGTGACAGAATCCCATCGGTTATTTAATATACTTACCGGAGTGCGTTATGAAAAACTTTGTCCTAATCGCAGTGATGGCAATATTCTTTGCTGGCTGCAGCTCTATCGAAAACAGCAACGCTATCAGTACCGAGCGGCAGCTGGCGGCGGCAGGATTTCAGATGCAGCTGGCGGATACGCCTGCGCGTCTTGAACACGTTAAAACCTTGGAACAGCGAAAGCTGCTTCCCTCTCGCAAAGATGGCAATCTGGTTTATGTCTACGCCGACGCAACCAGCTGCAAGTGCATCTACGCCGGCTCCGAGGTGGACTACCAAAGGTACCAACGCATCAGTCTGCGACAGGAGGCTGCGAATCAGAACCGCATGGCAGCAGCGGATATCAGCATGGCGCAGCAAAATGCTGCTATGAACTGGGGACTCTGGGGAGGCTGGCAACGCCCCTTTTACGACTAGCGATGTCGCACCGTTAACCCAGCAGCCTCTCAAGCGCAGGCGGAGTAAAGGGTTAGCGGTGCCTGGGCTTTTTTCGCTCACTTTTGAACAGGGTACGCAGAAGTCTCTGCCGACCCGCGCTTCAGTGGCGGCCGTTGATTACGTTCACGTTATTTTTCGTACGCTTAAAACCGAATAATCTTGTTAACACTAACGCTCCACTGCAAACAGCTGGAGCTGTTTCCGTGTGTTTTTAAAGTAAACAGACCGGGGAGAATCTGTTGATTAGAGCGCGGCTTCTGTTCGTCCAACCGCAAGAAAACCTGTCGATTAACTCAGTCTGTCCCGGCATTTCCACGTTAAAAAATTGTCGCGGCTCGCAAATGCCATCATGAGGAAATCTACTCACACCACATAATTCATTTATTCTATACTTGCCATTCGTCTCGAGTAGACTGCCGGAGAATGAGCATGTCCAACAGGCCCATCGGGGTAAACTACGAATGGGGTGCGCTAAAGGAAGTCCTGGTCGGAGTTCCCAATGTTCGTTTGCCCAGCAAGCTTGCGAAGGCTCCCAGAAATTTCTTGCCGCAGGAGTCGATCCAAATAATCGAAAAAAACGCCGGTAAGAGACTCGCCGAGTTTGATCCGGCGTTGAACGAAAAATTTGTCGCCCAGGTCGACGCGATCATCAAGATACTGGAAGGGCGTAGTATCGTTGTCCACCAAGTCAAGAAGCACCTCCCCTCCGAAGAAGCGTTTCTCGCCACTATGAATGATTCCGTCTTTCAGACGTTTCCACGTGATCCGTTGCTAGTCATTGGCGACAAAGTGATCGAAACCGCCATGTATGAACCCAATCGTCGCAAAGAGCGATTCGCGGTTAGGCGTACAATTGGGGAGCGAGTTTCCAACAGCAGCGCGATAATGGTCTCCATGCCACAACCTGAACCATTCCCGGCCGACGAAGATGGCTGTTATGGACCGGGGCCATTTCTGGAAGGCGGCGATGTTTTCCTGCTTGGGCCTGACATCTACGTAGGGATTACAGGCAACGCCTCGAACAAGGCTGGCATTCACTGGTTACAGGAGTTCCTCGGAAACGATTATCGAGTCCACGAGGTTCCCCTCAACAACCATTTTCTGCATCTTGATTGTGTCCTTGCCACACCGCGCGCGGGGCTGGCAGTCATCTGTCGAGAGGCGTTCGTAAATGGAATCCCCGACTTCCTGCGAGGCTGGAGGCTGATCGATGTCTCGGTAGAAGACGCTGAAGAGAAGCTCGGTTGCAATGGTCTCGTCCTCGATGACAAGACGATGCTCGTTGGTGAGGACATGCCCGAACTGGCCGAGGCGTTGAGAGCCGAGGGCACCGAGGTCATCACGACGCCCATTGATGGGATCCATTGGCAAGGCGGGGGATTCCGTTGCTGGCATCACCCGCTCATACGCGAATGACCGGGGACAGACCACTATACAATCGGACCAGGCCACGTTTGTGATTCAAAAAATGTAATTTGACCCGATTTACAGCATGGGCAATTAACATCTCCATACACCATTGCTTCAATACAGTAGCGTCCAGTGGTCCAACTGGGTAGCGCCGGCGTACAGTTATAAGCCATGACGTAACTGTGGCATGTACAGCTAACTAAATTGAGAGGATATAGAGATGAAGATTGCCGTAAAATTTTTAACTTCAATTGCTTTGTTCGGCTTCCTGGCGGGCGCAGCTTTTGTCAATGCTGCTCACCACGAAGGTGATGAAGCGACGAAAAAGCCCAATATCGTGGAAGTCGCTGCCGGTAATGAAGACTTCACAACCCTGGTGGCTGCAGTTCAGGCTGCCGATTTGGTCGATGTGTTGTCCAGTGAAGGGCCATATACGGTCTTTGCGCCGACCAACGAGGCGTTTGCCAAGTTGCCAGATGGGACAGTAGAGATGCTGCTATTGCCTGAAAACAAGGACAAGCTGGTTGCCATCCTCACCTACCACGTGGTTGCCGGTGATGTATCTGCCGCAGAGGTAGTGGGCCTCACAGAGGTAACCACCTTACAGGGCGGAACAGCGGCAGTAATCGTGACAGAAGAAGGTGTAACTATCGATGGAGCCAAGGTGCTTATCACTGATCTTGACGCTTCTAATGGTGTCGTTCATGTCATCGACACCGTAATGATGCCCGCCTCACAGTAACTCTTTCAAATGACAGACTTCGTCCCCGGCGAAGTCTGTCATTGTACTCAGCACCTTCGGCGGCCTTAACCTGGCTGCTCAATCCTACTTTCGTTGCTTTACGACTGTATTTTGACCCGCTCACTTCCTATTTAATCTGCAGTTGCTGCTTCAGTACAGCGGCGTCCACATCCCGGTCTCCCTTTTGCACTTTCAGTCATGCGTGCTGGATAGCCGTTGAGCTTAAACGCTGTGATGAACTATATCGGTAGTATTTTACTACTCAAAGAAACGGCGAGGGTCTACAGCGCTTTTTGTTTAATGGGGCCATGCCGGCACTGATTTTCCTAGCCGTAGCCACCACTCCTTTTAAAGAGGTCTTGGAGGTCAAGTTTATTCTTGCCTATACAGCAGTTACGTTGCTTGTATTGGCAGGCGTTTTTGTTGTATTTAAAACAATCTTGCGCAGAAGCACTGTCGATTCGATCTTCCCAGCCGTTTGCACCACTGTGTCGAATAGCGCCTTAGTCAGCCTACCCATATTACTTCACATCTTTGGTCACAAGGCCATCATTGCGGTCACGGTCACCATTATCATTATCATAGTCATTTTAATCTATGTCCCACTGATTACTTTCGCTATTGAAAGCTCTACGAAAAGGACAGGCAGCCTCACAGAGGCGATTACAAGTGCGCTTGTCAACACCCTGAAGAACCCTCTTGTGTTGAGTGCTTTTTTAGGTTTTTTTTACGTTAACGCAGATAAAAACTCCGTTGTTTTTTGACACTTTTTTGACACTTTTTTGCACTATTTAGGCGACGCCACCATCGGCACCGCATTAGTATTAATCGGCGTTCAGCTCGGAGATGTAAAGCTTTCCGAAGGCCTGGGCGAAATCACATTCGTGGCTATTATATGTGTTATTTTCAAGCCCTTATTCACCATATTTATTGCACATTATATTCAGTTTTCAATGTTTTACGCGGCCACCTTGATGCTAGTAAGCGCAGTGCCGGTAGGTCCTACCACTTATGTATTGGCCAGGCACTATCGTATCTACGAAAAAAATACCGGCGCCTCCATCTTAATGACTAGTATGATGTCTATCGTCACGGTGCCGTTCATGTTGTGGATAATGTCCCACTACTGGACAGGAATTTTGCACTAAACCTGATAATTTAATGGATGGTAACTGCGTCCACCTGCGAAAGATTGCGTAATGACCTTTTTATGATTCCCTCTTCGACACGATGACATTCAATCGCCAGGCTGCCAACGTACCCAGAAGCCCCATGAATACAATGCCGGCAAAGTAAATGCTATAGCCGGGTTTGCCAGGATATTTTTCGAGTAAAAAACCGTTGATTAGCGGTAAATAGACATCCGGGGAGTACCCAATAAGGGAGATTGCACCAATCGCCAGGCCCTTGATCCGAACGGGAATCTCACAGCTATCTAGCGTGGCCCAAAATATCCCTCGAACCGCGTACGTCGCCAAGCCGATGAACAGCACGACGGCTAATAACATGCCTGTGCTTGCGGAAAGCGGCAGCACTATCAAACCGGCCAGTGCGACAGTTCCCGAAAGCATCAGAAAAGCCAGTACCTTTTCTCTGTTGAAGCGATCCCCAATAAATCCTGCGGCAACGGCACCAATGGGTCGCATCCACAGTTTCGCGACTGTTATCGAGCCGACTGCCACAGCGGTCAGACCGTAGCTCTGCTGCATATACCCAGAGAACGAATACGTCGCCCAAAACAGTTGGTAGCCGGTCAATATACAAAAAGCAGCCAGCCAGACCTCCGTCTTCCCGAAGATAAGACGAAGGTCCGCCAGTAACGAGGGGGCCTTGGCATCGGTCTCCGCTGAGGAGGATTCATCTTTGACATCATCGATAATGAAAAGAATAAGAAGCGCCAATATCAGGGCGTAGCCAACGTACAGATAAATGACCTTCAATAACGCGTCGCTCGTCGATTGACCCAACGTATCAATTGAATAGGCAAACCAGGCGACGGCAATCGTCGCAAGGATGGCCTCAACCAACCCCCGACCTCCATCCAGTAAACCGAAAAACCGGCCCTGCTCGTCGCGTCTTGCCAGCACCGCAACGCCCTTGATCAAGGCGGCCCAAAATGTCAGGCCTGTTGCGATACCCCAACCGGCAAAGATAACCAGCAGGCTTTCAAAAGACGGCATGGTTGAGAACCAGAGTCCCAGCAATCCGGTTGCAGCGAGCGAAAAAGCGACCAGCCATCTGGGCAATATCTTGTCCGCAAGCCAGCCACTGGGCAAATAGGTAACGACGAAAATAACGCCGAGCATTGCATAGCATTGGCCAAGCTGAGTGATCGTGATGTCGAATGACTCTAGAATCGAGACTTCAAAGTTCTGTCGCAGATAAACCAGCGGATAGATGGCACCGCCCGCAAGAATCAGCACAGCGAGCTGCATGTAACGGCGCAAAGTATTTCTTTCGAAAATCTGCATCACTGTTCCAATGTGCCGGTGTCTGAATGCGGCTTGCCTGGAAAAACACCGGGCCAGTTCGCGCGCCAGACCTCTTTCGACACACCGCCAACATGCGTGCTCGACCGACGGAGTCCGAGGTTGTGCATGGTACCACCAACCAGAGCAACACCTGAGACACCCGGTGAAGCGGGTTAGTCTTGCCTCTATTCGCCGGGAAGGCGTCCCCATTAATTCCCGCAGGCGATCGTTACCCCGACCCCCAGGCCCATCACAAAACCGAGGGCCATACCAGCCGCCACTAGCTTCAGAGCAGAACGCCTTACCTGTTTTTCGAGATCACCCATACGGGGAGTGTACTAATTTGACGCGTGCGTGGAATTTTCTAATATGTGCACCCAATGTGCACTGCGAGATTTCGCAGAAATACGATTTTTTGGAGAATCCGAGGGTGTAGAAAATAGGCTTTATGTATAAAATATTATTGGTGCGAGTGGCGGGACTTGAACCCGCATAGCTGTTAAGCCGTCAGATTTTAAGTCTGATGTGTATACCAATTCCACCACACTCGCATAACAATCGCCTAGAAACAGTGCACTTCTTGCTGAGTGTCCAGCCGAACCTTTCTGCAATAGCACTAAAAAATGGCCCAGGGAACGAACACCGACACCAAAAGGCACCACCACCATAATGGCATTTTCTGCGCTACAGAAAGGGGCGAAATAATAGCACAAAAACCTCAGCTTAAAACAACCCCAACACTCGTCGATTTCCTCCACCGCCCTCTCCCTTGGACGCTCTAGGAGCCCCCCCATCTCGTGATATAGTGCCTTGTAAACAACACACGGATCAGGGTCTTTTCATGGCATCGTCTAGAGGGGAGTTTGGTTCCCGCTTTGGTTTTGTAATGGCCGCGTCAGGCAGTGCGGTGGGACTGGGTAACATCTGGGGTTTTCCGACTCAGGCTGCCAGTAATGGCGGTGCTGCCTTTTTGCTCGTGTATCTCTTTCTTGCCTTCGTCCTGGCGTATCCGGTTCTGATGGCCGAACTCGTTATTGGTCGGCACGCTCACGCCAATGCCGTGTCTGCACTACGCCAAATTTCGCCCACCCGTTTAATCGGGAATATCGGCGCACTAGGCGGTATAGCCGGGTTCGTTGTTGCCAGCCTTATCCTAACGTTTTACGCGATAGTTGCTGGCTGGATGATGGCCTTCTGTTTTTCTTCGGTTGCGGACCTTGTAGGTTTAACGGACTTGAGTCGCTGGCTGATGACCTTCGGGTGGTGGCGCAATGTATTGTTCATGCTTGCATTCATGGCGCTTACTATGGCCATCATCACTGCAGGTGTGCGAGCGGGGATTGAACAGTGGTCACAACGATTAATGCCCACCCTATTGATCATGCTGGTGGCTCTAGTTGGTTATGTTCTGACCCTGGAAGGTGCAAGTGAAGGTCTAAAAGTGTACCTGCTGCCGAACTTTAGCAGCGCACTTACGCCACAACTTGTCATCGCCGCACTCGGTTCCGCTTTTTTCTCGCTTTCACTGGGCGTGGGAACAATGTTGATTTATGGCTCCTACCTTAAAGACGACGAAAATCTACCCATTGTCGGTGGTCTGGTAACGTTTGTAGACGTCTCAATCGCGGTACTTGCGGGTTTCTTGGTATTGCCCGCCATGTACGTTGCGCTGCATAACGGTGTAGAGATATTTGCCGAAACCGGCGCTCTAATCTCCGAGGACACTTTGATCTTTACCGTCCTACCCGAGCTCTTTGCGACAATGGGCATCGCAGGAGTACTAGGCTCCATTACGTTTTTTTTCCTTATGAGTATTGCGGCACTTACGTCAGCGATTTCCATGCTGGAAGTTCCTGTCGCCTATGCAATTGAAGAACACGGCACGAAGCGACGCAACGCCGTCCTGATTATTGGCAGCCTGATTGCCCTCGGTAGCGTCATTATCCTACTGAATTTCGAGAGTCTGTTTGGCCTGGTTATTACCATCACCACCCGTTACAGCCAGCCACTGCTTGGCCTGATGATGTGCGTCTATGCCGGTTGGGTTTGGCGCAGAGATTCGCTGCTGCGGGAACTTCGTAAAAACGATCCCAGCGCGGTTGAAGGCCTATTCTGGAAAGTCTGGCCATGGTATGTGAAATTCGTGTGCCCGGTCATTATTCTGGTGATCTTCTCTCATGCCACCTGGGGATGAATCGCATAATTTAACGAGGCCCCTCCACGCACTAATTGAGCGTAATTTCTCCTGTTTCTTCGACCCGCTGAGTCGGCACAAATCCACTAAAGTCTATTTTTGCCGAGAACCGATACGCCAGCTCTTGACTGGCGCTGGTGCCTACACTCGCCAGAAGACGAAGCACTTCAAACAACTGTAACCTCGCACCCAGGGTAACTACACCTTCACTATAACCCGCTATGCGAGGCACCTCGCTGGTAACACCGCTGATCAACTCCTTGTCCAACAGCGCTATGCTGTAGCTGATGCCGACGATATCCAGTGCCTCCTTATTGGGGTTGATAACTCGAAGCTTGATCTCGAAGCGCGGAGCCCCGCCTTCAGAAGGCAGGCTTCGAAAACTCTCCAAGCTCACTTTAGGGGGATCAATATCGGCAGTAATACTGGCGCAGCTCGTAAACAGAATCAGTCCGAGCAAAAAGAATGCAACTTTAAGAAACAACATTTGCATCAATGGTTTTTTCCTCGATATACGAAGTAGAAAAACAGGAAGTACGCTAGGCTGCCCAACGCAAATACACCCGCCAACCAGTCACTGGTTTTAACATAAAAAAATACGCTGAGAGAAAACATCGCCAGAGCGACCGTTAATCCGATAATGCGTCCAAATTTTGACAACAAACACTCTCCCAATGAGGTCACGGGGCTTCTGATTGGCGGCCCGGTAGAGGACATTCTAGCAAGATAAGACAGGCACGCAATATGGGGACGGGTCGGGGCTTGCGAAACCTGCAAGCCCCTCTATGGCAGAGCACTGCCTGAAGACTCTCGGCACTGCTTCGATACCCACAGTTGTTGGCAGCACCAGCCCAGGGCTGCCCTACCCTCCAAACAATTTTTACACGTCAATGATTCGGGCTCTGTGAAACACGATCCTTGGTTTCACGCTCCTGCTTGTTTTTTTGGTGACTTTTGCAGCTCACCTCGGCATGCAGGACGCGATGCAAGTTCTCCACCGAAGAAAAGGCTCGTATCGTACTGGACGGCCTGCGCGGAGAGTGTTCCGCCGCTGAGCTGTACCTGCACAATGAATGGCTTTAATAAAGTCTGATTGGTCAGGGTGTGATTCTCCGAAGACGCACTGCGCCACCCTTCTCAATGATGACTTCCTGCTGCTTTGCCCGGGCTGCCGCTTCGGACCTGGCAGCGAATGTCCCAGACAAAGCCTAATGCCCCTGCTTACGTACTTGTGTACGTCGTCAGACCATTTGGGACCAATCAGCCCGTTTTCTAAGAGCCACTTTTCTGCCAGTCACTTCTCCATTCTAGCCTGCTGATCGCAGGTTGTGTACTTTTCGCTTCGTCATCGTCCTGACCTTCACCACAGCGCGTTGATCTAGAATCTCGTTTCGCCGTCCGTCATAAACATC
>JAPKAY010000127.1 GCA_028825045.1 Halioglobus sp.
ACACTGAAACTGAGGGTGTAATTTGACGGCACAGACATTTGAGGGGTTTCTCCTGACGCGCAATTGGCGGGACACGCGAGAGGGAGTCGAGCTTGAATTCTGGTTCAGCACTGCGCAGGGGCCGCTGTGTGCGCTGGTCCGTCACGAACAGAGTGTGTTCTTTCTGGTCGAAAGTGCGTTGCCTCAAGCGCGGAAGATACTGGGTGATATGCCTACTCTGGAGATCAAGCCAGTGCCGCTGCGCAGTTTCTCTATGGAGCCTGTCGTAGGACTTTACTTCAGGCAATATCGTCAGGCGCGCCGTGCCGCGGATGAGCTGCGCGCTGGGGGGTTGGACCCGCTGGAAGCAGACATTAATCCGGCAGACCGGTTCCTGATGGAGCGCTTCGTGGCGGGCTCAGCCGTTTTGTACGGGGCGCCGCGTCGACGGGGCCAGTACCTCTTGCTGGTGGACCCGACGGTCAAGGCCTGTGAATACCTGCCAGCCTTAAAGGTCGTTTCTTTTGCTATTGAAACTGCGATGGAGGGCCTGCAACTTTATTCCATTGCCGTCCACGGCAAGTCTGCTCAGGGTGAAGTGCGTCAGGTCTTTATGTTGGGGGAGGGGGCGCAACAGGCATATATCGTTCCGTGTGCAACGCAGGAAGCGGTGTTGCTGGCCTTTAGCGATTGGGTGGCTAATTATGATCCTGATGTGTTGATCGGCTGGAATGTGGTGAACTTTGACACTCGATATTTGCAGCGCCTAGCAGATCATTTGGGCCGACGGCTGCTGCTTGGAAGAGAGCGCCGTCCCGGCTATTGGCGTGAATTGGATGAGGATGGAGAGCGCTACACTGTCCAGTTTCCCGGGCGGGTGATACTGGATTGCATTGAGTTGCTACGCGCCGCGTTCTATCGATTTGAAAGCTTTTCGCTGGAAACTGTCGCGCGCCAATTACTGGGGGATGGAAAGAGGCTACATGGAAATGATCGCGGCGCAAAAATCACCCGTCAGTTTCACCGAGATAAAACCAGCCTAGCCAGATACAATCTTAAGGACTGCGAGTTGGTGTCGGATATTTTCGCTGCCACAGCGATACTGGATTTTGCTGTGGCGCGCAGCATTATGACCGGCCTTAACATGGATAGAATGGGCGGCTCGGTCGCGTCTTTTGATAATCTCTATCTACCTCGACTGCACAGGGAAGGGTATGTGGCGCCCAACGCCAGCAGTGAGCACATTGCTAGCCCTGGGGGTTTCGTACTGGATTCCACGCCCGGCATTTATAATCATGTCCTGGTGCTGGATTTCAAAAGCCTGTACCCCAGTATTATTCGTACTTTCTGCATTGACCCGCTGGGTCTCGCACTGGGTGTGTCTGACCAGCTGTCTTTGCAGCAGACGGTGCCGGGCTTTCTGGACGCACATTTTGTTCGCGAGGGACATATACTGCCAGCCTTGATACAGCAGCTATGGTTGCAGCGTGATGAGGCTCGGGCTAGCCACAATGAGCCATTGTCGCAGGCCATTAAAATCATCATGAACAGTTTCTACGGCGTACTCGGAACGCCCGGATGCCGATTTTTTGACGCGCGGCTGGCGAGTTCTATCACGCGTCGTGGACATCAGATCCTGGGTCGCACGCGAGACTATATCGAGGCTGCAGGACATCGGGTGATTTACGGGGACACTGACTCGGTATTTGTGTGGATTCAGGACGCTCATACCGATGCGCAGGCGGTGGAGGCTGGCCAGCGACTGGAGCGTGATCTCAATATCTGGTGGGACGAGAAAATTCGAGATGAGTTCGATCTAAAGAGTGTGCTGGAGCTGCAATTTGAAACCCACTTCAAGCGTTTTCTCATGCCGACTATTCGGGGGTCGGACAAAGGGAGCAAAAAACGCTATGCCGGTGTGGTGGCGGGGGATAAAGGCGACCAACTGGTGTTCAAGGGTCTAGAGAACGTACGTACCGACTGGACACGTCTGGCGAGAGATTTTCAGGAAGAACTTTACCGGCGTATTTTCAAGCAGGAGGCATATGCCGATTATGTGAAAGAACTGACGACCAGAGTTTTGGCTGGAGAGGAAAACCATCAACTGATTTATCGCAAGCGTTTGCGCCGTAAGCTAGAGGATTACCAGCGTAACGTACCGCCTCATGTGCAAGCAGCCCGATTGTTCGCTGAACGCGGTTTGCCTGTACCTTCTCGTGGCAATTGGGTGGAGTATGTTATTACCACTAGTGGCCCTGAGCCTGCTGCAAAGCCACTCGCACAACTGGATTATCAACACTATGTCGATAGGCAGTTAGCGCCCGTGGCCGATGGTATTCTGTGCTTTGTAGGCAGCTCTTTTCGCTCGCTGACGGACAAACAAATCGGTCTGTTTTAGTCAAAACAGACCGGACTCGACTGTT
>JAPKAY010000128.1 GCA_028825045.1 Halioglobus sp.
CCCTCTACCCCTCTACCCCTCTACCCCTCTACCCCTCTACCCCTCTACCCCTCTATTTGCGTATGGACATCTAAAGACGCCCTTTTCCCTCAAAATAAGTCATTCGCTGGTAACTTTATTCTCACCACCTATGCTCTTGTCTGCCAAGGGGGGATTACTGTGGTTGGGATTTTTCCGCGTAGAACACTGAAAGGATTTACCCTTATTGAGCTCTTGACTGTGCTGGTTGTGCTTGTCGTCACTCTTTCGGTTGCTACTCCGATGTTCAGCAAGCTGCTGCACGGTAACCAGCTACATCAGCAAGCCAGCAGGCTGTTGGGAACCATCAATCTTGCGCGCAGCCAGGCAGTGATGAGAAATTCCCCCGTCAGTATTTGTCCCTCCGCTATGGCACTAACAGGCGAGGCCGTATGTACGGGCACTTACGCCGAGGGTTGGATCGTATTTTCCAATGTCGATAAGGACAAAGTCATTGATGTTGATTCTGATCAGGTGCTCCAGGTATTTGAGGGTTTGCCTCGGGGTTATCAGCTGACTAATCGCAAAGGAACTCGGGCAGCCTTTGAATTGATCAATTTTTTGCCTGACGGTTCATCCCACAGCAACCGTACTTTGTTAATTTGTCCACCGCAGCATGCGCTGGCACAATCACTTAGCGTCGTTATCAATATTGTTGGCAGGGCCAGGTTAGTCAAGGAGTGGGGTGAATGCCCGGTCTCATGATTGACGTCTACACAGATTGCTCCACCGCATCAGTGCGCGAACGAGCCCGGCAGCACTACTTCGATCGCAGCGCATCTGGTGTTGGCATGCTTGAGTTCATGATTGCGTTACTCATATTCTCTACCGCCATCGCTGGTCTATTATCGGTGCAGTTGGCGGCCAAGAAGGCAGCGCACGAAGCGGCCCGGCGTTCGGTGGCGACGCAGTTGGCCCGGGATATCCTGGAGCGCATGCACGCAAACCCGGGCCAGATGGAGGCTTATCGGAGCACTACTGTCGGGGATTCGGCTCGCCGCCTGCCCGCTCCTGAGGTTGACTGCACACTCTTGCCCTGTGTTGCGGAGGAGCTGGCAGTCTTTGATCTGTGGCAGTGGGAATCTGCCCTGTTGGGTGAGTCGGAGCGCTACACTGATGCGAGTGCTGGAGGCCTTATATCGCCACGGGCCTGTATTGCGACTGATCAAGGACACGTCACTGTGTCCATAAGTTGGTTAGGTGCGGCGACCGTAAAGCGCGAACCTGTGCCCATCTGTGGCGATGACGATAAGAGCTTGCGGCGTCGTCAGCTTTCTCTGACTACTTACATCGCTGCACGTTGAGTATGTACTACCGCGCTCATCAGATTGACTGGAATTCCCACAGAGGCGTGACTCTAGTCGAGCTCATGGTCTCGATGTTGCTGGGAATTGTCCTAAGTGGCGGCATGGTGAGCGCCTATCTGACGGCTAAGCGTAGCCACTATTATGAGGATCAAATGGCGCGCATACAGGAAAATGGCCGCTACGCTATGCGTCTGCTGTCCAGGGAATTGAGTATGACGGGATTTCGTGGCGGTGTGCCGCTGCTGACTGCTGTTCCGCCCGGCACTGTGCGTGGAGATTGCACTGACCGCGACTGGGTTTTGGACACTACTAATCCATTGGAGCTGGTGAGTAACCACGCCGGTGGCTCGGCAGTGGTTACTTCACACCATACGGTTTTGATCTGTCTCGATGGGACGTCCATCGTGCCCAATACTGACCTGATTGCATTGAAGCGAACCGCAGCGCAGGCAAGTTTGCGCGATGGTATCCCGGCACTCAATCTTACAGTTTCCCCAACCGAGAATTGGTATCTGCAAGTGATGTCGGGTCGTGAGCCCACCTGGGAAAAGTTGTCTGCAAATGATCTACTTGATTCATCGCGAGCGCTGCGTTCATTGAGTTATTGGAAAGCAGTTACGCGTATTTTCTTTGTTCGCCGTTATTCAGAAGCGAGCCAAAAAAGCGCCGAAATTCCCAGCTTATGTATGAAGACCTTGGCTGGCGATGCAATGACCTCGCGATGCCTGGTGGAGGGCGTCGAAGATATGCAGTTCGAGTTTGGCATAGATAGGGATGGAGATGGCATCCCCAATCAATATACGGATGCTCCTGCGAAAATCGATATGCTGCATGTCGTGACTGTCAGAGTGTATCTGTTGTTGCGAAGCATCCTACCGGTATCCGGATACCGCGATGAAAAAGTGTATGCACTGGGCCGGAAATTACTGCCCGCCCGGCGCGATGCGTACCTGAGACGCACTTTTAGCTCAACAATTTGGCTTCGAAATAGGGTTGAACCCGTTGGTTGAAATTTTTTTAGGACTGGGAAAATCGCCCAGACGCAG